>JAEHGX010000003.1 GCA_019248265.1 Candidatus Falkowbacteria bacterium S5_I03
TATTGATTTTAGATTTAAAGATTTAGAGATAGCAATATCAGATTCAACATTTGAATATATTCTTCAATCTTCAGGTCATGAAAAAATGATTGAATATAATTTTTCTAAATCATGCAACAACGCACCAAATTATAATCCATTTAAAATATCATATATTGAATCAAACACTATGGATGCAAGAGGATTAATTGAAACAACAAATAATGTCTTAAGAGCAATAGTTAGTTGTAGGAAACAGATACTTGCTGAAATGGATTCACTATTAAATTACGAATATAATCTAAAGGAGATTTGATGGGTAAAAACGAAGAAATATGCCATAAATTTATTTATGCAAAAGAAGGAGAATCATATAATTATGCTTCATACAATGTATCATTTCATGGCAAAAAGCTTTATAGCTATAACTCAGTATTAGCATATATCGATAGAGAAGCAAAAACACTTGTTGTAGAAGACAGAATTGCTAATTACAGTAATACATCTAGAAAACACTTTGGATGCCTTAGAGATGCTACTCCTATTTACTATAATATATTCAGAACTGATACATCTGATCCATTAGGTTTTTATATTGATAAAATTAATGAATTACTTACTAAGCAATCAAGAGCTAGAAAAAGCGATTACACAAGAGAAATCAGAAAATACATCAATGAAGCTTATAACTATACAACTTTCTTCAATCAAGACAAGCGTTCTAGCAACTACAAAGCAATCTTAAATTTCTACAATAATATTGATGATTTAGCAGCTCAAACACAAGCAGCACTAGACTATCAAGCAGAAGAAGCTAGAAAAAAGAAACATCTAAAAGCACTATATGATAAAAAATATCAAGAATCAAGAAATGCACATTTAGCCAACTTCTTATCAGACGATGAATCTGGCGCTATCAAGCCTAAAAAATATGATCCAAATTACAACAGTGTATATATCAAAAAGGTTGGAGACTTACTTTACACTACAAACAGTATTAGAGTTAATTTCACCAAAGCACTGGCGCTTTGGAAACGATACATCTCAGATAAAGACATCATAGGTTTAAAACTGGAACAATACACAGTTGTAAAATCTTCTAAGGATTCAGTAACAATTGGTTGTACTACAATAAGCAATAAAGAAATGTCTAGAATTTTCAAGAACTATAAGGAGACAATAGATGAAATCAGTAACACTTAATATTCAATTCAAAGACTTATCTGAATCTAAACAGCAAGAACTTCAAGAAATGCTTGAAGCACTATGCCATGGCAAAGACCTAGATCCAGATTATAATTGCTTTGAACTTTATGTAGATGTAACATTCTACGATGATGGTTCACAATATGTTAGATAAGGAATTAACTAAAAAACAAGTAAATATGATAGCTAAGCTACATATATATTCATTTTTTTATTTATCAGATGGATTTGAATCAAAAGAATTATCTTATGAAAATAATCAAATCATATCAGATGAGATTAAAAAAATTTGTGAATACAATATTGATAAACTAAATACTGGAACAGCTACAGATTCTGATTTATGTGTAAAATATATATTAGATAAGGATAAACAATGAGAATTCCAGATTATGACGAATGGTTTGAAAAAACAGGTTCAGACAAATTTGATGAACTTCTTGATTCAATGGATGAATTTCTAAATGAAAACAATATTGGAAGCAAATTTACTCTTCAAAGCGCCAGAGTAATGTTAGAAGCAAACGAAGCAAGGATCCTTATGGAATGGTATGAAGCATACACATCTGAAATTCAAGATTATGCTTATGAAACAATGAAGGATGAAAGATGTATGCAGTAATTTATAATTATGAGCAACAATCAATTGGAATAGTAAATAACATTCAAGGAATATTTCACAAAGATGAATCAACAACTATTCATTCAAAAGATGTTAATACTTTAACAATTAAACATGGAAAAGTTTATATCTATAATGACAACAATAAACTTATTTCATGTTATAAAAATAATACTGGATTTATTTATAGAATAAAAAAATTCTTTAAATTAATATAATAATCGGGATTCAGTAGTGACAATACACTAGAGTAATAGATATAGAAAACAACCTGTTGCAACAGATCTTCTTGAGGCTATGAGGGTATGTATTGAAAAGGTGATAACTGGCTACGAAACCTATCATTGTAGTGGGAAGACGATAGGAATATGGATGGGATTTCCAGATGTTGATTGAAGCTCAACTAATCTTGTATATGTGAATATTATACTAAAGCAATAAATATTTATGGAGAGTAGAACTACAAGAGAAGCAGCTAAGCTACACGGTTTAAATTAGCAACTACTCTCTAGTAAGTATTTAATTATATTAAAAGGACTAAATAATGAAATTCTGCATACAATGCGGTCACAAACTATGCGGAAAACAAACAGTATATTGTTCAAAAGAATGCACAAATGCTTATGTTAGATTAAAGAAAATTAATGATAAACTTTCAGCTAATAAAATCTTCTCAGATAATACTTCGGTTACAATATTTCCAAAAGTTAAAAACAGAACAAAAAGATTACTAGTTGTAGACACCATATCATATGATGACAAATCATTCCTGAACTGGTGGATTAAACAATCAAAAGTTAAAAGAGTCTACGATATAAAAAAAGTTACATTCATAAGAAATGGAAGCATTGCATCTAGAACTATACCATGTCTGGCGCTCAACATAGCTGACCTAGAAAAACTTGTAAACTATGTAGAGCTAAAGATGAAAGATAATCACAGAGTAGATTTAAAAGACACTATCAGACACATTCTCAAAATAAGAGCCAGATGGATAGAAAAATTAAAAGGATAAATAATGTACGAAGATGATGAAGATTGGGATTATGAATATTATTATTCACTGTATTTAGGACCAAATAGAGAACTATTTGATTTTAATACAATTGATGAGCTAAAAGAGGAAATCAAAAGACTTGATCTTAATATATACATCGGACCAGATGTTATAATTGGAAACTATTCACATATAAATTATGGAGCAAGAATAGGAAACAATGTTCATATAGGTTCTGGTGTATATATAGGAGAAAGAGCAACTATCAATGAGAACATCCATATTTTGAAGAATGCAAAAATCTACGGAGGAGCAAGAATTGATAATATGATTAATGTATATACACCTCATCCAAATATATATCTAAGTGCATACCAAATGGATGGATTATACATGATACAAATCTCTGAAACAACTCAGTCGATAGAACAATGGGAAGATTATTTTATAGATGTGCTAAAAGAAATATCTAATATGTCACAAATATCAAGAGACATCCTTAGAACAAAACACAGATATTTCAAACAAATAAAAGAAATGACAACAATCAAAGGATAAACAATGGAAAACAAAAGCTTTTTCACGCAAGCACTAGAAATGCTAAAACAATTAGAACAAGGAAAATAAATATGCAAGCAAAAAATGTAAAAATAGTTGAAGAAATAGAAGCTTGTAAAGATATTTTATGGTTCTTAAAAGGATATACTTTTAATACTGACTATTCAGTTACTGGAATATCTCAAATGCACATAGATGCATTATCTGATGTAATAAATGAACTTCAATCAAGAATGATAAAAGAAAATAAAACAGAAAACCAAAAGGATTTAAATGCAAAAATTTAAACTTGAAATACAAGAAATATTATCAAAGGTTGTAGAAATTGAAGCAGAAACACTATCAGATGCATTAGATATAGCTCATGATATGTACAATGCTGAAGAAATAGTTTTAGATGCTTCTGACTTCGTTACAAACACTATAATAGAGTACATTCCGTAATGGCTTGGATATGCAGCAATTGCAAATCTAAAAACATCTATATAAACGACACTTGCCACAAATGTGGCAATCAAAAGGAAAAATAATGGCAACAGCTACTTGCAAAACAACAAAAGTTATAACTTTAATTTTATCAGCTGAAGAAGCAGACTTTATTCAAGAAATGGCTCAAAACTATTGTGGCGAATATCCAGAAGACGAAACAGAAAAAGATAAAGAAATTAGAAAATCATTATTTGAAGCATTATTTAATGCAAAAAGAGAAAATAATGAACATTGATGATTTATACAATGATATTGAAGAACTTGAAGATGAAAACAATCCAGACAATGGAGAATTAATTAATTCATTAAGCTGTCTAATTTCAGCAATGAATGCAAGTGCAGCTGGGTTGATATCTGAGAAAAACTTTAATAAAACTTGTGACAATTTTAGACAAGATTTTCCAGATTATCAATTTCCAAACTGCATTTATTTCAAAGGAGATTCAAATGAGTGAATCAAAACAAAAACAACCAATAGACACAGGCTCATGGGCTTCTGATTTCGAAGCACTTCTGCTATTAGGTACTGAATACTCAGGAACAGCTAAACCAGGTGATAAGGTGCTATCAGCTTCATCTATAGGTAAAGAATTATATTTTAATATTCTTCAGGTTAAACACGGAAAACTTGCTAATCAAAAGAATTATGGCGCTAATACAACTGGTTCTATTTATCAGTTAGGTCTTGATGCTTTAATAGCTCAATACGCAGAACCAGGTAGATACACAACAGCTGAACGATATAAACTTGACTTAGGTAACGGTTGGATTGTATCAGGTGAATACGATATTATTGACCATAAATATAAAATCATTATTGATGGTAAAGTTTTATCTGATTCAAGCTATAAAAAGGTTATTATGAATGATATCAATCATGATTATAATCTTCAAGTTGCAACTTATAACATGCTAGAGTTTCACAAAACTGGTAATATCTACTCTGGCGCTTTGCATATTGTAAACAAAGGTGGTTCACCATCTAAAGACAATGTTATGAAAAACATGGAATTATTCATGCATGATGTTGACACAATCAAACAAATGTTTATTGACAGATCTGAAAAGATTCAATTTCATTTAGATAATAACACTATGCCAACAGATGATGACGAAATGTGCAATATCTTTGCATATGGTAAGTCAAACGGCTCAGCCAACAGATGTTTATCATATTGTGACTATAACACTGTATGTCCAAGATACAACAACAATACACCATATTATGCTTCATCTCAAGTTAAAAATCTAGAAATAGAAACACCTAAAACAGAAGAAGAATACAAACCTGTAGAAAAATTTAGATTTTAAAATCTATTTTCAAAGCGCCAGTACTCAGTGCTGGTGTTAATGAGAATACATAAGGAAGTAAGATGGAAAAAATATTATTAGCTGGTGCAATTATTGATTTCTATATTGATAAAGATAAATATAAAAAATTAAAAACAAAAACAGGAAAATATAGTTATGTCGAGAAAGTCTTAAAATCTATATTTAATAAGATTATAGGAATAAATGTAAACAATATAGAAATAAGAGATGTTTCAATAACAAGCAATAATTTTTGGGGACAAGAAAAATTACTTGAAATAAACGATATTGGATATTCATGTAACAATATACTTGATAAAAATGAAGATTTTACAACATTAAGAATATTTCAAATAGATATAGTTGGAGTGGTTAGTAATGATTTCAATATATGTGACTCTTTTATTGAAATAAAAGATAATGATTATTTATTAACAATATCAAGCGCTAGATTGTGCTAAAAGGATTAAAATATGAGTAGTTTTAAAATTCAACAACTAAAAGAATTTGACAATAAAACAGTTAAAATGTTAACAAAAAGACTTAAAAGAGTTTTAGATGTAGCATTTCAGTATGAAAACACAGTTTATTGGATATTCTGGTCGGAATGCAACAATTCATGGACAATAGATATATTCGAAAACTGTAATCAAAACGAAACATCTGAAGCTTTAGCAAATAGAGAAGATTACGAATCAATATCTTGCTCAGGAAAAGCAAAACAAGCAGTTAAATTGGCTTTATTCGGCTAAATACATAAAAGGAACAATAATGGCTTATACACTTCGAAAACATCAAGAAGACATAATAGAACAAGAAATGGCAGCCATAACATTTGGTGAAACAAAACTAATGCTAGATTGCCCACCAGCGTATGGCAAAGAGCAACCATATTCTGAGCCAGTTCTGACATCAAACGGTTGGAAAACAATGGGAGAGTTAACTTTAAATGATAATGTTATAGGTTCTGATGGTTTGTCTAAATCAATAACTCATATTCATGAACAAGGAACAAAAGATGTTTATGAAATTACTTTTCTTGATGGAAGCTCTACAAGATGCGGAATAGACCATTTATGGACATACAGAGAAAGACAGGATCCATATAGAACTGGATCGTTATCTGAAATAATGAACAAAAAAAGCGCATTAAAAGAAAAGAAAATCAAAATAAAACTTCCAGCTCCAGTTGAATTCTATCAAGATAATACTTTGCCGCTAGATCCATATACTCTTGGAGCATTATTAGGTGACGGTTCTTTTAGAAATGCACAAATATCTCTTTCTAACAATAATGAAAAGATCAGAAACAAAGTTATATCATCTCTTCCAGCTGGAGACTTTGTATCAAGAGAATATATAAGAAACGAAGGAAGAAAACACGATATATTCTTTTCAAGAAAAGGAAGATGCAAAACAAATCTTGCATCAATACTTGAATCTTTTGGATTACTAAATCACAAATCTGTTGAAAAGTTTATACCTGATATTTATATGTATTCATCTATAGAAAACAGAAAACAATTACTACAAGGACTTCTTGATACAGATGGACATCTTGTTAATTGCAAAAACAAATACTATGAGTATTCTACATCATCTAAAAGATTAGCAAATAATATAATAAATCTAGCTAGAAGCCTAGGATTGTATGTTTTTTCATCATCAAGAATTCCAACATATTCACATAAAGGTGAAAAAAAAGAAGGATTGTTAAATTATAGAGTTTACATAAATTTTGATAGAAAAGAAAAATCAATAGTTTCAATAACTAAACTAGATTATCAAGAAAACAGTAGATGTATAACAATTAATTCAAGTGATAGTTTATACATTACAAAAGACTATACTTTAACTCACAATAGTCTTGTTATGGCTGAAATGGCAAGAATCAACCAAGACACTGGTGTTATTTTAATGATTAATATAACAGCTCTTCTTGAACAGATTGCAGCTCATCTTGATGAACAAGGTGTAACCTATTCAATCCTGAAAGCTGATTATACTAATCACTTCGATCCAGATTGTAAAGTTCAGCTTATTATGGCTCAAACACTTCATGCAAGAATTGGTAAAATTAATTTCAAACATAAATTCAAAATAATGCAAATTGACGAAGGTCATATAGCTCATCCAGATGTATCAAAAAGAACAGCTGATTGTATTGATTTTATTAAACCAGAAGTCCAAATTCTTTATTCTGGAACTCCATATACTGCAGAAGGTTATGCTTTTTCAGGTTATGAATATTTATCTAATCTTGGAACAAAAGAACTTCAAGACGCTGGATTTTTGTGTCCTATTAAATACTTTGTTCCTAAATGGGCTGAAGACATTGACTATTCAGATGTTAAAACTACTACAAACGATTATAACACTGTAGAACTTGATAAAATCATTAACACAACAAGTCACCTAAATCTGGCGCTTAGCTCAATGAATGAGATGAATGCTAAATCTAAAAAGACAATTGTTTTTTGTTCATCTATAGACCAAGCCAACAACTTTGAAGAAATCTTAAGAAAAGACGGATACAATGCAAGAGCTTATCACTCTAAAACAGATAAAAGACTTTCACCATTAATCCTTGATGCGTTTATAAACAACACATCTTTTGTTAAGCCCGAAGATAAAGATAAGAATCTATTCAACCAAGATGACACTCAAGAAGCGCCAGGTGAGATGGTTACATGTCTACTATCTATCGGTAAGCTATCGGTTGGTTTCGACTGCCCTGATGTATCTCTAGGTGTTCAATTAAGGGTAACAAAAAGCTTACCTCTTTATCTTCAAATGATTAATCGCTTAAGCCGTAATCATCCATCTAAGCAATTCTCTGAATATCTCGATTTGGGAAAAACAGTTTCAACTTTTGGCTTCCACACAGATCATTTTGAACCAGTTCATAGAGACTTAGTTAATCCAGAAAAATCTAAAAAACTTCTAGAAGATAGAAAAAAACTTCTAGGCTTAGAAGACTTATCTGTTATCATTGATGATGAATCACCAGTTGAAATAACTAGAGAATTCTATGATGTTAAGATGCAAGAACTTAAATCAAAACTTGAAAAATCTAATCAAGAATCTTTAACAATCCAGGATTTAATCAAATCATTCAAAATGGCTAAAGAAGCAATTACTATTATTATAGTTGGTTCTCAACTTATGACTAAAGCCTATGGTGATCCTGTATCTAAAGCTGGGAGACCATACAAATATGATCCACTTTGGATTTACGAAGAATGGGAAAAAGCATTCGCTAAATATCCTGAAAAAATTACTCAATGGACTAGAGCTTTAAAAACAAGAACTGGAAACATAATTAAAGAAGAGAAAAATTTCAATTCACTTAGATTCTTTATTGATTTCCTGGTTAAAAACTATTTAGAAGAAAGCGTATCAATAATTGATGAATACAAAAAACCTGATAATCATATCAATAATCTTAGAACATCTATTCCACAGATAGATATAGATGAATCCGAAATACCCTTTTAATTGAGGCTTAGACTACGCCTTTACCAAAGTAGTTAAAAAGGACAACAAATGAAAGAAGAACGATATTTAAGAAGAGATAGTCATATCAATAAAGCATTTAATCTTACTTATGCATCATGGTTAATTTTACCAAGAACTTTACTTATGGATATGCCTATTAAATGGCAAGAAAAATTTGTAAAACTTCTTGATGAATACAATGAATCAGTTGCAGACTTAGCGCCAGATTATGAGCTACAACTATATGTTCAAGCTAAACAATCTGGAAAATTTACAAAGCTACCACAAGCATATTGCAACTATAGACATCCACAGCACATGGATGTATGCGATATCAGATGCTTTTCACAATCAACATTAAATGATAATTTATGAATGAAAATACTTTATTGACTAAGCTTCAAGACTATATAGAATTAATTGAAATGACAATACTAAATTCTTCAATTCTAAAATTTGATAACAAAATTGAAGAATTTGCTAGAGATAAAGCATCTGAAACAATGAAATTCATAGTTAATGATTTGAAATCAATTATCAAAGATTCAAAACATGATTAAAATTAAATTAGCGCCAGATAAAGATGGTATATATAAATCTGCACAAGCAGTAGGCAATAATGTTGAAATTAAACTATTATCTGGCGCTGAGCTAAGAGATATTATATCTTCATCAGTTGAATCAGATGAAGAGTTAAATTTCCTAAGAAAAGTAGCTAAACAATTTAAAGCTACAACAATAACAATCGACAAAAAAGGATAATTTAACAGCTGGCATTAAATATAAGTTACAATATGCTAAACATTTGAATACTTTATTAAAATCATACTAAAGTTATGATCTTATATTTATGTAAGTCCAGCTCCTTTATGTGTCTCTGTGGTTTGGTACACCACTACGAGTTGACTATAAACCGATATCATTTACTTTTGATATTTAAAGCCAGAACCTAGTCTGTCTGGCGCTTTGAAAAGTGAACATTAATTTCATTAATTTTATCAAGTTATAAATAATATAATTTGTAGAGTTAATTAAAAAGGAGAAAAAGATGGTAATACTTGATAAGCTTTACGAATGGGCTAATGATCAGTGTCAATATACATTAATTCATGAACTATTTCAGAATGCTTTATTTTTTAATACAGCAGCAGCAGCAGGTATAGCTGGAATCAAAATCAGAAGAGAATCAAACTCAGGATTCAAGGAAACAATTCCTAATTATTTTGCTATTAGCTTCGGAGGTCAAGGTATAGGAAAAAACATGAGTTTTGACTTAGCCGAATATTTATACAAAGAAATGTTTAATTCATATATAGCTCACTCAGAAGCTTTTTATAATAAACATTATGACTCTAAAAACGACAAGTGTGACATTAGATATATAGGAATTTCATCTCCATTTATTCCAGTAAACTCTTCATGGCAAGGTATTCAGAAAACTGCACAAACGGTTTGTGATCAAAACTTCGGGTCAATAAATATAACAACGGACGAATTAGGTGATGAGATTACAGGTATGTCTGAAATACTAAAAATGATGAAAACAGCTTGGGATACAGGTTCATCTAGAGGTCCAGTTAATGTATCAGAAGGTGGCAAAGGTTATTTCGAAGCAACAAATGTTCCGTTTAATTCTTTATTCTTTGGAGCACCAGGTCCTTTTAATCTAGTTCCTAAGAAAAAAGAAAAGCTTCTTGAATACTATCTATCAGGTGGCATCAGAAGAACATTTATTCTTCACATTGATGAATACAAAAAAAGCTCAAACAGGAACAAATCATTCGAAACAGCGCCAGCTAGTCTGTACAAAGATATCGAAGAATATAAAAAATCTCTCAGAGAATTCCTTAATTCTACCAAATATATAGATATGCCAACAGACATCTATAAAATGCTTACAGATTATAATATCGAACAAGAAGGAATAAGAGAAACTCTTAATTCTGATATCTCAGAAAATCTAGGTGCTCCTAAAAAAATTGAAAAACTTATGGGATTACTAGCAATACTAGATTTATCATCTAAGATTACAGAAGATCATCTTAGATTTGCAATTAAATTCACAGAAACACTTGATGCTACAGTTATGGACACAGTTGAGATTAAACCTATATATATGGAAATCTACGAAGAACTTCTAAGAAGAAACTTCGCAGCTAGAACAGATATCATAAAAGCAGTTAAAGATGTAACTGTTAAAACTCTTGAGCAAGAAATGATACTAGTTAAGGAACACGCTTCTATGCAAGGAAATTCACTTATTCAAAAAGAAGCTGATGGAATTGTTAAATATAAGATCGAGAAGCTGTCTCAAGCATCTCTTGATAATGTAGTTCTATCTTATTGCGCCAACATGAATAAATACGATCCATCAGGATTTACAAGAGCTGAAGGTAAATTCGAGAACATTCATAAAATAGTTAATTCAGAATGCAAATACTCAGCTGGTTTATTCAAAGGTCAATATGTTGAAGTTGATGAAGGAATGGGTCCTCAAAGCGTTTGGAAAGACGGCTATATAAACGACGCCAACTATCTAAAAGAACAATCATTATTTATTATAGATGTCGATGAAGGTCTAACAATCGAAGATGCTAAATCTTTATTCCAAAATATAACATATCTAATAACAACAACAAAATCACATCAAAAAGATAAAAACGGTGTCATTTGCGATAGATTTAGATTAATTTTTCCAACTGTTTCAACTTTCCACTTAGAGCCAGAAATTTACAAAGAAATGTATGTAAATGTTCTAAACTCTCTAGGAATGGAATTAGCAGACTCTAAATGTAGAAATGCATCTAGATGGTACTATGGTAATCCAGATGGAGAACATTGGTATAACATTACAGATCAAAAGCTAGATATTAGACACTATATTCCAGACTCAGCTGAGAAGCAACAAGCAGATCAAGCTATATCTAGATTCGAAGATGGCGATGCACCAGCAGACTTCAGGATATCTGGCGCTATAAGATGGTTCTTATCGAACACATCTAAAGGTAATAGAAATGATAACTTCTTTGCTTTATGTATGATACTTAAGAACAAGATCAAAGCGCCAGATTGGGACATTTGGGCAGAGAATGCAAACTCATGCTTATCTGATCCTCAAACTAAATCTGAAGTTAGATCAACAATAAACTCAGCAGCAAGGAGACATAACTAATGACATTTAAAGAAGAACAAGAGAGAAATAGCAAAATTATGCAATTCAGAGGAATGTATAATAGAATTTATGACTGCATTCCTGAAGACATACTAAACAAATTAGATAATAAAGATCATAATGTTATTTGGCAAGCAAACTATATATATAAAGATATTATAAAATTTATGAATGAATCAGCTGGATGCCGTCATTTTTTCGATAACAACATATGTCATTATTGTGGTCACAAAAAATACTCTAGAGATAAACTTGGAAAAGGAACATATAGTGAAAATAAAAGAACTTGAAAATATTGCATACGAAATTGCAACAGGATGCATAACAATCAAAACACTAAACCTAAAAAAATGGAATAAATGTAGTATTGAAAATATATTATGGGAACCAATTGAAGATTTAGGAACTGATTTTACTAAAGATTTAGTTTCATGCATATCTACAAACATTGTTATAAAATTTCAACATTTATGTAGTGATTACAATGAATAAAGAAATTGATCCAATTTATATAGAAACTATTTTCTATCAGCTAGACAAACACGGTGAATCTGTATTTATTTATGAAAACGAATACATTCAGATTTTTAAAGACCAAGACATCGATGGACAAGATATCTTTAGATACTTTTGTTACGATGAACTAGGTCTAAAACATTTTGACTCAGGAAAAATAAAACTTCCAAATGCTCAAGATGCTATAGAAGAATTAATACAAAGGTTACAATAATGCTTAATCCAGAAAAAATAGATTTACTTAAATCAATAGAAGAATATAGAGACTCAATATCTCAAGACTTAGAGCTACTAGAAAACTTTGATAGACAGTGCTGTGACCAAGCAGAATATATAACACTTATGTATGTTGAATCTTGCCTGTCAATAATCATCAATAGCTATATTAATCAAGAGTATCCTTCATCTGGCGCTAAGCTAGATTAAGATATAATTTTAACCCTTTTCTTGGCTTTCACAGATATTTGTATATATTAAAAACACATACAAAAACAGATATAAGACCAAATAAATACAAAAGGATTAAAATGGCAATTGAAATAATTAAAGCTAGTGATGGCACTAAAAAAAACATCAAAATGCTAATTTTTGGTAAATCTGGTACAAAGAAAACTAGATTTTCAACAGGATTTCCAGAAAGAGCAATAGTTCTAGATTTTGAAGGTGGACTTGGTTCTGCTTTAAATCCAGATATAGCATCTATAAGATGTAAAACAGCTGGAGATATGGCAGAAGCACTAGCTTTCCTTGAAGAAGATAAAGACTACGATACAGTTATAGTTGACTCATGGTATGAATACTGCGAAAAACTATTCTTAGCTCTAAAACCTCTTTATCCAAACAAAGCCGATGGAATGAACCTTTGGGGGCATTTTGACTTAGTTGTGAGACAAAGACACGATCAACTTATAGCTTTAGACAAAAATATTGTAACTATCTCTCTTGAAGAATCAATAGTTACAGATATGATTGCTCAAAAACATCCAATGATGAAAGCTAAAAAGTTTAAAGAAGTTATAGGTGCTAAATATGACCTTGTTGGACATATGTCATATAACAGCGATGATAAGAGAACTATTAATTTCGAAGGTACAGACCAGGCAATTGGTAAGAACAGATTCGAAGGAAAAGTTCCAAACATAATTAGCGAAGACGAAGAATTATTCTCAGCTTCAAAATTATTTGAATTGATTCAAGGAAATTAACATGAAACTAGAAATGAATAATATAGATATTGAAGAAGCAATAAGATATTTTGTTAATAACAATATTGATTTTAGTTCAAAAAAAGACATTGACATTGATTTAAATAATTACAATGGAAATATCTCTGCAACAATACTTATGAACGAAAAAGTATATGCAGAAGATAAAAGACAAGAAAAAACAAATTTTTAAAAGGAAAAACAAATGAAAATTACTTTAGGTGCTAAAGAATTAGAAAACATCGTTGGTTCATGGGCAACTGACAGATATGACGCTGGTGTTCCATCGGTTAAAATTGTAAAGAAAAAAAACTCAATTGATGTTGTTATTGATTACGCAGATGCAACAGCTTCAGAAGTTTTATGTAATGAAGTATGCAATGACTACTGCGAGACAGCAGAAGACTCTGAAGAAACACAAGCATAATTAAAACAAACAAATCAAGCTTTAGGTGAAAGTAACATATTTATGTAAAATCTAACATTTTATATATTATGACAGATATATGAATGCAAACCAAATTAAAATTAAAAGGAATTAACATGTCAAACACAACAGTAGATTTATCAGCAATCGGAATTTCAGCAGAAGTTCAAGAAAAAGCGCCAGTGCAAGATATCAAATCAAGAACATGGTCATCTCAAGTAGCAAAATGTGTAGTAAAAGAAGCAGCTGTATTTAAAACAGCATCAGGTGCAACAATGTTTAAATTAGTTATTGCAAATGAAGAAGGTTCAACATATGAAGAATACTTCAATACTAAATATGTTGCAAAAGCAGATGATAAAGATGGAAAATTCAAAGCAGGTGATGAAGTTGAAAACATGAGTGGTGTCTCAATAGTTACAGCATTAGTTGCAGCAACAGGTTGTAAAGATATCAACGCTAAAGATGCAGTATTTAAAGCTTACAAAGAAGAAAACCAAGCTGGTAAAGCTTTATTAGGTGTAATCGGTAAAGTTGCTTTATTTGGTATTAGAGAAATCCACACTGAAGGTGCTCAATATCCTCAGTCTAATGAAATCTCAATGATTACAGACTTAAATGGTAATAATGCAAAAGGTGAAGAAGTTATGTCTAAATTCTCAGCATTAATTGAAAAATCTCCAATCTTAAACAGAAAAGCTAAAGAAGGTGCAACTCAAGCTGCAACTACTGAAGGTTCTGCAGAAGCTAAAGCAGCTGTTAAAAACATGACATTCTAATAAGATCTCCTTAATGGAACCGATTAAAGTATCAGAAAACCAAGTATCTAGCCATATCATATCAATTGATATCGGCTTAGATATTTTTATTTAATAAACCATTTAGCATATTATAGCTATAATAAAAAATGCTAAATGGAGGAAAAATATTATAATGAAAAAATTAAAAAAAAATATAAATGATTCAAGAAATTCATCAAAACATACTTATTATTGGTTTGAATGCGATTGCGGAAATAAAGTATCTGTTAGAGGTGACTCAAAAAAAGAATATTGCAATATTGGAGAATGTAAATTTTCAAAAAGAATAAGACATGGTAAATCAAAAACACCATTGTATTCAACTTGGGAAGGAATAAGAGCAAGACTTTATAATGAAAATGCAAAAGCTTATTCCACATATGGAGCAAAAAATATATCAATGTGCAAAGAATGGGAAAATTTTGAAAATTTTGAGAAATGGTCACTAGCAAATGGATGGAAAAAAGGATTAACTATAGATAGAAAAAAAATAGAAGAAAACTATTATCCAGAAAATTGTAGATGGATAACAAGATCTGAAAATACAAAATATCAACATAAAGATGGTCACGGAACAAGTAAGCCAATAATATTAATCTATAAATGCAAAACACAAGAAAAATATTTTCCAACACTTAAGGCTTGCACAGAATATATAATAGATAATAATTTGGTTAAATCAAAATCTCATCATACTATAGTAAGAATAATATCTAAAATAAAAAATACAAATAAGGATTACTTCGGATGGACATTCAAGTAAAAAACAAAGGAGTATGTCCACCCAATAATACTTGTATTATTGGTGTGGACATTTAAATAGGCTTAGACGGGGGAATTTACAAAGATGGTATAGCTTATCCAATGCCTACAACTGAGATAATCCTCAAAGCGCCAGTAATGGTGCAAGCATTGGATAAATCTGGTAAAAAAGTTATCATTAAATCTGGACCTCAAAAAGGTCAAGTTAAGATGAAAATTAAAACACCAGCAGTAACAAAACGAGAACTTGATGTATTCAAAATCAAAGATTTATTTGAATCTGATGATAAACAAACAATAGTTCTTGAGTTACCAGGTAACAGTATAGGCAATAGTGCTAGTAGCTCTTCTACAACAGATAGAAACTTTGGTAAGCTATTAGCTATAGCAGAACTATCTGGCGCTAATGTAGTTACTGTACCAGCTAATCAATGGAAGAAGGCATTAAATCTTTCTAAGGAAAAAATTGATTCAATTAATCTAGCAGAACAATTATCTGGCGCTTCATTCAGAAGCGAAAGAGATGCACTAAGAGATGGACAAGCCGAGGCACTACTTATAGGTTACTATTATTCAGAAAAGATAAAATCTAATCTATTTTAATATGTAATTTCCCTATTCTTCAAAGCGCCAGTTGTGCATGTATCAGTTATGAGGAAGAATCTGCCCCTCTCAATAGCTTTATGGCGCTATTAGAAATGCATGCAATAAAGACCATATTTAATAAAAACAAATTAAGGAAAAACAAATGAACAAATCAGAATTTATTGAAGCATTAGCTACAAGAACAAATACATCTAAAAAAGCTGCAAAAGAAAATGTTGAAGCGTTAATTGAAGTAATTAGTGAAACACTGGCTAGCAAACAAGAAGTTGCATTAACAGGATTTTTAACATTAAAACCAATTGCAAAAGCTGCTACAACAGCAAGAGTTCCAGGTACAAATAAAATCGTTGATGTTCCAGCTAAAACAGTTGTAAAAGCTGTTATCGGTAAAAACCTTAAAACTTTAGTAGCTGGTAATTAATTATGGCTGGATCTGTTTCAGACCAAGAACTTGAATATGAAATTCAAAACAAAGGTCTTAATGCTCCAAGATTAACTCCAGCTCATATTGACAGCACAATCAATGACATCAGTTACCATAGGCTAACTGATGTTCTTACTGTTTGTGTTATAACTTTAATGAATGGATTTACTGTTACTGGTGAAAGCGCTTGTGCATCTCCAGAAAACTATAATGCAGAAATAGGAAACAAAGTTGCCTTCGATAATGCCAGAGAAAAAATCTGGATGTTAGAAGGTTATCTTTTAAAAGAAAAACTTTATCAAAAAAGTTTAAACAAACCAGAAATGTAAGGATTTTCCATGAATGTGTTAAAAAATGATGGCACACTTGAGCCTCTAAATCTTCAAAAGTTTAGAGACTCATTAACATGGGCTAAAGGTAGTCTTAAAAATGTTTCAGTGTCTGATATTGAAATGCAATGCAAACTTCATATGTATGATGGCATTCCAACGTCATACATTCTTGATGTATCAATAAAAGCTACATATGACATGTCTTCACTTAGACATTTTGAATACGATGAAGTTTCTAGAAATCTTAAGCTTCAAAAACTTTATAAACAAGTTTTTAAAAGCACAAAACCATGCACTCTTGCTGAAATTATAGAGAAAAATAAATCATTATATGGAAAAGCAATTCTTTCTTATTCAAAAAAAGAACTTGAAAAACTTGACAGAATAATTGATCACTCTAGAGATTTCACATTTAGTGCATCTGGTCTTGACAAAACAATAACTAACGATGTATTTTTAGACAAGAACAAAGTTCCTCTAGAAACACCACAATTTATGTTTATGCTAATAGCAATGGATACATTTCATCATGATTTAAAGAGAATAGCAGATGTGTATAACGCATTATCTAAGTTCAAGGTAACTTTACCAACTCCAGAGCTAAAAGCTTTAAGAACTAATAGAACTGACTATGCATCTTGTTGTACTATAAGAATAGGTGATAACATTGATTCATGGAATACTGCAAGTTCTGCAATAGTATCTCATACTGTTGCATCAGCTGGAGTTGGTGTTGATATTTCAGATATTGCATCTATTGGTGATATGGTAAAAGAAGGTCTAATTAAACACAGTGGTAAAATTCCTGTACTTAAATCTATAGATACTGATGTTGGTAAAGCTTCTCAAAACGGAAGACGTGGATCTGCAACAGCATTTGCTAATTTCTACGATCCAGAACTTGATGATATTTTAGGGCTTAAATCTCCTAGAACGGCTGTAGAAAAACGAATAAATGATTTATCTTATGGAATTAAACTTCATGAGCTTATTTATAAAAGAGCATCTAAATCTATGCCATTTGGAACATTTAGCGTTAGGAAAGCGCCAGAGTTGAATAAACTTATGTACGGAAAAGATACTAAACTTTTTGAAGAAGAATATTGTAAACTTGAAGCAAGTAATGCATTTTCATCAACATCTGATGCTAAAGATTTATTTAGATCAATAGCGACAGAAAGAGGTGAAACATCATCATATTATATTGTTAATATTGATGAAGTTAATTCAAACACTCCATATTTAGATGAGATTTCTCAGTCTAATATTTGTGTTGAATTTTGTACTCCAACACTACCTATTCAAAGCTACGAACCAGATGCTCCAGCAATTGGTATTTGCGTGCTTGGCAATATTAATCAATCTGAAGTATCAATTGATGATTTACCATTTTATACTAAACTTCTTGTTGAGCTACAGACAATGCTGGCGCTTAGACAAGTTCATCCAACATCTCAAGCTAATAGTTTTGTAAAAAATTATAGAGATATAGGTATTGGTTTCAGTAATCATGCAAACTGGTTAGCTAAACAAGGTTTAAGATACGGTTCTCAAGAAGCTATTGATAAACACGATCAATGGATGGAACACTTTGCATATGGATTAATTTCTGCATCAAATGAACTTGTTGAAAAATTTGGAAAAGCTCCATTGTTTGACAGAACAAACTGGGCTTCAATAATGCCAATAGATAGATACAAAAAAACTGTAGATACTATTTGCTCAAGAGCGCCAGAATGTGATTGGTCAAGTCTTCAAGAAAGAGTTGCTAAAAACGGTATGGCTAACTGTGGATTATCAATGATACCTCCATCTGAATCTAGCTCTATAGGCTCAAATCAAACTAGCTCAATTGAGCCAATTAAAGAGCCATTAACAGTTAAAGACAGACAAGGTGTATTATTAAAACAATATGCTCCAGATGCTATAAAACTTGTTGACAAATATGATTATGCATATGACAGAAAGATTAATAAAGATTTCTTAAAACATGTAGCAATCACTCAAAAATGGATTGATAAGGCAATCAGTTCAAATGTATTCTATAATCCTGATCTATACGAAGATGGAAAAATAGATATAAAAGACATCATTGAAGATATGTATTTTGCTAAATTTCTAGGAATTAAAACTGGATATTATCATAATACAAAAGTTAAAGATGCAAAAGAATTATCATCAGCTTGCTCTGGTGGCGGATGCGAGGTTTAATCATGAATCAATTATTCAATAAGACAAACATAGATTTTTCTACTGAACCTTTATTCTTAGGTACTGGTAGAAACATCTCAAGACTTGATTTAAACATCGAGCAACATATTCAAAATCAAACAAAAGATGCATTAGGTTTAATGTGGTTTGCTACAGACTTTACATACACTGAAGACGCTAAAGATTTTGAATCTATGGACGATAAACTTAAAAACTTATTTCTTAAAAACCTTAAGTTTCAAACACTTCTTGACTCTATAGCTGGAAGAACAGTAGCTGAAGTATTTATACCAATTACTACTAATCCACAGCTAGAGTCTTGGTGGTTTCAGCATGGATTTATGGAGAACAATGTTCACTCTGAAACATATGCTGAAATAGTTAAAGCTTTACCAGTTAATGCTAAAGAAATCTTTGATGATATCATGATTAATGATCACATTTTATCAAGAGCTGAAGCAATAGTTGAAAAGTTTGAAGATACAGTAATTATGAATGCTAAGCGTTTATTAAAAACTGATGATTATGATTTATTTGAGCACAAGAAGTCAATAGCTTTATCGCTATATGCACTGAATGCTTTAGAAGCAGTACTGTTTAAATCATCATTTATAACATCGTTTGCTTTCAAAGAAAACGGTATTATGAATTCAACTGGTGATGCTGTTAAGAAGATCCAGCTTGATGAAATTGGTCACTATGCTATGACTGTTAATTTAATTAATCGTTTAAAATCTGATCCTGAATGGGCTGCAGCATTTGATGCAGTTAAAGATGAAGCAAGAGAATTGTACAA
This sequence comes from Candidatus Falkowbacteria bacterium S5_I03, assembly GCA_019248265.1. Classification (GTDB taxonomy): domain Bacteria; phylum Patescibacteriota; class Patescibacteriia; order Patescibacteriales; family UBA12465; genus UBA12465. Next base: position 19,912 of record JAEHGX010000003.1, read on the forward strand.
AACTGCAATCGAAGCAGACTACAAATGGATAGATTATCTATTTGAGGAAAATGTTATTCTTCTTGGTATCGGAGCTGATATATTGAAACAATACGTTGACTATAATGCTAAAATTGTTATGACTTCAGTTGGTCAAGAGCCTTTGGTTTATGAAACTTTTAACCCATGCACTTGGGATAAAAAGTATAAAAAATCTTCAAATGTTCAAACAGCAATGAAGGAAAAAAACTCAGCAAACTATCTACTTGGAAAAATAAATCCAGATTCTCCACAAGAGTTCTGGGAATCATTATCTAAGTATTTAACTGGTGAATAACATGAAAAATATTAGAGATAAGGTAATAATTCAAATAGGTGGATACAAGCGCTCTGGTAAAGACACTATATCTAAAATGATTTCTAATCATTATCAATCAAAAGGTAAGCTAGTGGATATTTTCCACTACGCTGATCCACTTAAACAAATAGCTGCATCAATTTTTGACATATCACTAGAGCAACTAGATGAGTTTAAAAACAACAAAACTGAACTCTGGCGCTTTGATGATTTTGAAAATGCATATAAAGTTACAGACTTCAGAGAAGTTCTTATGAAGATAGGAAACGAAGCTATTAAGCCAGTATTCGGTAACGATGTTTGGCAAAAGCTTATGTGGGAAAAGATTGAAGAATCAGAAGCTGACATAATTATAATACCAGACTTCAGATTCACGGTTGAGCACATTCCAAATGCTGTTACAATAAGAATAATCAATGATGATATTATTAACGATACAGATCATCCTTCAGAAACAGAGCTTATAGACTTTGATTTTGATATGTCAATTGATAATACTAATTATCGTCAAACACAAGAAGAGATTTCTTACTATTGTGAACAAATGATTGATAACTATATCAAGCAAAAACACGGAGATCTATTATGGAAAAAATAAATAAAAAAAACATAATAACTATTTTTAGAGATGATGTTTTCATGGATGAAACTTATAATATGTTAGCAGCTCATCCTTTCACAATCAAAGGTGTAGACGATGATGGACATCCATATGTTAATATTCTTTTAACATCTTTTGATTCAGTATCATATGATGACAAAGACCTAGTGCTTTCAATAGCGCCAGATGAAGATGCTAACCTAGATGAAGAACCATCTGATACTAAAATATTATAAAGGTTGATTTTATCGATTATGATAAATTTAAACAGGTATATAAATAATGTTGGATGAAAATAAAAGATACAAAACATTGCTTGAAACAATGACAAAATTAGAATACGATATATCAATTGGAATACAAAACACAGATATAGAAGATGGAAAGATTGAAGGAATAAAAATCAAAGATAAATATTCCAATTATTCAAAATTCATATCTAATGAAGAATTTAATTCAATGACATATCTTGAAAAATTAAAAATACTTTAAAAGTTAAAAAATGTTATTCGAAATAAGAAGAGAAGTTAAAATTGAACCAATGTCTAGACTTGATTATAACATTTTAAGAGGTTGGACTTTGCCAGCCAATAAAAATGGTTCAAATGAAGGGGTTAAAGTTACTGATATTTCAAGTGGTCATGTTTCATGGCTTCCATATGAAGAATGGTATTTTATGAATAAAAGACAACTTCCAGATAATTAAAAAAAAGGTTAACAAATGACATTTAAACAATACACTGCTGGCGCTTTGAGAACAGAATCAACTCTGTCTCCTCTAGCGCCAGAAGTTGAAGACAGAGGTCTATCTAATAGACTTTATCATGCAATTTTAGGACTATGTACTGAAATGCATGAAGTATATGATGCTATAGAACTTAAAGATCCAAACACTTGGGATAATGTAAATATCCTTGAGGAATTTGGTGATCAATTCTGGTATTTAGCAATAGCGGCTGATGAACTTAAAATCACTAAACAAATTAATGATTTTAAAGTTGAACAAATTGACCAAGTTACATTATGCAATCCAATGTCTAAATATATCTTTATTAAGAGCCTTAGACAGCTACAAGCAGGATTACTTGACACTTGTAAAAAAGTTATGTTTTATGGTAAACAATTAGATTTAGAAGTTGTTAAAGAGAACATCTTTACTCAATATCTAATGCTGAGAGCAAACATTGTATTAATCTCTCAAGACGAAGAAACTATTGATTCAGTTATGCATATAAATCTTGCAAAACTTAAACAACGATATCCAGAAAAATTTGATGGATACAAAGCTGAAATCAGAGACTTAGATGCTGAGAGAGCTATCTTAGAAAAGATTTAAGGATAATTAATGTCTGATTACGAAACAAGAAAAGGAAAATGTAAAGAAGTTATGAAGAATGAAAATGAATCATATTCAGACTTCTACATTAGACTAATTAGAACATATTCATCTAAAAATGATGATATATCAGATTTTGATGAAGAAGATCTGAGATGGCATATTTATGATAACAATATAGCAGTGTTAAATGATAAATATGCATATGTTATTGTATCTGAAGATGATATTGATGGTTATGCAGATATATTTAATGCATCTAAAAACGAAGATGGAACAATAGATTTTTTACTTAGATATTACAATGGTGGATGCTCATTCAATGAAGCATTAACAACTGCAATAAATAAGATGAATAAGATTTAATCAACAAAGCGCCAGATATAGTAAACAACTAATACTGGCGCTTGATTGATTAAATACAAAAAGGAAAACCACAATGCCTAGAATACACGAAACAATAATATATTCATTTGATGAATTATCAGCACAAGCAAGAGAAAAAGCAGTAGAGCATTTTCAAGAATACAACTCTTACCTAGATTATGATTGGCATGGAGACACAATAGATGACTTCAAAACAATACTTGAACTTATAGGTTACTACGATATCACTTGCTACTTCTCAGGTTTTCACTCTCAAGGTGATGGAGCTTGTTTTAGCGCCAGATTTGAAAGAAACAAACGATGTCTAGAAAAAGTTAAATCTTATTGTCCAAAAGAAGAAGAAATTCTTAATATAGTTGAACAGATTCAATCTGAAATTCCATTAAGAGAAAAATATGAGATTAAGCACTCAGGTCATTATTATCACGAATACTGCACAAATGTGTACTATTTAGGTGACAATAATAAAGCAGAACAACTTGATGAAAGATTCTTAGAACTATCAAGAAAGCTAATGGGAATACTATATGAAAGTCTAAATGATGAATATGATTATCTTAATTCATCAGAATCAATAATTGAACACATAAAAGCAAACGATTATGAATTTACAGAAGACGGAACATTAAACTAAAAGGAAAGAAAATGAAAAAATACAAAGATTTAGACACTGATGAACTGTTTCATCTAACTGGAGAATACAGCAACTACGTTATGGAATTTGATTATGAAAACTCTGGAACTCCAGTATGTATATATGAATTCTATGAATGCGAATATCAAGAATATTTAAAGGAGCAAGACCAATGAATTGCATTAAATGCGGAAGCACAGATTTATATATAAAATTTAAAAATAAAGACTATGAATACAATAAATCAAGAAGCGATATAGTTAATTTATCTAAATTTACTAAACAAACTGATTGGCAAACATATGGATACACAGCTTATATAGCAACAAAAGAACATTTGTTTTGTTCATGCAAAACATGCGAATATCAATGGCTTCAAGACACATTAGACAACACAAAGGAAAAACAAAATGATTAAACTTACGAAAAACCAATTAAAAAACCTTATCATATCATGCGATACAAAAAATCCAAAATATGAATTAAATTTCATATATATTGATAAGCAAAACGCTGTATCTACAAACAGTAGATGCATAACGGTTATCGAACATAATCAAAACACAGAAGAAATGTGGTTACATATTTCACTTGCTAAAACAGCAATCAAAGATTCAAAAGCTACACATTTTATTATCGAATCAAACAATTCAATTATATCATTTGATAAAGATAATTTCCATATCATGAGATATTCTATTGATATGACAGACTATACTTACTCAACAATGAAATTTCCAGATTACAATAGAATTATTCCACAATCATGCACTAAGTCAAATATTCCATTCACTGATGCATCTCAAATACAAGGTATACTGGCGCTAGATGAAGTTAATGTAAATCCTAAATATTTACCATTAATTAATGAAGGATATATCTCATATAATGCAGATGACTTACCAGTAATGATTCAAGATTCTGAAAAAATAATAACTCATGTAGTAATGCCAATAATAAGCGACAAATTCAAAGAATTAAAAGATTATCTAAAGAAAAATAAATGAGTCTAACTTGACTTTCATTTTAACTACTGCTATAATTTAAGCAATAGCAATAAAAAGGAAAAACATGCAAGAAATATTTAAAGATATAAGTGGATATGAAAGTTTATATACAATTTCAAACACAGGAAAAGTAATTTCATTATCTAAAAATGATGGAAATGGATACAGAGATAGAGAATTGATTCAAGAAATAATAAAAAGAAATCATACAAATTATAGAAGAGTAACTTTATCTAAAAATGGAAAAACAAAAAGATTTCAAGTTCATAGATTAGTTGCTATTGCATTTTTAGAAAATTCAGAAAAAAAACCATTTGTTAATCATATTGATAGTAATGGAGAAAATAATAATGTTAAAAATTTAGAATGGAACACTCAAAAAGAAAACATGGAACATTCTAAAAATAAAAATAGAAGTTATTCTACAAATGTTATGCAAATAAAACAAGAACTTGCAACAAAAAAAAGAATAGAAAATAGAAATGAAAAATCAAAAATTAATTTTGGAAAAACTTTTGGATTTGTAAAAATACTAGAAGAAACAAGAGAAAAAATAGGAAATTATAAATTTGGTCATAATAGATTTCAATATAAATGTTTATGCACAAGATGTAATTTTACGGAATCTTGGAAAGAAATATATTTATTAAAATCTGGAAAATATGTGCAATGTCAATCATGTACAAAAAGATATGGAAAAGAAAATTTAGAAACATTAAAAAATAAAGGAATTATAGAATAATGGCTAGAACAGAAGAACAACAAAAAATAATAGACACATGTGTGTCTGTTTTACAAGGAGGAAATCCAGAGAAAGCACTAGTAAAAATTAGTGCAGTCGCTGGATCTTGAGGTCTGGTAAAACTTTTACACTTATCGAAATAGCAAAAGAACTTGAATCTTATTGCAGATCGAACAATCTTCCATTTACTGGTAGATATTTAGCTTATAACAAATCAATAGCTGAAGAAGCATCAGAAGAGTTTCCTAAATATGTAGAATGCTCTACAGTTCATTCTATGGCTTACAGAGCTACTGTTAGACAATTCAGCCTAAAACTTGGTCCAACACTTAAACCTTTGGATTTTAAAGACAGATGCTCATACCAAGACAAACAACTTTTAATTTTTCATCTTAATGAATTTTATTTATCTGAATTTGTTGCAGTATCTGACTATATAACTTCTCTTGACATGGATGATGGATTAAATCATATTGAAGAACTTATGAAGAAATATATGAAACTTATGAGCACTGGACAATTTCCATGCTCTCATGCATTTTATTTAAAGTTTTATCATATATTATTAGCTAATGATATTTTAAAACCAGCATATCAAACAATGTTGTCAATGGATGAATCAGGCGACTGCAACTCTGTCACTATCGAGATATTTAAGCTTTTAAAAGCTGATATCAAAATAATGGCTGGTGATCAATATCAAAATATTTATGGATTCAATAATACTATTAATGGTTTTAAATCTATGGAAAATCAAGGAATATTAACAACTTTATCAAAAACATTTAGAGTTTCAGCAAACATTGCATCAAAGATTGAATCATTTGCAAAGGAATACATTGATGAAAACTTTGTATTCATAGGTAACGATTATGAGGAAAAAACAGAAAACTCAATAGCTTATATATCAAGAAACAATTCTATGCTTATTGATAAAATGATATCTTTTGATAACAAGAATATTCCGTATAATCTTACTCGTTCTCCACAAAAAATGTTTGAAGTTCCATTGACAATATTAAATCTTAAACCATACAAAGATGTATTGAACAAAGAATACAAATTTCTTGAAAAAGATGCAATTGAATTTCATGAAGATTTATTTCTTCAAAGAGAATATGGAACTCTTTTCAAATACATTATGAATAAACACTCTGATGATATAGCAATCAAATCAGCTTGTACATTAATAATGAAACACGGACCATCTAAGATATTCTCTACATACGATAATGCTAAAAACCATGCTGTAGGTGAAAACAAACACCTAATAACACTGACAACTGCGCATAGTTAACATAAATTAATTTTAAAAAAAACATTCAGCAAAACTCAAGACGTTTTATGTTACAATAAAGCAAAAAAAAGAGTATAAAATGAAAATGAAACCATTAAATCAATCTGAATATACAATGAAGATTATAAAAGATTTAGGAATGACAACAGCTAATGAAAACACAACAAGTACAGGAAGATATGCAATATTTGAGTGTACAAAATGTTCAAAACATTTTAAAGCAAGATGTAGTGGATCTGTAGCAAAAGCTCAGACAACATGTCATGAATGTACACTTAATCCACTAGAAACAACAAAACATCCATTATATGCAATATGGAATGGAATAAAGCAAAGATGCTATAGTCCAAAAAGAAAAGATTATTGCAAATATGGTGCAAAAGGTGTAACTATGTGTGATGAATGGAAAAATAATCCACAATCATTTATAGATTGGTGTATTGAAAATGGATGGAATAATTCATTGGTTGTTGACAAAGATATAAAATGCAGAGAACTTAATATTTCTCCAACAATTTATTCTCCTAAAACAATAACTTTTATAACAACTCAACAAAATGCAGAAGAAGCAAATGCAATTCCTGTATTACAATACGATTTGAATATGAATTTTATATCAGAACATGTTTCTGCTCAAAAAGCAGCAAACAGTGTAGGACTAAAAGAAGGATCATCTGTAACATCATGTTGCAAAGGAAGAAGCAAAACTTCTGGTGGTTTTATATGGAAATATAAAAATATAAATTAATTTATAACAGCTCGCATATGGAGAATATCCATATGTCGCTATCTACTAAATAGCTGGAAACTCCTTCTTATCAAATTATAAGTTCCATAGTGTTATACTATATTAAACTTATAAGGATAAGCGGATGAATATATGTAAAAAATGTAATAAAGAATATAGTTCTGTATACACTCAAAATAGTGGTTATACATACACAAATCTAAACACTGTATTTTGCAGTAAGAAATGTGCAACAACATACCAAAGAGGTTCTTTGAGTATAGATATATTGGAAAAAGAAATTATAGACTTTGTTATAAGTAAAAATAGGTACTGTACACAAGAAGAAATACACAAGGGAATTAAAAGGTCTTCTAAAACATTGATTAAGTTTAAAATTAGTATAAAAAATATTCAAAACAATATAGGATTTACAAAGAGTAAATCTCATTTTGAAGAACAAGTGCTTTCGCACTTAAAAAAATATTTTACTGATATTGAGTGTGAAAAAACATTTAAAAACTTATTATCTCCAAAAGGTTTTAATTTGCGAATTGATTTTTATATAAAAAAATTTAATTTAATAATAGAAGCTGATGGAAGACAGCATGTAGACATAAATAATCCTTGGTATAAATCTTATTATGCAAATTGTGATTTATTGAAAAATAATTACGCAAAAAAGCATAATATTAATATAATTAGAATACCTTACATTAGAAACGTAACAGATATTTATATTAAAAAATACCTATCAGAATTCATTTGAGAGCTTTTCTATAGCGCCAGATGATGGTGTGATGAACAAGGAAAAGATTGGACAATCAGCAGCGATATGATATTTAATCATAAAGCTTCAACGACTATCGCTGAGATGCGAGTACACCCAAGTGGGAGCAATAAGCTTTAAACGGAAACGGTAGACACCGCAAAACATTATATTTAATAATGAAGGTGAAGATATAGTCTGGTCTATATGGAAACATATAGAAGTTCATGAGAGAACTGACACAAGAGAGAGATGATATCAACGACTTGTGTTGAACAAAAACGAGCAAAGGTTTGACTTTTGACACAGTGCATATTTTGCCAGATCTAAATGAATCTTTAACTAAAACATTTAAAGAAGTTGAAGAACTTATGTATTTAACAAACTTAAAAATAGAAGACACATCTGAACATGTAACATTAAAAGACTGCATGAATCAATATCAGCTAGAAACCATGCTTTTGTACTATGTCGCAGTTTCAAGAACCAAACATAGATTACATAATGCTATACACCTAAATTGCGGATCAGTTATAGAATGATATAAATATTTTTTATTATCTTGCGCGATGTATTTGATCAAGTTAAACATAATTTAATAAAATAAATTGTATTATTCTTTAAATAAAACAAAACTAGGATAAAAAAAATGAAATATTGTACAAGATGTGAATTAAAAAAAGATAAAAATAAATTCATACCAAGAAAAACAAATGGAAATTTTGTAAAAAAAGATGGAACACCTAGAACTACAAATGTATGTTCTGACTGTATATCTTTAGCAAAAAAAATGACATACAAAAATAAAGAAATGCTTCCAAGATATATATATAAACATCAAGTTAGAAATTCAATAAAAAGAGGACATTTAGCGCCATCATATACACTTGAAGAATTTACTAAATGGATATATAGTCAAAATAATTTTAATATATTGTTTGAAAATTGGGAAAAATCAGGATACAAAAAAGAATTAATTCCTTCTTGTGATAGATTGGAGAATTCAAAAGGATATTCTTTTGATAATATAGAACTTGTTACTTTTGGAGAAAATGCAAATAGAGCATACAATGATACAAAAAATTGTGTGTTAGGTAGCTCATCAAGAAAAGTGTATCAGTATTCGCTTGATGGTTATTTTATAAAAGAACATATTTCTCAAGCAGATGCTCAAAGAAATGTACCAAATGCAGATCAAAGAAATATATCTGCTTGTTGTGAAGGAAAAATAAATCAACATGCTAGATTCCAATGGAAACATAATTATGAAGGACCAAAAATTAATCCAGTTGAAACAATAAATGATTACAATAGACCAATATATAAATATTGTGCATTTACTGGAAAACTTGAGAATAAATTTAATTCTTTATTAGATATAGAAGGTGATACAAATTACATAGTTAGAGTAAGATGGAGCATTAGGGAAGAAAAACATGTTGAATTTAAGCAGTATTTATTTGATGAATTAACAAAAGAGGAATATTTAAATAAATTTAAAATACCATCAACAAAGCCAGTACACGCATATGATGAAAAATTAAATTTTTTAGGAAAATATGAATCTGTTGCAGAAGCAAGTAAATATTTTGATAATTCAAGTTCTGCAATATCAAGATCATGTCAAAAAAAAAATAAAGCATTGACAAATGGATACAGTTTTAGATTTTTCTATGAAGACGAAATTGCAGAAGCAAAACATAGACTATACAACGCAGAACATCTAATAGCTGGAAATATTATAGAATAAAGGAAAACACCATGAAATTTACAGATTACGAAAAACAAAATCCAAACTTTGACATATTTGAGGATGATTTATCAGATATAGTTGATTCGGAAGATCAAGACGAATGCAAAGCAAATATCTTATATGCAATAAAAGAAACAGCTGGATTACCACCTAGAGATATTTACGAAGCAATTAAAAATGTTGTAGAATCATATTACGGCGGAGTAGCATTCGCATAAAGGAAAACACAATGGAACTTAAAAAACCAACAGACTTATACTATATTCAAGACTCAAGAGAATACGTTGGTAACTGCGTAGTCTTCTGGGGTAAGAACAATAGTGGTTATGTATGCGACATCAATAAAGCTGGATTATATACTTATGAAGAAGCTATGTCTCAGCACAAATCAAGACACACTGATATCCCATGGCTAAAAGAAGATGTTGAAAACGCACTTAGAACATTCTGTGATGCACAATATCTTTCAAAGCGCCAGCATGAGGTATACGATGAGCTACAAGAGCTTAAAAACCAAAGAGCAATAGAAAACAAGGCTAGAGAAGAATCAATCAATGCTAGCCAATTAAAAGATGATTTATTTTACACAATTGAAGTATTAAATAGTAATATATCTTTGCCACTTATTAAAGAAGACATTATTGATGCAATAAGAGAATATGTTACTCCATCTCAATATTTTAATTCATATCATACGCCAATTATTTATAAAATGATTGCATCTGAAATATTTGACTCATTAGTTGAAAACAAATATTTATTTGAATGTGAAAAATGTGGAAAATATCAAGATTATTTAGAGGAAGATTTATGCTACAGCTGCAACGAAGAACTAGAAGAGGAAAAAGATGACAACTAATAAAGACTTAATTATAGACGAGCTAAAAGATCAAATTGAAAATTTATCTTATGAAAACAAAAGAATGGGTGATTTTCTTGAGTTACTAGGTTTAGAACCAGATGAGATAACTTCATATGTAATTAATGGCAACGAACAAGATGTTAAAAGAATGATTGATTATGTAATCTAAAACAACACATAACCATTTATTTCCAAGCCATTGTGCCGACAAGAGGGCAAACGAGTAATTTCTTTTTGCGGTAGCAAAAAAAATTACGAGAGCTGTCCTCTGCAGTCGGAACTTGTGGTCTTGATAAGCTCTCTACTGCAAGTAGTAAAAAACAAAACAGGGATATATTATGAAAGATGAATTATCTATTGACATATTAAAATCAAAATATGATATTGATATTGGAGACAAAATAACTTATGCTAAAACAAAATGTACGGTACTTAAAATTGGAACAAGCAATACTGGAATGCTTGTAATGTTTTTAAAAGATATAAAAAAAAGCAAAAATGAGTTAACTTATGGATTTATTATTAGAGAAGATGAAATAAGTAAGCTTTATTTACATAAAAGATTTAAAAAAGCTAGTGAACTATTTAGAAAAAAGGAAAAATAAATGAAAAGAAAAATAAAAAATGCATTAAGAATGACATTCAAGCAACATTCAGAAGAATTAGACTTAAATCTTTTTAAACAAAATGTAGAAAAAATAGACTTTGGATATATTACAGAACAAGGAAATTCTTTTGTAGATGGTGAGATTCAAGAGTTTGCAACCATTAAAATATATTTCAAAAAGGATAATAAATGAATCATGAGATTTATAAAGAACAAATGGATATGCTAGATACAAAAGCTAAAGAACTATCTAAGCAAATTGATATAGTTAATATTCAAAAAAAAATATTAAAATATAATTATATTGAATTTTTAAAAAAAGAAGCAAATATTGAAATTGGAGATAGAGTTATGTATAGAGGAAATAAATGCTGGATATATGAATTTTCATTTGATTACTTTAATAAAGGATTAGTTGCAAAACTTAAAAAAGTTAAAAAAGATGGAACAAATGGAGAACAATCAGCTGATTCATATGGAACTCTAGTTGATAAACTAATAAGGACAATAAATGAACAAACAAGAATTTAGAATGAAAGACAAACACAGATCTTTTAAACATCAAAAAGCGCCAGTTATTAATAAACCAGACACATCTCTATCTGGCGCTATTATAGATAATAACACTTTAGAAAATAGCATGTTAGATGACTTATGTTCTGTATTTCAAGAATCAACTTCTAAAGCGCCAGATAAGAAGAACTCATACAATAAGGTACTTATATCAGCAATAATAATTTCAGCTGTTGTATCTACCTTAATATATCTATCTGGCGCTAATTAAAAACCATCAAGCTTAGGTATTTATTTTTTAATATCTTGCAGATGCTTATGCAAACCACAACTGTGCACTGCTCTCGAAATTTTTTTGTTCCGCTACGCTACACAAAAGAAATTTCTCATTGGCGCCCGTTGTGGTTTGAGGGTGAGGGTTGTTTTTGTTTTAATCATTACTATATATTATTACTTTACTCTATAGAGCTACGAGATTTTTTATATGCAAAAACACTATGTCAGATACCATATTATCGAGAATTTATTTAATTTAAAAAGCGAAACCACGAGACAATTTTTATATCAAAATTTTGTCAAAAAAGTGTTCCATAGTTTCCTTTTTTAAATTCAATTAACGAAACTGTAAGTTTCCATTTGTTATAATATTGATGACTAAAAAAATATTAGGAGAACGAGAATGGAAAAATACTTAGACCATCAGTATATCGAAAAAAGTCGAATTACTAACTTAAAAGAAGTTACAAATTCAAAAGGTGAAGTGACTCAAGCAGCAGAAGCTAGACTTGTAGTTTATCAAATTAATTTGGCAAATACACAAGGAATGAAAAATATGAAATACAACGATTTATCAACAATTGGTGAAACAATAATTAAATCTAATCTTGATGCTAAGATGTTCTTTTTTATTATAAGACATCAATCTCAAAACTCAATGCTTAAGAAGTCTTACGGAACTGATTTAGCTACTACAAGCTATATAGCTAAGAAGTTCGATGTAACACCTCAAAAGGTTAGAGGATTTATAAGGGAATGTATAGAACAAAAGCTACTTAAAAAGCTCTCTAAGAACTTTATTATTAATCCATATATTGTTGCGCCATATATGATTAAAAACAATCAATTGCATCAACTTCAATTATGTTGGGATTCAAATCCTAAATCTATGTTAACTTTTGAAGATGATATTAACATTGATCAATTCGAAAAAGAATCAATTCAAAAAATTTATAATAATGTATCTGGAGCGCCAGATGAAAAATAAACTATATGATTTATATCTAAAATCTCCAGAGTGGAAAGTTATCTCTGATGAATGTAAAAGGTTATCTAACTTCAAATGTAATAGATGTGATAACACTACTAATCTTCATGCTCATCATTTAACTTATGAAAATATAGGTGAAGAGAAACAAGAAGATTTAGAATGCTTATGTTTATCATGTCATGAAGAAGAGCATGGTAAAAGCTTTAGTACGATTGTTAAAAAACCTCCATTTATTTTAATTGGAAACGGAAGATATAAAACAAACGAAGGATACAAATCAATGGATGCAATAGACGTAATAAGCAAACTAACTAAAGTTGAAGTAGCAATAGTTCAATATATGAAAAATATATTAATTGATCAACATCAGTGGAATGTAAACAATCCAACATCTCAGGATAAATATAGAGCTAGTGTTGTGCAAGTTCCAACAATTGAAGCTCTTGCTATGAACTCATATTTAAAAAAAGGAATGGCTAAATCATATAAAAATCTTGTTGACATGAATATACTTATTCGTATCAAACGAAATGTTTATATGATTAATCCAAACTTTATAATTCCACCAGAGAACTACAAAGAAGCTAATGATGAATGGGAAAAAATAATGAATATTAAAAAGCCAAAACCAGGAGCAGAACAATGACACGAGAAGAAACTAAACAAAATCTACATTACGGTTTACAATTTGGAACATTAAAGCCACAAGTTTTTATAGATTCAATATTTGATTATTTTGAAAATAAGAAATGTCCAAACTGTAGATATGCTAATCTTGATAGCGCCAGATATCTAGCTATACACAAATGTTCAATGGGTGTATCAGCTATTGATTATGATTTTGGATGCACTTATTGGAAATCAAAGGATACTAAATGAAAGCAATAGAAATTTTAAAAAAGAATGAAATGGTTAAAAAATATGTAGAGCCAAATTATTTGATTAAAGCAATAGAAGAACTTGAATCATTAAAATGTTGTCAAAATTGTAAGCATTATTCTATGTTTGATGGAAAAATTGAATGTAAAACATGCTTTGCTATTAATCACACTAATTGGGAAATAAGACCAATATCTGGCGCTTTGGGAATTAAAGGAAGACAATGAATAATTTTAATATAACAGTAAACTCAGAACCTTTTTATCCACCAAATCATTATGGAGCGCCAGTAGTAATTGTTGATGATATAAAACTAGAACCAAAAACTGTATCAACACAAATTGATGTTCAAGCACCAATGCATGTATTAAAAGATATAGCAGCTAAACAGTTAGCTAAAACAATAATTGAATCTATGAGCCACACAAGCATATCAAATCCAAGAGAAAACACTTATTGTGATAGATTTTCATTTACTTATGCAACAAAAGATCAATTAGATATTATGAGTCAGAAGCTAGATAACAGAACTAAAGATTTATACATTACTCAAAATAAATTAGATTTGGAACAAAGCAAGAATTTATATCTAAATAAACAAATAGATATCAGAAATTATGCACTACTTGGATTGTCTATAATAATAATGTTTCTTTATGCAGTGAGGTATTTATAATGTCAGCAGGTATTTTATTAATTTTAATAATAGCTACATTTTTTAACTATTTAATAGTTCGAAAAAATCTAGCTAATAAACGATATGGAAACATTTTAGTTGATATATCTATGATATCTGTATTAACTTGGTTCTTTGACGGAACCATAATGGGTATGGCTATTGCAACATCTGTATCTGCAATGATCAGTATTCATTTAATATTTAAACCTGTTTCAATCAACAAGCGCAAAGGAGCTAAATGATTAAAGATATATTGCTTACAGTTACACTCATACTGGCGCTAGTTTTATTGATACAATTTTGGTATATAAGCATGGCTATTTTAGCTATCCTTATTACTTACTTCCTTGCAAAAGGAGTAAACATTATCAAAAGGATATTTAAATGAGCAGAGAACGAAGACCTAGTAGACATAAAAATTCTCCACTTGAAGATGCTTTAGAAGAAATAGGTAGAAAGACAGTTTCAATAGTCTCATCTAAAGCCAACGACTTAGCACCAAAAATAGCTAAAAAACTTTCAGCAATAGAGAGACTTTTTTCAAGACAACAGAAGCGCCATTAACTCTGGCGCTTATTATTGTAGTTTAATTTAACTTATTTAACCAACTTTTCATATGCATACTCTGCATAATCTAATCCAGCTGGATAAGCAGCTTTAGTTAATACATCCCAAGGATTATATACTATATTTCCAAGATTCTTTGTAAACACAGACTGGTCATGAACATCATCTATATCCATAATAGTAGCTTGTCCTAATACAGCTAGCAAGAAGCTTATCGGATGATCAATAACTCCTTTTCTAATAACTCTTTGAATCCTAACGAAATACTTCGTAAACATTACTAGCCCAATATCATTCATATACTGTAATAATTTACTATCTGGTGTTCCATACACAATAAAAGCATCTTTTACTGTATTTAAAGCCACAAACTCTTTTCTATCATAATTGTATTTTTTCTCAATCAGCTCAAACAGTTCACTATATTTAAAATCTTTATCATTACCTAATTTTTCACTATTTTCATCAAACAAATCTTTAATAGTTACTCCAATATCTAATAATTCTTTTTCATTTTTAAACTTTCTAATCGAATGCAACTCTGGAAACTCAACAGGACTCAATCCAAGCTTTCTAATTAATTGATTCATTCTTTTAAAATCTTTTTCAGTAGGTTTATTTTGCTCAGCTCTTTTCTTTAATGATTCATGTAACGCATATCTAGCAACGAAATCTGAATACTGTGTAGCAGTTGTCATCATTTTAAAGAATCCAGTTCTCTCAGTTACAAACAGGTATTGTAATCCATTTTTAATAAACTCAGGTTTACCATCAGTTACTTTATCAAACATCTTAGTTATTTTACTATTAGTTTTTAAATCTCCAAGCGTAGCATCTTCTACAATTGCTTGATACATCCCAGCATCCATTAAATCTCTAACTGGATTATCTTTTAGATTATTTTCTAATATGTTTATTTTTTCTATATCTAATTTAGTAATATTTCCAGCATCTCTAGCAATCTTTAATTTCTCAAGCTCAGTTTCATCAGCAAGGTACTTTTTAAGCGCTCTGAAGCCATCAACCTGAAGATTCATAACATCTATAGGGTTCATTCCCATTTGCACACTAAGCGCCAGATTAGAAACGATATTGCCTATCAATACCTGAGGTGTTTTTATAATAATATTTACTTTTGATATTTTTACTACTTCTTTCCACATAATCTCAATTAACCTTATGAAATGTTTTGCAACAGCTGGTAAACTTCTGATAAGCACAGCATCAGCAATACTTGCATCTCTAAACCCTAAGTAGTTAAACATCATATCTCTTCTTAATGGAATACCTTTTTGAATGTCATCTAACCACTTAGTGTTCTTAGTTGAGTTATTTTTAGCATCTGGAATAACAACAAACTTACCTTTTTTATCTTCTCTAACATTTACGCCTCTTTTTCTAGCTTCTTTAAGCACATTAATTTTAATTTCTGTTTTAATTCTATTTTTAACAGCTGAAGGCAATACATTCCATGATTGTTGGATATCTGGCTCTATACTATTCGGAGTTAAGAATATATATTCTTTTTGATTTAAATCTCCATATTTCATAAAGTTTTTATTGTTTTTTCTAGCATCATCAAACAATACATCCAATACTTTATTGTTAAACTCTTTAGTCTGAACCTTATCTTTAATACTAGCTTCCATTCTGCCTAGTACATACGGCGCTCTAATATCCTGTTTAAGCAACGATCTCTTTCTAGCCTTACTCATTATATACCTATAATTTATAGCAACACCTGCTTCATTATATACAGGTAGCAATGGATTATCATCATTCATATCAATAACTGCAGCTTTCATCTGATTTTCTATAATCTTATATGCTTTATCATTTAATTTTCTTATATCTAACTCAGCTAATCTTTTTGCTTGTTTTTCATTACCTTTATATCTAACATCTAATATAGTAGTTCCTCTTCTACCCATATCTGTATATCTTATACTTGTTCTGTTCATGCTTTGAACCAGGTGATCTTCATTTACATATAATGCCATCTCTTCTTTTGATGTATCGCCTTTATTTTTCTTTAATTTCTCTACAAGCTTAAATCCTAGTTTTTCTTTTTCTTTTTGCTCACTAACTGGCGCTACTTCTACTGTAACATCAGCATCGAATATCTCTTTTGTATATCCTTTTATTTCATTAAATGATGTATCTATTTCATTTCCATCTGTATCTTTTTTTGTAAACAATTCTTTTCTTGATTTCTCAACAAAGCTTCTATGTATAGCAGCTACATTTCTAACCCCAACTGGATCTTTTTCAATCAATCCTCTTAATACTTCAATCTGACTAAAATCTGTATATTTTAAAGCTTCTAGTGTTGCTAGCTTGTCGATTCTCTTAATTGATGCTTTTGAAGCTTCTATAGGATTTGGAGCATTAAACATATTACCTATATTTCTTGCATTCAACAACTGAGCTTCATTTGTAGCCATATGCGTAGCCATATAAAACCCTAATCCTGCAGCTTGTGATACATAATAGTTTCCTATGGCTTTATCTTCATTCTTCCATATCTCTAATCTGGCGCTTTCAATCTCAGCCTGAATAGCTTCTTGACTAGCTAATAGTTTTTTCATTCTATCAAGACCAAAATCTTCATATATAGAACTTAAATCTGTATCCAAAAGCGCCAGTGTTAATGCTTCTTCTTGTTCAAATGTTAACTTTTTTTCAAACCCATTTACAACCAAACTTCCTATAATCTGAGCCTCATGCTCTCTTGTTCTATCTATGCTTCCACTTGCTAATGTGAAGTTCTCCAATGTTCTTTCAAGCTCATCTTTATCTCTAAATCCTCTAACTAATGATTGAAAAAAACCTTCAGGCTTTAATCTTGCAACTTCACTTAATACATTCTCAAAAGCAGGTCTTCTGTCACTGTCATTTAAAAACACATATGCGTTCCTAGCAAACCACTTAGCTCTTGTAAACTTACTTGCACCCTCTGGAGGTCTTCCAATCTCATCTTTTAATGATGTGTCAAATCTTTTTATGAATCTACTTATACTATCGTTCAGGTATGTTATTCCATCTCCTGTTAATCTCATTAGGTTTTTTCTCTTTTGGATAATAGCTGCATTATTTGCTTTACCTAGCTCTAGCGCCAGTTTTAGAAGTATCTGGTCAGCTCTAACATCTTTATCTTCTTTTCTAGCAAACTGCATCACATAGTTAAACAATTTCTCAACTATTGCAATCAATCCATTGAAAAATCCTTTTTCTTTAATCTCTGGATCTTTATATACTTTTATTTCACTCAATCTTTTTATCATAGCTTCATTTGTTAATCCTAAAGCTATGAACTCACTTAATCCTACTTCTGGATCACTTATGTAATCAAATCTTTCTTTTGCTAATCTATACTCTTCTTTTGTTCCATATTTGCTTTTAACATCCAAGAAATCTTCAACTTTTAATTCTTTTAATACATCTTCTCTAACTTTTTGAAGCCTTAATATTGTTCTTGCTACATCTCCACCTTTATTCTGCTTTGCATACTCTGTTGCCGCATGTATAATCTCATGCACATATGCCTCGGCTGCACTCATTGCATTTCTTTCAGGTCTATATTTATTTGAAGCTCCTACATATATTCCTTTGTTGTAACCATCTAATTCTATATATCCACCGTTACTTTCAGCTTTTTTATTCAGATACACATTCATCTCAGGTATGAAGTCTTTCCCTGCTCCAATAAACATATCTATTACTTTTGATAGATTCTTTTTGTGTTCAGCGCTAACTTCAACTGGATCATATGCATACAATTCGTCCATGAATTCTTTCATCTTTTCAGGATCTTTAATCAAGTCATCATTTTGTTTTTCAAAATCTTTTCTATCGTTTTCATATTTGAATCCATTTTCTGAACCTAATCCTCTAAAATCTTTATCTAGTTCTACATAATTATCAACTACTTTATCTATGCCAATAAGACCATTTATTCTAGCGCCAGTTTCAGATTTTCCATTGTTTAGCACATACACATTCCTAGCTTCACCATCTCTTTTTCTCTTAGCTACAACCTCTATATCTCCATTTTTTAAGTACTTAATTGAATCTATAGTCTCAACATACTTTCTTCCACTGTTTTCAACCACAAGCTCATTACCTTCACTAAATAGATACTTATTCATTGCAAATGTTTTAGCTTCATCATACTTTTCTTTAGCTCTTTCATTTCTATCAGCTACTTCACTTATCTCTGAAGCTATTGACTCATCCAAATCTTTACTTCGTTCTTCGTTATACCACTGCTTAATCTCAGCCACAGCAGCATCTAACTCTTCACCTTTGTACTTTGCTTCTAAACCTTTTATTATCTCATTTAGCTCTTCGCTAGGTAGTTTACATGCCATCTTATATTTCCCCTATTTTAAGAGCGTCCTATCGACACTCTTCTTTATTTTTTAACATTATATCTTTTGCTTGCATAATATCTTCTTCGTTTATTGTTTTATATATTTTTTTATTAAGTTCAACTTCTTTATCTGGCGCTTTGTTAGATATATACTCTTTTCCATCTTTATTAGCTTCCACAGCAGTTTTGAAGCTATCAAGCAAGTATTTATGCATATTTAACTTATCTTCTTTTGTAGATAATCCTAGAGCTTCTACAACCATGTCAATTATCTTCTCAAACATACTTTTCTCAGCGCCAGTTATTAGATTACCTTCAACATCTATTTTCATTAAATCTTTAATTAGTTCTGGCTTACTTAATGCTTCAGCTAAGAATTCATCTACATCTTTAGCCCAATATGATTTATTAGTTGTAAACATCTCAGGATTAGCTTCAGCAGCTTGCTTAACCACTTCATATAGTCTAGTCATCTCTTCGCTATATGTTTTACCTTTTTCACTTCTCATATAGTTATAAACAGCAGCATGAACACTCTCATGTAACTTAGTTGTGAAATCTATATTTCTTTTATTTACTTCATCTATTATCATGTTTATTTGAGTTGATGCAGCCTTAATATCCAAAGCGCCAGTGTCTTGGTTTACTTGCTCAATTGATAACATTTTCATCATCTCTTTATCATTTCTCAATCCATCAAAATCTGCTATCGTAACAACATTATCTTTCCAATCATAATTCCCAGCAATACCTTCACCAGTAAAGAAGTCATATGCTAATTGTTTACTGTAGTTCATTTCAAACTTAACATTATCTTGAATATACTCTAATAATTTAGCATTTTCTTTTTCAATATTCTCATCTTTTTTATATTGTTCTAATACTTGCTGAACACTATTAACTTTTGTATCATTAACAGCATTTTCTTTTGCAACATATCCATTTAACTCTAATACTATCTCTAGCGCATCAGTCAATGCACTTTTTGAACCATCATCTTGATCAACAAATCTCAATATTGCTTTAAACAGATTTTTAACATCTTCAAATAAACTTTTATTAGATGATACACTTTCAAATCCAGATAAAAACTCTTGAAAAGATGGATTACTTATTGCTTCAGCTACAAATTCATATGCTTCACCTTTTTTATCAGATAATCCATATTGTTTTCTTTGCTCAACTGTAGAATTTTTATAAACATAATTTCTTAATTCATTAGCTTTTTTATCTAATGCTTTATTTTGTTTCATTGCATAAACAGTTATCGCATGAGCATATTCATGAAGCATAACTCTTTGTGTATTTTCAATTCCAAAATCTTTAGTTGATGGAAATGTTAATAGTTTTTTACCAGATGTATAAGCACTATGCATACCATATCCATCAACTTCTTTATCTTGCTTAAACACAATTGTTATTGGATTGAACTTAATACCATTTTTACCAAACATTTCAAATAATCCATCTATATATTTAGATTCTTTAGCATCAATATTTTTACTTTTAGTCATATCTGCATATTCAGAAGCCAATTGTTTAAATTCTTCATATGTTTTAATTTCTTTTTGATATGGACTATTTTTAGATGCAGGATTTTTAAACTGAATTTTTCCATTTTTTAATCCATTTAGCATACTTGTTTCTGATACTATTTCAACAGGCTTAGTCTCTTTTTTTACAGATTCTTTCTTATCTGGCGCTTTGATAGTTAATTTAGTTCTATCTTCAGGCTCAACAACTTTACCGCCTTTAATTTCATACATACTTCCATCTAATCCAGCCATATGTCCAATCTTAGCATTAGATCCATATACTAATTTTCTACCGCTTTCAGCTACTTCATTTAACTCTCTCATTTCATCTAATATTGAATCAAATCTCTTAACTGGTTTGTTTTTTCCTGAACGCAAACCTTCAAGCTTATCTAAATCAACTCCAAGCTTTTTGGCATTATCTCTAACCCTTTCTAATGATTTTAAAATCTCTTTAGCTAAGCTATAATCTTTAGATATTTCATATACATCTTTGTTGTATTTAATAATTTCATCTTGAGCATTATTTATTCCAGTAAGCTTAGCATCATGCACTCCAAGAACTCCACCTTCTTCTAATGATTTAGTCATAGCTGAACCATCTATATAGTGAATTGGCACAACAGCTCCAGCACTTATTGCAGCTTGAAACTCTCTAATCATTGACTGAACTGTTAATGTTTTTTGACCACCAAACTTATCAGGATTTACATGCGTCTGAGTAGGTCCATATCCACTTTTTGCATTTGTTAATCCAGTTGAGAATATAGCAACAGTTTCACCATCTTCCATATAGTTTTCACCAGCCAATGGAGCCTTAATCATAGGGAATAATACTTTTAGTTCATCTAATATTTTATTTTCTTGATCAGCTGTCAATCCTTTTCCACCACTTACTTTTTCAACTCTAGCATCATATGCAACTTTCCAAGCTTGAAACATTATTTTGAATGAGTTATTGATTCTATTGTTAGCCTCTATAAGCTCTCCAAACTCTGCAGTTAATATCTGTTCAACATTTGATCCATATGTCATCTCCACAATCTCTCTAAGTTTACCAGCTATAGCTACTTTACCAGATTTAACTTTCATTTCCTTACCAGTTTTATCTTTAACTGTTACATAATTATTTATTTGAATATCTTCAAAAGCTGTATTTTTTAATGTTTCTTTAAATGCTTTAATCTCTTTCTCTTCTAACTCTTTACCATGAATGCTATTTATAAACTTATTAGCTTTCTTAACCGCTTCAGGAGACGAATCATCAAGCATCATCTTAGGTAATCCAGATATCATTTTATACCCAAGATGTCTTTTAATCGACTTAATAGCAGCTGCATATCCAAATGTCATAAACGGATCTTTAAACAATGACCTACCTTCGCTTGTAACAATATCTATAATCTCTGTTTTTAATCTATCTTCACCATCTTCATCTTCTTTTGTACTACTATCTGGCGCTTCTGCAACTTCAACTTCTTTTTGATCTTTAATCTTAGGAAGAACTTCCTGTAAAGCTTTCCATCTTTCTTCGTTTTCTACTTCAACTTCAAAGCCAGTTACATCCATTCCTTGAGCCAATGTTCTATATGAATCTATTAATCTACCTTCTGATATCTCTTGCCCTGAGTTTGTAATAGCCATATAATTTTCATAATCTTTAATATCTGATGCATATTTTTGTTTATCTTCTTTAGACATTTTAGCTATTTGTTTTTTAGTTAGCTTTCCATCATATAAAAACACTCCACCTTTAGATAACCATAATTTCATTTTTTCGAACGACATAATAGGTAATTGCAATAGTTTCAATATGAATCCACTTGTAATAGCATCAAACTCTACAGATAATGATACTTCAAATGGTCTTTCACCATTTCCAGCTTTTTTATAAGCTCTAACTGCATTTAATCCTTGAAAGAAATGACCTAAGTGTTCAATCTCTACTTCATATTTTTTACCATCTTTTTTTATCTCAGCTTTATGCTTTTTATCTGTCAAAGCGCCAGTTAGTGTCTCTTCAGATTGTTCAAGAACAGCATCTGCAAAGTCATATATCTCTTGAGGTGTTTTCTTGTCTATTCCAAATCCAAACGCTTGAGCTATAGCAGTTTTAAAGTATTCTTGTTGTTTATTTTTTTCAGCATCTGGACTATTGAAATCCATAATTTGTCTATGAGCTTTTAATGTAACAAGGAATCTATGTAACTTATCTGTCTGAGGATTTACAGTAACTGAATCCATATAGAATCTTCCATTTTTACCAAAGAAATATTCAAAATACATCTCATTAGCTTCAGTAGCATCTTTACCAGCTACTTTATCATGCAATGATATCAAATTATCATAACTTTCTTCAATCTCTCTATTTCTAGCTTCTGCACTTTCTCTATCATCGAATGCCATTTTCTCTAAATCATCTTCAGTTTTAAATCCCATTATTGATAATGTTTGAGATCTATCTCTTTTCTCAAGCATCAAATCTACTGCTTCACTATTAACTTCATACGCTTCTTGTCTAATTTTATTTAATACTTTAAAAGACTCATTAGCAGCTTTATTAACTTTACTATTTTTAACTTTATTATTCTTATCTTCTAATGTTTTAGGTTTTGTGAACATCGGACCTTTTGAATTCTTCTCTAGCGCCAGTATTGATTGAACCATATCAACTTTTGCTAGAACTTCAGCTTTTAATACACTCATATCTGTTTTTTCTTTAACACTATATTTTTTACCAATAGCTGGTTTTTTTAATTGAACCATTGGAATTCTTTTAGATTTGCTGTCTTTATCTGTAGTTAAATCATTGAATTCTTTAGCTGCTTCTGCATCTATTTCTTCTTGAGTTTTTGAGTTTTCATCTTCTATAAAATTACCATATTTATCTTTTTTTCTATTATCTATTCCAAGAGCTTTAGTATATGTATCAATAGGAATAGTTGATTTGTTTAATGGCTCTATATATTCTTTTGCTTGCATATATAGCAATACCATTTGACCAGCATCTGATAACATCTTTGCATACAGTTCTGAATCTACACCTTCATATACTACTTTTTCACTACCATCTGCATTTTTACCAACTATCTTACTAGCTGGCGCTAATGATAAATTACTAAATGCAGCTTTACCAAGATTATCAGCTATAAGCTTTTTAAATAAACCTTCATGTGCAAACGCTTTTTGAATATCAGGACTAACTTCATGTGGTTGTTTACCAAGCATAGCAGCAATAGCATCTTTATCATTATAAGCTAACTTAGAACTCATAAATGCATAATACTCATCTCCAGCTAACGCAAGAGCTACAGCTACATTTTCGTTAATTTCAGCCACACCATTGTCTGTCAACCTAAACAATAAACCTCTAAATAAACTATCTTTTGCTTTAAATTTTCTATTTGCTATATCATCATTAGGATCCGAAAGCATCTTTTTGAATATGTCTACTGCATCGTCTTTGTATTTTAATATTTCTTTATTGTTAGTTATTTCACTTATAGGCATTCCTGATAATCTATTTTTTCCAACTTTTGATGGTTGAACTATTTCGCTTACTCTAACTCTCTGGTATGCTCCACCATCTACTGAAACGGCATTCATATTTGATGATGTATTGTCTATAATATCTTTAATATAATCAGTACCAGTTAATTTATCTTGTAATAATTTAATCTCTTCTCTTATCTTGTCTCTATTTACTTTATTGCTTGTAGCTAATCTTTCAAACTGTGTAAACTTATCTTTCAGTTGAGAACCTGAATATTTCTTTCTAGCTTCATCACTATTTAAATATGCATATGCTCCTTTTTGAACTGCATAATCATATTTAATTTTATATTTTAATTCTTCAATTTTACTTTCTATAGCTTTTATTGCTTCAGATTTTTCAATTTTTTTACTTTCCAAAGCGCCAGTGTTAGAGTCTATATCAAAATCTGAATATGTAATCTCAAAGTTGTCATTGAACTCTTTTATGTCATTCATTGTATCTTTATAGTTTATAGCACCACTTATATCTGTATCTCCATAATCTATATCAGCATATGTTATTTCACCATTATCAGCAGGTTCTTTGTATGTTATAGGTTCCTTCTCTGCCGGCGCTTTGTTGATATCCTTAGGTTTCTCTTTTGGTAACATATCAAAATCAATATCACTTATATTCGAATCACCTATATTTTCATCGGACTTAATTTCTTCATCTGAATATGTTATTTTTTCATCTTTGTATGTAATATCTTCTAAACTTTTATCTACTGGCGCTTTATAAGTTATATCCTCTGGTGGCTTCTTGTCAACAGGAGGTTTTTTATCTTCTGGTTTTTTAACTGTATTATCAATGTCAATATCATCTTTTTTATCAAGACTTGCTAATGTTATTCTATTTTTTTTATCTTGCTTAATTAATGTTTTAATTTCTTCAGGTAAACCTTTAAGTTCATTATCATTAATAGTTTTACCAGTGTAGCTTGGCAACACTTTTTTAATAGCAACACTTGCTTTGTTTATTTCATTTAAAAGATTTTTTCTTTCATTTATTTTTGTAGATGATGATTCACTTGATCTTTTAAATCCTTCAATCTTTTGAGAAACTTCTTTAGCTGTTAATTCTGCAGCCTTAGCCATAGCGCCAGCTTCTTTTGCTACAGCACTTCTTATGCCGTATATTCCACCAGTTTTAACATCTTTGCCTAAGTTTTCATAAACATTTCTATAGTTTATTTCAAATGTTTTACCTGATGGATATGTAAATTTCTCAGAATCAGCATTTATTCCTTTTATGTTTCCTTTAACTTTGCCGCCATTTAACTTGATATTTTTTCTTACTTCGGCTTCAACTTTAGCTATTGCTTTATCTAATGCTGATAATTTATTTTGTTGTGATTCTACAAACTTATCCATTTTTGATAGATTTTCATCTATCTTTTCTAAATTTTCTTCATTTATAGCATCTTCAACATTTTGTCTATATGTTAGATATCCTCTAGCGCCAGTTGATACTTCTTTTGATACATCGTTAATACTTTTTCTAATTTCTGATACAGCTACATATTCATCTTTGATGTCTTGTAGGGTTTCTTCATCTAATCCAGCATCTTTACCAGCTTTCATATAGTTTTTAACTATTAATTCGTCATTGAAATCTATCTCTCCAACAGCATTTCCTTCTTCATCTGTAATATCAAGCATTCTCTTGAACTTCTCTTTATTCTGCGGATCTGAAGCCAAGCTTTGCATTCTTGATGTGTTACCATTTTTAAGAACATCATCTCTTCTAGAAGCCATTAATGCAGTCAAGGCTCTATTGTTTGCTAAGACCTTACCGTAGATGATATCCTGTGTTTCTTCATCTATATTTTTACTTTTTGATGCATATAGTGATGCTTCTTTGATATCATCAAGCATTGAATCAACTTCTGAATCGGTTATGTCTCCAGCAGTTATTCTAGCAGTAATATTATCCATTTTTGTATTATAGTTTGCAACATTTACTTTGGCAGCTTCAGCGTCTTCTTTAGCTACTATTTCATTTGGATTATCCATAACTATGTCTGATGTCTTATTCTTAATCTCTTTAGCTTTATTAACAGCTGAATCTTTTAATCCACCAAACTTTTCACCAATACTTTTTGAAGATTCAAATACAGCTTTAGGTAATATCTCAATTGCTGCAGCACCAGTTACGTCTCCAGCTACCCCAGCACCATATGCCTGGAACATCTTTCTAAATGTTTCATCTTCCAATAATTTTTCTTGCTCATCTGTTCCATATAATGCACCAAATTCTTCAATACCAGTCTGAATTGCTTCTGTAGTACCTCCAATAGCAACACCTTTTCCGATAGCTTCTCCAGTTTTTTTAGCAATAGTTTTCAATACTGTTTCAGTTGCTTCTTTGTTTTCACTTTTTAAAGCGCCAGATATTAAGTTATTTATAAACTGTGGTTTTGTAAATATTACTTTATCTGCAACTTTTTCTACTACAGCTGCTCCTAAAGCTAGTGGCATAATAGCCATTCTTTCTGCATTTGATATATTTTCAACGCCACCAACAACTTTTGCTCTTTCCTCAAGTATATCATTTTGGAATATTGATGCAACAGCTATATAGCCTTTTTTAGACATTGATGCAGCTATATATGCAGCACTTTCAGCTAAAAAAGGTAATCCAGCATTATAAACTCCTTCTATAACAGAAGAAGCCATATCTACAGCATCTCCTGAATCATAAGCTTCTCCTAGCCTATTCATAGCTTTTTCTGTAGCTTCACCTTTGTATCCATATGTTTCTTTTTCTTTGTATTTGTCTAATAATTTAAAGTCCATATTTTCATCAAACCAAGCTTTACTATTAGGCATATCTTCTTTCATGTATTTTACTGCTTCTTTTTCTGGCATATCTTTTATGCCTTTTGTTAGCTCAAGAGCTATTCTTCCAGCAGCATCAACAACAGCATCTCCGACATTTGCAGCAAATGATCCACCAGCATATTGTAATGCATCTGTTATTGTATCTTCTCCTGGCATCTGTATGTTTTTACCATCAGTTGTTCCGTATTTTGAAGATATATTCTCCAACGCATCTTTAGCAGCAACTTGTTCAAATTTAGGCTTCTCATATCCTATAGACTCACCAATACCTTCCTTTGTATCTTTATTTCTAACATCTGTTAATGGTCTTCCAAAATGACCAAATTTTCCAGTATTTAATCTTTCAACTTCTATATTTAATGGATATTCTTTGCTTCCAAGCTCAAGAGGTGTATTTTCATTTATAAAGTCTAATGGTCCAGGAGTCCATTCAGCTTTTTCACCAGGAATCATATTATATAGCGCCATAAGCTTTTGCTCTGTTCCTTTTTGATATATCATATCATCTGTAACTTCATTTGGGTTTAAACCTAATTCTGATGCTAATCTAGCTCTTTGCATATCAAATTTTTTCTTTCCAGATTCAGTATTTTTATAATTATCACCAGGATGAGGAACTTCATATGCATCAAATCCTTCAATTCTATCTTCTGTTTCTTTTCCAGTTAAATCATATCTTTTACCAGTTAATTTATCTACTCCACCAAGACCACCAGTTGTTCCAATGAATTGAGGGCTATCTGCATCAGTCATACTCTCAAGCATAGTTGGAGTCCATACATTTAGGTTGTTTTGTGTTAAGTTTGTTTGTTGATTTTGTTGTTTAGTATCAGAATATCCAGAAAGTCTATCCTGTTTTTCTATTGTTTTATCACTTAGCGCCAGTATTTTATCTTCAAGTATTCCCATTGGGCACATCCTTAATTTCTATATTTGATTTATTATATCTAATATATTATTAAGGATGATTTATTGGTTAGTTTTTATTTATATCTTAATTCGTATAAATTGTCATATGCTTGTTTATTTTTTCTGTATTCTGACTCACTAACATCTCTCTTAAATGCATCTGATTTTGAATTATATGATTCAGCATTTTGATCAACTTTTTTAATAGATGGAGTTCTATTTCCAGTTATCAATTCTTGAGGAACACCAGATATAAATCTATCACTTAATACTTCATCTTCTGTTTTTTTAACTGGAGCAATGTCTTTTTGACTAACACTTTCTGGCGCTTTGGAAGTTTTTTCTACTTCTTTGAGTTTTTCTTCAATTGCTTTAGTTTCAGTAGGTTTATATAGTACAGGTTTTCCGTTTTCAAAAACAGTAATATATCCCTCTTTTTTTATCAACTCTATTCCATCTCCAAGAGGCAATAACTTACCATCTGATGATTTTATTTGAGGACCATACTTATTCATGTCTGAATAATTTAATGTTTTGTCAAATGCAGTATTTGCTTCTATTTTAGTAATCATGCTATCAACATCATTTGGATTTATTTTTAACATCTTTAACATTTCTAAATTTTCTAAAGCTGTTGAATCATCAAACGATCCATAATCTAATACTTTTTCTTCTAGCTTTTTGTATCCAGATGTATAATCTTTATCGGCATCTTTCTTAGCGCCGGTAGTTGAATCATTTTTTCCAGCATTTGGATTTTTTCCAAACGACCAACCACTTTGAGCCAAAACTCTTTCTTCTTCTGGACTTCTAGTTGTTACAAATGAACCAGTTTTTGGATCTGTGTATACTTGACCTTTATATTTAGGCTCTCCAGACATTCTTGCTTTCATAAGATTTAAATTATATTCTTTTTCTCTCCATCTTATGTCTTCAGCTCTGTCTAGCCTATCATTAGCTAGTTTTTCTTTATTTAATCTTGCGTTATATAATGCATTTGCATCTACATTTGTTGCATTGGAAGCATTTGAAGCCCATTGTTGACCACTTAATCCTGTTCCAGTTTTTAAATATTCATCAAGCTGATTTTGAGCATCTATTTTATCTTGACCTTCAAGATTAGCTATTCCAGCTCTAGCAGCATTTACTTCACCAGAAATTTTATTTGCAATAAATGCATCTCTATTTTCTAATAAATTTAATGCATCAGCAGTATTTGATTCTTTTTGTCTCAAGAAATTCTTTTCAGCTTCTGTTTTTGCAATATTCTCATCATATCTTTTGTCTGTTAGCTCATCTCTTCCTCTAGAATACGCTAATGCTTCAGCTCTTAATGCATCTTCTCTATCTAATCTATCCTTGAGCTCATCTTCTTTCGCATATCTTTCTAATCTATCAATTGGAGCATTAAGAGACTTTTGAAATAATTCATTTGCATTTGTTAAAGCATTTAAAGCGCCAGCTGTATTTGGATTTATATTTCCAAAGTTTGGTCTTAAGTCTGCCATATTATCCAACCTTGCTAGCGCCAGAATATCCAGCATTCAATGCAGCTTTATCTTTTTTAAATGTATCATACTGTTCTCTCTTCATAGCCATAATCTCATTTGCTCTTGCGTTCTCTGCTTCCCAAGCTTTCTCTGCTTGTTTAAGACCTTTTTTTTGATTCATTATCCCATATACATCTGCACCTATTCCAGCTATTGTTCCTAATCCTTTTATTCCACCAATTCCAGATAATGCACTATTCGGATCAGAAACTAATGATGATAAACCACCTTCTTCGAGACCTTCTGTGACACCACTTGATTTAATTGCATTAAATTCTGGCGCTGTTAGATTTGTAACTGAACCATCTGTTCCAGTATATGTTCCAGCTTTTGTTAGCCAGCTAGGTCTTGAATCAAATAGATTTCCGAATATATCTCCTAATCCATCACTTTTGCTTGCTGATGGCTTTGAATAGATACTCGAATCAATATATTCACTTGTATCTACAGGCTTTCTACTATAATCAAACTTCATGTAATTCTCCTTAAAATATTAACTTTATTTTATTTTACTAAACTCTACTATAATATTGCTTATATCTTTATGAACCTATAGCAGCATCAATCAAGCTATCATAATCATATAATGAATTATAATTGCACATATAATCTGTACTTGACATATAATATAATAGCTCGGGCTCCCTATCAGCTATACCAACCCACATACCTTTTTGTATATCTGCATATAATTCTTTTCCTTCTTCTTCAAGTTCTTTCATTTTTTGATTAAGTTGATCATAGCTTTCTTGAATCTTAGCCATAGTACCTTTAGCATTTATGTCTGAAGCCATACTCGCTGCTCCAACCAAACCATTTGCCAATTGTAACGTTGATATTTGACCAACACCAGCAGCTAATCCATTTAAGTACATAGTATATCCACCTAGTGCCAAACCAGCTATTCCTAAAATTGTTCCAGCAGCTCCTGTATCTACTCCCATCATTCCAAGAACACTAACTGCAGCACCAGCATATACTACAGCTGTTGCTACCAATGCAAGTGTTGATGCAGCAGCAACAGTTCCACCTGCAGCTAATGTTGCATTAAATAATGCTGCTCCAGCCTCTGGTCCAGCATAATAGGCAACAACTACTATCACAATAAGCAATATAAATTTAAAAAATCCAGTTTGATACCATTTTGTTTTTACTTTTGTAACAGACAATACAACCAAGCATAATGATTTTCCCATCATATACAGTGATTCTTCCAGAACAAATCCATCCATTGCTGTCTGAAGCAAGGGAACAACGCAGTTATCTTCGCTATCGTCAAGCAGTTTTCCACTTTTTTCTTTCCCGTTTATTCTCCAAATACTTCTAGCGCTAGCTAGTCGTATCTCGCTATAATACAATTCATTTATTTGTTTTCTTAATACCTTTACTTTTGTTTTTTCAGTTACATAAACCTCACCGTATGCTTCTGGATCTAATACTTGATTTTCTTCTGTAACTATTTGATGAGCGTATGTTCCAATTGGTCCTATTGATCCTGATTTTATTTCAGTACTCATGTTTATCTGCGTAGTCAGATCCATGCCTTGAAATCTTATTCTGGCGGCATGAACAGTTCTTGTGCCACCTTTCCATCCTGGAATAGTTATAGTTCCTAGATTATCTAAAAGATTATACAAATATTTTATTGATGTCTTATCTGTTGCACTCATTGAAACAGTGAACATTATAGATGCATGTCTTAATTTTTTATTTTTAAGACTAGACTCAAAATCACTTCCAGTCATTCCTATTTTATTTAATATAGCTTTCCTCTGTCTAGTATCTTTTGTAAAATTATAGTTATCTTTAAGAGGTATAATTGGATACGCTTCAATATCTGCATATCCGCTAATATTATCTTCATTAACTGTTGCAATTATTATTTTAAAAGCGCCAGTACTAGTTGTATATGTAGCTATAAGCTTCTCCAGACCTGTTCCAAAATAATTGTTTATAGCTATTTCTATATCGTTTTTTATATCAGACATAGCTCCATTTATCGCTTCTACATAGTATTGAGACTTGTATCCTCTTGGAGTTGTTAAATTTTGCTTTACCACTTCAACTTTTATTTTTCCACTTGCATCAAGATACACTCTACTTCTGGCGCTAAGAGTCCAGGTAGTATATGTTTCTATTCCCATTTCTCCATTTTGGGTTTCAGTACCATACCTACTATATAATTTATTATTCCATGTAGATATTATATATTGTATAGCTGTATAATCAAGACCTTGAGTTTGAAGATATAGATATTCAACTTTTACATATCTATCTGTTCCAGTGTTGTCTCTATATTTCCAATAATTTATTCCATCTATTTTTTCGACAACATCATAATTTATTGATACTGTAACACCTTTTGATGCAGCATCTTCAGCTACAGTTTCAGCGCTTATTCTGTAACATGTGGACTCTATTAATGCTTGAGAAACTACAGTATTCGTAAAAAACCTATATCTTTTTCCATCTGTATATGTAAACTCTTTAAGCGCCAGATTGAAATCAACATATGTATTCTGTAAATGATGCAACATAAACTCTTCAGATGATGGAGCATCATATCTTGCGCTATTTATTGATATAACCTCTACTCCTAATTCTGTTTCTATATAGTCTTCTACAAGAGCAGTATCTATATTTTTATACTGAGTATTTACAGTAGGCTCATATCCAAGAGTTTCAAGATATTTTGAGTGGAATAATTTTTGATTATCTACAAACTGACTTCCTAATGCACTCATCATTGCTCTAGTTCCCTTAGGAGCATTAGTGAACACATCTCTCATTACAGCCTTGTAAACCTTGTGAGGCTCATTTATAAGTCTTGTTACACTAACATCCACTATAGTCTCAGTACCTCCACCCATTTCTTTCTCCAATCTTTTATATATTATTTTTTTTACATATTATTTTTCTATCTATTATTTTTTTATCTATTATTTCTCGTATCTTTTTTTAACTTTATCAATCCATTCTCTAACTTTATATTTAACTATTACACCATTTCTGCACACTGAACCAGGGAGAACCATATCTTTATGTAATGCTATATATATCATCTCTCTATCTCCAGCTTGTTCAATGCAATATTTGAACATTTCGTATATACATTGACTAGCTCTTTTTGATTTTTCAACATAGAAAGATGTAAGCAATAATTTATCATCAAAGTCTTCATGGAAACAGAATCCTATTATTCTATTTTCATCTACAACTTTTATTCCATCTTTTTTCTTGAGATCCCTTTCGAATCTTATTGCTAATCCTCTAGCGCCAGATGAAGAGCCAGTTATTGACTCATATTCATCTACCACATAGTTTACGCATATAGCAATATCATCTGGCGCTATTTTATATAATTTCATTCTACATTCCAGATGTTAGTGTACTATAAAGCTCAGAAACTTTATCTCCAGTAATAATAGCTGGCTTAGTAGTTAACATCCCAGAACTAAACATTAATCCCCATGCATTTATTTGAGAATCGAATAGTTTTTGGTATTTATTATCATCAAATCCTCTTTCTTGTCTTGCATACAATGATGTTTGTGCTTCTATATTTAATCTTTGTTTAGCAGATGTTAACTTATCATCTTCTATCTTGCTAATAGCTGCACTTCCTTGTTCCACTTGTTTTTTAACAAGTTTCATACTTTCCCATACTGCACCTTCATCCATTAATGCTATGACATTTCCGCTAGAATCTTTTGTTGGAGCACCATATTCTCTTAATAACTTAGCTTGTTGTAGCTGTGTAGTAGCTAAACTTGTTTTGATATCTTCATCTAGTTTATCTTTTTGAGCAGCTAAGATATCAAGTTGTAATTCAAGTTCTTCTTTTTTAAGAATTAGCTCTTTCTCTTGGGTAGCCCACTGTAATCCAATACTCATACTTGAAGCAGTTATATCTCCAACCATTTTACTTATTGTTTCTGCTATAACAGCAGATCTTGCTTCATCAGTTAATGAACCTCTATCTAATAAATCTATAAGAGTCTCTTTAGCTCTTATGTATATTCCTTCTTTTCCTAATGCTTCTTTTACTAAAGCTCTCTGTTTCTTTATCACATCAAGATTTGTTTCAATTTGTATTATTGCCATAATTTTTCCTTTTTTTTATTTTATTTTATCATAAATTAGATTTTATAATATTATTCATTAAACAATATTCTTGTTTGTTCTTGTCCAGCTAAATATAATATTTCTTTTAAATCTAATATTGATAATATTTGCTTACTATTATCTTTTGCTTTCCATTCTATTGTACCATTTTCTTGTAAACCATTTATATATTATTTTTTTTACATATTATTTTTCTATCTATTATTTTTTTATCTATTATTTCTCGTATCTTTTTTTAACTTTATCAATCCATTCTCTAACTTTATATTTAACTATTACACCATTTCTGCACACTGAACCAGGGAGAACCATATCTTTATGTAATGCTATATATATCATCTCTCTATCTCCAGCTTGTTCAATGCAATATTTGAACATTTCGTATATACATTGACTAGCTCTTTTTGATTTTTCAACATAGAAAGATGTAAGCAATAATTTATCATCAAAGTCTTCATGGAAACAGAATCCTATTATTCTATTTTCATCTACAACTTTTATTCCATCTTTTTTCTTGAGATCCCTTTCGAATCTTATTGCTAATCCTCTAGCGCCAGATGAAGAGCCAGTTATTGACTCATATTCATCTACCACATAGTTTACGCATATAGCAATATCATCTGGCGCTATTTTATATAATTTCATTCTACATTCCAGATGTTAGTGTACTATAAAGCTCAGAAACTTTATCTCCAGTAATAATAGCTGGCTTAGTAGTTAACATCCCAGAACTAAACATTAATCCCCATGCATTTATTTGAGAATCGAATAGTTTTTGGTATTTATTATCATCAAATCCTCTTTCTTGTCTTGCATACAATGATGTTTGTGCTTCTATATTTAATCTTTGTTTAGCAGATGTTAACTTATCATCTTCTATCTTGCTAATAGCTGCACTTCCTTGTTCCACTTGTTTTTTAACAAGTTTCATACTTTCCCATACTGCACCTTCATCCATTAATGCTATGACATTTCCGCTAGAATCTTTTGTTGGAGCACCATATTCTCTTAATAACTTAGCTTGTTGTAGCTGTGTAGTAGCTAAACTTGTTTTGATATCTTCATCTAGTTTATCTTTTTGAGCAGCTAAGATATCAAGTTGTAATTCAAGTTCTTCTTTTTTAAGAATTAGCTCTTTCTCTTGGGTAGCCCACTGTAATCCAATACTCATACTTGAAGCAGTTATATCTCCAACCATTTTACTTATTGTTTCTGCTATAACAGCAGATCTTGCTTCATCAGTTAATGAACCTCTATCTAATAAATCTATAAGAGTCTCTTTAGCTCTTATGTATATTCCTTCTTTTCCTAATGCTTCTTTTACTAAAGCTCTCTGTTTCTTTATCACATCAAGATTTGTTTCAATTTGTATTATTGCCATAATTTTTCCTTTTTTTTATTTTATTTTATCATAAATTAGATTTTATAATATTATTCATTAAACAATATTCTTGTTTGTTCTTGTCCAGCTAAATATAATATTTCTTTTAAATCTAATATTGATAATATTTGCTTACTATTATCTTTTGCTTTCCATTCTATTGTACCATTTTCTTGTAAACCATTTATAGCTCTACTCATTCTACTCTGAGAATCCTCATCTCCTTGATACTCAATTCCATTATGAACAACAACTATGTTTTTTACTAACTCATCTCTTATTGATTTGTAATTAATTCTATCATATTCTTTGTAATCTTCTTGATTAAGTTCTCTAAATACAACATCAATAGTACCATATTCGTTAGTTGTGCTTGTAAGTATTGGATCTTCTATATCCAATACTATATATCCATTTGATGTAAGGTAAATGCTATTTTCACTCTCTCCATCTGGAAACAAATCTATTATTTTATTTAGCTCTCTTTTTACTGCTACTTTCATTTTTATCCTTAAATCATGTTGTTTATTGAAATCGAGGAATTATAATAACCAGACACAGAACTAATCTTCCAAGTTTCATTATGAGGATATGCTATTGTACTCACTTCAAAAAGAGATGAAGTTGTACTTGTAAACGAAACTGGAAAAGAATATGTACCGTTTTCAAGATATACAGATATGCTGTTAAACTGTGTTATTTTAATTCTAAAATTAATACCACTAATAGTTACTCTAATATAAGCATTTGGATAAACTAATGGATCATCAGATATATATCCACTTGTCCAATTATCTGAATATGTATAGGCAATAGAATTATTTACATAAACATCAATTCTTTCTGTTCCAGATGATGTATTATCTGCTCCGCCAGAATTTGAGTATTGATTAAAATGAATTGTTCCAATATTTGTTCCTGCAAACTTTATAGTAAGAGTAGAAGATTTTCTTGTTCTACCATCAACATACCCTGTTGCACTAGTTATTGTTGCAAACAAAGTATCTGTTGATACTGTAAACTCCGAAGTATTTTTGACACATTTTAAATTATGTCCTGCATTAGCACAATTATAACTTCTTATTTTAGACTTAAATAGACTACCATTAGCACTTATATCTGCACTTATTGTTGACTCTCTAACTGTACTTAAAGATGGTATTCTGTATTGATTATCAGCGCTTATATAAATAGCATCTGTATATAAACTAGGATTTTCATTGTACATTGCAACAGTTATTATATAATTAGTCAATACCTCTAAATCACCATTTAAGTCAAGATAAGAAGCTTTTATTACGGCACCATTGATTCTAGCTCCATTTATAACCCCCCCAGTTATAGTTTTACCTACTATTTCATCTGCGCTTATATTTTCTGCTATCAATCCTACTGTATTAATCTGGTTAGCAGTGATTGAGTTTGCATTGATCAAAGTAGTATTAACATATCCACCATTAATTATTGTCTGCCCACTACTAGCAGCTGCAACCATTGCAGCGTAATTAGTATATCCTAATCTTTGTGCAAACAAATCATTATTTGCATCAATGTCTCCAGCAACATCTGGCGCTGTATATCCAGTTACATTGGTAAATGCTACCTTTCCATTAAAAGTAACTTCAGGTATTTCTCCACTAGCATCTATAGTAAACGGTGCTACTTGACCAGTCATATTACTATTTGTAAACTTAAGTCTACTAGCATCTATCCAAAATTCACTTACATAAGGATTAACCTCAGTACCAGTTCCACTTGTGTAATTAGTAGTTAATCCAAACCCACTTTTTTTGTAAACACCATTAATATTTATAATACTGTTATATTCAAATTTACTTTCAACGCCTTCAGCTGTAACTCTTATGTCATTAATAAGCTGAGAATCTGCTCCACCTATAGTTCCATCACTTCCCTCTAGATATGCGCTTAAACCTGTTCCAGTACTTGCTCCAGCATCATCTATTCCAACATATGTTCTTATTGTTTGAACAGCTGTAGCGTTAGCACTAAACTCAGCCTCTATAGCGCTTTCCATTAGATTTATGCTTTCAGTTGTTGCACTATCTAGATCAGCAAAAGCTGCATTCATATTTGATATAAAGCTTCCAATTTCACCATCTTCACTTAATGATGCACTCAATGTATTTATAGCTATAGCTGAAGCTTCTTCTGGAGTAGTAGCAGTTTGTGCAATATTTAATATTGTAGCATCTGCGTCAAGCAGTGCACTATTTAATGTTTCTATTGCTGTGTTTATTCTTGTATCTATATCATTACTGCTTACAATACTTAAAGTATATGTATTTTTAGCTACATCTAGTTCATCAGATAGAGTTCTAAGTGCTTCCAATGCATCATCAAGATTTCCAACAGCAACAGCAGTTTTGATATCTACAACAGTTCCTATTAAGTCTTTCATCCATTGAGGAGCATCATCATATAATCTAGGTATATATATATTGTCTCCAACAACTTTATATTCTTTTCTTTGAACAGCAACACTATAATCTGGTTCTATGATTTCAACAATAGCCCCAGTTTGAGATGTAACTGAATGTTTAGGTTCAATTTCAACAGATATTGGATTTGTGTTTTCAACAATAGTACTCATGCTTAGCTCACATATACTTCGGGTATTCTAAACTGAATAGCGCCATCAAGTAGTGAATTTCCAATTACCAATATTTCATACATAGGTTTACTATAATATCTATCAGCTCTATCTCCAAATTCACTTTCAAGCTCAGATGTCATTAATGCTTTAAGCTTAACAAGTATTTGACCATTTGGCTTATCAAAAAACTCAATAACTCCATCATCATTTTCTACTTGATTTATAATCGAAACAACATCTCTTGTTGATAATCTGATTATTCTAATCTCAAATGTATCACTATCATCTAATGTTAATGGAAGAATTTCATAATTTTTCTTTATACTAAATATAAATTCATTATCTATGCCTTTATTTATCGAGAAAATATTTTCATCCATATCTTTAACCTCTTTATTTATTTTCATTTTTTTTGTTTATAAAAACATTATATCTTGTTTAACCAAATAATTATCTTTATAAACAAAAAAAGAGCTAGGCTAAGCCCAACTCTTAATATCTACTTATTAGGTTTAGGACCTTTACCTTTTCCCATGCAAGCCATCTTAGTTTCCTTTTAATTTTTGTTGAGCTTTTAACTCATCAATTTTTTCTTGAGTCCAACCTTCAACTTCTGTGATACTAAATCTAGCTTTTGTTCTACTTGTAGAATTTTTACTATTTGTAGGAATTAGCATTGTTCTCATAGCTGCTAGCGCACCATTTCTAACATACTGAGGTTCACCATGCATAAACACGCAATCATCACCACCACATCTTTTGTTTCCCCAGTTAATCTTAACACCTCTCTCTTGGATATCAGCATCAAAGTTTTGAGTTGTATCATGATCAGTAACAATAACCATAGTTTTAGTTTCATTATACTCAGAAGCAAATTCAATCTGCTCATCTCTAGTCATATCTTTAAAAGCCTTAACCCTAACTACTGGCGCTTTGTTAACTTCAGTTTTAATTACTTTAGTTTCAGTCTTTTCACCATTATCTTCAATTTCTTTATTTTCTACTTTACCAGACATATCATTTTCTCCATTATCTATTTCATTATTTGCAATATCTGCACTATCTTCAATATTATCTGCACTATTTACAGCAGCCTGTGAATCTCTAAAAGCATTTAAAACTTTAACATAATCAGCATTAATTAAAGAATTCTCATCTTTTCCTAATTCTGCAACTTTACCTTCTAATTTGAAAAAGCTAATTGCCTTAAGTAATTCCGCTTTAGTCATCTTTTCATATGGTTTTATCGACATTTATAATCCTATTTTATTTTGTTTGTCTTCAAAAGCGCCAGTGATGAGAAGTTCTCTATATCTGGCGCTTATTTTATCTATCTAGATGTAGAAGATTAAGATCTTCTACATACAACCGCTAATTGTCTAATTCTCTCAGGTCTATATGCTAAGAAACCATATTCCCATTTAGAAGCAACACCACCAACTTGACCATACATATCGTTATGCACATCAGCTTTTGGTAAAATGTGGTTAGCTGTAACATCTTGACTTCTCATACCTGTAGTAATGAATGAATCTGTACCTACAACTAAGATAGGGAATACATCGTAATATCCACCAGTAGCATAAGTGTTAGCTCTTTCACCAGCAGTTCCAGTTGTATCAGCAGATACTAGAGAACCAGCACCTTTGTACACTTGTAAATCAGGAACAACTACGAATCTAAATGAACCAATAGAACCAGCTTCACCATCCATGATAGTCTCACCAGCAGCATATTGTGATTTAGGAACCCATGCAATTGTAACACCGTCTGGACCTTTTACTTTTCTTAATGTTGGTAACATTCTAGAATGTACAAACGCAACATAAGCATTCTCAATAACTTTAGTATCAACTTTATCTGTACCAGAAACGATTTCAGTATCAGTTGGAACTTCATTATCAATTAAAGCTTGTTCGAATGCACTTAATGCATCATAATCAAGAACATCTACAGCAGTCATCTGAACTGGAGTAACAGCAACATCAGAAGCAATCATTCTATTTGCTTCAGAAGCAGACAATAATGAGTTTTGAATTTGCATTTCTTTTAATTCACCAGTAGCTCTTGCAAGTTCTTTGATTTCTCTAGCAACTTGTTTCATTCTTGAGTCTAATGTTACAGATCTAACTGTATATTTAGCACCGATACCATGTTGAGTCATTTTTGCAGATACTAATTTAGATGAGCTATTTAGTAAGTTAACAACTCCACCCTCTTCTGGTAATGGAACCAATGGACCTTTAGCAGTAGCATATGAAGCATCTCCACCTAAAATGTTACCAGCTCCTGATTTTAAGAATGCAGATCCACCTAATACACCAACTCTAGCAGTAGCAGCAGCTTTAGCATCAGCGATAGCAGCATCTAAATTACCAGCATTTGCACCTAAGTAATCATTTGCATCATATTTAGAATCTAATACACCACCAACTGATGGGAATACGTACCAAACATATGTTAATAATTTTGCAGTTGAAGCATCAAGGTTTCCATCTACCATGTTATCTTTATGTAACATTGGGATAACGATTTCTTTAGTGATTGTATCACCACTGTTCTCAGGCATATCTTCTCTTGAAGCCATTTTTGAGAAAAACATTTTTCTTGCAGCATACTCTACTACAGCTTTTGAAACGAATTCAGGTGTAAATTGTCTAGAGATTGAACTAGAAGTGTTTCCACCTTGGTTAAATTTTTTAATTGGACCAGCCATGTTATTTTCCTTGTTTATTTAGTAAACCTAATTGCTTTCAAGGAAAATCTTACGATTTTCCTATCATGTCGAACACTTCAAAGAAGTCTTTTCCTGTTAATTTAAGAGGATCGAACTTAGGCTCTTTTGTTGTAACTTTAGGTTTAGATGTACTAACCGATGAAGCCTTTTTTCTTTTCTCGGCAACTTTGTCCTGTTCAGCTTTAACTTTCGCAGTATACTCTTCTTTTTGTCTTTTTTCAAGTATTTTAGCTTTTTCAGCTTCAACTTTTGATTTATCAACAGCTTTAGGAGCAACAGTTTTAGACTCAGCTTGTACTGTTTTTTGATTTTGTTCATATGCAGCTTTTCTCTCTTCTGATAGCACAGCTATAGCTTCTCTATACTGATTAATAGAAGTTTTTGATGAGAATCTACCAGATGTATCTAAAAGTCTTAACTCTTTTATTTTATCTTGAACAGCATCATATATTGTTGGAGAATTTTCAGCATCATCTAACTTTGTAGTCATATGTACTAGCAAATCTTCTCTAACTTTTGGCTTAGCAGAAAATTCTTTAAAGCTATCAGCATCCCATTGAGTACCAACAACTTCTCTAAATTTATCTTCAACACCATTTTCTCTGGCTCTTTGTAGAGTCTCTTTAATGTTCATCGCTTCATCTGTTTCAACATAATTAGCGCCAGTGTAGTTGATATCATCTAAATCAAGGTCAACAATTGGATCAATTTTGTTAATGCTAATGAAGTGCTTTAATGCTTCTTTATCACCACTCATTACATCCATCATCAAGTTAAACTTATCATGATTTTCAATCATTCCTGATTTATCTAATGCACTCATTAAAGGTCTATACTTTTTAAAGCCAGACATCTTTTCTTCAAAACCATAAAGCATTTGTTGTGCTTTGATAATCTTTTCTGGATCAGTGAAACCTTTTACAGTCTTACCATTCGCTTTGAACTCCGTAGAAGTTACTTTTTCGTAAAATGATTTATAGAAATCAACATTAGGCTCATTTGTATCAGAATTTGTTTCAGAGTCCGTATTCTCTAAACCACTTTCATCATCTTCTTTGCCTTCCTCCGACTTTTCTTCTGATTTATCACCAGCTCCGTCTTCCGATTCTTCATCTTCAGATTCATCTTCGTTTGATTCTTCACCATCTTCTTGAGCGTCTTCTTCGTTACTATCTTCATCAGTTTCATCTGAAGTATCATCATCAGAATCGGCATCCTGATCATTCGTGTCTTCATCTTCTTCTTCTTCAGAATTCTCGTCTGTGTCCTCAATATCATCTTCTTCATTAGAGTCATATTCTTCGTTGTCATCTTCAGTTTCTTCAAACTCAAAATTCCCGTTAAGAATGCTATCTAGTTCGTCAGATGCAGATATTTCTTCTTCTCTTGCCATTCAATTTACCTTTTTTAATTAGTTTTGTTGTTTCAAAATGTTTTGTCTTAGGTCTTTAGACTCTGCAAGTCTATTTGTTAAAACCTCTAACTGAACAGCTCTAGATTCTAAAAAGCCTTTAACTTTTTTTAGCAACCTAAGTTGTTCAATTATTTGTTCTTCTGTTTCATCACTAACTGAGTCGCATAATTTACTAGACAACTCAATCATTTCAGAACCAAAAATAGTTTCATGAAAAACATCAGTGAAATCTCTAGAATTTATAATTTTATGAAACTTTTTCTCAATCTCAATTTGTTCATCAAGACTTTGTATTTCAGCTTCTATAGACTCTAAACTTATTTCGTAAGACATTTCTCGTAAACCTTTTGTATGCATTTTGTGAGTATATTGTATATACTCTAACCTTAATCTTTAATTAATGGTTATTTTAAACCATTCCAAGCCCTGAATTATCAACATAATCCATTTCATTGTTTATTTCATCTTCTGTGTCATTCATTGCATAATTCTGAGCATATGATGTATCTTCGTCTCTCATAGCGCCAGATTGAGATGAATCTCTACCTTCAGAATATCTCAATGCTTCACTAAAACCAAGATCAATGCCTTCATTTAATCCTTCACGCATTCCAACGCTTCTACCATAATCAATAGCACCTTTTTCTCTATTAATAATTTCTTGATTAACTGATTGTTGATGAGCAATCTCTTGGATAGCTTCTTGCTTTGCTTGATTTCTTATGTCGTTTACAATATTATTGTTATATCTCTCAAGAGCTATATTTGGCTTAGCTACAAACTTTTCTTCTTGCACTGGCGCTTGTTGAGCGCCCTGTATCATTCCTAAACCTTCTTGATTCATCTCTTCTTCCATAATTATTCTCCTTTTTTGGTTAAAGCGCCAGTTAGTTGTGCTTCTAGTTGTTTGATTCTTAACATCATTTCTTGTTTTGTCATTTCAATATCTGCATCATCAAGCTTTTCTTTTCTTCTTGTATCGAAATCTATAGCTCTATCTTCAAGCTCTCTAGCTCTTTTAGCACCAGTTTGAGAATCAACAAAGTCTTTTGCAAGCATATCAGCTTCTTCTTCTAGTTTTCTAGTTCTAGCAGCTGACTCAGCTGTTTGTTGTTGTCTTAATAAGTTTTGTGATTGTTTGTTCTCAACATCTTTCTCATTTTCAACAACCCTAGATATTCTCTCATTAATTCTTGAATCAACTTCTTCAATATCTTTTTTAGCTTTTTCAATTTTAAGTCTTTGCTCTTCAATCTGCATATCCATAAGTTCTTGTTGTTTTGGATCAGGCTGAGGCTCAAAGCTCTCAAACTCTCTAGCTAAATCATATTGACCTTTTAGTTTCAATATTCTAGCCCATATCTTTCTAGACAACTTAGGACTCATTGTTTGTTGACCTGTTTGCAGAACCATAGCTAAATCTTGAGCTATTGCATTATTTGTCTCAGGAGTTTGAATATCAATTGTAATATCATGAGCGCCGGTTAAGTCATCTCTATTTATCTTAACATACTCTTGATTTGTATTTCTAACAATCTCTTCTTCTGATAGGAACTCAGCATTCATAGCTATAATCAATCTAGCGGCGTCTACAAGCATCGAAGTTATTCTTCTTAATACTGATGCATCTCTTTTGCTATTTGAGCTATCTATTCGTCTCTGAGCATTAACGCTGATGCCATTTGTACTATTATTGTTTAATGTTGTACCAGACATTGCTTCAGCATCTGCAATCTGAGCACTTATCCACTGTAGCGCAATAGGATTAACAGGATTTACATTATTTTTGAATATTGCATTCTTTGGATTCATTCCACTTCTAAAGAATACTGTTTTACCTAATCTATAGTTTTCTCTTTCTACTGGACTCGGGAAGAATGTTTCATCTATGAACTCTTGATTTACTGCATCTAGCGCCATAATATCTTGTATAGCTCTAGTAGTCTTACCAACAGCTTCTTGATTCTCTTCAAGCAACACTGCATCTGGCTCTCCCATTACTTCACGCTTAACAGGCATATATTTAGCTATTACATATGGAATCTTTTTATGACCAAAAGGATTTTCTTCTAATCTTACTAATACTCCACCAACCCATGTAGCTACTATAGGAACAGTATTACCATCATTATTAATATCCCAGAACCCCCAATAATCATAAGCTTTTAATTTAACTCTTGATTTTCCAGACAACTTAGAATTTCTGGCGCTTTCACCATGATACTCAGAATACTGATACTCTTCTTTATTTTTATCTATAAACTCTATGTTTTTATATATACCTCTAGCTTTAATCTCTTTTGTAATAACTTCAACTCCATCAGGACCAACAGTTTTTACTTCAATTTCTTCTTCTTTGTATTCTTGCTTTTTTAATTCAGAGAAGCTTATTGGATACTCTTCAATTAAGAACTGAGCTTTTTCTATATCACCTTCACATGTTGTATCAATGATAATGTTTGCACTATTTCTAACTTCAATTGTTGGATGATTTACTATAAGCTTTTCAACTTCTACATCTACAAGCTCCGTGCCTTTTTGCATTGGCTCACCAGTTTCAAGCATTGCCTGCATTTCTTCAGGTGACATTTGTCCAGCTTGAACTAGTTGAACCATCATATCATATGACTCTTCAGCTGATGCATACACAGGTCGCTCTTGTTGCTCTATACCTATTCCGTATTCAGTTTTCCAACCAACTTTACATATTACAGAACCTTCATCAACATCTGTTCGGACAATCTCTTCAACCAATTTATCTATCTTTATTTTATGTCTAAATTGATAATTTAGTAATATCTGATTTTGTTCAGCTGATTTATGATCTTCTGGTCCAACACCCTTGATATCAAACAGATCTTGAGTCCCCAATATAGCATCTTCTAAAGCTGCATATTTGTACTCATTTTGTTTTCTAACAAGCTTTGGTCTAGTTGTACTCTTACCAGGTTTTACTTTCTCAATCTCTTTGCCACCATTTCTAATCTCTTCA
Source organism: Candidatus Falkowbacteria bacterium S5_I03 (assembly GCA_019248265.1). Taxonomy (GTDB): domain Bacteria; phylum Patescibacteriota; class Patescibacteriia; order Patescibacteriales; family UBA12465; genus UBA12465. The sequence continues at coordinate 64,883 of JAEHGX010000003.1, forward strand.
TATCTTAGAAGATTTTCTCTATTTGTAGTTTGGAAATGTGCTGAGTTGGTTCTATCTGTTTCTAGATCATCGAATGTAGGTTCGTTCTTCCAGCTTGTTAACTTAGCTGGCGCTCCATTGGATTTACCTTTATAGAGTGCATCCATATTATTACCAGGTTTTTTCTTTGCCATGTTAATCCTATTTTAGTTAATTGTATTAATAGATTATACATTTCTATTTTACATAGTGTATTTAAAATCTATTTAATACAATCTTAAGTGAAGTTTAGCCGATAATTTTTTTAAGATCAGTTATATTTAATTTATGGAAGAATTTATCGAAATGATTTTTTTCAAATACATTTGACTTTTGAATACCATATTTTTCACAAAGCTCATTTATTAATTCTGATAAACTAATCATTTGTTGATTTGTAAAGTCTCTTTTACCAATAAGCATAATAGCTATCGAATCTATATTAGCTCCTCTTGTGTGCGAACCAGCCATAGACACAGGTCTTCCAAGCTCAACAGCACCATCTTTTACATTTGACTCATATTCATCACTTCTATATACTTTACCATTGCATATCACATAATGACATCCAATCGTCCTATATCCTCGTTCGATATCTTCATATCTAATCTTGTTTGCATTACCATACTCAGCGCCAGAGTTCATGATAATAATCTTATTTATCTCTCTCATTTATATTGTTCTCCATTTTTTATTGAAATCTTTGTTGTTATGATACCAAATAATATTTTCTTGAAGTTCTTCTGAGTAATATCTATCAACATCTGTTCTGCATGCATGAACTTGTTGATCTTCGTTGTCCCACTCTGAGAAATCATGAAATATTATTTTGTTTTCATATCTAGATACAATTTCTGGAAAATTAACTAATGCTTTAGTATCACCACTAATAATGATGCTATTTTTATTGTCTGAAACTATTAACCCATAACACTCAACATGATGACTTGTTTTTATTGAGTCTAGCTTTAATCCGTTATATATAATTCCATTTGATAACTTATGCAAATCAATATACTTTTTCATATCTTTTAGATACAAGTTAAGTTCATCTGCAACTTCATTAAATGATAATATGTTTAATTTAATATTATGCATGAAATACATATAAAATATTAATGTTTTTAATGAACCAACATGATCATCATCCATATGTGATATGTAAACATTTCTTAGCATTTTTATATCTATTTCATCGTGATAATCATTTAACTTTCTCAATTCTGCATAAACAGAATATCCACAATCAAACAGAATATATTCTGAACCTTCTTCAATTAAAAATGAGCTATTTACTGATTCAAAATCAAAAGCTCCACCATTACCAATTTGTTTTACTCTCATACTATTCCTATTTATTTTAAGATGCGCATATTGTACTTTGTGATTTATTAATTTTAGCTTTTGCTTCATTTTCTAAAGCGCCAGGTTGAAAGTAAACCATGACGCTATGATTTTATTTATTTAGTGAACTTTAGATTTGCACATTCTGCTAATGTCATTCTCATGAATACCGATAATTCTTTTCCTTCTGTTTTTAAAGTCTGGTAATACCATTCTTTACCAGCTTGTGTTTTTATTTGTGCATCTGGATTCCATCCATGATCATCATTTCTAGTAGCATTCTCTTCTAATCTTTTAAGATATGCATATATTGCTGATATCTTATTAGTTTGAGTTTCTTTGCCATTTGAACCAACTATTGTTACGCATCCACCTTGAAACAATGGTTCTATGAACTCATTTCTTTCTGTATATATGTACCTAGCATTTTTTAATAGTGTATGGCTAACGCTCCATGCCTTTGCAAGACCAATTATACTTTTAGCTTTATTCTTAGGATTGAATGTTTCCTTACAAGCACTTATAAGCTTCTGAGTTGGAGAAAGATTTCTTCTTGTATTAAATGATTTTACAACAACCATAACATCTTCTTCTGTAAGATCATCATCAAGCTCTTTTGCCTTAATTCTTACTCCTGTAGCTAAGCATGCTTTTTGTCTACATCTACCATCTACTATTTTATTTCTCCATAATATAACTGGCTCTCTTAATCCATTTTCTCTTATATCTTCTGTTAGAGCTGCTTGCTCAGCCATGTTAGCCATAGGAACTATTCCTGCTAGTTCTTCGTTTACTTCAAACGCTTCACCTTCTCTTAGCTCAATATATCTTGTCATTTCTTGTCCTTTTTTATTATATTTGTTTAACGATGTAATAATATATGATTTATACTTAATTCTGGCTTAATTTTGTCTGATTTTTTATTTAAATCAGACATTTGTCTGATTTTTTTTATCAAAATAGGACAAATTTTTCCGATTGGCTATTTTAATTTTTACTACATGTTTTATTTATTATAATGTTTTGTCCGATTGAGTATTACTTGTCATACATTATGTTTATCATTTTGTCAATTTTGGTACCAATGGTACCATTGGTACCGTTTTATTTTTGTACCATTGGTACATAATTCGATACCATTTTTTTTGGTATCAATGATACCGTTTTGTTTGGTATCGAATTATTTTGACACCATCTTGATTTGGTGTCATTGACACCGTTCTATTTTGGTGTCAAAATTTTCACAGACTTAGAGCTGACTTAAGAAAGTCTTTTTGTTGTCCGATATTTTTTAATGAGTATGCCATGAAATCGAACATCTGTATTTTTGATTAAAATATTTATTTATTGATGTTTTTTGAAAAAAGGACACATATGTCTTTTTTTTATATATATTAATATATATTATATGGATAGTCTTTTTTTATTTTAATAAACCAAAAAAACCCAAACCCCTACAACCACCGCTCGGAAACGCAGCACGGGAAATTGCGTAGCGTAGCGTAGCAATTTGACTAGTGCAAGTGCAACGAGAAGGTGGTTGTAGCATCAGCACGAAGTAGCGAAAAAAAGAAACATTGGATTTATTCTCAATAGAGCCAGTTAGGGATGGTACCTATGACACTATTATCTGGCGCTAGAGATAAATTTTAATTAATCTTTTTAGAACATGCTTCTTTATACATAAGCTCTTCTCTTTCCCAGTTATCTTGAGATACTACTAATCTTGGATTTATTATGTAGCATCCTCTTTTGTATCTAACAACAAGATCTTTTTCTCTTAGTGTTTTGTATGCTATTTTTATGTATTTCTTTTCTGTCTCAGTAAGAGTTGAATTATCAATATGTGTTATATTTGATTTTTTATAACCAAACTCATCAACATTATTTCTATTTTTCATTAACAATTTAAACATAAAACCTTCAGGTTTTGTCATATTTAAAAGCTCTTCTGTGTAATCCATACTGTGTGCCCTACTTTCTTTATTTTTGTTTCCACTTCCTACCATTATGAACGATGGCTTCATTTTTCCATCATTTTCAACTACTAGCTTCTTTCCAGCAGGAAGAACTATTTGATGAGTCTTCATCATTTCATCTGATTCTAAGATTCTATCCTGTATAATCTTATTATCAATTGAGGCAATCTTCTCCATTGTCTCTCCTTTTTATTTATTTAATCATCAAACTTTCTTATTGTACACAATCTAAGCTTAAAGATAGGTGAACGAATCACCCCCTTATCTCACTCGATAAGGTACTAAATCACCCCCTTATCTATTTAAATAAACATCGAGTTTATCGAGACTATTTGATTTTTCCTTCTATAAGAATTATATAGGAAGCTTTTCTTAGCGCCAGCTAGAGATGCTGATTGTATTTTCGTTTTGATTTTTTTGTCCAGACTGGACGGTTTTATACTCATGTAAGCCAGCTTTGTGCACCGCTCTCGAAAATTTTTTACTACGCACTCCGTGCTTCGTAAAATAATTTTCTCGTTTGCGCCCATGCTGGCTTAATGGTTAAGGATTATGAAGATGTTTATGCTTCTGTTATTTTAGTTGATGTATTTATATCTATTGTTGTTAATGCTATCTGGCGCTTATCATAGTTTCTAAATGATTCAAATACTGATTTATCATATGCAGATATGTTTACTTCATTATTTTGATTTCCACCAACACATAATAGCTTACCATCTTTTCGTTTACCAACAACGATACACACATGTCCGCCACCTACCCTTGATTTAACAGCTATTGAACCAAGACTTGGCTCATTTACTGCATAACCAAAGTTAGACCACTCCTTGGCTCTCTCAGGTACCTTTATACCATGATCTATTCCAGCTTGCTTCATCACCCATGATATAAACGAGGCACACCAGGAAACTTCATCCTCGGTATATTTACCAGCTGTTGTTGCATGATACTCCAATACTCTGGCGCTATGTAGCTTACCAGGTACTTCATATATCCCAACCTCTTTTAGTGCTATCTTTACATACCCTGGCGCTTCTAATGCATCTATAGCTGCTTTAGTTTCACCACCTAAATCTCCATCTGCACCAAACTTTGGAAGTTTAGCGCCTACCTGTAATAGATAATTCTGTAATTGTTTAACTGTGTTTTTATTTCTCATTATTGTTCTCCAAGATGTTTCTTTTTCAACTCTTCTATTGCCTTAATAAGCTCAGGAGGTAACTGTTGCTCTACTTGCTTATCTGATGTACCAAGGAAGAAATTTATTATTGTAGCTACTATAGTACCTAATAGGAATCCCAGTATTGTATCTGCAAATCTAACATTAGCTTCAGGAATATTTCCAAATGTTATGAATGCTATATACACCATTGCAAACACAGACCATGATGAAGCAAGGATATATACAAACCTTTTACTGAACTTATCATCTTGCTTTAAGCTTTCAATCTGTAAACCTCTAGCATTTGATACATCATTCAAAAACATTCCAGTTCTCTCATTGTCTACACGCTTGCTCTCTATTTCAGAAAGCCTAGCTTTATGTTCAGCTTCAAGTATGGCTATTTCCTTTGATACTTCAAGTTCTCTAAGTCTAACCAATGCATCAGGATTATTTGTAAGCGCCAGTTCAATGGCTTCCGGTGTATTCTCAACACCTAATGCTTTACTTATTAATCCACCTACAGCTCCACCCATTGGACCACCTATCAATGTACCCAATACTGGCGCTGATGTACCTAGTATACTTTTTATGTTATCCCACATACTTTACTCCTATCTTTTATTTTTAAGCTCATAGAGCTCTTTTTCTAGCTTCTTAATCTTATCGCTATCACTTATTCTATTTTCATAATAGCTAGCCTTCTCTTGCTCACTATATACTGGCGCTTTTGAACCATGAACACTATACCATACTCCAGCGCCTTGAAAGAGACTTCCTAATAATATTGTAGCTATAACTATCTTCTGTGTAAGCAAGCTTATCTTTTTATCTAGATTATTAACCAAATCAATCAATGGCTTAATCATCTCTTCAAGCTTTTGAACTCTATACTTAAGGACCTCGTATCCTTCATTTATGTTATCTGACATGATCACCTGCCTTAAATTTAAACTTATTTAATTCATCTAGAATTTTATCTGCATCTTCTTGTTGAAAGCAAGAACAGCTATTTCTAGCTTTGCATATAGCCTCTTCTATTGAATCATGCCAATCAGTTATATCCCTACCAGTTCCACATGTTCCAAACATGTTTCCTTTATAGTCATATACTGGTGACTTGTTTACTATTAGCTTCATAAGCTTACCATTTATGTTACCATGCTCAAGGAACTTCTTAGGCAATCTTGTCTCATGTATTACAACATCGCTGTTACCACAAACCTCTCCGAATGTATGATTCTCTTCACCTACTAGTTTCTTGAACTTTAGCGCCAGCTCTAAGTCGTTTTTGCCTTGAAGTTCATTCCAGCTCATTCCATAACAGAACTTTTCTCTAAATGCTTTGTTTGCAACTATATATCTACCATCCATGTCTTTTGACCACACCATGTCATCTAGATGATCTAATACACTAACAAACAAATTTTGTTCTTTAATCCTGCTTGCTCTTTCATTCTCTAAATCTATTTTGTACTGTTCTATCGCTTTCTTGCTATCATTGTAACATTCTCTTATGTGTTTAACATCACAACTTATCTCTCTTGTTAATCTAGGAATATCAAATATATTTACAGCATTCCATATTTTTTTAAGAACTTCTTTTGTAGAACTAGTATAATCTTTCATCTTGTTTAAATCCAATAGTTTTAGTTTTAAATTATACTAGCCAATTAAGGCTTAATTTTTAATGAATAATGATTACTTTTATTTGCTATGTTTATATAGCTTTAATGAGATAAGCGCCAGTATTTGATGTGTTGAAAGCACACCAATCTGGCACTTCTATAGATTGTCCTGTAGTTTTACTATTATTATCTTTCATGATGTTACGATTCCTTTTAGGATAAAATTTATCTTTAATGTAATCATAATATTTGAAAGCTTATATTTTGCTAGTGTTTAATTTTACTCTCCTAAGCTTTTATTACAATGATTAGATTCTATTCTTTTTAATAAACAACACAATCTTTTATCAAACCATGTTGCAGTGCCATCATTTACTCTTCTACCTATATGTGAACTAATTGTTTCATCTTGCGATCCGTTCCATAGCAACACATTTCCCATCTGATCGAGAACTAGTAGGAATCTCATTAATCTACTTCGTTTCTCAACATCTCTTTTGAATTTTTCCACTAATAAATCTGTCATAGTTTACTCGCTTCTGCAAACAACTCATCTAGTTGTTCATTTGTTAAATCTAGTGCTGCAGCCATACCCAATAGTATATTGTCAGTCTTATAGAACTTATGTGCTCTTGACCAATATATTTCAACTACTGGATCACTAGCAACCATTTGTTTTACTGTAGACAGAAGTCCAATCTTATGTAATTGCAACTCTGCTTGTAGTGGTGTTATACTGTCAATATCATATTTTACACCAGCAAAAAACGCTATTGCTTCGTCAAATGTATCAAACCAATACCAACCATCTTGTGGATATTCGTAAGTATCTTTATCTTCTGCTTTTAATGTAACTATAGGAGAGTACACGAAGTTCTCTCCAGTCAATATTTGATTTTCATCTTTTTTATAAAATGCCATTTTATTTTCCTTTTATATTTATTTTTACAATTATCAAAATGCCATCTTCCCATAGCACTTGAGCCACCAGATACATTACAATATGGGCAAGTAACAATGTTATAAGATTTACCTAGTCTTGCTTCCGATAGTTTCTTTTTAGTTTCTTCTGAGGCTTTCTTGCCTCTTAAAGAATTACCCAAATTGATTTTATGTTGTTCTGTTCTTTCGCCTTTAGGCTTACCTTTCCAAAATGTAGATAAATGTTCTTTTTGTTCATCTGACATTTTAGTACCTTTTTTACTTGGTGGAAGAAGATTTAAACTTTTACTTATTTCTGACATTTTCTTTTTAGACTCTTCTGTATGCTTTTTACCTTTAAAAGCAGAAACTTGTCCTTTTCTGTCTTCACTATACGCCTTAGACAATTTTCTCATAATCCAACCATACATTTTATTATTATATCTCTTCCCAAATTTATCAAAAGTCATAGCACTAGCAGCATATACTAACTTAGTATTATTAAGATAAATTTTCACTAATAATTGATGAGCCAAATAATGCTCTTCTGGTGTTAAGCTAACTAAGTTTTCTTGTAAATTATTTCCACCTAAGCATTTTGGAATAATGTGATGCTTTTCACAGTACTCTAAAGTATCTCTATTTTTACCTTTCGATATAAGATTGTCATATATTTGTTTATAGTTCACATTGTTCCTTTTATTTTTATTATCCAGTTACTGTCCATCCACGAGCCGTTGCTATTGATGGGTCATCTTCACTCACTCCATAATTACCAGTTACTGTTACAGTCTGTCCTGTTACTGTTGGTAATATGCTATACATTTCATTAAGTGCTGTTGCACTCATTTTAGCATAAGCTACTGTGAATGTAAATCTTAGTGGTGTTAGCATTCTTTTTAGTGAGTAGCAATTATTTAAAACATTTGTAAGAGATGTATAAGAACTTCCTACTGTTATATTAGGCATATACTGCAAACTATCGCAACCTAATAAAAATTGAGTAAAACCTGATGTTGTTATTGTTCCAAATACATAAGAAGGTATTGTTGTTAAACTTTTACAATAAGCTAACATACTTTCTACTCTTATAACTCCACTACTATCACTAAATGTAGGAGCTTTCTCTAACGACCAGCAGTTATTACATAAATTTGATAAACTTGTACAACTTGTAGTAATATTAAAGTTAGGTACAGATTTTAAACTATAACAACCATCTAACATATAAGCTAGTGTAGTAGCACTTGTGTAGTTATATTCATATAAGTCTGTTAATCTATCGCAGTTTTGAAACGCATTAGTAAAGTTAGTACAAGAACTTGTGTCAATTGCTGGACTTTCTTTAATTCTAGTAGATGTAAAAGCACTTGATATCCTTGTTATTTTACCAATCCCAGATTGTGTTAATACAATTGTAGCTAAGGATAAATTACCTAAAAATAAATTATTAATAGAATAGTCTATTGTTGCATTTATCATTAAATCTATATACTTCAAAGACTTACAGGCATTAAACATTCCAAATATTGCATTTGTTCCATCAAATGTTACTGATATATTAATTGGATATGTTTCTCTTAGCGAATAACAATTATAAAACATAGTTTGACAAGTAACTCCAGCACTTCTAAAAGTATATGTAGGCATCTTCTGTAAAGCATAATTGTTTTGGTGCATACTATTAAATGATGTTATATTACTTGTATCTTTTATGGATACTGATTGTAATACATAGCAATCATAGAATAGATAGCTTAATGATGTAGTTCCTAATTCTCCTATTAAGCATTGTTCTAGCATAGAGTGTTTTACATAGTTAGTAGAGCCGCCACTTGATGCTGTTCCAATTGATAAAGTTGTGCAACTTAATCCATTAATTCTTATATCTAAAAAACCAGAAGTTAAATCATAAGATGCAGAAATACCTATTGTTGAATGATATTGATTTAGGATTATGGTTGTTAGATTTTGCCCTGATTGTGGAGTAATAGTAATAATACATTGTTTATATCCAAAATTAGCTACTGTATCACTATTTAAATCAATATCACTATAATCATACTTATGTTCTGCTTTTACATTAGCTGCAAAATCTTCAACTACTCCGTCTCCCCAATCAACTGCATAAGCACCTTGACAAATAAATGCTACAAATTCACTATCTGTATCAAATACAGCATTTAGTATAGATACTTTTTGTACTCCATCTATACTATCAGGTATATCTAACCATTCAGTAGGTCTTACCCAAGCATCTGCAATTTCACTTCCACCTCCTCCAGTTGTTATTTCACCAATCTTAGTAGCATAGTCTCTAAATGTTGTACCAGTTGGAACAGTTACACCTTTTGCTACTATTGCATCTTTAATAGCACTCTTAGTATCTTGTAAATATAATAATTTATCTGCTGTAGTACCCATTATATCACCTCGCCATTTATAGTATCTAATGCACTATTTATATCACCAGTTATAGTATCTATTTCTGTTTTAGTATAAGCATCAGTAATTCCGTATCCATTTAGTGTAGTAGCTGCATCTGCTTTAGCTGCTATCAAATTTTTATCATGATTCTCATCAATTCCTGTTACTCTAACGAACAATGTACCATTACTGTGTGTATGCATTACAAATGCAACTGGCATAGCTATTTCAGTATCTAATGGTTGAATCTTAGTTAAACTTCCATTATCGTTAGGTTTTATATACAGTATGTCTCCATCTACCCAAGTCTCACCAACACTTGATCCAGTAGTATTAATATTTCTAACTTTACCAAACACAGTTACAAACCCGTCTGCACCATTAGCAATATCTTGTGTAGCAATACCTAGCACTCTTCTAGCATTAGCCTTAGTACCATCATGTAATCCTACTATAATTCTTCCACTACTACCTATGCTTCCTGTAGCCATTACCACTCTACCATTTGTTATTGCAGTTCCTGCTCTAACTTTAACTAGTGTTTCTTGTCCTACTTGAAGCACACTACCATTTTCAAGTCCCATATCATATGTACCTTCTGTAGCATTCCAAGCAATCTGACCAGGACCAACAGTTATATTAGCAGCTAAATCAAAACCTATTACATCTAAATCATTTTCTATTTTGTTTGAACTATATGTTGTATTTGTTCCTGATTCTGTGTCATCTATAACACTTAATGATAAACTTGCAAACTCTTCAGCTTTTAACATATAATGATATGCACTATATTTACCAGAAGCAACAACAACATCTTCTGCTTCACTAGCCCATTTCTCAGCTAAGTTTTTACTTGCTAATGCATTTGCTGCAAAACCTTCAGCCTGTAATTCTATTGCTAATATCGTATCTCTTGCACTTATTGCTGACTGATTGCTTGATTCTGCATTTATTGCACTAGTACTTGCATTACTGGCGCTTTGTAGAGCTTCTGAAGCTTTAGTTGTTGCTACACTTGCGCTTGCAATTACACTATTTGCGCTAGTTAATGCAGAGCTTGCACTTGAACTAGATTCTGATGCTTTTGTTGTAGCTATATCTGCTGAATTACTAGCCTCTGTAGCCTTAGTAGTTGCAGTATTCGCACTACTTAATGCATTTGCAGCACTAGATGTTGCCTCGTTTGCTTTTGTTGTAGCAGTGGTAGCGCTAGCTGAAGCACTTGATGCACTAGTTGATGCAGAATTAGCACTTGATGCAGAACTTGAAGCACTAGATGAACTTGAGTTTGCGCTATTTAATGCGTTATTTGCCGATACTGATGCGCTTAATGCTGACGCAGATGCTTCTGTAGCTTTTGCAGTTGCCAATGATGCACTACTACTTGCGCTTAATGCACTAGTACTTGCTTCACTAGCTTTTTGTATAGCTATTAACTCACTAGCTTTAGCATTTGTTTCACTTATATCAGCATTTTGTTCACTTATCAATGCATTACTGGCACTAGATTGAGCACTATTTTTTGCCACAACAGTTAAATCATATAGCTCTTGTGTTTCATTTTTGCTAGCTAATGCAGATGTAGCACTTAAAATAGAACTATCTCTATTTGCATTTGTTTCATCTCTCATTGATGTAACTTCTGATTTCATTGTAGATACTAAGTCAGTATTTATTGAAACCTCATTTGCTCTATCATCCACTAACAATATTTCATCAAGATTAGGTAATATTTGTGTTCCAATATCACTTATTGCATTTATAATATTTAAGTCAAACAACCCAGCATTTGTTAATATTTGAATATATTCATTTGATGTTGAATATAAATCATATTTTAAAACACTTCCATATTTAACTTTTATATTTAATGTTCTTAATATTGTTGAATCTGTTGATACGCTTATATTTATCAATAAATCGGTACCATTTATAGCTGATGAATTTAATACTATAGAATCATCTATTTGTGTACTTATTTCAGACACTATATTTGCAAGCTCAACTAGCATTGATGTATTGCTATCTATTACTACTGGCGCTTTGAGAATTAATTCTTTATCTATAAATTCAGTTCTATCGAAATAACTTATTGTTGCTTCAATTGTATGATTTATTCCAGTTGGAATTAATACATTATTTTTATACAGCACTATTGCTTTAGAATATGTGCTATTTAGGTCAGTTAAGTAATTTGCACTACTAACTAATGATTTATTATCTAACATCACAATGCTCCTAAATGCTCATCAAGAGCCATAATTAATTCACTTCCTGTTCCATTTGTTTCATATTTATATGCTGCATAATCTTCTGCTATTGATTTCTCATATGAATTAAAATTATTATTATATATTCCTGTATTTAATGTTCCAACTAGCATATCAATGAAATCTTTATCCCATATATATGAAACATCTCCAAATATATTTACAAATCTTTCATATGGCTCAGAATATCCAAACAATCTTTTTGTGAATGTAGCTGCTTGATCAACTGTTGCATAATCTACTTTTATTCCAGAATCTTCATCTGGCAATCCTATATTAACTTGCGACATATCCGTTACCTTCCTCATCTACTTGAATTGACTCAATCATTGAATTTACTTTACCATTGAATAATCTTATCATTTTTTCACCTTCTTCAACATGAACAGCTGGTTTATTTTTACTTACATAGCTAGCTATAAATCTAGCTGCAGCAAAACACAAATCTTTATCCATATCCAATTCTGATTCATCATTTTCTGGCAATTCTGGATATCTTGTTAGGTAGTCACCAACTGATCCTCTTAATACTTCTTTATTCATGCTTTTTGTCATTAGTCTTAATGATTGCGCTCTACTAGCTATATCATTGAATGCAAGCATTAGTAATGATTTTAATTCAGCTTCGTTAGATGTAATCTTATTATCTCCAACCAATAATGCAGAAACAAGAACTTTTAATTCTTTATATTTCATATTAATAATCCTTATACTTTTATCATATATTTTACATTAATAAAGCTTTTTGTAAGCTTTATTAACTTTTTATTTTTAATATGAATCAATATGAATCATATGCACTATATTCTTCATCACTGTGTCTATTTATCATTCCATATATATCATCTGCTGCAACTTTACCATCTTTAATTTTTGTAGGTATATATGACATATTCTTAGCTGGATAAATCACTTCTAATGCATTTATCATTGATAATAAGTCCATACCATCATCATGCTTACAGTTATGGATAACCATATTATTTGAAGAAAAGTTATTTGTTCCTTTTACTTCAAAATCATAAACTGGTTCTATTTTTCTCTTTTCTATTTTTATTATTAAACTTGTACTTGCAACTATTTGAGCAATACTTGAATTTTGTAGTCTTTTCAATAAATTCTTTTCCACATTCTCTGCATGTGCATCTTGCAGTGAGCTTGTTTCTATCAATATCTCCACATTCTTTTGAGCAAAACTTTCGTGAAGAGCTTCTAATTGTTTCAAATTCATTGTTGCACGACAAGCACAATCGAAACTCAACTTTACTTCTTCTGTTTTTTTCAGTATGTATTTTTCCGCACTCTTCTGAACAGCATATTTGATTTGCTGATTTTTGTTCAAATTCAGAATTGCATACAACACATTGCTTTGTAGTAAGTTCAGAATAGTTCTCATTTTTTTGAAGTTTACTGTGTTTTCCTCTGCATGATTCGCTACAGAATTTTGTTTCATTTTTAGCTTTATCATTGATTTCAAACTTACAATTACAGTACGGACAAATCCTATTTTTGTCTCTGTTTTTTCTTTTTTCTTCTCTTTTTGAACTTTCATAATCTCTTCTTTGTTCTCTATTGTGCCAGTGTTTTTTTCCTCCAACATGCATAAGCTGATGATCTTCAGGCGATAATATTTCAAGATTAGAAGGTTCGTTATTGTCTTTATTTTCATCTTTATGATGAACTTCATATCCTTTTTTAATTTCTCCATTTTCTCTTTCATATATTTCACGATGAAGCCATTTTCTTTTTCCATTAATTGATGTTGTTGATTGATAATATCCACTTTTTTGTCTTGTCCATTTGTATCCATATTTGATAATTTGCATTCTATATTCCTAATTATTAAGTCAGTAGACGTCAAATCTTTTACCATAACATATCCTCTCATGGTTAGAACCTTATGCTCAGCAGTAAGGTGCATCTCTCCATCAATTGTTGTTATAGTATAGGTTTGTTCTACTCCTGTAATTATAGGATTACTTGCCTTAGAGTTTACTGACGTATAGCCATTTTGTGTCAAAACACTATCATTATGTCTTATGTCGCTCATCATTATTTTTCCATTTGGAGTATCAACAAGCGTGTCTCCACTAACACAGTTGAATCTTGTATAGCTTGTATATCTAATTTCATCCATTAATTCAACCATATCAGGACTATGTCTCAATTCTTCAGGGAAGAATATTTTTCTATTCTGAAACATTGGTAACATCATTCTCATTCTCCAATGTTTGCTTCCACCTTCAAGTCTTGATAATATTCCCTCAGCGCCAGGTTGAGAGCCTCTTTGTCTAGCAATAGTGAAATAATTCATTCTTTGTCTCATTCTATCTTTTAAGGCATGTATATGTGGTCTCTGATTACCATCAACCTCTACACCAACTTCAAATGTTTTATTCTCTGGAGTGTATGTGTCTACAAACCTAAACACTTCATTGTACTGTTGCTCTGTTTCTTGCCTTCGAAGACATAAATCTAACATAAACCAGTCCTGATTATGATTTACAGCCCACACAGCTATACCACTTAAATCTGAACCTTTATTACCAGTTGTTGTAAAGTCTGTAGTCATATATAAATTATATGCATATAAGTTTTTTAATATATCTGTACGCTTATACCATTGGCTTTCAAGCAATTTATCAGGAATCAATTTATCTTCCTCTGAGCTAATTCTAAGCATTAACTCTTGCATGAACTCTCTTAGCGTATCTCCATAATAAGCATCTTCATATTTCTCCATAATTGCTTCAAAAGGCTTCATAGCTTCCCATGAACCACGGTATTCACTCTTAGGCATGTCTAAATATATCTTTTCACATACTGGTAAGCAAACAGGTGTCCAAACTCCACCCTCAAGCGCAGCATAAACTGGATCTTTTTTATTAAATGGCGTATTAACAATTATAATTTTACCTTTTTTACCTAGTGCATTCTCTGCATCTGAGTAAATCATAGACTTTAACTTAGCCATAATAATAGCTGAACCAGCATCTGCTTCGTTCTTTATAATATCATCGAAAGTAAAGCAGTTTTTAGACCTACCAAATGCCGTAATATAGGTACTTTTTGGCTCATTTCCTCTTGTTCTATCTTTGATTGTTATTGGCACAACTTTTAAATCTTTAACTTCATTTGATTCTTTAAACTGTCTCCACAACATTCCATCTTTTATATGTACTTGTTTAAAGTGTACTTTCTTGCTAGCCGATACATCTATTCCTAAAACTTCTTTTACATTCTCTACTAATCTTAATTCCCATTGATGATTTATATCGTGTTCTCTTCCAGTTGATGTGAACACTTGCTTTCCAGCTTTTTTAGTATTTCTAATATATGTTGGTAACCCAAGCCTGCTACATATAACTTGCAATTGCTTTAAAACATTTAGATTTACACTGTTTATTCTAACCTGTTGAGAAGTTTTTTTGTTATCTATGTATCCATCTGCTGCTATATACCCAAGCAATATTTGCTTTTGTTTTTCAAAATCTAACTTTAATATCCAATCTGGCATATTCTTAATACTATTTCCATTTTTGTGTGATGCTAACCATCTTGCTATTGCTGAATGATTTGCTATGTATAAATCACATCCAGCTCCTTTTACAGTACTTACTCCTTTATTGTACTTACTAAAGAACTCTTTTATTTTTTCTGCTATTTTTGGCTGAGTATGTGCAACACTCCATCCAAAACTATTATATTTGTATATTCCTTCTTTATGTTTGTTTTTACCATGAATTTGACCATCCCCAAGCCATAATCCATATAACCACCACCATTCATTATCATTGAAATATTCTGGAACTTTATATTCAGGAACATATTCTGTATTTACTATCGAACCATTTTCTCTTCTTTCTGTTATATTGCTAATAAGATGCTCTATTGCTTTGACATCTTCAACTCTATAATCTATAGGACTTCCTAGCCAATGTCTTCTTGTTATGTTTTTAGCTTCGCACCATTCTGGCGCTTCTTCAATATAATTTTTAACTAATCTCTTTTCAGATTTACTCCATATCTGATCATTTGTACATTTTTTTGTCCAATATTTATGATCTTTTGTAACTCTTTCTGATTCAGTTAATCCAAATAATTTTATTTCTAATCCATCTTCTATATGTACACCATGATTAAACGGATATTCTTCAACTCTCATTATTCCTAAATCTGTTTCAATTATTGTTCCAACTTCATGACATTGAGGTCTCTCAGTTTTATACCTAATACCCCTTACTGACCCACCAGCTGCTCCTTTAACCTTAAACATGAAGCATCTTTTCTTAATAGGTAATGGATTTTTTGGATCATCTTTTCTAATGAACTCACATTCTTCATCAGTAAACCTCATTTTCTCGAAATAGTCTTTGCAGAACAAACTATCTTCGCATATATCTCTAATCGTATTTGCTTGTACTTTAGCTCCAGCTTGTTGTGAATCTCCAAATGAAACCCAGAACATTACATCACCAAAATTTGGCATCTTACCAGTTATAGCTGTAACAATTGGCATAAATGCAGTAATTATTGTAGATTTTGCAGAAAAACGACTAGCGATAATAGCTATTTTTTTGCTATTTAATCTAATTTTTTCGTTAATTTCTTGGCTATATGGAAAATTTTCTCTCTTGATGTTTCCATAAACAAGGTCAACAAGGAAGTAATGCATTAATGCATTATCTGTCTCAAAATCTTCTCCATAAACAAGCCTCATAATATTGAAAAACTCTATTGCATCTCTACTTGGTGTGTATCCATTAAATGTTAAATCTATACAATCTAATGCTTTATCAACATTAAACTCATATCGTTCATGTTTTTTAGGAATTATCTCTTTTGGAGCTTCTTCTATTCCTTCCTCTACAGCTTTTTCATAAGCTTTCCAGTTTTCATAGGCAATACTATCGTCACCTTCAATCTCTGGACTCACATTTGGATTAATTATCTCTATTTCTGGCGCTTTGCTAGTTTCCATTTGTTCTTCCTACTGGAGATATTATTATAATTAAATCTTCATCATTCATTTTATCTATCCTCTACTTCAGCATCTATAACTTGCTCAGCTTTTATTCCTAATCTTTGAATATCTGTTATTGAAGCGCCAGATTGCATCTTAGCCATCTGAATGTCTGCAGTTCTTCTAAGTTGCTCAAACAATGATTCTTGAATACTTTTGCTTTCATCATCCATTCCAACCTTTAGATTTATATTCATATCTTCAGGCATTGTAGTCATCTCAATTATGGTTTTTGCTGCATTATATTGAACCATAGGACCAGCTTTTTCACCTTCATTTGCACCTTTTCCTTCCATAAGCTCAACCAATCTTTCCATAGCTCTTCTATTCTCTGGCATATACTGAATACAAGCTGATAAAAGCATAGCTTTATCTATTTCAACAACCAAATCTGACTTATTAAACATTGATACATGATTATCTACTTGCTTCCCAGCACTCACAAGCTCATTATATTTCTTAGGGAACACTATAGACCAAGCTTTTTCATTTGTCATATTTTGCTTTAGATTACAAAACTTTAATGCATTTATTAATTTCTCAATACCAACACCTTGCCTACCTTTTAACAGGTGCATATTTGACATAAGCTTCTCTTCCATGTACTCTTGAGGCAATCCTGTATCTTCTTCCATATTATTAATTATCTTCAATATATCTTCTGTTACAGCTGTAGCACAACCTTTTGGTATCATCTGCTTTAATCTTTCAGATGTTATAAACTGTCCACTATCTGGCTCTACAAACCCAGGCTCTATCTTTTCAATTTCACTCATATTTATCTCCTTTTATTTTATGAAAATACTTTACTGCAATAATTACACCTGTAATCATAAACACTATTTCTTAGTCTAACAATATCAATACTTTTACAATAAGGACATAGCGATGTATTCTCAATGTTAAAGTTTATACTTCTAGCCATTGTTCGTATTCCAGAACTTAAGTTCTTTTCTCCATTGTTCTTCAAGCTATATGCTTCTATTATATCTATTGTATCTTGATCTAACGATACATTTCTTCGTATTTTATTTTTCATTTATTTATTATATCTCCATTTTATACACATTAAATGTTCACATTATACATAACTTAAGTTTAAGTAAACATTATGTAGAATATTTTCACATTAATCAAGGATATTTTATGAACATCTCAATAACTCTAACTACTGGCGCTCACTTTGAGTATAACAATGCTGAAACAATAAAAACATCTGCAACCCAAACAGTTATATCTTCATCTGAATCAACACTTGCAATACTAGATAATGAATCTATCGAAAAGATGGAAATATCTGCATCACATAAATGTGTTAATTTTAGTTCTAGGATTTAGCAATGAACTTTATAAATAGAACATCTATTGAAGATGTAAATGGAATACCAACAATATATAATGATGGAAAATGCAAACATAACTCTTTTGAAGCTGAATTACTTCTAGATATTGATGTATTGGATTCTAGTGTATCGTTTAGAATAACAGGATATGGATCAACAGAACAAGAGGCAATTGAAGAATTTAATAAAAATCTACAAAAGCTTGAATTTGAAATTGCAAATAAATTCTTATCGCTTAAATAGGATTTAACCTTTCTAAGCGCCAGATAAGTATGACCATAGAGCATCACAGCATTCTTTATATAATGAACAAGTTGTATATGCTCTATATTCATCACATTCAAAATCATGAGCTTCCATAATAAATGTAACAGCATGAACAACTTCATGTAGCAATGTAAGCTTTACATCATCTATATTATCTTTCTTCTTTAATCCAATAATCAACTTTCTATATCCATCTACTTCATAGTAGAACGATGTGCATTGTCCAGTTGTTGCTGGACTTATTCTACATTCCAAGTTGTACTTCTCTAGCATCTTCCTGTAATCTTTTAATCCATAACACAGTATCAATTCATCGTACATCAAATGTTTTAACTTTATCTTCTTTATCATTTTATTTTCCTATTTATTTTTTCTATACTGCGTATAGTGCTTATGTTGCACACTTTACTGCACCGCTCTCCAAAATGCTCGCTGTCGCTCGACATTTTGTCGTTTGCGCAGCCAGTGTGCAAAGTGTTTGGATGATTTATTGTTTACCTATGTATTTAGCAAGTATTCTTTTTGCTATTTCAATTGAATCATCTATTCCGCATTTGTTTACAAGTTCAGTCATTGAATCATTTATGAATTCATTTTCTGATTCTGTATATTTAAAGTCTTTAGGTTTTCCAAGCCTAGACATTCTATCTTCTTTTAAATATGAATTTATTGTTCTAAGATTATTTGTATAATTTGGCATTATTGAACTACCTATATTAAACTTGTTTCCATTAAACAAAAATTCTATTAGGTCCGGCGCTCTTTCAGATAATGTTTTTACTTCACTTAGATTAGTTCTTGTTACTCCAAATTTTTCAGCAGCTGTTCCTTGGCTAACTTTTGTTGATTCATTTAATGATTGCTCAACATAATAATTGTAAGCCATAATTGCTCTTTGTGTTGGAGTCTGGTGTCTTCTTGTTTCAAGGCTTAGCACTTGACTCTCTATGTCTGATTCAGACAGTCCTTCTTCAACAACTGATTTTATTGTTGTTTCACATAATTCAACAGCTGCTCTTAATCTATGTCTTCCGTCATACATATCATATTCTATCCCATCAGGTCTATCAATATCTATCTTTAATAGTTTAACTGGCTCAAGCTGACCATTTGTTCTTATATCCAATTTAAATGCTTCATAGCATGCATCATCCATCATTGGTGTAAGCTTTGCATATTTATGTATTCTTATTTTTGATATATCAATTTGCTGTACATTTATAGTATTTTTATTCATATCTATTCCTTGCTTATTTGTTCCCATATTATATCTTATTTTAGGAACAATGTCAATATTAATATGGTGTTCCTGCGGGAACACTTTTACGACACTCGATTTATATGTTGTTCCCAAAGGAACATCTTTGATTTATTATATATAATGTTCTATATATAAGGACAATCATGTTGCAACATTACTTTCTGCACTGGCGCTTTGTGGATTGATTGGTATACCTATTAGTGCTACTTTGATACTTAATTGTATCTTAAGTATGTATGCTAGAATGTAGGCAATTGCCCGGTTGAGAAAACTAGACAACTTTTTTACAAATATTGGCAGGCGCAACCATATTGCATTATATATTATAAGCCAAGGCAGAATGTGACCTATGTCTGCCAAATTGTGTTATGTAAGTATGTAATATATGCTTAAGCCAACTTTAAGGTTATGCTATACGCATATGTAAATTTTTTTTTTGAAGACTTATAGTTACTGCTAAAAGACAAATACTAAATTGCCTACCCCCCGTACTTCTAGTTTGCCTATGGTTGTTATTTTGGGTTGTCTCTATACTGGCGCTCATCTCTATCTGGCGCTTACTTCAACCATCTCATCTGCTCATCTATGTCTTCCCTTAGATGGAGTGGTAAGCTTAGGCTTATACATTAATCTAAGGATTTATTATGAATTATTCAAATGCTGTTGTAACTGTTAAAGAAAATGTTGTTGTTGATGAGTCTATCTTCTCTGCACCTTTGTATGCTAAGCTTATGCTAAGAAAAGGTATGACTTTTGATGATGCTATTGCTTCTCCATCTCTTGAGAACTTCATTGTTTCAGAGAAGGGTCTTCATATTAGATGTGAAGCTTTCTCTGTGTCTACTATAACTGGAGCTGTTGTGTCTCATGAAAATTCACTATGGTGTAACCTATCTATTGATTCTAAGATTCTAGTAAACAAGAATTCTAAGATGTTCTTTGCTGAACTTATTCCATACCAATTCAAACTTGAAGATGCTGAAGAAATCAGCTTATTCTAATAATCTAACCTTCGGGTTAGGTTATCTTTTTTTTCTACCACACTCTCTAGCCACACTTCAACCACACAAGAAACGCATATAATGTTTAAACATATAATGTTTCACATGAAACAAAGCGCCAGTATCAAGAAACCACACTTGCTTACGCCATTTCCACACTTTCTCTTTCTCCTCTTTATTCTTCTCCTCATTTAATACTTTCCTTTTATGGAATGGCAAAATCTAGATTAATAGATAAAGCGCCAGTAAGAGGTGTCAAATAGACAACAAAAAAATAAAATTAAAACAAGGAATGAAAGATGGAAGCAGTAGCAGTAGGGATGAGCACAGGAATGATGTTATTAATAGGTGTATTAATATTTATGTTCAGAAAAGGTATATTCAATATGGCAGAGCTAATTGAAAATACACTTGATGAAGCTATAGATACTAGTAATGATGCATTATCAACTTACGGTAAAATCGTAAAAGTATCAAATGCTAAAAAGCGTGAAGAACTTCTAGCAGAAATCCGTGATATAGAAACAAGAGTAACTTCAAAACAACTTCAAGAACTTCTTGATGGTAAATCAGAAGAAGAAGTATTCGGAAAAGCTAAAGCCTAATCATAGGCTAAGGCTAATCTAAGAGCGCCAGCAAGATAGGAAGATAGGCAAGAAACCATAGATAAACCAAATTTAAAATAAGGAAATAATATAATGACAACTAATTACGCAAAGATAGTAGCATCAGAACTAATAAAACAAGGAGCAATCCTTGTAGGCTCGCAAACATTAATTGAATCATCAACAGCAGACATTGACATCGCATGCACATGGGAACAATATGTATCTGTACTTGAATCAAAGCCAATAATGCATAAAGAAGGAAGATATGTAGAATCACATAAAAATAACTACATCAAAAACAACAATACTCTATGGAATGGTGTAGAATCATTAGCGTTTAACGATGATACAAGACTTGATATATTGTTCTATGATGAAGAAATATTACCAGCAGTAGCAACAACAATCAAAATGATGCAATCTCAGTCAAACATGTTCATATCAAACAAAGAACTTAGAGTTAGAACATATGAAGCATTAGTTAAAACAATTCACTTGTATAGCGCCAGATAAGAGTGTCACAATATGAAAACAAGATACCTATGTACAGAGTGTGAAAACATTGACAACTTGTCAAGTTTCACAGAACCAGTTAAAGATGGATTATACTATGTAGCAACATGTAATAAATGCAATAGTAGAACACATATATTAAAGAAACATAAGGACGGTATAATGAAAGTAGAACAACATCCATTATATAAAAGATTGGGAGTAATTGAGCAATCTGTATTAGAATCAGAATTAGGAGAAGACTTTTATAAAGACTTCGAAACACAAGAAGAACTTGAATCTGCAATAGAAGAAGCAATGCTAGATTTTTACGCAGAAGATTATTAATACTAAAAGGATAACAAAATGATAAATGAATACGCAATAGCAAGAACTTTTGGATTAGCAATGATAACACCATCAATAGGATACTTGACATATGATGTTAAAGGTATAGCAATAGGATTTATATTGCTTGGAACAATATTATTTATATCAAACATGAAAAAGGCTTAAAATGTGTACTAAACCATTAGACCAAAGAACTGTAGCTTATCTTAAAAAACAACAACAATTAACAATGAACAGCAAATGTATAGTTGAACCATTCAAGACATCAACATCTACAATTAATCAAATTAAAGATGCATTATCAGCTATTGAATCACCTTCATTAGCGCCAGTAATTAATAAATCTAGAACATCAAAATATTAAGGAAAAACAAATGGAAAAATATGAATGTATGAATTGTCACTAAATTCACAACTTAGATGAATATGAAGACACAGAATGTGATGGTGATGTATTTGATAAATGTCCAATATGCAAAAAAACATCTGTACTTATTGAAGTAGATGAAGAAGTATTGCTTAATCTGCAAGATACAAGACAATACCACAAAGACACATTATATGAAGTAGTATGTCAAGTTAAAGAGATGCTAGACACAGACAGATCTATGTCAGATATAAAACAATATCTAAAATCTATAACTGGTAAAGACCATCAAATGTCAGAAATATATGCATTAGTATATGCATATGAATTCATGGAATCAATTAAATAAAATTCAACAGAGATATCTAATAAATAACGATATCTCAATTGAGTTTTAAACTCAAAAATAAACACATAAATAAAAGGAAAACCAAATGGCAAAAGAATTAGTATCAATGAATGAAGTAGCAGTAGATGCAAAAGTATCAAAAGCTAAAACAGTTAAAGCACCCAAAGAAACTAAAGTTAAGGAAGTTAAAATGACAGCATTAGAAAAGAAAATCGCAGAGAGAATGTTAGCTAAAGAACAAGCTAGAACAGCTAAAGATGAAGTGTTAGCAAATAATGAAACATATGTTGATTATCTTGTTGATAAAAAGATAGAAAACAACAATGTAGTGCATTTGGATGTAATCATCAATCAAATCAATGCAATGAAAACAATCTTAGCTCAAGATGGAACTAAATTCGCTATCCATTGTTATCCAGTTGCAGAATCAATCTTTGGTGCAGTAGGTTCAAGATTGTTAGCTATTGCACAAATAGCTGGCGCTATGTTCACAAGCGAGAGACAAGCTGAATTCACAGCTTTAACAGGTATTGACTATCTTATTGCACTTGATGCATATCACAAATTAGGTAGACCAGCATACTTCAGCAAACAAATGACTTTAGTTGATGAATTACCATTCCAAGAAGGTTATGATATTCCATTAATGGCAGTAGCTGCAGCATTAGGTTTAGACACAGATGAAGCAAAACTTATCACAGATGCTAAATTAACTAACCACTTCAGCGCCAGTAGAAAGAAAGCTCAAACTAAACTAGATGAGTACAACAGAACACCAGTTAATGCAGAAGATTCGGCATTTACTATGGAAGATTAATTCTTCAAAAGCCTGAGCAAGCTATAACTGCTCAAAACCAAAATTAAAATAAGGACCGACAAAATGACAACAAAAGAACGAATAGCTTACCAAATTAGCTTAGGAAAGTTATCTATGCCTAGAATAAACAATCTTGAATCTAAGTTTGGATCAACAGTGTACAAAGAGATAGAAGCAATGTTTGAAGCAATGTTTCATACATATCTAAAGAAAGGTGCTCATATCAAACCTAATGTAGAGCCAGCACACACAGTTGCAATGCCATATTGGGCTAAGCGAATCAAAAACCCAAAAGCTCATAATCTGGCGCTTAAGGTACTATCTAAGAATAACTGGATAGTAGTATCAACAAGACCAGGTAACAATTGGTCATCTGCATATTTAAATGAAGCAAAATTATTAGAATATGTTACTAGAGAAGTACTTGATAATGTAAGAATGCATAATAAATTCTTTGATTATAAGCTATCTAATACTGTATCTGTATCAAGCACTAAAGTTACTCAAAATGGTAATAAACTTGACTCAGGTTTAATCAGAAATGGATTTATGAAAACAGGTAATACAGAGTTTGCATTCAATACAAACCAAATCAACGAGAACTTTGAAGATGTACTAAAAGAAATCAACAAAGGTATCGAGAAAATGATAGTTAAATATCCTCAAATCGCTACAGACCACGCTAATTATAGAGAACTAGGTACAGAAATTCTTCAGTATCTATCAATAGAAGACGCAACTTATACTTCAGGAGAAAGAGCATCAGACTTCAGAGGTAGAAACATAGCTGGTATGCTGTCTAGAATAGGTAATCCAATAGGCTTTAAAGTTATGAGAAGCATGTTAGTTATACCTGAACAATACAGAAATATAGCTACAGATAAAGGTTTAAGAAACAAGCATCTATTCATAGCTGAATTATGTGGATTCAAAGTAGGAACAACATTTCAGAAAGTTGCATTTGGAATCAAATGTTATACTCAAAGAACAATGACTCATTGCTTTGTAGAGAATTTATGGCTGGAAAACACTTACGAAGACATAGATAACTACTACAATAATGTAGGTACATACAAATGGAAATTTGCCATTGAAATAGATGTAAGCGCCAGTGTATTAGCAGTGATAGGACTATTATTAAATCACAAACCATTTATGGAAAGATGTAATGTTTTACCAGGTATTCTAGGTGATGCATGGGGTCATGAAATAATTACTAATAGACCTCAGTGCAAAACAATCATGCGAAAAATTTATGGATCTCAAATGACAGCTGCAGCAATGTGGACTGAAATGGATATTGAATTCACTCAGCAAGAAGTTGAAGCATTTGACTATGATGTTGAATTCGGAGAGTTTGCAGTAGCTAATAGACTTAAAGACTTCATTATAGACAATTCAGTTATGAAACCATCTATGTCAGTTAGAGTAGGTTCTGAGACGGTTAAATTCAATTGTAATAAGTTCCATATCGTTGGAGACAAAACAACTGTTTATGACTTATATGACTCATATAATGACTCAATTAGAAGAATTCACAATACAAGTACAGTTAAAGTTCCAGACCTTAAATCATTCAAAAGAGTTGGTCCAACTACATTAGTTCATGGACTAGATTCGCAGTGCGCAGATAACACAGCTGATGCAGTAATAAACCAATACAACTGGTGCTTAGACATTCATGATGCATTTATATTGTGTGCAGAAGCAGCAGACTATGCAAGAGAGATATACAGTTATGGTAGAACACCAAACGAACCATCATTGAAGTTCATTAATGATAATAGAACATCAATCTTATGTAATTTCTTCACAGATATGGGTATCGGAGCATCTAAAGTAGCAGAGTTCAAAAGAGAGGTTCTAGCATTCGTAGAACCACTAACAGAGAAACTAGTAATTAATCCACTAGTTTTAAAATAAGTTTACTTTAAGCAAAATAATAATTAAAACAAGGAATAAAAATGAGATACAAAGCACGATTATGTGGTAACAAAAGAGGAATTGGAACAACCTCTCCAAAAGCCTTAATTACAAACATAGAACCAAACGATGAACTCGACAGAGATCATTGTTGGATAGACTTATCATTAGTCGAATCAATACAGCCAAGAGGAGATAAAAAACCAATTTGGATTGAATTCGATGCAGATATTAAGCAATACAAGAAAAGAGGTCTAGAAGACTCTTATACGCTAACAAACATCACAAATATAACAATATTATAATCTACAGATATCCCAATAGGGATGTTTGTAGATATTTTTTTTTCTCTCAACAAGGGGAAGAAAAGATTTATATTGTTTATATTTACTTTTATATATTATTTTTTTTATCTCTTTATTTGAGATAGGAAAGAAAACACACCTAAAGGAGCAATCAATGAGCAAAGCAAGAATATACGCAATGATAGTACTATCTATATTTGTATCTCTAGGATACTTTATACCATACTTCCCATTTATAGCTGCAACAATCGTAGCATTCATTTTTTTTTACTCTAAAAAAGATGAAGAAAACACTTACAGATAAGGAATAACCAATGAATTACAAGTTACTTTACGAAATTGAAAAAGAAGAAAACGAAAAACTTCAAAAGAAAATCAGAGAATTAACTATAGACAATGAGCTATATAAAATTAGACTCAAAAACGCTAAAGAAACTACCTATAAAGCGCCAGATAGAAAAGAATCTAAAGCATCTATAACTATTCAACAATTAAATATATACTGTTAGGAGAATAAACAATGAAAGAAATAAAAGAACTAGAAGCATATAAATTCATACATGAAAGAGTAAGCAAAACACCAGATGGACTAATAGATGAATCATCAAAAGAGTTTATTAGCATAATAGATGAACCAAGAATTGAAAATTTACAATTAAAGTCTAAAATACAAGACTTAAAACATATATTAAAAGAAAATAATATTGAAGTTTATAAAAAAATAACCATGAAATTATAAAAGGAATAAATATGAAAAATGAAAAATTTATAATAGTACCAATAACTGAAGGATGTAGATTTGAAGATGGTTTTGATTTTAAATGGTATAGCGTAGTAAAAATAACAAATGCAAAAATAGCATTTATAAGAGAACAAAAATCTGGAGATTCATGCATAGATATATCAGGTGTAGTTGTTGGATTTATAAGCTATGAAAATGCAGAAAAACATAGCATATCAGCAGGTAAACTTTTAGATTTTTATAAAATACATGATGAATTTTATTACAACAAATTACTTTTAAAAGATCTTAATTTTATAAAAAGAGATATTGTATTTGATTATGAAAAAAATAAAATAGAAAACATTGTATTATCTGATACAAACATAGGAGATAAGGTATATAAACGAATATTTTATACAAATGATATAAGCAATATATTGCTTGAAATCAATAATAATATTTTTAATGAAATAAAAATACCACATACCGTTCGCCACAGGTTATCTGATATTATAGAAGATATTTTTGAACTAACAAAAAACAGTATAGATATAGAGCAAACGAAAGAATATATATTGAAAAAAAATGGAATAGTAATATCAAATGTAGAACTTAATAGCATACATTTTAAAGGAATAACTATATATCTAGAAAATACATATACAAATATAATGAAAGACTCAAGTCTTCCAGATTTTTATTTATATTCATTTAGTAGTGACAATAAAATTCCTGTATATCTAATAGAAGATTTATATTCTATAAAATTTTAGAAGGAATGAAGATATGTTAAACAAAGCACAACACGATCAAATGATTCAAGGATTAGTTGGATTAAGGTTTTCAACTAAAGAGCTAATATATACCTTAAAAACAATATCTATATCATCTTCAGGTTTAGAAAATAGTCCAATCATAAAAGACTGCAATGAAAGAAATATCTTCAGTGATTACTGTATTCAAGTAAAACTAGGAAAATCTAATGGAATTCAATTATCATATAAAATATTCTATATAAACACAAACCAACAAGATAAAATATTAATCACAGACACAGAATATATACCAGGAGAATAAAATGACAAGAGAGCAGGAACAAGAGTTTTTAAATCTTGTAGAATCAACAATTGAGAGATATCCATATTTACTTGAAAAAGTATTAATAGCATCATCTCATGCAATGCATAGATCAATTGTAAACCTAGGAAGACAAGTAGCAGATATGGAAACAATAGCAGTAGCATTTGCATCTATGTCATCTAAAGGATACTCTAAAAAGAACGAACTATGGGCTACAAATCTTATTATCTCAAAACTTGAGAAGCACAAAGATAGCACATACATGAACTGGTCAACAGACCTAGAATCACTAAAACAAAAACTATTAAAGGATTAACCAAATGTCAAGAGAAGAAATAGATCAAATATTACTAGAAGCAGAAATAAACGATGAAGATTACTCATTCTCATCAGCGCCAGATGTAATATATCTGGATGAATCATTAGCAACTAGAACAAACCTAGGAGAATAGTCATGAAAAAAGATATAGACCAATCAACTGATTGGTTATCAAAATTCCATCAAGGACAAAAACTTCAAAGACAAGCAATGTCAGAGATCAAAAGTATCTCTAGACATTTAAGATACACATTTCCTCATATTGCTGATGATCTAATTGAAAGATATCAAGAACTTGAAGAAGCTGAGAAACTTATATCTCAAGCAATGAATCAAAACATGGATGAACAACTTAAATCATCACAAGAATTTATAGGTTCAGCACTAACAGGAATGTTAAGAGCAGTAGAAGAGGAATAAAATAATTATGAAATCAATTGAATTAACACAATCTCAAATTAAAGCACTACAGTCTGGCGCTACTATGTTTATACTTCCTATATCGGATTATGATTTAAACATAATAAATAAAGGATATTCAATAGGTGATTCATTTCCTATTAATAAAGGTAATAAAGATATATTTGTAAAAGAAGAGTTTATGGAAGTATTAGACCGAAGACCTGAAACAAAAGGAGAAAAATACTACTTTTACAAATCAGAATATAGACAAGAAGATTATCATATATCACCAAGCTATAATGTATGGGATAGTTTAGAAAATGAATTTGATAAACATATTGCAGCGTCACAAATGACAAAAGAACAATCAAGATATTCATTCAAAGAGTGTATTGATGTTAGGATTGTTAGAGTGCAGGATATACTAATAAGCGATTGCGAAAAGATACTAAACATTTATAGTGCATACTTTAATGTTACTAACCCAAAAATTAGAACTGCAATAATTAACAAATTTAAAGCTTATTATAACCAACAAATGAAGGAACTAAACATAGATAGAACTTATGAAGATAATGATTATGTATTTTTAGCAGAATTTGCTTAAAACAAATTTCCAATAACCTCAACTTGTTCATGTTCAAAAAACACAAAAAACCCTCAAGCTTACTTCAATAAGCTCAGGTACATTTTTAAAGGAAAAACACTATGAAAACATTGCATTATCAACCATATATTGATGAGCTAAACAGAATGCTAAAAGCAGAAGAATTTGCTAAGAGACTTCCATTATTTAAAGATTTTATTCTTAGGAATAAGATTGACAACAAAAACATGGTAGCACAATTAGGTGAAAAAGTTCTAGATGTATATCTAGGTCAAGCAATACGTCTTTATAACTATTCTGAAACCAACAGTGGAACACCAACAAACTACTCAGGTAAGCCAATTGAAGTACCATTAATTGTATTTTATATTAATAGATACTCAATGTTTGGTGATGACTTCTATGATGAAATCACAAAAGAACTTGATGAATCTGTTAAAGATTTATTATATTTTTATGATTCAATAAATAGTAAATACTTTGTTACAAAAGAAAACTTAGGAGAATTTTGCGATAAACTAAGCATCTGGTACAACAATGCATTGAAGAAAAACAAACAATACTCTATAGAAAAAAAGAAAATTAGATTACAAAAAGAGTTAGATCTACTACAAGGATAAAACAATGAATGAAATTGATATAGAAATATTACTTGATCAAATATTTAGTTCTAATTCTGTTCCAACTTTAAAAGCGCCAATTATAATATTTGATTCAAGAGACAATAAAACTATATATCCATCAGAACTTATAGAAGCCAAAGATGCAGAATCATATGCTAACTGGTGGATGGAGAATCAATAATGGAACTTATATACGCAATACTAGCTTTAGTAGCCTATATCTGGTTCACAGCTCCAAGAATAAGAGACATTGATGAGCTTAAATCTAAATCAAAAGATCCATTTAAAAACTTCACAGTAGAAGACTTTATCCAAGCAGCTAAAGAAGTGGATGATCAAGACACTTCAAAACCTATAAAACCAGCTAAAGTCTCAAGACCAGAAGCTCCAGACTATACAAGCATACTACTATCAAGCAATTCAATTGATGATATTACAGCTTACTATATGCGCCAAGCAAACGATAAGAATTTATACTTTACATATATCAATGAATCTCCAAACTGGCGCTTAAAGAGAGAAACTAGATTCAACATCGACAAAGGCATCTGTCAAAGCTGCGGTAAGACAATCTACCTTAATAGCTTCCATTGTCACCACATAGCATACAACACACTCTTTAACGAAGACATGCAAGACTTAGTATCACTATGTTGGTCATGCCATCAAGAAGAGCACAATAATTAAAAGGAATAAACATTGGAAACAATAATAAACCCAAAAAACAAATATCAAAAAGTTATAATCACTAAAAAAACTTGTATCGTATGTGGTAAAGAAAAATCAGCCAATAGCTTCTATGACCATTACTCTTCAGCTGATGGAAAAGCCAACGAATGCAAGAAATGTAAAATACTTCTTGATAAAGAGTATTATCGTGTTAAAAAAGAAGAGAAAGATATACTTCTTAAACAATCTATATCAAGACCTCTAACTGATAAAGAAAACCAATTCATAGCTGATTTCATAGCTAAAAGGAGCTCGCAATGAATGAAGATAGACTAACATACGATGAATTATTGCAATTTAATTATGAAATGATTAAAGATAAAAAAGAGTTTGATGAAGAATTAAGAAGTCGTATAGCTAAGCAAAGAATGATAATAGTTGGAACACCATCATTTGATTCATCTGAATTTGAAAAAGTCTTCCAAAGCGCCAGAGATGAAGGATGCGGAATAGCAATATTTAAACCATCACAAGAAGATGGAATTCATATTGAACAAATTAACAACGAAAATATATTCTTTGGAATATCAAGATCATCATTTGAACCAATGATATATCAAGATGACTTAGCTTATCAATTAGATGAAGAATATAAAGAAAAGCAAGAATATAAAGAATTTGTAATAAATAAATTAATAAAACCACCAAAAAAGAAAAAAACATTTCAAGAAAAATTTGGATATTTAAAAAGAAAATTTAGATAAGGAACTCGCAATGAAAGCTAAACAGTTTGAAAAGAAACACGAGCTAGGAAAAAACAATGGATACTATTATAAGAGAATCTGGAAGCATTTATTCACTGAATCAGATCCACATAACTACTACAACGCATCTCAGTATCTAACCTATGTTCACAAGCTTAGAAACCTAGTAGCTGATACATTAACTGATAAAAACCCTATAGACATCTACGAGTTTTTCGGAGGAGTTAACAAACCTGAAACATGTCATCAATACATTAGAAAGCTTTATATGGTTCAAGAAAAAAATGCACTAAGACAAACAGTAATATCAAGACATGAAAAAATACTTCAGAAATTTAATGTAGATTATCAAAATATATTACCTAAATTTAAAGGATTAACAGATGATAACATCAAAAACAACATATGAAACATCAGATGGTAAATCTTTTGAAACAAAATATGAAGCTGAAATACATGAAGAATCGTTAGAAAACGGAACATACATTTTTGTAATAGCAAAGCAATATTATAACTCATATAGCATGTCAATAATTTTTGCATCAGATAGTTATTCTAAAATTTTAAATAAAAAAAAAGAATTAGAAGATAATAATTTAACAGAAAATTATTCATATTCAATACAAAAAGTAATAAAAATATAAAAGGATAAAAAATGGGATTATATGTAGAACCAGGTAAAAACAAAAACGATTTCATTAATGAATTAATAATTACAGCAAGAGCACAAGAATTCTCTCCAGTAATATCACAAGACATTTTACCTTCGACAATACCAGACGACTTAGTGATTATATGTTTTGTAAATAATGGATATTTTTATGCATTAGCAGTTGCATTCAGCGATAATGAATTTAAGCACTTTGCTGATCAATCAGATACAAGATATAAAATTTTCTGCGTAGCAGACAAAGATGTAATCAAACAGAATACTCCAAGGTTTGATGATTACTTTAATTAATTTATAAAGGAGATACTAATATGTCATGGATAGATTATAGCAATATAGCTGAGGTAATGACTGAAGCACTTATTGAAATCAATAATATGTTATATAGAGAATTAGTATTTCCAGTATTTAAAACACCTAACACTGGCGCTTTTTTAAGCACAGAGTTCTGGTTTTATAAGTTACTCGATTACTTTTGAGGAATAGGTTTGCTTATTGCATGCCATACCTACTGCAACGAAACCAATGAGAAGATGCATATATAAACAATACTAGTTAAATGATTTCTGCAGGAATCTATGCTATAAACTTCAAAACTTTGGGATACCGTAAAATGATATAAGGCTGGCTGCCTGTATCCTTTTTTTTATTTTTACTCAAATATTTATTTAAAATATTTAACTAAGGATAAACAATGATATTTACAATATATACAGATGGAGACTCTGGATTAACAATAATGGATAAAAAAATTCTACCATTTTATGAAAACTCACAAGAATATATTATAGGTATTTCTGAAAATAAAACTGATGAATTTATTGAAGAATTTTATAAAAACAGATTTGGATTAACAGATAAAGTTTATGCTGCAATAGAGCCAATATTTGAAGAAGTAATATATTTATTAAAAAACAATATAGAAGATAAAATTGAAAATGGAAATTATTATATAAAAATAGATAAATATATAAATATAAATACATTTAACTAAGGATAAACAATGTTAAAACAAATCATAGAAACAATAGACACTAAAAACTCATGGGGTAAGAATCAATTAATTAAAGAAATAGAACCATATATTATCAAAGAAGTATTCGCATATAGATCTGGTATGGATATGATTAGAGCAATAACTATATGCAATGCATTATCTAACTTTGTAGATTATATCAACTCTAAAACATCTCATGGTAAGATAGAACTAAAACTTGCATTATTAGACCTTATAGCTAAAGAATACGAAGAGGCATAAACAATGGGAAGAGCAGAAATATATTCAGACATAATTTGTTTAACAAACAATATGAAAAAGTATCCAAGAAGAGAAATCGAACTTATACTTATAAACATCAAAAACAAATGTGTTCTAGAGCTTCATAAAACATCAGAATACAATTCAAAAATATATCAATCAAATCCATATAAGAAAGAATTAAAAGCTATAGCTAACTCAAAAACAGCTATAAAAAAAGCTTTCAAATCAAGACATGTATCTAGTTCTTCAAAGCGCCAGATAGAGAAACACATTAAAATAATAAGAGAGAATAAATATCTAATCTCAAAAGGATAATAAAATGATAGTATCAATTAAAAACAGACTTATCAATAGGGATTATATATTTATATATAAAAACTCAACAGGAAAATGGAATATATGTATTAGTCCAGAATTCATAGCAAGACACACAATGTGCAGAGCTATACCAATAAAAGAATTAAATAAATGTTTTAAATCTATAAAATCATTATTACTTTTATTAAACAGAAACGATATTAAAAGACTCAATGAAAACAGAGAATTATTTTATAAAAATTATATATGGTAAGGAATAAACAAATGATAGAAACAATCAAAGACTACAATGAACATTTTACGCATTATAAAAATTTACCATTATTATGGATAGGTGATTACTTAGCAATAATCTATGTAGACACTGCAGATAATAACAATGAATACTTTTATATATCAAATAATACAAATCTTGGTACAGACTCATTATTTGAAACAATAGATGGAACTAAAGGTTTTAAAACAATCTCAGCAATCAAGAAATATCTAATCAAACATCTTAGACAAACAAGAAGAGATATAGATAAAAATATTAAACAATTCTTACTGGAGGAATCAAAAAATGCAACAAAATTATATTAGAAATAAAGATTTATTTTCTCATGAACTATTATCAGAAGTTCTTGGATTTAAAGCTTGGCAAGTAATAGGCAATGCTATAGACTGGATGATAAATGCAAGAATAAATGATATAGTTTATGAAAGATCATCAGATCAACAGTATTTAATTGATGCAGATAATCTTATTAGATTATGCAAGGAATGGCTTATAGATGATGATTATTATAGAGTTCATTCAGGAATAGCTTATGATTCTGATTTTGATACAACTTATGATGGAAAAGGTAAAGGTTATAGCTATTGTATAATATTTGATGGTAGCTTTAAAGATTTTCAACCTTTTAATTCAGAATTGGAAGCAATAATTGCAGCATGCGAATATAAACTAAGTATAAAAAGAAATATAAACAAATGATAACAAATGAACAATTCAATAATGCATTAAAAAAATTATGCATTCAAGACTCATATGATTCAGAAGAGTACCCAGCATCAGTTGATAGAATTATATTTCCAAAACATTCACTAACAAATGAAGCTAAAACTTTATTGAAATATTTTTACCAAGTAGAAGGTAAAGCAAAATCTATACCTGTTATCGGAAGCATAAAATCAGAATATATTGAGAATATAACATTTTCAATATTAAAACCTTGGAAGCTTCAAGATTATGTAAAATTCATAAGAGCAAAAAGAGATGAAATGTTTCCAAATGATTACAAGAAGAAATCTAGGAAATTTATATCTAGATATCCATATGTAAGAAGCACATTACTATCACAATATGAAAAGGATTTATATGCAAGATAATAATATGCAAAATGTAACATTAGCAGAATGCAGAAGAGCA
This sequence comes from Candidatus Falkowbacteria bacterium S5_I03, assembly GCA_019248265.1. Taxonomy (GTDB): domain Bacteria; phylum Patescibacteriota; class Patescibacteriia; order Patescibacteriales; family UBA12465; genus UBA12465. Next base: position 99,590 of record JAEHGX010000003.1, read on the forward strand.
ATATATGAACAGTTTGCAGCATTAAAAAACGGAAAAATATCTATTGATGAGGCATTAGCATCTAGTAAATTAATGCACCAAATTATAAACTCATATGATGTTGAAGTAAAAGCAATAGAAGCAGCAACAAGAGCAATAAATGCAGGAATAGCTACAGACATAGAAGGAATGACTTTAATAACAATAAAGGATTAACAAATGTGTAAACTATGCAACACTGATAATATTGGAACGAAAAGAAATTCACACAGAATTACTAAAGAAATATTGGAATTTAAAAATATAGCTTATGATTATATTGGAGAATATCCATGTTGTATATGTACAAACAATTATGGTTCGTATATAAAAATTACAGACAAAAGCGCAAGATTATCAATTGATGAATGGATAACCAAAAAGCTTAGACTAAAACTATTTCCATCGAATAAATCTAAATATATTAAAATAAGAATGAATCAAATTGATTACGATGATAATATAAAAATTAGAAACAATATTAAGGATTTAAAAGTTAGCCGTAAGACTGTAGAAAAATACATAAGAATAGACGAATATAGAGGAAGAATTTCATATGTATTCATATATGTAAAAGAAAAAAATAAAATTAAAACTACAATAAGTAAAAGTTTTAAAACACTAGAAGATGCACAATTATATAAAAGGAAAATATTAAATGAGAAACTCATCAAATGTTAGAGTCATATTACTTGATACATTAACAGGATTAAGAAATATGTCCATAGATGTTAAAACAGCAAATGCAATTACAAAAACAGCATCTGCAATAAATCAATCATTTAGATTTGATATTGAAAACAAAAGAGAAAATATCAAACTAATGAAAGCAACA
>JAEHGX010000027.1 GCA_019248265.1 Candidatus Falkowbacteria bacterium S5_I03
GACGGTAGCGGCATTGCCGCAATCACCATCGTTCTTACATCCGCAACATAATCCTCGATCCGCACCACTGCAATTCCCCTTGTCCGGTTGGCAATATAGATCAGGCGCTTCCGTTGTTTGGCAGGCGGTAGGATCGGCCGGATTGCAGCAACAAGCACCGCAATCAGAAATATCGGTAGCGGTATTTCCGGATTCAGTTAAACAAGAGAGTCCTGGAAAATTACAAATTCCAAAATTACACGAAGCCGTGGCGGTTGAAGAAACGCAATCTTGGCCAACACCGCCTTCGGCATTGCCACAACGAGTAGAGCAGGTGCTTAAATTATTAAACTTGCCGGAAGTTCTAGGATTTTGATCGCAAGTACTAAGGCCATTAGCATCAATTTGACAATCATAATATGCGCAATACCCTAAATTAGCGCCGCTGGTAATTTGCGAACCGCTTTTACAAGTAGCGGTTGCTTGATCGAAACAACAGGCGCCAGCACTAGAACAGTCGGTTTTATTATTAAATAGTGAACAAAAATCTTGCCCAGGATTGGCCGCGCAACCATCAACGCAAGCCGGCGCGTCTTTATAAGTACCAATTTTTACTGGAGTAGAAGAAGCGCAAGTAGCCGGGTCGCCAATTGGCGGAGTAGTCGAGCTAAAACAATTATAATAACCGCAATAACCAAAATTTGGATCAGCCGGATTAGCGGAAATACTGGTTCCGGAACCGCCGCGGCAAGAATCATCGCTGGTAGACGGAGTGCGATTAGCATCAAAACAACAAGCAGCATTATGTTCTGAACAAGAGCTTAAGCCAGCTAAACCGCTACAATCGGTGCAAATACCTTCTGGATTTTGCGCCGTGATGCTGCAATACTGACCGCCATGCCCCGCGCAATTACAGGCGGCATCATGTTCGGCGACGGTGGTGCCGACATTAGCACAACCGGAACAGCTGCCCAGTCCCGCGCCATCATCGGTTGTATCCTGACCGCAAGTTCCTTTACATTCCAAAGGCGCGCAACAATCTTGGGCGCTATTTTCTATACGGCAGCAACAATCGCAACTAGCCCCTCGAACAGAAACACAAGAGTCGGGCTGAGAAATGTCAGGATTATTTTCACAAACAGAGCCAGTAGGACAAATTGTATCAGAAACACAGCGACCACCGGAACCCAGTTGCGCGCAACTTAAACCAATGGCGCAAATGTCACAAGAAGAGGCCGTGTCTACACAAATATTATTAGAACCCCTAACCCAGCCATCGGGACAAGAAGTATTAGTTTTTGTTTCCCACTTGCCACCAGAATTACAAGTTAAGGCCAAAGAAACATCCTGATTATTAATTCTGAAAGTCTGCGTTTTCGGCATACTACAAACCCCAGCGCTGCCATCCTTAACGCATTTATTAAGCGTGGCGTCATAAGTACAAGGAGCGCCAAAAACTCCGCGACCAGTTACTGAAGCGCAAGAAAAATCGCAAGTAGCCACTGTGGTTTTAGTTCCGCCGGCATAAGGCGAACAGGCCCCCGGAACATTAGGGCAAGTGGCGTTAACCTGGCAAGCGCCATAATAATCGGCCAAGGTGGAACAACTTTCGGTAGGGTCGCTAGGATTAACAACAAATCCTGTATTAAAATTCCATTCAAAAACGGAAGTCGGGATATCAATTAAACAAGCAGCTAAATTAACAGCACAAGTTCCCTTCTTATAAGTATTTCCTGGACAACAAACCTGTCCTGGACACTCAAGATCAGAAGAACAAGCGCTAACTTCAAAATTTAGCTCATTCCCCCATTCGCCATTTTTTACCACTTTAACTGGACCGGTAATGGATTCAGCGGGAACATTCACGGGAACAATATCAGCGCCGTTATTTTGAGAAATAACACCGTAAACTTGCTTAGCGGGATTAAACTGCACCAAAGCATCGCGTCCCGCCTGACCTAGATACTCGCCATAAACTTTGACCGGAGTAGATACGCCCCCTT
>JAEHGX010000028.1 GCA_019248265.1 Candidatus Falkowbacteria bacterium S5_I03
AGTTATTTGCGTAATCGTTTAATAGGAAAGGGATATTTTTTTGAAAGCAGGTTTAAAATTTCTAATGTATTAATTATCTTTTCTTTTTGTATTCCGCTCCTTTTAACTCTAAGTGATCTTAAATTAATAAAAAATTCCTTATATGCTTTAAAAACATCTTTTAAATAATGATTTTTAAAACCACTTAAAAAATTTCTAGTTTGGCCTACTAATAAAAATGGAAGTGAAATAAAAATAAGTGTCCAAGAAAAGTTTTTGTATATTAGATATAATTGGTTTCTAATTGTTAGAAATAATGCAAATTTTTGAAATTTTCTACTAGTTCCTCCGTCAACGTGATATACAATTGCTTCGGGGACATACCAACATTTATGGCCAGCTAAGTTAGCCCGAAAACTAATATCAACGTCTTCCAGGTAAGCAAAAAAATCTTCATCAAAATATCCAATTTTTTCGAATAAAGACCGGCGATAGAACGCAGCACCAGCGCAGGCACCAAATATTGATTGACCTTTATCATATTGGCCGCTATCCATTTCCCCATTGCCGCGTTTATGGGCAATACCATAAATAGTTAATATATCGCCAGCTATATCAATGATTTTTCTATTGTCAAAATATAACATCTTAGTGGCGCAAAAACTAATATTGGGGTGCTGGTCTAAGAAATTATTAAGAGTATTTAAACAATTAGTTTCTAATTCAGTATCATTGTTGAGTAAAAAAATATAGTCGCCTTTCGCCATTTTTATTCCTTGATTGACGGCTTTAGCAAAACCTTCATTTTTCTCAAAACTATAAATAATAGTCTCTGGTATTTTATCTTTTACCACAATCAATGAGTTGTCGTTAGAAGCATTATCTATTATTATTAATTCAAAGTCTTTAAAAATTTGATGTTTTAAACTATCTAAACACGGCCCTAAGAAGTGCGCCCCATTCATATTTGGTATTATGACTGATATTTTTGGTGTGCCCATATGTTATATGGCTTTTTTAGCCCCTCTTAGTTTATAATAGAAAAATTTAGTTATCTTGTATAAATAAATTTTCTTTAGAAATGTAATCAATAAAAAATTTAACAAACTTCTTATTTCTAAGAAATTTTTTATCCTTATTTTTATAGGAAATAACAGCGGTAAATAATCTCTGTTTATATTTGTAATATTTTTGTAATGATATCGCCAGAGTTTGCTGCGATAGAAATAATGTTTAATTTTGTTTCTTGAACCCCAGGATTCGTTGTCGCCACGGATAAATAAAGTCGGTTCAGAAATTACTTTAATTAAAAGATCTTTATTGGAGTAAAAGACAATAGAGTGGAACGGAAAGACATCCAGCGGCCCATTAAACTTTTCTAGAATATTGCGGTTATTATCAAATATTTTTTTGTTTAAGATAAAATTAGAACAGAAAGTTGTGTAGAAATCTAGATTGGAAAAAGTTTTTGAGTTTAAATATTTAAAGAAATCTTTTCTATT
>JAEHGX010000029.1 GCA_019248265.1 Candidatus Falkowbacteria bacterium S5_I03
AAGTGTTAATAATCCTTCATGAAGTAAACCCTCATTCATACCGTCTACTGCATCTCTTAAAACTTTCCATAGTTTAAAGACGATTAATACAAAGCCAATAACTAGCCAGAAACTAAACTTGTTTTCTACAGATGTGTACTTCTCAAATAGGTCAAACTTGACACCCAGAATAATAAAAGGCATGACATAACCTATTGCAATACTTGCCCAAAAAGCAATGTACTTCTTTTGGGTAGTGGTCATATTAATCACCTACTTTGTCCATCGCTGATGTTACTTTTGAAAGGTCTCCTGTTTTTACTGCATGAATACCACCTGAAACTAAACCAACTAAATCACCAATTTGGCCAAGTATAGCGGAGATATCTGTCTTATCTAAATTTGTTAATTGACTTACTAAAGACATTAAGTCTTCGCCTTCTTTTTGATTATTGGCAATAAGTTGTTGAACAGAGAGTTTGTCTTGTGTAGGTAACTTAGAATTTTCAACAATAATACTAAGGACACGCATAACAACCATATTCTGTCCAATTGCAAACTCACGTAATTTTTGTTCTGCTGTTAATTCATTTTGAGAATCTGCTAATCGTTTCTTTGCAACCGCTACATCAACTCGTTGCTTTAGTGCAATAATAATTGAACCTGCCATAACAACTAAAGATAGTATCTGTGTGTATAGTTGAAGCTTAGGTGCAATCTGGTCGATAGCTAAATCATCAATGATATTTGCTGCGGGTTCTGTAACTGGTGTAGTTGTAATAACTTCTTCAGTCATAGTTGTTTCTTCAGTTGTAGTAGTCACTTCCATTGCTGAAATTTGAGGGATACTAACAACTAACACAACGAGTAATGCAAAGAGAAACACTAATAATTTTTTCATATGAGGTCTCCTTCCTCTTCTAAGTCTATGACTCTTTTATTTAAGTCATTGAGACTGGTGGTGTGATTGAATAACATTTCTTTAATATCTTTGATATCTTGTTGAATACTTCGAAGAGATGCAGGAAACGCTTCAGCTTCATCATCACCAATTAACACAGCTCTGCGAAGATTTATCTTGTCACTCTTAAAAGTTTCAGGATTGCCTTTAATAGAGATTTCAATATAGAGAGAATCATGTTCTAAAATCTCCTTTGGTATTTTAATTCGATGTCCATTTGCTGGAACTGTCGGGAGATTGTTTATTCGATAGAATATCTTATCTTCCGATTTGACATTTACAATCGGGATTTCTAAATCCTGATTTGGAACATACCCTATGTTTTTTAAAAGGACATAACCTTTACTAAGAATAATTTCCATAGAAGCCTCCTTATCTTGGTACAGTATTCCATGCCTGAATTTGATGAACCACAGAGTCATTAGGCATAGAGCCTAATAACT
>JAEHGX010000030.1 GCA_019248265.1 Candidatus Falkowbacteria bacterium S5_I03
CAAAATATTAGAACCGCCGCCCAAAACGGTTATCGGCTGTTTATTTTTTTTAGAAAAAGCCAAAGCCTCCAAGAGATCTTGTTTGTTTTTAACAATCGCAAAATAATCGGCGAGCACGCCGACTTTAATGGTCGTATATTGTCCCAGCGGGTGGTTAGTCTCTATTTTTAACATATAAGCATTTAATAACGAAAAAATTACTCTTCCAATTCACCAACTTCTTGCAATTTTAATAATTTAGAATACAGGCCTCCGGAAACTCTGGCTAATTCCAAATGATTCCCTTCTTCGGCCACTTGGCCGTTTTCCAAGACAATTATCTTATCAGCATTTTTAATAGTACTCAAGCGATGAGCAATAATAATCATGGTGCGCCCGCGGCTAATCTTTTTCATCGCATCGGAAATTAAGCGCTCACTCTCGCTATCTAAACTGGAAGTCGCCTCATCAAAAATTAAAACTCGAGGATTTGCCAAAATAGCGCGGGCAATTCCTAAGCGCTGCCGTTGGCCGCCGGATAATTTAATTCCCCGTTCGCCCACTAAAGAATCATAGCCCTTTTCCAGCTTAAGGATGAATTCCTCGGCGTTGGCAATGCGCGCCGCGGCTTGAATTTCCTGCTGAGTAGCATCCGGTTTGGCATAAGAAATATTTTCCGCCACCGTTAAATCAAAAATCTCTACTTCTTGCGGGACAATCGCTAAAAACTTACGAAAAGCTTTTAAGTCATAAGCGCGTAAATCGCGACCATCAAGCAAAACTTGCCCGGACTGCGGATCATAATGACGGTAAACCAAACGCGCGACCGTAGTTTTGCCGCCGCCAGAAGGTCCGACCAAGGCGACGACCGAACCGGAACTGATTTTAAAATTTAATTTGGAAACAGCGGTTCGTAAATTATCACCGTAAGCGAAAGAAACATCTTTAAAAGCAATTTCCCCAATTATTTTTTTAGGAATAAAACCGCGAGCTTTATTTTTTATTTCATCAGTAGCATTAAACAATTGCAGCAAGCGATTAACACCTTCGCGACCTTCTTCCATCTTGTCATAAAATCTGGTTAAACGATACAAGGAAGAATAAGCGGTTTCACTGAGCGTAAAAATAAAAATTAGAGTGCCGACGCTCATTGAACCTTCGGCTACCAAATAAACGCCTAACAATAAAACCGTGGCTCGGCCGAGATCAGCAATAGAATTCCGCACTAAACCGATTTTCATCATCCAACCCCATTGCTTATCTTCATTTTTTCTCAAGTCATTTTTAATTTTACCAAACTCGCGGAGTTCTCGGTCTTC
>JAEHGX010000031.1 GCA_019248265.1 Candidatus Falkowbacteria bacterium S5_I03
CATAATATTTATAACGCCTTGGCGGTAATTGCCGCCGCCCGCGATTTAGGAGTTCCTTTGCTTGAGATTAAAAAACATTTATTTGGTTTTCGCGGCACGGAACGTCGGGCGCAAATTCTTGGTAAATATCAAGGCGCTTTAATTATTGACGATTACGCGCATCACCCCACGGAAATAGTCGCGACCTTGGAGGGAATCAAGCGCCATTATCCGGATAAAAAATTGCGCGTGGTTTTTCATCCCCATACTTTTACTAGAACTAAAGCGCTGTTTAATGATTTTGTCTCTAGTTTTGGAAACGCGCAAGAATTAATTGTCCTGGATATTTATGGTTCGGCGCGCGAGAAACAAGGAGGCGTCTCCAGCGCGCAATTAGTTAAAGTAATTCAAAAATTCAACAAACAGCAGTCAATTTCTCAGCCGGTTTCTAATCTTAAAAATATTGCTCAAGCCGTTCATTATTTGCGAACCCGTATTAAAGCTGGCGATTTACTTTTGTTGATGGGGGCGGGCGACGTTTTTAGAGTTGGTGAAGAATTATTATGCAAAAAACAAAAAGCAGCACAATTGAAAAAAAACTAGATTCTAAAAAATCGGAAACTATCGGCCAGCGTCGCAGTTTTTGGTCTGATTTTTGGTTTTTACTTAAGCCCTTCCGCAAATTTTTTATCAGAATTATTATTATCTCGCTGTTTATTGGCGCCTTGGGCTTATTGAAGCCCTATCTTTTAAAAGTAGTGGTTGATAGTTTAAATAATTTTGATAAAGAGCGCATTATTTTTTTGTTAAAGTTGATTGCTCTGTATTTGACGACCGAGGAAGTGCATTCTTTTATTCATTATTTCAGTGACCGTCAGATTTTGCGGATGCTGGTGGAAGTGGAATACACTTTAGGCATGAAGGCGCAAGAGAAATTAGTTTCACTCAGTTTGGGATATCACGAAAAACAAAATACCGGCGCCAAGATAATTAAAATAGAAAAAGGAGTTGATAAGATTTCCGAATTTTTAAATAATTTCTTTTGGGAGTTTTTCCCGACACTTATCCAGTTAAGTTTTACGCTAGTCGCTTTATTTTGGTCGGATTGGCGAATTGGTTCATCCTTTCTGTTCTTTGCGGCTATCTTTATCATTATTGTTTATTGGTCTAACCGCCGCATGTATCCGGTTAGAAAACAAATTTATCGCGACTATGAAACTGCTTCGGGTAAAATGGCTCAGTCAATTATTAATATTAATGCCGTCCAATCATTCGTTC
>JAEHGX010000032.1 GCA_019248265.1 Candidatus Falkowbacteria bacterium S5_I03
AGATTGCTCCGGAAATTATGGAACGCTTAGAGGATCATTATCATCAGTATTTTTATACCAAGTTTATTTATACGGAAGAGCAGGGCGTTTATGATTTTGAACACTATCTGAAAGAATTGGTAAGGATGGTTAATGGCGACGCTCATTTAGCGGAAACTTTTGCCGAACATGAAGCGCATGCTCAAAAGATTCTTCAAGAGCGGGCGGAGTTAATTAAAGAATTAAAATTAAGCAAGGATATTCAGCGCTTCTTCTCGGCCTGGGGCGACTTTATGGTTACGAAAATTTATCGCCGTTACGCGCAACTCTTTGCTCTTTATAAGACCACGTTTATTTTGGAGGAAATCGCTGACCGAGTAGGATTGAAGTTGAAAGAATTACGCTTTATGAAATCTTCAGAAATTAAAGCCGCTCTTTTTGACGGCGTGCTTGATAAAACTGAAGTTAAAAAACGCGTGGAGTTTTGTGTTTATTATACGGCGAAAGATACAGAATTATTTTTTAGCGGTGAAGAAGCTAAAAATATTGCCAGTAAGTATATTCAAAAACACGAAGACGTCTCGGTTTCCGAACTTAAGGGACAGTGCGGTTGCCGCGGGCAAGCTAAAGGAACGGTCCGGATAGTAAATGTTATTTCTGATATGGCCAAAATGAAAGAAGGGGATATTTTAGTTTCAATTTCCACTCAGCCGGATTTGGTGCCGGCGATGAAGAAGGCGGCGGCCTTTATAACTGATCAGGGCGGGGTAACCAGTCATGCCGCCATCGTAGCCCGGGAAATGCGCAAACCCTGTGTTATTGCCACCAAAATAGCCACTAAGGCCCTAAAAGACGGGGATGTAGTCGAAGTTGATGCCGATAAAGGTTTGGTTAAAGTTATTAGTCGCGCTTAAATTCGCCCCAAGATTATATTGTATTTTTTACAATATGATATTGACAATTAAACAAGATTATTTGTATAATTAAGCCATAATTATACAAAATATATGTTAGAGCAATTAATTAGTTCCCAGGCGCGTTTAGCTATTATGTCTTTATTTTTTAAGAATAAGGATAAAAAATACTACGCCCGCGAGGTGGTTAAAAATTTAAATTTAGATCAAGCCAATGTTCATAAAGAGTTGGCTAATTTGCTTAAGGGAGAATTTTTAACAACCGAAACTATTAACGGCAAGAAATATTTTTTTGCCAACCGGCAGGGGAAGTTTTTTACGGAACTGGAATCAATATTTAAAAAGCATGACAGCG
>JAEHGX010000033.1 GCA_019248265.1 Candidatus Falkowbacteria bacterium S5_I03
CATATCTTTTAATAGGGTTTCTACTAATTCATTTTGTTGTTTTGTCACGATGGAATTTTTCCGTATTGAAGAATGAAAGCAAGCTCTTTAGCGCGTGTGCCGACTTGTTCAGCATAACGGCTATCCAATAATTCTTGCGCGGCTCGATGGTAATCTTGTTTGCCAAGGGCTGCTAACATTTTTTTGAAAGAGAGGAACTTTTTAAAACCCATGAAACACATGTTCACCAACGCCATTTGACGTGCGTCATTTAATCGTTCAAACCAGGGAAAATTTGTATTTAATTCTTTGTAGAAGTAATCCATATCATCTTGGAGTTGCTCATTAATCCAACTATCCGGCAACCCTCGATCTGAGAGGTTATAACCAACACCAATCGTCACGTGTCCAAGCGTATCAAGGTAGGGGAAGTTTCTATAGCCTTCGTGCTTCACAATAAGCGTTTTTAACTGAGATCTCATTTCTGGACCCATAAATGCTTTCCATAGCTAATAATACAGAATCCATCGTATCAAAAGGACGCAAACAATGACAGCAAATGTAATAAATGGAAGAATTAAGGTCAACTAATTCAAGAGGTGCTTTGCAGCAACGGCTTATCATATCCTTAACCCTTTAAAAAAATCCCACCTCAAAAAAGCGGGATGCGCCAGATCCTTGGCAAAGAATAGGCTGCGTCAAAACGAGGAGTGAAAAAATACGCAACCTATTTGATGAGCTGATGAGCTGGTGGACAAGACCAGAATTAACTTAAACTTTCTTTTTTTGCCATTCCGATAAAATGGTAATTAATCTATCATTTTTTTTCAATAAGTCATCAAATAATTTGTGAATGTTCAAAAAAGCATAAATCACCATTATTACTGTGATGCTCACGAGAAAGCCGATAATGTAGAGAGTTATTTCTAAATTTAGTTCCATCATGCCGCCTTGTCTATGTTTGATAAATAATCCAATACAATCCTTTTAGCTTCATCAAGACCATTGGCAAATTCGCAACAATAGCCATTCTCGCGTAATCGTCTTTGCCATTCTAACTGCTCAGGCGATCTCACCCCTCCAGATACCCGTTTAAGCTCAATACGAAGCCCATGATAAAGTTTATTGCTCATCTCAATGGCAATATCGGGATAGCCTTTGGAAACCCCCATGCGCTTGAATTT
>JAEHGX010000034.1 GCA_019248265.1 Candidatus Falkowbacteria bacterium S5_I03
TAGCGGCGCCACAATTAGCGCAAACGGCATCGTAACCGGGTTTTTCTTTAAAGGGTGAAGCCGGAGGATTAGCAATTGCGGGCCTAAAATTTTGATTAGGCGCTACCTGATTTTGATAAGTAGGATTCGTTGATGCTGGTTTAACGGCCGCCGGACTATAGGCATTAATCGGACTAGCTCCTAAACCCTGAGCCGGAACCCGAATATCAGCGCGAGGTGCTGATTTTTCGTCTTCTCCATAACTCTCGTGCCAGCGCATAATCTTATCCTCTACCGACTCGCGATCACTGGCGTATTTCTCGCGCGAATAATTAATCACCTTCTCGGTATTATTGGTGCGCTCATCAATTCTTAAAGGTGGCAAACCAATCGCGGAAAATGGTGACGAAGCGATACCATCAATCATTAATTTCAAATACATTTCATACTTTGGCAAATTCACAATATCCTCCTCGGTAAAAGTCGGAGTAAATTCTTTAACAAGCTCTTCGGCATCAGCGGCCCCGACTCTAAAAACAACTAAAGTACCGACGTTTCCAAAAACTGCAGGCTTAACTTTCTCGCTTAATTGCTCAATATATTGATGCGCTAAAATCAAATTTAAGCGATACTTTCTGGCTTCCGATAAAATATTGGCAAAACTGTCGGTAGAAAAATTTTGAAATTCATCAATATACAGATAAAAGTCATGGCGCTCTTTTTCCGGAATATCAACTCGGCTCATCGCCGCCAGTTGAATCTTGGTAATCATCATCGCTCCCAAAAGAGCGGAATTATCTTCACCAATACGGCCTTTAGAAAGATTCATGATTAAAATCTTGCCATTATCCATAATATCACGAATATCAATGGCTGATTTAACCTGGCCGATAATGTTACGCATTAAGGAGCTGGATAAAAATTGTCCAACTTTATTTTGAATAGGTGAAACCGCTTCCGAGGCAAACTTGTCGGCATAACCGGAAAATTCTTTTTCCCAAAACGCCTTCACGACCGGGTCGGTAATATTGGAAACTACGCGCTTACGATAGCCTTTGTCGGATAGCATGCGGACAACGCCCAAGAGGGTTGAACCGGGAAAATCTAAAATCG
>JAEHGX010000035.1 GCA_019248265.1 Candidatus Falkowbacteria bacterium S5_I03
CATCGTGAAGATTGATATAGTGCTCAAGTAATGTAGAATTTCTTAAGATGTATAGCAATTGATCAAGTGTAAGTTTTTCAAGATTATAAACTAGCCCAACTCTACCGATGAATTCAGTTTTGATACCGAAGTCTCTAAGTCTGTCGATTGTAATATCTGGCTCTCCATTAAAAGCGCCAGCGAAGACAAATAGAACTTTATCAACTGAGATATCCATATATTTACCATAGTCTCCAGCAACTGAAGCTTTGTTTGATTCTAGAACCTTTAGGAATTCATTTTGAACACCGTTAGTTGTTTCATGAGCTAAACAGCTGTTATTATTGCCACTCACGAAAAGTTTATCCCACTCATCGACAAAGCAAATAGTTGGCTTGCCACCAGTGTTTCCTAGTGCAGACATTGCTTTAGTAAGTGAGTTTCCAGCTGTTCCCTCTTTAGTTAATTGAGCAGCATTAATTTCAACAAAGTTTAATCCATTCTCTTGTGCAATAGCTGAGATGTTATGAGATTTTCCTGAACCTGATGGTCCAGTAACAACAAAGTGTGGTCTGATAATACAATCAGATGCTTTGAACATTTGCATGATTCTATTGATATCTGCTAAAGTTTCTTTTTGATGATCACTCATAACTGCATTTGGTTTCTCTTCTTCTAAAATTTTCATGTTATTTTCCTTTATATTTATTTCTTTTGCTTTATTAACTTTTTTAACATTAAAATTAGTTAGAAGATATTTGTTCATTGGTCCTTCTATTTCTATGTTATAAAGTTCTGCATCATCGCATGGTATTTGTTCTATGTCAATAATTCTATATGCTTTAAAGTATTCTTCTTCTGTTAAGCCTTCAAATAGTTTAGTATCTGTAACTTTAACATAGTCACCGATTGACACCTCTTCTGGCGCTTTGTGGAATGATTTTTGTTTATTATCAGTAGATGATATAAACCAATTGTTATCATCTCTTTCACATTGACAAGGAGTTGATTCACAATTACCACATTCTGGAAATCCTATCATGTTATTTTCTTTTTAAATTGTTAATGATTTAGATTTAATATCTTTCCAATTTTTTGATG
>JAEHGX010000036.1 GCA_019248265.1 Candidatus Falkowbacteria bacterium S5_I03
ATGATTTTCCAATTTCTAATTTTTTAAACTTTAAAAAATTGTTAGCCAAGCCGCCGCCTAAAAGAATATGGCTTGCCTGCGGATAAAGCTTGGCGATTAAAGCTGCATTGGTTTCTATCTTGGCGCCGCCCATCATTACCACTAAAGGCTTTTTAGGAACTAATATTTTGTGCAAAGCTTTAAGCTCTTGTTCTAATAAAATTCCGGCGTAAGCGGGTAGATAGTCTTTTATAGCCGCGACTGAAGTCTGGGCGCGATGGGAAACGGCAAAAGCATCATTAACATAGACATCCGCTAAAGCGGCTAACTGTTTCGCAAAGACCTTATCATTCTTAGTCTCTCCTGGATTGAATCTGACGTTTTCTAAAAACAATATTTCACCGGCTTTCATTTTGTTAACAGCATCTTCAACTTTAGGTCCGACAACGGCGGGTACAAATTTTACTTTTAAGGCCGCTATCTTGGCTAAGCGCGCCGCTAAAGGCGCAGTTGATAAGGATTTTAAGGTTTTGCCGTTCGGTTCTCCCAAATGCGTAATGATTATCAGTTTGGCGCCTTGGGACGATAAATATTTTATTGTTTCCAATCCGGCGCTTATTTTATAATCATCTTTAATTTTTCCCTTGTCCATGGGGACATTAAAATCAACCCGCACTAAAAATTTCTGATTACTAATTTTTTTTAAACGACTAATAGAATTAATTTTCATATTGAATAAAATTTATTTTTCTTCTCCTAATTTGAGAGTCACCTCTTTTTCAACGCCATCTCTAATATAAGTTAGCGTTATACTGTCCCCGGGATTAAAGGAAGCGACAATATCGGCTAAATCATTATTGGCATCCAGCGCCTGATTATTAACCCAGCTAATAACATCCCCTTCCTGTAAACCGGCATTGGCAGCCGGACTGTTTTTAACAACAGCCGGTAACGTCTCGGAACTGTGAAGCCAAGCACCCTTTTCTAAATTCAAGCTTAAAGATTTAGTGGTGCTTAAATCTAAATAATTGACTCCCAATAAAGGCTGAGAAGCGGCGCCAGTTTTAAAGAAGCTCTGCCAATAAGAAT
>JAEHGX010000004.1 GCA_019248265.1 Candidatus Falkowbacteria bacterium S5_I03
TGTTCTCCTGGGATGGCACTCTAAAGACGACAAGGAAATTTTCTCTTTAGCGGAACTCGAAAAAGAATTTTCCCTGGACGGCATGGGTTCTAGCCCTGCAATTTTTGATACCGAAAAACTTGATTATTTAAACGGTTATTATATCCGTCAAAAGACAAACTCGGAACTAACCGTCCTTTGCCGGCCGTTCTTGGAAGCTGCTGGTTTTAAGCCGGATGAACGTTTAGAAAACTTTGTCGCTTTAGGAAAGGATCGAATGAAAAAATTGTCAGATGCTCCAGAATTTTTAGGTTTCTTTTTTAAGGTTCCGGAATATGACAAGCAATTACTATGTTGGAAAGAAATGACCCTGGAGACAGCCCAAAATAACTTAAAAACCATTTCCAATTTACTATCAGCAGTCTCTGATGTTGATTGGGAAAAAGAAAAACTGGAAACCCTGACTCTTAACTGGATTAAAGAAAAAGGCGCTAAAAATGGGGATTACTTATGGCCGCTCCGTGCGTCATTATCCGGACAAAAAAATAGCCCCGGCCCCCTAGAAATCGCTTGGGCGCTTGGTAAAGAGGAAACTTTAGCTAGGATTAAAAGGAGTTTAACCCTTTAAACAGCTAAATAGCAACAATATATTTTACAAAAAAGGAAAAAAATGATATAATCTAAACATGAAGAATAAACTTTTTAAATCAGCCTTTTTAATACTTTTGAGCCTATTTATTATTAGTGCCGGGCACTCCTCGAATGCCTTGATTAATCTTGATCTTGACCAGGAAATAGAGGCGCTTAATATTAAAATTCAAAATCAGAAAAAACAAATAGACGCTTTGCAGGCTAAACAAAAAGAATATCAGGCTCAAATAGTTGCCAAACAAAACGACCAAGCTAGTTTAAGTAACCAACTGGCCGTAATTGAAAATCGGTTAGGGAAGGCACAGTTAGATATTGAAGAAACGACCTTGGAGATTGATAAAACCGGCCTGGAAATTAAAAAAATTGAAATTGATACGGAAAATTTGAATAAAAAAATAGAAGATCAAAAATTACACATTTCTAATTTATTGCGTTTAGTTTATAAGCAGGAACAAACTACTGCCTTAGAAGCTTTACTGCTAAATGATTCTTTATCCGACTTTTTAAACCAAGTAAAATATTTAGAAGATGCTAATACTGAAATCGGCGCCAGCGTTAATGATTTAAAAAGACAAAAAGAGCAGCTAGATAAAAATAAAGAAATTTTGGAAGGGAAGAATGGCGACTTAGCCTCTTTAAAAACAAAATTGGAGGAAAAAAAGAACGGCCTCTTATTTGATCAAGAAAGTAAAACCAGTATTTTAGAAGAAACTAAGTCTTCCGAAAAAGCCTTCCAGTCATTACTCGCTAAAGCGCGTGCCGAGCAACAGCAAGCGCAAATAGATATTGCGAATGCCGAAAATGCTATTCGCCAAAAGATGTCTCAAAAAGATAAGGATCGCTTAGAGGACGGTGACAGTGTTATTGCTTGGCCAGTGTCTAAAAATTATATTACTACCGGCTTCCATGACCCTGATTATCCTTTCCGCAAAATTATCGGCGAACATCCAGCGATTGATATTCGTGCGCCGCAAGGAAGCACCTTAAGAGCGGCGGCTGATGGCTATGTGGCTAAAGTTAAGTTTGACGGTTCTAAAAACTATGCCTATATCATGATTATTCACGGCAATAACTTGTCCACGGTTTACGGCCACGTTTCGGCTGTTTCGGTCAGTGTCGACCAATATGTCGTCAAAGGGCAGGTAATCGGAAAGACTGGCGCGACCCCGGGCACAGCCGGTGCCGGGCCATTTACCACTGGTCCTCACCTCCATTTTGAAGTCAGAAAGAACGGTATTCCGGTCAATCCATTGAATTACATGCCGTAAAAATAGTTAAAATAAAGCAAAATAAAAATAAAAAACACCTCAAATCTGGGGTGTTTTTTTGCTAATATTAAAAGGGAAGTGAATTATATATTGACATTTATCATAAAATATGCTATAGTATAGGCACAGTTCATTAAAATTTTAAACACTTAAATTATAGAAATCATGAGAGCATTTGGTTATCTTATTGTAGGTATGTTGTTGGGATTAGTAATTATAATCAGTCTGAAAAAGGAAAGTAGTTCCGAATTGCCGACAAGCTTAATTGTTGACAGTCAACCAGTTTCCGCTACCACTTTAGCGGATTTCACTGAATCTGATTATGGAGTAACTCCGGATGGGACCTTCTTCGTAAGCACTAAACTAGTAGGAAACCCTGAGGAGGTATTCTTGACCATTATCGAATCAGATTCGACAAACACTAAAAACAAAGAAATCGAAGAAACTTTCGAAAACAGGGAGATTATCAGAATGAAAAAAGAAGGCGGCTATTTCCTGGGGAAATCAAGTAAACAATATCCAAGCCCCGCTTTCTACTTTAAAGTAGACTCCTGGAAATGCTATCCAACTTTCATGCCGGATGCGTTCAAAAAAGAAGACCTTATCCAAAACCAATGTGGCGGGCTGCTGCTATTAAAAAAATGAGAATCTTCTAAAAAACCAAATGAAGCGACCAATCAACCGGCCGCTTCTTTTTTTATCTATTCTTTATTTCGCTTATGTTATAGTAATCACACTGTGGGCTCGGCAGGTTGCATGGCCACCATTAACAGGATGGTCTTCGGAGTTCGATTCTCCGCGAGTCCACAGTGGTTAACCAAAATTGACTTTTTTAATAAATATGCTAGTATATAATTACTGTTAATGGTGGCTTCAATGCAATTCTGTAAGATAAAATAAAATCCCCCAATTTCTGGGGGTTTTTATTTTTTAGTAGGGAATAGTATTAAAAATGATGATTATCGTGTACCTTTTTATGGATATCTTTTAACTGTTTATTGGTAACGTGCGTATAGATTTGGGTTGTGGCGATATTACTGTGACCCAAAAACTCTTGCACGGTGCGCAAATCAACGCCTTGATTAAGTAAGTCAGTGGCAAATGAATGCCGTAACGTATGCGGCGTGGCCATCACCGGTAAGCCACTAATAACAACATATTTTTTAACAATGTCCTCAATACTTTTAACCGTTAGCCGGCGTGACTTATCGCTCAAGTTATTTTCCCAGCCGCGTTTATAATTAATGAATAGTGCTTCATCTAAATCAAAACGTTTTTTTAAATAATTGCGCAGGGAAGCAACGGCTCTTTTGGAAAAATAAACCGTTCGAATCTTAGAGCCCTTACCGACAACGGCAATTTCTAACTCATCAGTATTATCCTTAATCCGGACTTGATCGCGGTTCAAGGCTGCTAGTTCGGCAACCCGCAAGCCGGTAGAAAAAAGGGTTTCCAATAACGCTCGGTCGCGCAAACCGATGATAGATGAGTCCGGTGCTGCTAATAAATTTTTTAATTGTTCAAGCGTCAAAAATTTTATTTCTTTATCCGCCTTATCCTTCGCCAATTTTATTTTTGAAGGCGACAGGGAAGAAATATCTTTTTCAACAAAGAAGCCTAACAGCGACCTTAAGGCTATCAAATAGTAGTTCTGGGTCGTCTTTTTAAGGGTCTTTTTGGTCTTAGGGTCTATATGCCGAGAAAGATAGACTTTATACCGCCAGACATGGTCTGGGGTCAACTGAGAGGGTTTTAAGGCCTCAAGTTGAGACTCTTTGAGCCAGCCAAAAAACTTCCTTAGGAAGCGGGTATAATTTTCTTGAGTCTTAGTTGATAAGCCTTTTTCAATCTCACAGAAATCGAGGAAGTCGATTAAATATTTAATTATTGGTTTATTTTCCATATTTTAATTATAGCAAACTTTTTGTTTATTACCGAGGGGTAGAGCAGCTAAAAGCCTTAAAAAGGCCATATTTTAAGCATATCAATACTTCGCATAATGTATATTAATACACCTATAATGAAGGAGAAAAAAGAGGTCTACCCGGTGGACCCCTTCTTTATATAAAAACAGAAAACATCAATCATTAAACAATCAATTAATAACACAATTTTAAAAAACAAATTAAAAAACCAAACTACCTCTAATGAAAACAACTCCGGGCAATATTTTAAAGAAAAATTCTAGCTTATTAACAAGCCCATAAAATGAACTTGGGGTTGAAATAACAATATAATTTTAATAACTAATAGAAAAATTCCAGCCGAAACTAAACCGAATATGAATATTGCTAAACCGAAAAGAAATTTAAAAGCTCCTTCCATATGTCTTAATTGATAAAAATTCGACTACCGTAACGTAAATCAATATAATTAGTCTTGTTAAAATTATCCCTTATTTTTTCCTTTTTGACAAGAGCCAAGTATTCAACTTGTTCCGCAGCGTCTTCCTTGGTGCTAAAATAGGCCGCTGGGCCGTCCTTAAACTTAACGATTGCCGAATTAAGCTCTTGGTCAATTATAAACTTTTCTACTGGCAAATCAGGATAAGCCGCTAAAATTTGATTAAGATTTAAAATAAACTTTAAATAATCATCCCTTAAAGTTATTTGGTTTCGGTCATTAATGGTAACCGAATCGCTTTTGTTTTCCAAAATAAAATATTTAAGCAAATCATCAGGATTGACAGGGATTTCTTTAATGACATAACCGTCGCTCGACGCATAAAAATAGTTACTTCCCTCTTGAAAAATAAAAGAATAAGGGCGTTCGCTAATTTTTAATTTCACGGTTCCAGGAATCTTTTTATTAACCTGTAAATCGGCAAAATTATATTTATCTAAAATTTCTGCCTGCACTTCTTCCGTTTGAAAGAGAAAAAAATTGCTCTCTTTAAAAATCAACCAGCGACGCTCGCCTTCCCTGGCTAAAATAATATTTTTAATCTCTGACGGATCAAATCGAGTTAAGCCCTCAATTTCAATATTTTTTAGGCGCCAAAAAGAAGAAGCCAGAAAAAACCAAACCAAAGCGATAACTATCGCTAAAATTAAAATCAAAAAATACTTTTTTAAACCAACATTTTTCGGTTTTTCTTTCTTTCTAAAAAATGGGTTTTTTAAATTTTTACACTGATAGTCTTTTTTGATGCGTTTATGTTTTCCTTGCCATTTCTGCATTTTTATTTTTTAGGATTATTTATTATAAAACGTCTGATATTGGCTTGTATTTTTACTAATAACTCATAGGAAATGGTTCCCATTAAGCCCGCTAAGTTAGCAACAGAGTTCGGATCATCGGGATTACTACTAATCAATTTAACGGTATCTCCGATTTTAACATCATTATTTTTAATTTCTAGAGAACTTAAATTCATACATACTCGGCCGGCAATTCGCGCCCAGAACTTTTGCTCGCCTAAAACCAGAAACTCCGCCTTATTAGATAGGCGTCTATCTAAACCCTCAAAATAACCGAATGGGATAGTGGCAATCTTGGTGGCCTCTGGAGCACGATAAGTTTCATTATAGGAGACACTTTCGTTGGCGCGCAAGCTCTGAACCGAAACAACCCGTGAAAACAATTCTAGGGCTGGCTGGAGCGCGGACTCCTGCTCATTATCAGAAACAAAAGGACTATAGCCATAAAGGGCTAAACCGGGGCGATAAGCAGTTAAAAACTTATTATCTGTTTTAAAAACTGCCGCTGAATTACCAAGATGAACCCAACGTGGAAAATAACCGGCAGTTTTTAGAGCGTCAAGCGCATCCATAAAAACATCTTCTTGAGTAGCGTTTAAAATTGAACTACTGTCGGCCGCGGCTAAATGGGAACAGAGACCACTAAGTTTTACCTTGGCAAGATATTTTTTATTATTATCAATAAAACCCCAAATGTCTTTTATCCCTTCCCTATTCATTCCCGAGTTAACAAATAAATGAATATGGGCTCGATTTCCAAAACGCGCCAAATATCTCAAAGTTTTTTCATTATAAACTACAAACTCCGTTCTTTTTAATTTAGTATAGCGGTAAGCGCCTAGGGGCATCTCTCCTAATATTAAAACTTTGCCCTTAAAATAACGATAAACAATCTGCGCCTCCGGATAAGAATCAACCACCACCATTTTGACCGTAGCCTTGTTTAAAATCTGACAAATTTCTTTCAAGCCGTGTCCGTAAGCGTTAGCTTTTAGTACGGGAAAAATTTCCGCCTCTTTTTGAAGACTTTTTAAATAATTTAAATTAGCAATAATTTTGCCGGCATCAATTTCTAACCAATTTAAAGTTTCGTATTTTGGCTTAATTATTTTTCTGATAATATCCAACATAAAATTCTATTGGTTAATTACCTTGCCGTTTCCTTTATTGATTAAATCTTCTTCCAAGCCAGTATCTAGGGGTTCGAGTTTTCCGTTGTCCTTCAGGCCACTAAAAACATCTTCCGCTTGAAAACGAATATCGCTAGCCAATAAAGCGGTTGCTCCTATTTGTTTAGCGTCTGGGACTAGTTCTAACTCAAATCCGGCGCGGTAATCATCGCCACCAGCGCTTAAATTATCAATTTTCCAAATTATCTGGCGAGTATCTTTATTGTAAGTTAAATTACCAGCCAAAAGCGAAGAATTGTCGGTGAAGGAAACATTTTCCGGTATTTTAGCACTCATCACAAAATTATTAAAATCGCCAGTGGGCTCGGCTTTAAAAAATACCCAAAAATTGGTTGGCAAATCAACTATCGGCGGCAAAGGACCGGATCCTAATTGATCGCCCTGGGGGCTATTATAATAAACAGCCGCGCCTGCTTGAATTTTAGCCGCGATTTTAATATCAGTGAGCGAAATAGTATTTTTAAACAGTTGTTTGTAAAAATAGTATTCAACATTAGCCTGCCATTTTACTAAATTAGCCGTCATAACATCGGTTTCAAAATATATCTTTAAGATCTTAGAAACATTACTTCCTGCCGGCAAATCGTTGATTATTATTCGCGTTCCGGAAATTTTAAGCGGATAAGCAACACTGTTATCTCGGTCGGAAAGCTCTTCTATTCTAGCAATGGTAAAATCACTATTATTACTTATTAAATCCAGACTTAAATTTTTTATATTATCATCACCATTATTTTTTAAATTAATTTCAATTTTAACAGCCGAATCTGAATAAATAGAGTCCCCTTGAACCTTAATACTGGCCACTAATGGCGGATTATTAAAATCAATTTGCGGGTTGGCCGGAGCAATCCAGTTTGGCAAATTAATTTTACGTAAATCAATTTTAGGATTATACAAATAAAGACCGATAACAATAGCAATTAGCGTCGCAATAACCGTAATTAAAGAAATATCCAAGATTAAGTGCCACTTATTTGGCCGATAAAATTTTTCCAAGCGCCATTTTAAATGGCGACTAATTCTTTTTAACATATACTTATGTATTAATAGAAATTTTTAACGCCGGTTAAAATTTCCAAATTGCCGTCATAATTAGCATCGCTTAAAGAAATTTTCAAACCATCATGATAAGACGCTTCAAAAGCAAAAAATTGAGCGACTAATTCGCCGGTATCGGAAAAAACGCGTACATGCGGGCCGCCACCTGGTCCGGGACCCGTAACAATATCAGTCTTACCATCAGCATTAACATCGCCGACAGCGATTTCTATCCCGCCTTTAAACCGCTTATCATAAGCCAAGAAACTGGTTTTTAATTTACCGCCAACTGTAAATATTTTAACCGTTGGCTCATCGCCCTTGCCGGCACCGGTAATGACTTCAGTCTGTCCGTCGCCATCAACGTCGCCAAGCGCTACACTCACACCGCCACGCAGTTTTTTATCATAAGCAAAAAAACTGGTTTTTAATTTACCGTCAGCGCTATAAACCATTACTTGTGGACCGCCGCCGATTGTCGGGCCGGTAACCGCTAATTTAAAATAGCCATTATCAATCTCTGCCGCTAAATTAAGTTGTTTACGAAAAAGCGAACCATAAGGGTAAAAGGATGCTAGGCGGGTGCCATTTTTTCCCAAAACAACTTGCCCACTCTTAGTATACATATTAACATCTTCGGTTTCACTCCGATTCCCATCAGCAATAATTACCTGTTCGCCCGCCGGATAGGCATTGGAATAAGCAAAGGCACCATTTTTTACTTGTTGCCCCTGAAGATTAAAAACACGGTAAAAATAACCATTAACAAAGGTAGAATTTACAATAATATCTGACTTTTTAAGCAGAATAGCACCATCTTTAGGAGCTAATTTTAAATAACTAATTTTCTGGCCATTATTAAAAAGTGGATCTTGTAAGCCTTTGATTTTTTCAAATTCTTCTTGTTTAAAAACATATTGCTGGCTGCTAGCGGTGGAATTAACAATTACCGAACCGTATTTAAAATCGCGGCGCCAAAGCCCGGATTTCCAAACCGGATTATTAATATCAAGCAGATTATAGGCAGCGCTTCTAGCCGGTCCCAGATTAATATCATATTCGTCATACCACCACAATTGATTGTGCGCCGTGGTATCGTAATCAAAGCTATAAAAACCATTTCCCAAAAGCGTACTAGTTAAACCAAAACGGAAAGCGCTATAATCGAGTTGATTTTTTTTATTAACATTAATGATTGGAACCTGAGGATAGCGATTCAAGGCTGGAAATTTTAAATAACTGTCCATGGAGCCGGCCCAAGTGCCGCCGTTTTCCCAAGAAGAAGGAAAGGACTCCAGCATCATGCCGTTAATTATTTTTTGATAATCGGCGAAGGTGTTGCCGTTACCGGCAATAATAAAATTATCACCGACTAAAGACCTGGTTTTTTCGAGCATTTTTTTAAACCCAGTTGACCATAAATTGTTCGCTTGAGCGATACTGTCTTTTTGGCCGTCATTATTCAAATCAAGATTGCCGCCATTTACCCAGGCAATGTCCCCCCAAGTGTTATCATAAAATACACCGTCGAAAAAACCGCTCTTAGCCAATTTATCGTTAACAAATTCTGGTAAATAATCGTTAAAGTGCTGATTGCCAGAATTTTTCCCCGCACCCTCTGAAAGGTTTAACATGTAAGTATAGGGCCAGTTAGAGACGCGATTTCCCTGCTGATCTTTCAACCACCAGGAAGCATCAATGTTGCGGCTGAGCTCACTGCGCAAATAAGCGTTAGCTCCGCCGGCGGAATTTTCAATGCCATCAATAATTTCTTGAGAAGTAATGTAGGCCAAAATAATAACTTGCGGATTTAATTTCCTGATCAAGTCAATGGCCTCGGGACTATTTTCTTGAACCTCCATATCCAAAACCAATAGGTCCCATTTAGCCAGTTGTCGCGCCTCGTCATCACTTAATTCCCATTTTAAATAATAATTGGCTAAACGCGGATAGACGCTTTTAAGGCTGGCCGCCTGCAAATTGAGCGGAAATAATGCAAAAATTAAAAGTAAAAAACCGATAAATTTTTTCATGGCTTAAGCTTTTTTGATTACCTTCATTCTCTTCGGCATATACTGGCGTAAGATTTTAGGAATAATAACGGAGCCGTCAGCTTGTTGATTTTGTTCTAAAATTGCCGGTAATAAGCGGCTAGTGGCTAAACCGGAGGCATTTAAAGTATGAACAAATTCATTTTTACCGGTAGCTGGGTTTTTATAACGAACTTGGCCGCGACGGGCCTGGTAATCGAGAGCATTGGAGGCGCTGCTAACTTCTTTATAAATACCCATACTAGGAATATAAACCTCAATATCATAAGTCTTGGCCATGGCGGCACTCGAATCGCCGGCAGCTAATTTAGAAATTTGGAAATTAAGATTTAGACCTTCCATCAACTTTTGCGCATTATTTACCATCTCGGCAAACATCTTCCAACTTTCTTCCGGTTTGGAAAAAATAAACATTTCAATTTTATTGAACTGATGGCCGCGAATCATACCCCGTTCTTCTTGGCGATAACTGCCCGCTTCCCTTCTAAAACAAGCCGAGTAGGCAAAATATTTTTTAGGCAATTCTTCAATCGGCAAAATTTCATCGCGATGGTAATTACCGAGCATCATTTCGCTAGTCGCGTTCAAACAGAGCGCGTCCTGGGTCCAAAATAAATCATCACGAAATTTTGGTAAATGGCCGGAAGTATAAGCCGACTTTTCAGTTAGTAAAAATGGCGGAATCAAAAATTGATAACCATTCTTGGTGTGAAAATCAATAAAATAATTAAGCAA
Source organism: Candidatus Falkowbacteria bacterium S5_I03 (assembly GCA_019248265.1). Classification (GTDB taxonomy): domain Bacteria; phylum Patescibacteriota; class Patescibacteriia; order Patescibacteriales; family UBA12465; genus UBA12465. The sequence continues at coordinate 10,116 of JAEHGX010000004.1, forward strand.
AGCCCATTCTAATTGCGCGCCGACTCCGGTATAGCACCAGAATCCGGAGCCGGACATTTTAGCTGCCCGCTCGTAGTCAATCAAACCCAAAGAGGTGGCTAGCTCAACATGATCTTTGGGCTCAAAATCAAATTTTGGTTTTTGACCATAAGTATGGATAACTTCGTTATTTTCTTTTCCGCCAGGCAGAACATCAGCCGCCGGTATATTTGGTAATTCCGACATTGCTTCTAAAAACTCGGTTTCAGTCGCATTCAGCTCTTCTTCCAGCTTCTTAATTTTTTCACCCAAAGTTTTCATCTCCGCTATGGTTTCCGGGGTCGGTTTACTTTTAGAATTCCGATTACGTTCGGCTTTTAATTCTTCTGAGGCCGCGATCAGTTCGCGGCGCTTATCGTCAAGAGCAATCACTCCTTCCAAATTAAGCTTATCCGCCGGCATTCTTTTTAAAAGCCCAGTTTTAACTTCAGTCAAATTTTCTCTGATAAATTTAATATCCAACATATTTTTAAGGGTTAATTATTTAATTGATTACTTCGCCACCGAAAGCTTTGAGAAGATTATCCATCATTGCTCCGGAATCCTTTTTAATATCCGCCGCCCCGGCGGATGAAGGCGCTGAAGAACTGGAAATATTGCTCGTTTCTGAACTCACTGGCGCAGTCGGCACAATCGAATCAGTCATTACTCCAAAACCGGAAGCGCTCTGACTTTTTTTAATTTCTAAATTTTCATCTAAACGGGAATCAAGCGCTACCGCCCCACCAAATACTTCGGCCAATGTACTTTCTACAATACTTTTAATGCTATTATCATTAACCCGATCTTGATGAAACTTATACTTAAACAACAAGCACAAAATGCCATTATGGAGCGACTGCGGTTCGCAATTCTGCAATACGAAGGATAAAGAATGATTATGTTTTTTAATTTTTACCAAAAATTCCGGCCATTTTTCCAAAATATCAGATTGGTTTAAATCGGCCGCCGGATTAGAAAGTTTAATTTTGGCAGTTTCTGTTTTTAGCGGACCGGGATTTAATTTTGGCGCCGGGGTCGAATTTAAATTAGAAGCAGTTGTCTTTTTAGAATCATAAACCGGGGCGCTAACTATTTCCTCGCTAACTAAACGCGAACTATTTTTTTCACCCAGACAAATTTCAATTACGGCCAACTCTAAAGGTAATTGGAGAATAAGCTGATTCTTTTCATTGTAGGCTTCCAGTAATCTTCGGGCGTAAAAAATTAAGTTATCAAGCGTCAATAATCCTAAAATTCCGTTAACTCTGATTTCTAGACTGTCGCCTAAATTTAAACCAAAGCTATCGGAAAGCTCCGGATTAACTTTACTCAGAATCATCTTGCGCAGCAAACTAATCAAGTCGCTGTTAAAGTTGCGGATGTTAGTTCCGCTGTCTATGAGCGAATTAATCAAACTGATAGCCTTGGCGGCATCTTTACGCGCTAAATGTTCTAACAAATCAACGCCTTCACTACTGTTGTAGTGTGGGATTACCAGCTCGGCCTGCTCTAATGTTATTCGTTTGTCGCCCAGAGAAAAAATCTGTCCCAATAGGCTTTCGGCATCGCGCAGATGCCCGCCGCTTTTTCGAGCCGCCGCCTCTAAAACTTCGTCATCAATTTCTATTTTTTCTTTATCGGAAATATAACGTAATTTCTTAACAATTTCGGAAATACTAATGCGTCGGAAATCAAAACGCTCGCAACGAGAAATAATTGTCAGCGGCACTTTATGAATTTCCGTCGTGCATAAGATAAAAATCACATAACTTGGCGGTTCCTCAATTGTCTTTAAAAGAGCATTAAAAGCGGAGGGTGAAAGCATGTGCACTTCATCGATAATAAAAACTTTATATTTAGTTACTGAGGGCGCCAATCTAGAAAAAGAGATAATATTTTCACGCACATTATCAACCCCGGTATTAGAGGCCGCGTCAATTTCAATGATATCCAAATTATTACCGCTCGCAATTGATAAGCAATTAGCACAATGGCCGCAAGGCTCATACTCCCCGTCCTTTCTCTCTAAACAATTTACTGATTTAGCCAGAACTCGAGCCAAGGTAGTTTTTCCGACTGCACGGGGACCGCAAAACAAAAAGGCTTGCGCTAATTTGCCCGCGCCAATTTCATTTTGCAGAGTAATTTTGATGTGTTTCTGTCCCAGAACTTCGGAAAAATTTTGCGGACGATAATCACGATATAAAGTAGACATGAATTTTTATAATTTAATTTCTGTGCGCCTAGCTATTTCAGCTTCCACTAAACGCGCATTCTGACCATATTTTAAGCGCGATAATGATCTAATTTTATCTTTCATCCCCTCACGCTTAACGCCGATTAGCGGCCAAACGGTATGCAGAGAAAACGGCCGAGCAGCACTATTGTCAATTAATAATTTAATACAAGCTGTTCCTTTGTCAACATTTATCAAATCGTATTCGTTGAAAACAGGAGCAAATTCTTTAACTAAAAATTCTGCATCCTCAGAACCAATCTTAAAACTGACCATAGTGCCAACGTTACCAAACACCGCATCCTTAATTTCCGTATTATTATTTTTGGATAACTGGCCGATATACTGATGGGCCACAATTAAATTAAGTGCGTATTTTCGCGCCTCGGATAGAATTTGGCAGATTGAATTGGTGGTGAAGTTTTGAAATTCATCAATATACAGATAAAAATCTTTACGCGCCTCGCTCGGCATATCGGTGCGCGATAAGGCGGCCATGAGAATTTTGCCGACCACAATCATTCCCAGCAAATAAGCATTCATCTCGCCAACCGTTCCTTTAGGCAAGTCGATAAGTAATATCTTTTGCTTATCCATCACATCGCGCAAATTAAAGGCGCTGTGCTGTTGGCCGATAATCGGCCGCATCATATCATTGGAAATAAAAGAAGTCAGTTTGGAAGTAATATAAGGGACAATGTTAGCCAAGGCAGCCTCACCGCCAGCTTTTTCCGCCTCTTTAACCCAGAAATCAACGACTGTCTTGTTGCGGCAATTTTTAAGTTTTAAGCGGCGAAAATTTTCATCAGCCAAAACTTTAGGAATTTCCATTAAAGTTGAGCCGGTTTCTGGATCGTCCATAATGAGCAACATCGCGTTTCTCATATATTGCTCAAACATCGGTCCGCCAGTCGCCTTTAAATCATAAAGCTTATCAAAGATACCAATCATTTCATTTATTACAAAACTCTTTTGTTCCGGATAACGCGGATCATACTCTAATAAGTTTAGGGCTAACGGCCGCTCTAAATCAGCCGGTGAAAATATAATAACGTCCTCAGCTCTCTCCGGTGGGATTCTCTCCAAAATATCGGTAATCAAATCACCATGCGGATCAAGTACGCACACGCCTTCCCCGTTTTGAATATCTTGAATGGCCATATTGGCCAACAAAACTGATTTACCGACACCGGATTTACCGATAATATAAGTATGGCGTCTACGGTCAGCGCGCTTAATTCTAATGTCCTTTTTGATACCACGATAAAGATTAGTGCCCAAAGAAATCCCCTCCTCAGGAACATTGGCCGGCGCGGGCGCCGATTTGGCAGTCAACCACAAAATATTTGGTGTTTCGGTGGTACTTAGCGGAAAATGAAAAACACTGGCAAGCTCTTCACTATTTAATAAAAAACTTATATTTTCTCGAAAATGACGATAGATAAAATCTTTAACAATCCGGTCTTGATTATTTTTGCGAGCGCGGGAAAAAGAATTGCCATAACTAAAATTATTATATTCTGCAAACGCGCTAGCGATATTTTCTAAATAGAGATTAGCTCTCTCTTTGGTCTTGGCAAAACTCAAAACTCTAATATTAACATCTAAGCCCGCTTTTAAGTTTTTTTCTTCCATGGTTTTAACCATTTCTTCTTCAACGGCGCTCAACCTTTTCAGCGGCTTCCCCTGAGCGTTCATGCCCGATGGCCCGTCATTTTTAAAATTAACATGGAACAGAGCGCGTATTGGATTGCTATATTTAAGTCCCAAGGCAACAGAATTTTTACGGTGAATCATAAAAACCACCTTGCGAACTTTGGCATGCCAAGATCTTTTGGCGCTTCGAACTAAATATTGAATCGCTAAATTTTCGCCCTTTTCCAATTTGGACAAAACATTAATCAAAGAATTCATGGGGTCAATGTCCATTTTTTGATAAGTCTTGAGCGGGAAAATAAAACTTTTAGTTGTTCTTAAATAAGCAGCCGCCACCGAACCGTTTAGTCCGAAAGAATTGTAATCTTCAACCTGTTCAATTACCGCCGCCGGATAATGAGCCTGGATTTGTTGCTCCAAATAGCGAACATCGTCTTGCGGGGAGGCGAAATAAAAAGTAATGTGTTTGGAATCGGCCACTATTTCAAAAGAAATATGATCATCGCGACCAAAAAGCCAGGATTTAAAACTTTTTTGGGCGCTCATGCCGCCAATGGAAGCAAAGATTGTTTCCCCCTTGGCAATTTCTTCCTTTAAACTTTGCACCGATTGAGTTTTATCTTCTTCATTTGGTTTTTCTTTCGGCAATCTGACTGAAAAAACATGATGTGAAGTATATTTACGCGAAGAAAAAATTAAACGTAAAATATTAAGAATCGCAAATACAAGAACGACCGTTAAAGAAACAGTTAGCAAAATCGGCATAACTAAACTAAAACTTGTAACGTTGAAATCCATAGACGCTTTATTTTAGACGCATTATTTTGTCAGCTTTTATTTTTGCTTCTTGCTCCAAGAAAAATTTATTAACCCCCGGAATAATCTTAAGCCACTTTTTAATGAGATCGATTATCTTGCTAATCTTAACCTTCCCTTTATCTAGCATGGCCACAATTTTAACGGTAGTTTCCTCGCCCACCCGTTTAAATTCTTTCTGTTCTTGCGGGTTCATCTTTAAAAAAACATCATGCAGACCGGCGGAAAGAATATTGTCAATTTCTTGAGCGCGTTGGTTATGAAAAGAAAGCGCTTGACCGCCAACTGGCGGCAAGTTGGAGTTAATTTTTTCGGTAGTTCCGCTTGTCTTGGATTCCAAACCTTTTTCCGATTCAACGTTCTTTTCCGGGAGTGACTCAAAACGCCGCTCCAAAGATACCGGAGCCTCCGGCTGCTTATTGGCAGTCGGCCTTTCCGGCAATTTATCTAAATCAATTTTACCGGCGATATTTTCGGTCGCCATATATTTATAATTAAAGCGTTATTGCTTCTACGGGACAATTTTCCGCAGCATTTTTAGCACAATCAGTAACCGCGTCATTTAAAACCTCGCTTTTACCGTCGGCATTCATCTGGAAAGTTTCCGGGCATAAACCCGCGCACATCCCACAGCCGATACACTTATTTTCGTCAACTTTTACCATAAAATTAATAATTATTTTTTAATTATTTTATGTTCCTATTATAGCATATTATAAAAAAATTAAAACCACTTTTATTGCTAAAATATAGCCAAATAAACGACATTTGACAATTTAAGAAGCTTTTGTTATATTAAGTAAATAAAACCTAAGCTAATCACAAAAATACGAGCCTTAAGGCCAGCGTATTTTTTATGAAAAAACACAAATATGGCACATAAGAAAGCCGCCGGCTCAACCTCTCTCGGACGCGAATCAGAGAGTAAGCGTCTTGGCGTAAAACTAACAGATGGCGAATGGGCAAAAACCGGCTCAATCATTATCAGACAACGTGGAACTAAATATCATCCTGGCGTTAATGTCAAAAAAGGCAATGATGATACTTTGTTTGCTATGCAGTCCGGTTTCGTTAAGTTCTCCACTAAAAAATTAAAGAAGTTCGACGGTAATTTAAAAACCACCAAAATTGTTGGTGTTTATCCAATGACTGAAGCCAAGCGCGCTGAATTAAAGAAATTTGCCGAAGCTGCCTTAGAAAGAAAAAAGAAATCAGCCGTTAAAAATGCGGCCAAAAACAAAACTGTTAAAAAGGTTGTCAAAAAGAAGGCTGTTAAAAAATAAACCTCAATTATAGAATTATAGAAAAAGACCGGTATAACCGGTCTTTTTTGTGTTTATTTTTAGCTAAGATTATCGCTTTCCTTTACAAGTTTTAATAAACTCGACAAATAAAGGATGTGGGGCTAGCGGCCGAGAAATATATTCCGGATGGAATTGAACACCCACGAAGAAAGGATGATTTTTAATTTCAATCGCTTCTACAATTGTTCCATCCGGCGAAGTCCCGGCGACAATCAATCCCAGCTCGGCAAAACGGCTACGATAGTCATTATTAAATTCATAGCGGTGGCGATGACGTTCAGAAACGGTTTTCTTATCGGTAAATTTAGCATAAGCTTTTTCTAATTTTGTCCCGGCTTGCAATTTACAAGGCCAGCCGCCTAAACGGATAGTGCCGCCATAACCTTTTTCTTTAATTAATTTTTCCTGCCCGGGCATAATATGAATAACTGGGTCTGGTGTTTTGGGATTTACTTCAGCCGAATTAGCTTCTTTCAAACCGGCGACATTGCGGGCAAATTCAATTACGGCCATTTGCATGCCATAGCATAAACCAAAATAAGGCACTCCTTTTTCACGGCAATACCTAATCGCCTCAATCTTGCCCTCGGCTCCGCGTCCACCCCAACCCTGAGGAATAATTAAGCCATCCAAGCCCTTAAAGGCTTTGGCTCCTTGTTTTTCGACATCCTCGGCTCCTAGCCAATGAGTTTTAACTTTGCATTTATTAAACGCAGCTGCATGTTTAATGGCTTCAATCACCGAAATATAGGAATCACCAAGTGAAAAATCGCCGCTCGCAAAATACTTCCCGACAATACCAATATTTACTTCCGGGGTCTTAATTTTAGTGGCTTGGACCATTTTTTGCCACTCTTCATTATTGCTTTTCTTTTTTGGTAAATTGAACTTTTCTAAAATACGTTCGCTAAGATTATCTTTTTCAAAATTAAGCGGAATATCATAAATAGAATCGGCGTCTGGGGCCGCGATTACGCTCTCTAAAGCAACATTGCAGTTAATCGAAAGTTTTTCACGGCGAGCCTGATCTATCATGCGTTCGCTGCGGGCGACTAAGAAATCCGGCTGAATACCGGCGCTTTGCAGATTACGAACGGCGTGTTGTGTCGGTTTGGTTTTCATTTCCCCAATTTTATTCGGAATCGGCAAATAAGAAACCATTACAAACAAAACGTCTTTGGGCTTATATAATTTCATTACCCGCGCCGCTTCTAAAAATAGCAAGTTTTCGTATTCACCAACCGTACCGCCAATCTCAATAATCATAATTTCCGCCCCGGTTTTTTGAACGGCGCGCTCGATTCGATCTCTTATTTCCATCGGGATATGAGGAACTACTTGAACACATTTCCCTTTATATTCCAGATTTCTTTCCCGGGCGATTACTGTCTGATAAACGCGACCGGTGGTCATGTAATTTTCTTTATAAATATTTTTGTTCAGGAAGCGTTCATAATTGCCAATATCCTGGTCGGTCTCATCACCGTCTTCGGTTACAAAAACTTCACCATGCTCAATCGGATTCATGGTTCCGGCATCAACATTAATATAGGGGTCCATTTTGATAGCGCTGACATTATATCCGCGAGCTTGTAAAATTTGACCGATGGAAGCGGTAGTTACTCCCTTCCCAACTCCAGACATTACGCCACCGACCACAAAAATATATTTAGGATCAGGTTTTGAGTCTTTGATTTTTTTAGTTTTTGCTGGCAATTTTGACATAATAAGATATTTTAAAATAGGCGACAAGAAACCTCGTCGCCTACAAGTTATTTTTTCTTAGGAATAATTAATTCAATCGCTTTCTGCATCTGAGGGTCTAAATCTTTATTTACATCATTTTCAGTTAATTCAACTTTTATTTCCGGCTCTATACCCTTGTCATTGATAGAATCTCCAGCCGGGGTGAGCCACTCAGCGACCGTCACTTTCAAAGAAGAACCATCGCTTAAATCTTTAACGGTTTGGACAGAGCCCTTGCCAAAGCTTGTTTCTCCGACTAAAGTCGCCTTCTTATAATCTCTTAGGGCGCCGGCAACAATTTCTGAAGCCGAAGCACTTCCCTGATTTATTAAAACTATTGTTTTAAAATTTTTAAGTTTGGCGCTGCCGTTAGAAAAATGTTCTTCACGCTTATTTTCGCCGAATTGCTCAGCTACCACCGGTCCTTCAACTACCCATTCGCTAGCCATATTAACAGCCGCCTCTAAATAACCTCCCGGATTATTTCGTAAATCCAAAATTAATCCCTTAGGCTGTTTGGCGACAATTTCCGCGACAGCTTTTTTCAGTAAATCATCGGTGTCGTTATTAAAACTACTAACCTTAATTACATAAATACCATCCTTACGCATTTCCGTTTTAATACTGGCTACAAAAATTTGATCACGCGTAATTTTAATATCGGCCGGCTTGCTCTCTCCCCTGATAATAGTCAAGGTGACTTCGGTTCCTTTAGGTCCCCTAATTTTTTTAACGGCATCATTAACAGTCAGGCCGATAGCTGATTCTCCGTTAATGGCATAAATTTTATCACCGGAACGCAGACCGGCTTTTTGGGCCGGCATGCCGTCTAGAGGCGCAATTACCGTAATAACATCATTTCTCATACCGATTTCGGCACCAATTCCTTCAAAAGTGCCAGATAAATCTCCATAAAATTCCTGGGTTGTGTCAGGATCCATAAAAACAGTATAAGAATCCTTAGTCGCTGCGGCTAAACCTTCTAAAGAACCATAGAATAAATCTTTATCAGATATCTGATTTTTATCGACATGATTGCTTTTTAGCGTATTCCAAACTTCGAAATAGAGATTGAAATCAAAGCTATCTTCTTGGCCGCCATTAACTATATTTTTGGCGTCTTCGGAATAAGCAATGCCGGTTTTATTTATTTTATTTTGCTGGCCGCCGAAATACAGGCCGGCGGAGAAAATTCCGAGTGTTACTACCAAGAAAAAGGCGGCGCTAGTGATTTGTTGACGAGTATATTTCATTTTTATCATATTATTTTCTAATTATTTTTAAACCCCCGCCTCGCAAGTCCACCAAGCGCGATGGCTTTTTTCTCCTAGCTACACCGGTATTGATTATTAAATCCGGTTTATTTTTTCCGAAAAAAATATTATCTAATTTATCAACCGCAATTAGCGGGGCTTCGCCGCTTAAATTTAAGCTGGTAGAAATGATAGGGAGATTGGCTTTCTTTATTATTTTAATTAAAAAATCAGATTTAGGCAAACGACAAGAAAGTCCGCCAGAATCACTAATAATTTCTGCCGGCAAATTATTTTTCGCTCTTAAGATTACGGTGGTCGGCCGCGCCTTAGCGGACCATAATTTCTTTAAAAGTTCCGCCTCCGGTTTCACTAGTTGGACGTATCGCTTGGCCATGGCAACGCTGGAAACTAAAGTTATCAAAGGCTTGTGCCCTTCTCTTTTTTTTAATTTAAATATTTTTTTAATAGCCTCACGGTCAGTCGCCAAGCAACTAAGTCCGTAGATAGTATCAGTCGGCAAGACTAAAATTTTACCGGCATGAAGATAAACGGAAATCAAATCAAAATCCGAGGGCTTAAAGTCAGCCAATTTTTTTTCTATTTTTATCATGCTGCTTTTAAATAATTGACTTAAGCGCCTTTAAGGCTTCCGGCAAAACTGGCAGGATAATGTCCACAACTTTCAATAACCATGGGGCAATTACTGATTTAGTTAAACTATCACCCAATAAATTGCCGATGATTGCGTAGCGAGAAGCTACAAAAACTAGCAAACCCAAAAACAAAGAACCCTCCAGTAAACCGAGCAGGGCTCCTAAAATATTGTTGAGATAACGACTGCCGGGAATAATTGCCAGTAAATTAAAAACTTTTTCAATTAAAAAGAAGATTAAATTAGTCAAACTGCTGGCCACAATAAACAAAATAATAAAGGCGGCAATTTTGCCTCCCGCCTCATGGTTAGCGACCAATGAACGGCCCCATTCAAAAAAAGTTAAATAAAAATGACTGGCAACATAAGCGCCGATAATTAGACCGATTATTCTACCAACGGAGCGAATTAATCCTTTTTTTAAACCACTAAATACAAAGATTGCCAGAATAACGGCTAAAACGATGTCAAAAATTATCATATTTTTAAGTTAACCTCGGAAACAAAGCTGTTCCCTTGGTAATTTGTGAAGTTAAAAATTGTTTTTGAATTTTTTGCGCAGCCTCCGGAATAAAAGGTTCCAATAAATAAGCGAGATTTAAAATTGTTTGCGCCAATGGTTTTAAAGATTTAGCAATCTCTTGGCTATCGGTCATCTTCCAAGGCGTTTCCCGACTTAAAGTTTCATCGCTCGCTTTAATTTTTTCCCAAATTACTTGCAAGGCTTCATTAAATTTATAGGCGTTCATCGCCTCTTTAAAAGCCCCGATTGTTTTTTTAATATCTGAATTTTCAAGTTCAATTTTTAAATCAGTCTTAATGGCATTTTTTTCTAATAAATTAGAAACGCGCGCCGCCAGATTTCCTAAACCATTAGCTAAATCGGCATTATAACGCGTACGAAATTTATCTTCCGAATAATCGCCATCTTCAAACGGAGACATCTCGGCAAGTAAATAATAACGCACGGCATCGCTACCATATTTCTCGACCAATTCAAACGGATCAATCGTGTTGCCGGCGCTTTTACTGATTTTGGCGCCGTTAACCGTCAGGAAGCCAAAAACTAAAACTTGGGTAGAGTTGGCTAAACCAGCCGACATCAACATTGCTTGCCACATAGCCGCCTGCGGACGCAGATTATCCTTACCGCAAACCTGTAATCCTGGCCAATATTCTTTAAAATTAGCTTCATCTTCCGGCCAACCAAGAGTAGAAATATAGTTAACTAAAGCATCAAACCAAACATACATTACCTGACTTTCATCTCCGGGAACAGGCACGCCATGCGGCATTTTTTCTTTCTGGCGAGAGATACTAAAATCTTGCAAACCGGAAGCGACAAAAGCTTCAATCTCCTTTAAACGGCTGGCCGGCAAAACAAAGTGTGGATTATTTTTATAAAGCGCGCTTAACTGATCCTGGTATTTAGAGAAACGAAAAAAATAATTTTCTTCATCAATAATTTCCAAATCCATATTGGCATGCAGAGGACAGCGTCCATTTTCCAGTTCTGAATCCGTTTTTTCCATTTCACAGCCGACACAATATTTTACTTGATAGTTCTTTTTATAAATATCGCCATTTTTTTCACAACGTCGCCAGAATTCTTGAGCGGCCGCGACATGGTGCTCATCAGTAGTGCGAATAAACTTATCATAACTCAAATTCAAAGCCTCCTTTAAAGGTTTAAATTTAGCCGAATACAAATCACAATATTCCTGGACCGGCATTTCCATTGCCTTGGCCTTCATAAATATTTTTAAACCGTGTTCATCAGTGCCGGTATTAAAAAATACCTCGTCGCCTAACTGGCGTCGATAACGGGCGATGACATCCGCCTTAATAATTTCCGCGGCAAATCCGATATGCGGCTCGGAATTAATATAAGGCAAAGTAGTTGTAATATAAAAATTTTTATTCATATTTATTTTTGGAGTTTGGTTTTTTAATAATCACCACAAATTCACCTTTTAAATTATTAGCGTCTTTGAGCAGTTCGGCTAAAATTTCCGCGGCACTGCCCTCATAAAGACTTTCAAACATTTTAGTGAGCTCGCGACCAACGCTTAACTGATAGGGATTTTTATGATCATTAAAAGTTTCCAATTCTTCCAAAAGTTTAACAATCCGATGTTTTGATTCATAAACAATTACCGGATAGCTGCTGGCGCTAATTTCTTTGAGCATGGTCTGTCTTCCCTTCTTGTGTGGCAAAAATCCTAAGAATAAAAAGCGATCAAACCCTATGCCGGCAATAGAAATAGCTGTGGTCAGCGCGCTTGGTCCGGGGACGCTTTCTATTTTAACGCTCTCGCCTAACTTTTCCCTGACTATAGAGACTAGCTTACCTCCCGGATCAGAGATTCCGGGCGTACCCGCGTCAGTTACTAAAGATAAATTTTTTCCCTCTTCTAGAAGGGCTAGAATTTTATCGACTTTAAGTTCTCCGGAATGCTGGTGATAGGAAATAGTTGGAGTTTTAATTTCATAATTATCCAAAAGTTTGCGGGTCACTCGCGTATCTTCGCATAAAATAAAATCCGACTCTTTAAAAATTCTTAAAGCGCGTAAACTGATATCCTCTAAATTTCCAATCGGGGTACCGACAACCCTTAATATCCCCATAATTATTCCATGTTATCGCGACGTTCACGGACATATTTAGTCCAGTCCTCAGCCACTTCCACCAAAATTTTAAATGGCGCTTCAATAATAAAATCGAAAATAAAGATAAAGATATTAACGCGTGACATATTATTTGACAACCAGCGTCCGACTAAAATAATCGGCATATAGAACAAATCGATAATAAAGGTGCCTAAATTTTCTTGACGCTCAATAATCATTAAATCCTTGACACCGCGGGAAACAATAATACTGAAGAAGCTCACAAAGGCCAAAAAGAATAAGAAAATAGTAATACTTACCCAATTGAAACCAATAAAGCTTAGGCCCTTAATAATAATATAAAGCGAGAATAGAAATGAAGCCGAATAAATAAGATTAAAAATCGCGCTGGCCCAAAAACCTCTTTTGCGTTGCAGGCGTAAAATTAACGGCTGCTTCTTCTCACGGCCAATAAAAGAAATTTCCTTGATACCCTCAACAATCATGTCAGTATTATTTTTCTGTGGCTTTTGCGTCATCAAAACAATAAAAAATAATAAAACGGCCGGAAAAGCAACATTAATCGCCAGCGAAATTGGATTTAAAGGCTCCTTAAACCAGTGGATAGCCGGGACTTCAATCAAAAAGACGAAGATGGACTTGGTTAAGAAAATATAGATAATACTACGCATCGCTGCCCGCCATAAACGTGATTTAGCTTTGCCATACTTTCTTTCACAGGTTTTGCGGACCAAGTTTAGAAAGCCTTTTTCGCCTTTTTGAATTTCGGCATAAACTTTAGCCGGGTCGCTTTCTACTGTTTCCAGGAGAACATTAAAATATAAAGAGTAACGTCTGACGATTTTATCCAGTTGTTTGGCCAGCGGATGAACTAACTGGGCCTCAATCTTATCATTAAGCTCTTTGATATTGGCGGCGATTTTCTGAATATTTTTCTCATCGTCGGCGCTAAATTTATCATTATGCCCAATCTCCAGCCATGAGTCATTATAATATTTAAACAAAACAAAACTAAGCATTTCCTTATCAAATTTTAAAAACTTCCGACCAATACTCAAATAAATTTGAATTTCTAAATCATCCTCGTAAGGCAATTCTTTAGGCAGAACAATATCGCTTGATAAAATATCAAACATGTTACTGACAATCACCTGCTTAGTTTTATTGGGTGCTAAAATTTCCTCAATTTCACAAGCCGCCATATTAAGCAGCCAGCGAACCAGGCTATTTTTTTCGTTCAAATGATCCTTAGCCTCAACAATATCGGAATGAATATTTAGAGATGGCACCAATTTAGCGGAAATTTTATTTTTTAAACTGATATATTTTTCCAACAATAAAGCTACTTCGAGAATTTTAGTTTCTGGAACTTTATTATTTGGTAAATATCCGCCTCTAATGAGTTCTACTAATAGATGATGAGATAGCGCTTCACTGCTGGCGTCTTTTAAGAAGCCCTCAATTACCACCTGGCGGTGTAATATTCTAGCAATTGCGTTCTTGCGCAAGAGATGGTCTTCTTCGTAATCAACCGCATTTCTCACTTTTTCATAAACAAAGGCCAAGCGCGAAATTAATTGCGAAACTCTAATAACTGGGGCATCCTGATCCGGTTCCTCTTTGACATTTTGTTCGCTATAGATAACTTGAAAAAGCTTCTTAGTATTACTATTAATTTCCACGGGCTCATCGGCCTCTTTACGTCTAATCAAATTTGGGCTAACCATATTTAAATATTAAACTTAAGAAGAGAAATCAAAAAGACAGATTTCGCTTATATTTCTATTGTATATGGTTTAAAGGCAAAAGGCAATAAAACCAAGTCCCGGCAAGCCTTGACAAGTGTCACACTATTTTGTATCATTTTAGTAGATAAAAAAGTGGCCAAAAGGCTATTTTTAATTACCTATTTTTAGTCAATATGAACAAATTAACCAATTATATCAAAGAGTCTATCTCCGAGATGAAAAAAGTGACTTGGCCAACCAAGAAAGAAACCTACAACTACACAATTCTAGTAATTGGGATTAGCTTAGCCGTTGCCGTCTTTTTAGGTGCGCTAGACTTCGTTTTCAATTTAGGTCTTCAACTCATCGTTTAAAAAAAATAAATAGTTCTTAAAGCAAAAATTTATGGCCAAACAACTTTTAAACCAAGGCCGACGCTGGTACGTTATCCACACTTATTCCGGTTATGAAGAAAACGTCGCGCAAAACCTAAAACAAAGGGTTGACTCCTTGGACATGGAAGATAAAATTTTCAACATTTTAATTCCAACCGAGAAAAAAATTAAAATCAAAAACGGCAAACGCAAGGTTACTGAAGAAAAAATCTTTCCCGGATATATTTTAGTAGAAATGGTAGTAACCGATGAATCTTGGTATATTGTCAGAAATACGCCGAATGTTACTGGCTTTATCGGTACCGGTACTATTCCTACCCCAATCGGCGAAGCCGAGGTTAAATCCTTGCAAAAGAGAATGGGCGTGGAAGATCCAAAATTCCAAATTGACGTGGTTGTCGGTTCCCCGGTTAAAATCAACGAAGGGCCATTTAAAAATATGGAAGGCAAAGTTACCGCCGTGGACGAGGCTAAGGGTAAAGTTAAGGTTTCTGTTTCCCTCTTCGGCCGCGAAACTCCGGTAGAACTTGATTTCTTGCAGATTAAAAAAGTTTAATTAAGAAAATAATATAAATCCGGGCGGCGCTTCTACGTCCCAACAACACATTAATATGGCAAAAAAGATAAAAACAAAAATTAAATTACAGATTGCCGGCGGTCAAGCTAACCCAGCTCCTCCAGTCGGTCCGGCTTTAGGTCAACATGGCTTAAATATTGCCGAATTCTGCAAGCAATTCAACGATAAAACTAAAGATAAAATGGGAGATATCGTCCCGGTAGAAATTACTGTTTACGAAGATCGAAGCTTTGATTTCATCTTAAAGACTTCCCCGGCGAGCGAATTAATTAAAAAAGCCGCTGGAATCAAGAAAGGCTCCGGCAAACCGTTAACTGAAAAGATTGGTTCCATTACTGAAAAGCAATTGGAAGAAATTGCCCTCGCTAAGATGCCTGACTTAAATGCTCGCGACATTGAGGCCGCTAAAAACATTATTGCCGGCACCGCCAGACAAATGGGCGTCGAAATTAAAAAATAATAATTAATTGTGGGAGTCAGGCTCTGTCGCTAAGACAGTCGCCGACGTTAAACCACGAAAATATATGGCTAAAGAAAAAGCTGAAAAAGTTAAGAAAAGTTCAAAAAAAGCTGCTCCGATTGTTAAGGTGGTAGCTAAAAAGAAAGACTTCTCTGCTATTTATGACAAGAACCAGGCTTATAACATTAATGAGGCCTTGGAAATTGTTAAAAAATTAAGTAAAACTAAATTTGACGCTTCCGTGGAAGTTCACTTCCGCTTAGGAATTAACACCAAAAAGGGTGATCAACAAGTTCGCGGTGCCGTTAGCTTGCCTAATGGAACCGGTAAAACTGTTAAAATTGCCGCTTTTGTTTCTCCGGAAAATGAAAAGGCGGTTAAGGCTGCCGGGGCTGATTTTGTCGGCGGTGAAGAATTAATCGCGGAAATCAAGAAAACTGAAAAAACTGATTTCGAAGTGGCTATTGCCGAACCAGGATTAATGAAAAATTTAGCAATTATTGCCAAAATCTTAGGAACCAGAGGTTTAATGCCTTCCCCTAAGAACGATACCGTTACCATGAACCCCGTAAAGGCCGTTGAGGAGCTCAAAAAGGGCAAAATTAGCTTCAAAAATGACGATACCGGCAACTTACACGCCGTTATTGGTAAAATCAGTTTTGAGAGCTCAAAATTAGCTGAAAACTACCAAACTCTCTTAGAAACTGTCAGAAAAGCCAAACCAAGCTCTGCCAAAGGCAGCTTCCTAAAAAACATCAGTATTGCCGCCTCTATGACTCCAGGCGTTAAAGTCATTATTTCCTAATCTTGACTTATCCCCATAAATAGGATATAATAGCCTATAGGTAAGCATTTTTTAAAGAAAGAGCGGATCCTAATCCGCCTTTTTCTTTAATCAAAGGTCGTCTTACATTTATAAAATAAGTATAGTCAAACAAGATGAAAAAATTATTTATCGGTGGCTTGTCTTTCAAGACAACTGAAGAAGGTCTAGCTGAAGCTTTTGCTAAAGCCGGAAAAGTTCTCTCCGCCGTAATCATCACCGATCGCATGACCCATCGCTCTAAAGGCTTTGGTTTCGTCGAGATGGAAAATGACGCTGACGCGGATGCCGCGATCGCGATGTACAACAATCAAGAATTAGACGGACGCCGTGTCGTTGTTAACGAAGCCCGCCCTCTAGAAAAGAGATTCTAATAGATCTAAATAGATTGGAAATACAAAAAACACCCCGTCAGGGGTGTTTTTGTTATTTCTTCTTTACTGGAGTTTTTTTCTTAATGGTTAAGTTCTTCTTGGGTGTCGGTTTCTGTTTACTGACTGCCCCTTTCTTTGAAGCCACAGGTTTAACGGTTAAACTCTTTTCATAATCAGCAATCGCTTTTTTCAGACCATCAACCGCCATAATCGAACAATGAACTTTTTGGTTAGGTAGACCGCCTAATTCGGCGACTACTTTCTGCCACGGATATTTTTTAGCTTCCGCAATTGTCATCCCCTTTACCTTTTCCGTTAACACTGAGGCGGTAGCGATATTGGAAGCACAGCCAAAAGACAAAAATTTAACATCTTTTATTTTTCCCTTCTCTACTTTCAAGAAAAAATCTAATTGGTCGCCGCAAACCATATTGCCGATTTGCGCATAACCATCAGGTTTATTAATTTTACCGACGTTCTTTGGTTTAAGAAAGTTATCCAAAGTCTTTTTTGTATAATTTAAGGCCATATAATATTTAGTTAATTAATCGGTGAAAAGCTGCGTAAGCGTTTAACCGTTGCCTTTAAGGCGCGAATTGTATAATCAATTCCCTCTTTGTTATTAAAACGACCAAGTGAAAAACGAATATTGCTGTTTAAAAAATTTTTATCCAGTCCCATTGATTTCAAAACATAGGAAGCGCGCAAATCCGAAGCTGAACAAGCGGAGCCGGTAGAAACATAAACCCCCTTATAAGACAGGTCCATCAAAATAGCTTCGCCTTCAATGTAGCCGAACATGATATTTAAGTTGGCGGGAACGCGTTTTTTTAAGCTGCCATTAAGCTTCAATTCTGGAATTTCTTGTTGAATTTTCTGCCAAAAATAATCACGTAAAGCCGTCACTTTTTTTAAATAAATATCTCTTTCTTTATAGGCCAGCTCCAAGGCCTCGGCCAAGCCGATAATGCCCGGTAAATTATAAGTTCCGGCTCGGAGACCGTCTTCTTGACCGCCGCCGATAATTTGCGGCTGGATTTTAATCTGCCGATTAACATAAGCAGCCCCTACGCCCTTAGGCCCATAGAATTTATGAGCCGACAAGCTTAAGAAATCAATGCCCATTTTTTTAACATCTAATTTTAAATATGGGATAGCTTGAACGGCGTCAGTATGAAAATAAGCGCCGTGGGCGTGCGCTATTTTAGCTAAAGCCGCGATATCTTGAATTGTGCCAATTTCATTATTAACCGCCATGACTGAAACTAAAATCGTCTCTTTATCAATTAATTTTTCTAATTCTTTTGCTTCAATCAACCCCTCGGAGTTAACTGGAATAAACTCCACTTTAAAACCGGCGCGGGCCAAAAATTTAGCCGACTCCATCACGCAAGGATGCTCAATGCTGGAAACAATAATTTTATTCTTTTTTTCGTTGCGGTTAGCTAGAGCAACGCCCTTGATAATTAGATTGTTAGCTTCAGTAGCGCCGGAAGTAAAAATCACACCGTTTGTCTCGCCGCCGATTAACTTGGCGACTTTTTCTTTAGCCTTTATCAAGTCTTGAAAAGCATTCTGGCCTAAGTCATGGATAGAGGAAGCATTGCCATATTCTTTCATAAAATAGGGTTCCATCTTTTTTAAAACTCGCGGGTCCAGCTTAGTCGTGGCCGCGTTATCTAAATATACCTTCATATGTTAATCATTAAATAATCTATAAGTAATTATATTATAGCTTTTTTAAGCAAAATTTCAAACCAAGAAAAAACCCGCCCTCAAAGAAGACGGGTCCAAAAATGACAAAATTCAGATATCACGCTGCTAACACCAATGCGTAATTTTTTTTCATCTGTTCAGGCATATGTCTGGAAAAATAATGCGGTTCTTTGTCTCTTTCGGACAAGAACCATAAAACCTGCCCCTCCATATTATCTGGCGATTTACTTATTCCTAAACAGATGGACATAATCTCATCTTTGTCGATAAGTATATCACCAGGCGCGAAATCAAAATCAGCTACGGGATAATCGCGGGCAATCTCACGATAATATCCATAGCACCTAATAATCATCATTTCAGAATTCATCGGTTTTTTCAATAAACCATTTAATTTTTCGCGGAGGGCCTCAATGCGACCCCAAATTTTAGGGTCAATTTTCCCTACGATTTCATCTGTTCTGTCTTTCATTTTTATCCTTTTTTTAAAATGTACGTGGGTTTAAATATATACTAAAAAACCGCTCCTGTCAATAGAAGGAGCGGCTCTTTAAGGGATTTATTTAGTTAGTTGGAAATAAGTCTTCAATTTGTTTTTGATATTTGGCATCAATCGCAATTGTTTTTTCTGCTGCTACGGCCGCTTTATCAATATCGCCCACAATCAAGTAAAGCTTGGTTAAATTAAACCAAACGTCAGCATTATCACCATAGCCTTCCGTTAGTTTCTCCACAACTTTTATTGCTCGCGCAAAATCTTTCTGCTCCACCAAATAAGAGGCAGCGCTCATTAAAGAATTGCCGGAACCAAGCTGGCCGGCAGCCTCGCCATCAACGCATTTATCTAAGCTATCTTTAACTTGATCCATTTTGTCGCCCATAATATAAACTTGGGCTAAACGACAATAAGTGTATGGGAAATTCGGATTTAAGCTGGCAGCATAATTTAAAACCTCGATTGCCTCATCAACCCGGCCGCTCAAAAAGAGGGACTGGGCTTTAGCAAAATAAACCGGAATTCGACCGGGACTGGCGTTAATTGCTTTCTCAACTTGAGCAATTGCTTTATTAAAATATTCCTGCCCCTTCGTTCCATCTTGATAAAAAATACGTCCACCTAAATCATAAACCTGGGCTAACTGCAAGTTAGCTAAGTTATCATGAGGATTATATTCTAAATTAGCCTCCGAAAGTGAAACAATATAGTTATAAGCCGCTTCAAGTTTATTAGGTTCTAGAGTTGATAAAAAATCAGGACTGCCTAGGGCTAAATTTATCAGAACTGAGCGTCCATCGCGATCCAATGGCGTACCCGTCAGACTTGCCTTAAAATCATTGATTCCTAATTCACTCTTACCGCGCAAAATTTCGGAATAACCGGTGATTACTCCGCTCATCATCTTCAAAGGCTTAACATTAAACTGAAAGATAGCAATTAAAGCGATAATTGATAGGCCAACTAAAGCTAGCCACTCCCGTTCTTCATTCTTTAAAAAACTCGACACTTGTATTTGATTTGATTCCTCTGCCGCCAGAGCCTCTTCTTTAGGCAGCCAATAAACAAACCCGAGAATTATCATTAAAGCAATATAAGTTACCAATGAATCAAAAACCGCAAGATTTTGGATGAAATAAGCTGCGAGTAGCCCCAGTATAAATACTATTTCTAAATTACGGCGACCGGCGGCCTCCTGGCTGATTTTAAAACCATTTTTCTTAAGTCCTAAATAAAGATAAAACAAGACAAACACAAAGATGCTCAAATAAGTAAGCAGCCCGATTATCCCAGTAGTGGAAACGATGTCAATCAAATTATTATGAGCTCTATCAAAATAAGTCTCTACCCGATCATAGTTAAGGAACTTGGGGTTAAATTGTTTGTCAAAAATAATGGCATAATTGCCAAACCCGGTTCCTAACCAAGGATGATATTTAAAATCTCTAGCGGCCCCCTCCCAGGAAAGCAAGCGTGTCTGGAAGGTCGCTTTCTGCGCGGTTAAATTTCGTAAAAAGCTAGTCTCAAACCAAGCGGCGTGCTGCTGAGAAAATAGAAAAACTATGGCTATTACCCCTAAAGCAAAAACTCCTAATAAACTATATTTAAGCTTCTTATTAACGGTCAAAATCCCGACGAGAAGAATAACTAAAAAGATGCTCGCCGCCAGGCCGATAATCGCACCAGACGTATGCATATTCTTAAATTGCAAAAACATCAATAACACCGGAGCTAAATAAGCAAAACGCCAATTAGAGCGGGTGCGTAAAAATAGCAGCGCGCTAAAAAATAAATTAAAAATCAGATAGCCGCTCACATACGCGGTATTGCCGATAGTGCTATAAGAATTTTTACCCAACAATCCCCAAAGGCTGACCATCACCGCGACGACAACTGATGAAAATAGGAGCGCGCGCCATTCCGGCCAGGTGCGAAAAACGGTAATTAAAATAAAGAAAAAAATTAGAAAATGGAAAATTTGAAAAAACCCAAGTAATCTTTCAATGTCTCCCCAAAAACTCAAATTAAAATCAACGCCGGTAAAACAAGAAAGTAGGATGGCGGCAAAATAGGCCAATAACCCATAAATCATTAAGTTAAGCCGCGGCCGAAACTCCGGATAACGCCAAATAAAAACTAACCAAATAGCGGCCAGCGCTTCCATTAAAATATTAAAAGGCAGCTGTTTGGAACTAATGTAAGGAAACAGGAGTCCAGGAAAAACAAAGAGAACAAAAAATAATGAGGCTATCAAACCTCCCTGAAGTATGCGCAAATAAATTTTTGGAGACATAAAATAAATTTAAATATAAAAACTAAAGTTAAGCTTAATTATAGCAGATTTTAGGCTAAATTAAACCACTTGACAAAAATTAAATAAATTGCTATTGTATAATTAGTTCTTTCTAAAATATATATAGGGCAAACCAATGGCAGCAGCTAAAATTTGCTGGGGGTAAAAAGATATTAAATCTTTACCCCTAATCCTTAAACATATGTTTAAGAATTTTTTCGCTCTACTATTAGCCATTTTAGTACTCAGATGGTGTTTGCCTCCAGAGACAGTTAATCTTGCTAACGAAATTTTGGTCAAAATTTTGACTCTCATTTCCAATTCATTAGCAATGATTACACTGCCTCCTCAATAAAACAAAAAGGTATTCTTCTCAGAATACCTTTTTTATTTTCTAATTCTAATTCAATTTTTATTCCATAACTCCTTCAAGGATATCGCCGCCGCCATCTTCAACCATTAAGGCCTCAGTAGCGCTGGTGGAACTTCCGCAAACTTTGAGTTCATTAAGATAAGCGGTCCAAACCGTCTTATGGTTAGCGGCCGCCTTCTCTTTAACGCTATGAGCGCTTTCTTTAAAAGCCTGTAGGCAAAGTTGGAGTTCAGAGCGTTGCTGCTTTATTAAATCAGGAGTGGAAGTAGCTGCAACCGTAGCGTTAATTGCCGCCTCCTGACAAGTAGTGCGAGCGGAAATAGCGTTATTAAAAGCTAAGGAAGTTGCTTCATTATTAGTTTTTAAAGCGGTGTCTTTGGTTTTAATGGCGCTAATAACACAAGCTGATTGAGCGGCCGTTATATATTTTGGGGTAGAACTAGCCTTTTTCTGTTCTTGGTTTTTATCCATTTTCTTCAAACCCCAAAGAGCAGTCCCGACTTTTTTAATCTGTTCATACTGATTCAGCAACCAAGGGGCGGCAATCTTTTCAAATTGTCTTGATAAGTTATTGGCGTTGCCATTATTTTTTTCTAGAGTAGTACTGGCGGTGTGTTCAACTTCAGTGCTGCTAGCCATTTTTCTTACACCATAAAGGCTGTTTCCCTGTTTGACAATGTTGGTAAAATTCTTAATTTGCTCGGGTGTCAAAATTTTCTCCAAGCTAGACATTAATTGTCTGGTCTTAATGTCATTTGACTCTGGCTTAACAGTCGCAGTGGTTGTGGCTTCCCTCTCCCGCTCTTGCTCTTGCTCCTGTTCCTGATTCTGCTCCGCTAAAATAGGAGATAAGGCGACAAAGGAAAAAATCATTACGGCCGCTAATGAAATAGCGATTAGTTTTTTCATATTTTTTATAATTAATAATTATATATAAATTTAACTTTTTATTATTCAAAGATGGCCCGTGCGACTGCGAGCGCGACCTCTTTATCAAAGGGGTCTGGTAAAATTAGTTCCCGACTCGGGGCAGCGACCAAAGCGGCTAAATTTTCGGCAGCCCTAACAAGCATTAGATCAGTAATCTGTTTAACTTTATTATCAAGCGCTCCTCGAAAAATTCCCGGAAAAGCCAAGACATTATTGATTTGATTTTTAAAATCACTGCGTCCGGTGGCTACAATAAAAGCGCCGGCAGCCTCAGCCACGTCAGGCATAATTTCTGGAACCGGATTAGCAAGCGCAAAAATAATTGGTTTTTCCGCCATTGTTTTTACCATTTCCGGACTCAAAATTCCCGGGGCGCTTACGCCAATAAAAACATGGGCATTTTTAATAACTTCTTCTAAGTGGCCGGACTTTTTCTCGCGATTGGTGAAGGAGGCTAATTTAATTTTTGCTTCATTCAAGCCAGGGCGATCTTCATAAATCGCGCCCTCCCGATCAATTGCAATAATATTTACAAAACCATAATCATATAAGAGTTTAGTAATAGCATCGCCAGCCGCCCCCGCGCCACTAATAACCAGCCGTGCCTCAGTTTTACTCAGACCTCGTAATTTTAAAGAATTTATTAAACCCGCCAAAACTACGGTAGCGGTTCCATGCTGATCATCATGCATGACTGGAATATCTAATTCCGCTTTTAAACGCGCCTCAATATTAAAACAACGGGGCGCAGAAATATCCTCCAGATTAATGCCGCCAAAATTAGGCGCAATCAATTTAACTGTTTTAATTATTTCTTCCTCATCCTGGGTCGCCAAACAAATTGGAAAAGCATCAACTCCGGCAAATTCTTTAAAAAGCACGCATTTACCTTCCATAACCGGCAAAGCGGCCTCAGGACCTAGGTTGCCTAAACCTAGAATGGCACTACCATCGCTAACAACGGCCACGGTATTACCTTTCAGGGTCAGGGTCGCGGCTAAGGATTTGTCTGCGGCGATTGCTCGAGAAATTTCGGCTACTCCAGGGCTATAAGCCAAAGAAAGTTCGGAGCGGCTGCCAAGTGGCACTTTGCTCCGAACTTCCAATTTTCCTCGATATTTTTTATGAAGCGCTAATGACTCCTGATAAATATCCATCAATATATTTTATATTATTCGCTAGTAATCCCGGCTGGGGTTGCGACATTAAGGCCGGAAGGAATTTCCGCCGTAGTGGCGCCTAAGCAATATTTAAGAGTATAAGAGGTTTGATCACCGCTGACAGTTTGCATGGCATATGTATACTGAGTTGAACCGGAACAACCGTCATCAGGGATTGGCGGTGCCGGAATAAGCGCCATGTAAACAACGCCATTATAGCTTATAGACGCACCCGGAGTGATACTGGCAGTTGCCGGATAAGACTGGGCATCATGCTCATACAAACCGAGAGCCGTTTGTAATTGTTTGACATCGCTCAAACGTTTAGCGTCGCGCGCTCTGGCTCGGGACGATTGCAGAGCCAAAACAGACATGGTTGTTAATAGTCCGATGATAGCAATTACCACCAAAAGTTCTATTAAGGTAAAACCCTTTTTGTTCATACTTTTTTTATTTTTTAGTTTAATATTAACTACTATAATTTTAATACTTTTTTAAGATAACGACAAGTTTTTTCCCCAAAGAGCGGCGCGCTCTCTCTCGCCGTCCTTAAGCGCTCCCTTCTTACCCTGAACAATAAACCCTTCTGGGGATGAGGCAGCATCCCCACCTTTAGAAACTAAGATTTTTAAAATTCGCGGAGCGGCATAACCGATTGTTTTCATTAAAATCCGCAAACCAAAGTTTTGTTCTTTAGCCAGAAACCTGGTATCAAAGGCGGCCACTCTCTTGCCACTTAAAGCGGAGCCTGGAATCATATCTAAAAATGCCTGCGTTTCTTGTTTGGGGCGGCCACCATAAGTTGGCGAACCAACAATTAACAGTTTGACTTCCAACAAATCGGCAACCTTTACCTCTTTAACATTAAGCAAGCGTGTATCTTCCGGAGAAAAAGCCTTAGCGATATCGCGAGCGATTATTTCTGTATTCCCGTACATTGAATCAAAAATAATTAAGGTTTTCATATTTTTTTATTTATTTTCTTAAAATCACCAGGTAATATTTTATTAATATTATCGTCATTAATTTCTACCCAAATTGCCTCAAACTCCTCGCTACTATCAATAATTTTAAAGCTTTCTTGTTGATAAAGATTCTTGTCGACGAATTCCGCTACATAAACAAACGAAATCTCGTGGCCAGCTTTACCATTATAATTAAAAATATTTTCCACTACTTCTAATAATCTAATATGTTCTAATTCCGCCCCTAGTTCTTCATAGATTTCCCTTTTTACTGCTTCCAAACTAGTTTCTCCAAATTCAATTCCCCCACCAGGCAGGCGGTAAAAATTTGTTCCCTGAACATCGTCGTGGCCCGGAGATACTAAAACCTGATTACCTCGCTTAATTATAACGACTGATAAACCCCTAACTTCACCTTCATGTACTGGCATAAACTTAAATTAAACTAAAACAATTTTAAACTAAAAACCGCCCCTTTAAAGGAACGGTTTTATTTTAGCATATTTATCTGCTTCTTTTAAATTTCGGTGCCACCGCTTTTCCAAAAAAAGGCTGGCCGGTCGGACGTCTATTAGCCGCCGGACGCCCACTACCAGATGTTGGGTGGCTGCGTCGAGCCGCCGCGCTGGCTGAAAGCTTGGGGCGAAATGGTTTGGCATCTGCGCTTCGTTCGCGAAATGGTTTGGCGTCAGCACTACGACTACGAAATTGTTGTGCTCCTCCAGTTTTATGGCTAACAAATGGCTTGCCGGAAAAAGATTTTCTTCTTACTTGGCTGGAATTATTGGAACCAGAAACGGCCGCTCTTTCCTTGGAAAAAGCGACAAACTCTGTTCGTTTAATACTTTTATTAATCAATTTTTCAATCGCCATAATTTCTTTGCGCTCATCCATTGTCGCGAAACTGATGGCCTTACCCGACTTCCCGGCCCTAGCCGTTCGTCCGATACGATGAACATAATCTTCAGAATTATCGGGTAGATTATAATTAACTACCAGCTCAATTCCGTTAACATCCAATCCGCGAGCAGCCACATCGGTTGCTACTAAGATGCGCTCTCTTTGAGATTTAAAGGCATCAAGCGCAGCGCGACGACGGCTTAAGGATAAATTGGAATGAATCTCGGTCGCTCGTTGTCCTAATGCTTTTAATTTCGTGGTTAATGTTTTAACTCCGTGCTTAGTCCGAACAAAAACTAAAACTGAACCGGAATAAGTAGTCAAAACTTTTACCAAATGTTCAAAGCGTTCATCGCCTCTGATAATAAAAATTTCTTGATCAATTTGAGCGGCGGTAGTGCCCTGAGGAGCGACTTCAATGCTAATCGGCAATTTCATATAGTTAGCGGCAATTTTTACAATTGCGGCCGGCATGGTTGCGGAAAATAACATCGTTTGGCGAACTGTTGGCATCTGATCTAAAATTTCTTTGATTTGCGGCGCAAATCCCATATCAAGCATCATGTCCGCTTCATCGAGCACTAACACATTTACTTGGTCCAACTTAAAAGTATGTCGCTTTAAATGGTCGATTAAACGTCCGGGAGTGGCTACCACAATATGCGGTTTCTTGCGCAGATGAAAAAGCTGGCGGTCTAGAGATTCGCCGCCAATTAAAACCGCGGTTCTCAACCCCAAAGACTGTCCTAATTTTTTAATACTTTCCTCAACTTGCAAAGCTAATTCGCGAGTTGGCGCTATAATTAAGCCCTGGCCTTTAAGCTTACCGAGTCTTTCTAGCATCGGAATGCCAAAAGCAAAAGTCTTACCAGTTCCAGTCTGGGCGATACCAATAATATCCTGGCCAGAAATAGCGGCTGGGATAGTTTTAGCCTGAATCGGGGTTGGAGTATCCAAATTAAGTTTTTTGAGGATTTCCAAGATTGAATTACTGATTCCTAAATCAGCAAATGATTGTTCTTCTTTAAAAGAAGAAGCAACCGTTTGACGCTGAGCGTCATCGTTTTTTGTCATAAAAAAAATAAGTGACCCGATTATCTTTCAGGCCACTTAATATATGACAGAAATACTTGATATTCGAATCTTGATTTAATAACTTAATAATAGCACATAATTTAAATTAAGTCAAGATATTTATCTAGAGTAATTTTGGCTTATATTAGCCCCTAAATCGCAAAATTTAAATTATTTTTTTCTTTCGCAAGAAAATCAATAAAACGCCGATTAAAATAACGATTGAAGTGATTATTCCCCAATAAGCCTCTGGGCTCTGATCATAAGGCAGACGAACATTCATACCATAAAAACTGGTAATCATAGTTGGCAAAGCCAGAATAACTGTGGAAACGGTCAAAACTTTCATAACTCTATTTAAACGGTTAGTAGAAATAACTTCGTGCGCCTGGCGAATATTGACGATATTAGTAAGATTGCTTTTAGAGCGTTCGATTAGCTGTTCATTATTAAGCTGTAAATCTTCAACTAGCTCTTTATCGTCTTGATATAGCTCTAAAGTTTTTCCTCCCAGAATATTAGTCAAAACATGACGCAAAGGTAAAAGCGCGTTAATAAAATCATTCAAGACCACTTCGTAGTTAACAAAATTGATGATATCTTGATCTTTGAAATTACCGACATTGAGGGAAAAATAATTTATTCGTTTATTTATTTTGTTCAATAAGTCGCTATATAGACCTTCCATTTCGGAAAACAAACGTAAAAATAATTTAGTCCTCTGAGTTGTAAAATACTTTTTGCGCTTATCAACTACGGAAATTAAAAAATCGGGGTTCTTACGCGACACAATCATTAAAAAATCCTTACCGACGCAAAACATTACCGGGAAAGTGGAAATTTGCCGCAGACTCTCTTTGAGTTCAGGAATACGCGAAAAAATATAAGCGGCATTTTTCTTAATTTCCATGCGCGGCGATTCGTAAGGGTCAAGCGCATCCATAATCAGGCCTTCTTCCAGGGAAAATTTTTTAGAAATTAATTTCACCTCATCTTCGCTGGGATCACTAACATATACTAAACTGCCGATTTGAAACTCGGCCAATTTTTTAAGCTTATTGTCTTTAACGGTGCGTTGGTAATATTTAATCATAAAATTGCTATAAAAATATTTACAAATTTATTATAACTCTAAATAAACAGAAATACTAATAAAAAATAAAAGCGGCCTCTAAATAAATAAAGACCGCTCAAAAATTTTAAAAATTACATTACAATATTAACGCATCATTTGATTGATAATTTTAGCCACCTCCGCTTTATTGGCGTCGGCGGTTATAATTATGGAAGTAACTTTGGGATAAATTTTCCCATTGTTTTCTTTGCGCCTAACAGACTGGACACAATACGTGCCCCCGATAACTTGAATAGTCGCTTCACTAATCGGGCAGAATTTGCCGCGGGGATGCTTGCCAAAGACTTGGCGCCGCAATTCCGCGATGTTTCCGTCAGTAGCATAGGAATAGCAATAATCACCAGCACGTGAATGCTCGCACAGATTACCGCCCTCATAAACTTTAACATCGATTTCAGCGACTGTCTGTAAAAAATTTGAAGGTAGTTCGTGAGACCATAGAGAAATCAAAATCGGATCGCTAACATTTTTTAATAAATGCCAAACGCCGCGATGCGCACTGCCGTAAGAAGTAGCCCATAAACCTTTTCCGGGTTTCAAAATAAAACCTTTCTGGCGGCTTCTTTTTAAATTCCGGATTTTTTGAACGTTCTCATTAGGGCCGAGAGTGATCAGCGCGATAAACGGTTGGCGACTCCACCAAATTTTTTTGGCAAAGTAGCTGATAAAATCACCGATGCCAAAAATAGTATTTGGCTCTATCCGCTGATAAACATCCCCATTTTCTTTTCGCAACACGAAGGCTTCGCCTTCGTAGCTGCCATGTAACAGGACTCGCATGACTAATACTTTTTAATGATGACAGCGCGATTATAGGTAGCTCCGGAAAGCAGGCGCTGATAAGGCGTGTTGGTTTTAGTCCAAATAAAAACTTTCTTTAAGCGCTGCTGCGATTCCCTTTTGGTAACAATTCGGCGCTCTTCTTGGCGATAATTATCGGAATAATTGAACCAGTAATATTCCACGATACACGTATCGCGGAGTGAGAGGTTAAGGCGGTTTTCTAAACGTGGAATAGTGTCATTGCTGTCCACTAATTTTACGTCAACTTGTCCGGAGGAGCAGCTTAATAAGCTCCCCGCTAATAAAAGCAGAAATACAAGAATTTTCATTGCTAAAGATTTATCGGTAAATGTTTAAATTATTAAAGGTCTAATAGCCAAAAATTATCATAAAGATATAATTATGTCAATACTAGCTCAATTATGACTATTGCGCGCTTGCAAATAATTTAATATTTGCTAAAATAGCTTTATGTTTAATTTATCGCTGAACAACTACTACAATAATCAATTTAATTTCTGGAGCAATCTCCGGCAAATTTTTATTGATTAAACCTGTTGAATAAACATCCCAAAAATAAAAAAAATCAATAAATAACGACCGGATTCACTACCAGAATCCGGTCTTTATTTGTTTTAATAGAACTTTAATAATTAAATATTTGTTTCACTCTTAAAATTAAGATTTATGAAAAGTAAAAATCAAAACTCCGGAAGAAAAGTAAAGTTTGTAAGTTCCAACAACATTATGGAATTAGACGACTTCCATGCCGTCAAGGCTAATGAACTGGTGGCAAAGTTGCGAACCAATGTTAAGGAAAGTATTTTTGTGGAAATTGATTGCGCGCCCAATGGCAGTTTGAATGCTTTCAACTATGGTAACGGGCTAAACTCGGTAAAAATTATCAAAGAAATCGGTCTGCCTTTACTGCGCAATGAACTCGCCGAATGGGAAAGAAAAATTAAAGCCGCATCCAATTCCTCCTTTCAAACCGATTTTGCTTTAGGGGAAATTGCCGGCCTCTGGAAAAGAATAAGCATGGCTAATTATTCAGAAATGCTTGATTGGAACCAGCCATTTTGCCTTAAAAACGAAAAAGGATTAACAAGGATCTGGCATCCCGAATGGCGGCTCTTAGGATTTAAAAACGGCTTCTCTACCCGCAGTGCGATAATGAAATTCATTGCCGCCGGAAATGTTTACTGGCAAAAATTTTACATGCCCCTTTCCACACCAGAATGCGGTTTAAATTGGCGCATGTATTATCGCTTGGTGTTTTTTTCTCCGGCCGACAGTTTCGATTTGGAACTGATGGGCGGATTATGGATTAGTCGTCCGGGATATAAAATTTATCCCGAAGAAAACGCTTTAGTCGGCTTGGTGTCGCCCCTAACAACGGCGGAATTTATTTAGGAGTGAAATCGCTCTTTACTAAAGAACCTAAAAACAAAAAAGACGGGAAACAAAATCCCGTCTTTTTCATTTATCTCCAACTTTTAATTTTAAAATTTTCCTAAATCTAACTCATCGGTGAATTTAATCTGAGCAACAAATTCGGGCATATGGCTAACCATCATAATTGTTCCCGGAAATTTGTTAATTGCTTCGGCTAACACCGGCAAATGGCGGAAATTAATATGATTGGTCGGTTCATCTAAAATCAACAAGCTGGGCTGCATCAAAGTTAATCTCGCAAATGCCAATAAACCTTTCTGACCCTCGGAAAGAGCGCCTATTTTTTGACCCATCAATTCACCGGTAATTAAAAATCCGGCAGCGGTAGCACGCATTTCCTGTTCGCCCAAGCCATCAGCCAAACAACCCATCAAGGAATCAAAAACTGTTTGTTCAAAGTCTAAATTAGAAAAATCCTGGCTATAATAACCGACCTTAGCTCCAGGGAGAATCGTCTGTCCTTCCTGCTTGCCGGAAACCAGCGAACGCAAGAGCGTACTTTTGCCAATCCCGTTAGGCCCGGTAACAAGTAAGCGGTCTTTCTTTCTCAAAGAAAAATTAATTTCCTTGGTGGCCGGTTCATGATTTTTAATGATTTTTATCTTTTTTAAACTGACAATTTCACCGGTAATATCTTGCATCGGTATTTCAAAATTGCGGATAGTTTTGTCTTCACGGCGGACATCAACTTTGTTTTCTTCAAGCTCTTCAGTTTCCTCTTTCATCTTCGCCGCTAACTTACGCATCTTGCCGCCCTTATGGGCAAAGAAGTTAACTTTTTCCTTGCGATCTTTAATCTGTTTTTCCATTTGCGCATTTTGGCGCTGCTCCCTTTCCACCCGGCGGGAAATTTCTTCCACCACCGAATAATAATCACCGACGTACATTTCCGTCTTATGAGTGAAGCTATCCAAATAAATAACTCCTTCGGTAAAACAATTCAAGAAGTCGGCATCATGCGAAATTACCAAAACAGTTTTATCATAAGTCAATAAGAAACCGATTAAATGATCGATCCCGTCTTTATCTAAATTATTAGTCGGCTCGTCAAGCAACAAAATATCCGGATTTTCTACCAAGGAATAAGCGAGCAGAATTCGCGCTTGTTGGCCGCCGGAAAGATCGCCGACTTTTCTATCAAGCGGAATAGAAAAATTAACCGCGTCCAAAGCCTTGGCAATCAGACTTTTGATATTTCCCGGAACTTCGTGAAAACTTTTAGAAAAATATTGTTCCACGTTTAAATCTAAATCTTCACGAGCGATTGTTTGTCGCGCGGTGCCGATAGTTGCTCCCGAAGACACAGAGATAGTTCCTTTTTGCGGGCTCAACTCTTTTTTAATTAAACCAAAAATTGTGCTCTTACCGGCACCATTCTGGCCCATTAAAGTTATTTTTGCCCCCTTGCGCACACTGAAAGAAGCCTCGTCTAGAACGGGCTTCTTATGGATATATTCAAATTTAACGTCATCAAATCTCAAGACTACTTCTTCGGCCATACGCTTATTTCTTTTTTTTCTTAGCAACCGGCTTAGCTTTAGCGGCTACTGATTTTTTAATAATCTTTTTAGCTTCCTTTTTTATTTCTTTAACAATCGGATTAACTTTAATTTCTATTTTCTTCGCCGCCTCTTTTAATGTCTCACTAATCTGAGCTGCTTTTGGAGCGAAATTTGTCGGCGCAGAACTTAAGGCGCGTAAAATTTTATCGAGCTTGGCATTTAAAGTTTCAAACTGTTCATTAGAAAAGTTGTTGTTAACAACTGGTTTGCTAAACTCGTGTTTTTCTGGACGGCCATCAAAACGGCTTTCGGCACGATGTTCATGTCTATCATCGCGTCTAGGAGCGCCTTCGTCTCTATTCTTAAAACAATTGCTGCAATAAACCGGTCTTTCGCCAGTCGGCTTAAATGGCACTTCGCAACTTTGGCCACATTCGGCGCAAGTAGCTTGATGCATGGCTGGACGATCAAAACCGCCGCCACTACCACCACGGTTAAAACCACCGCCACGGCTACCGGAATCTCGGCGTTCAAAACCGCCGCCGCCTCTTTTATCTCTAAAACCTCCCCCACGATTAAAATCTTTCATAATAATTTTATAGTTTAATAATATCTAATTTTTTAATATTTCAATTTAAAACTTATCGGCTTCCAAAGAAAACCCCGCCGCAATAGAATCGGGCGGGGCCCTCTTTAATTCAGGAGTTGGTATTAAGCGCGTTGAACATTAACGGCATTCATACCCTTAGGGGACATTTCTGTTTCGAAAGAAACAGTGTCGCCCTCACGTAATTCACTGAATTGAACACCAACTAAAGCATTGCTGTGGAAGAATAAATCCTTCTCTTGGCCTTCAGCGGTGATGAAACCAAAACCCTTATCGGTTAAAGTTTTAATAGTACCAGTCATAATTTAAGACTTAGTTTATAAGATTGCAATTTAATAAAGAGTTTAAAAATCGACCACTTTTTTGACACACGATATCGTTGCCCCCTTAGTTTGACATATAAAAATAAAAATGTCAATGATTTAAAAAAACCGTCAACTGAAAGCTGACGGTTCTAAAAAAACAAAATTTTCTATTTATAAATCGCGTAGTTTTTTAAATCTTTAGACGATTTATTGACTAAATCATAGGAGAATCTCTTATGATACTTAACTTCCGGAAATAAAATCATTTTGGTCATAATATTAGCTCCCGGATCAACTAAAAGATTAACCGCCAAATCATCAGGACGATAAAGAGCAAACGCTCTAGTATCTTCCACGGTCCAACTTTTTGGCATCAGATTCCAAACTAATTCCCCGGTCTGAGCAATAAACCAAGATTCTTTAACAAAGTTGCTTTGTAAATCGCGATGCCTATTTTTTACCGCTTTCCTGGTTAAGCTAACCCAAAGCATAATAAATTGGTCGCGCTCTAAATCCTTAAGACTATCGCCAAACAAACAGACTGCCACTCCCTCAGCTAAATGGGCTACACGTTGGGCGGCTTTCTTTTCAGTTAGGGTGAGCGGGTATTCATGGTTAGTTTTTTTCCGCCAGTCATCAAGTTCTTCACAAAGGAAAAATCCTTCTGGCTGAGTAATTGTCGGCTCGCTGTCCATAAATTTTTGGAAAGTAACGGTTCTCACCGGATTCTTTTCCAAAAAATTAGTCCCCAAACTAAGAGCCTTGGCTCTAATGTTCAAACAGTCTTTTCCATTAACCTGAGTAATCTTCAAATAATCATACTTATTCTGACTATCTTGAGCAGATACTCCAAGAACAAAAAGAATTAATACTCCGAAAACAAACAGATTTTTTTTCATGCTGAATTCTTTTTAGCGCGCGGTGATTCTTTAAGAGAAATTGTACACTGCAATTTTTCAGAAATTGCTTTGATATTAACCCCATCTTTACCAATAACGAGGCCCCGAAATTTTTCCGGAACCTTGATATAGACAATCGAGTGGTCCTGAGTGCGGCTCGTATTTAACAATACAAGCTGGTAGGTAGAGCTCAAATTTTGGCGGCTGTCGCGAGAATAATAAAGCAAGCGCCGACCAAGTTCTAAAAAATGCGAGGGGATGTCTTCCATTTCAAAACCGGTTTCTCCGCCGACATCCATGACGGCACTAATGCCGAAATCAAGAGATTTCTGAAAAAATAAATCCTTGAAACACTCTTGAAGCCGGCGCTTCCATTCGCTATGGGCGACTTCGATGGTTTCCTTTGCTTCCTGGGTTTCCTTCTCAGAAACTATTTGGCCGGTATATTCTTCGCCGGTTTCCACAATAAAACGATCATGGAAATAAAGTTTCTTTTCCAAGCCGAGAGCTTCTTTTTGGCGACCGCGTAAAGCCCCAACAATTAGGAGCGGCGCGCGAAACTCAACAGTTTCCGGATTAGGTTTCCTAACAACATAATGGTTATGGCATTCAAAGGCGGAATTGCCTTGATGCTCTACTTCATAACCATATTCTTGTAGAACGGAGGCGAGTCCGCCTTTATCAGCGGTAATTAGCGGCCAGGCGACTATCGCCGGTTCTACCTGGAATTTCTCTTTGAGGTATCCAAGCACCGGCTTGCCAACCGGTAAGACTTGCCAGGGGCCATCGGTGTTTAAACACTGGAGCTGTATCCAATACAGTTTTCCAGCTACTTCGGTTACGGTTTTGCTTTCCATTTTTCTCCATTTTTAATGATTTTGGTTATTATTTATTATTTTTAAAGTTCTTAATTCACAATTAACTAAACTACTATAAAATTTGTGGTTAGTCAAATAAAAATAGGCAATTAAACAAAGCCTATTTTAAATAACCCTCTTTTTTTAAAATCTTAACTTTTTCACCAGCCAGACCATTATACCCGCCTGTCTTCCCGTCTGAACGAATAACCCGATGGCAAGGTATTTGAGGATTATTATTTTTATTAAGAATATTTCCGACGGCGCGATAAGCATTCGGTCTACCGGCTAAAGCGGCGACTTGTTTATAGCTTAAAACTTGACCAGCTGGAATCTGGCTTACTATTTGATAAACTCGGACGCTGAAATTAGTCATATAATTATTATTGCTACATTATAACTCTGTTTGACAAAAAACCAAAAAAATCATAATATTGGGGGAAACAAAAAAGTACATTTACAAGTTTAAACCTAAAAAATAGAAATCATGAACAAAAAAAGAATGAAAGCGGCTTGGGCTGTTGTAAATTTTATTAACAACGTCCGCAAGATTGAAGAGTTGCCAATTGGTATTATACTAGGCACTGGCTGGGGCGACACTCTAGAATTTGAAGAGAAAATTGAAATCCCTTTTACGGATATTCCTGGATTCAAAAATCTGCCGACTGTCGTTGAGGGTCATAAAAGGACTTTAATTATTGGCAAAATTGCCGGCAAGCAAGTTCTTGCTTTAAACGGACGTCTCCATCTCTACGAAAAACCATTCAGCAAAAGTTGGTTAAAAATGGTTCGCTTGCAAACCGAAATGTTAATTCAATTGGGAGTTAAAGAATTAATTATTACTAGTGCTGTGGGAACCTTAAAATGCTTACCGGAAAAATTCTCTCAATTAGCTGATGAATTTTGGAAAGCTGGCGGGACATTTCCTTTCCCCAATCCCGAACTTCAAGTTGGCGACATCGCTGTAATTGATGGCTTCGTAAGCGTTTTCGCGCCAGTAATGTCTTTATGGGGTGACGAATTTTGTTCGGCTGACGATGCTATCAGTAAAGACTTGATTGATCTTGCTCTTAAATCCCAGGGTGATTTAGTTATCGCTAAAAAAACTGGACACGTCATGTTGCGCGGCCCTCAATTTGAGGGCAACAAATATGATAAGGAAATTTTAAGCCGAACTGGTGCTGGCGTTGCCGGCATGAGCATGCTCCCGGAGGCATATATTGCCTCCCTATACGGAGCAGAGATACTGGGTCTGGGGTTTGTAACTAACGACTACAAGGAGAAGCACTCGCATGAAGAAAATTTAGCTCGCGCTAAAGAAGCTTCCGCTCATTTGGGCGAATACTTAAAAAGTATAATTTCTCAAATGTAAAAACAAAACGTACATTTCAAAAAATCGTCTCCAAACAGGAGGCGATTTTTTATTTTCTTTAATTAGATATATTGACTAATTATTTTATCAAAATCTTGAGTATAATTATGACCCGCTTCGGCAGCTTCAATGACTTTTATTCCCCGCGCCTTTAAGCTTTCGCCAATCGCCTTGTCATAAAGATGGTGGTCGTGGGCGCCGTAGATAATTGTTAAATTTTCAGGAGATAACCCCTTTAAAATATCGACTGCAGGAATTTTTAAAATTTTATTCAAATTAAATAAAGCGGGGATGATAGCTAAAATGGGTAACGCTTTTTTAAATGGGGCCGGGAGTCCTTCCTGAAAACAATATCGTAACCAGTGCCAAAATAATTTTTGATTGGATAAAACCGGATTAATTAAAATGATTTTAAAATTACGATGTAAATGCCAATTATAAAGTGCAACCATCGCTCCCAAGCTATGAGCAATAACCGTCTCTACTTGAAAATCCTTATTAATATCAGTTCTTGACCGCCAAATATCTAAATAATTAACATAGCCAAGTCGACGACCGCTATCCAGCCAGCCGGGAATAAATAAAATTTTATTACTTTCTTTAAAATTTTCCATCAATCAATTTATAAATTTTTACTTAATTCTATTAAAATAGTTTTACTAAAATCTAAGGTGTAAGGAATGAAGCGGGATTTTTCTTCATCATTTAAATCCATTAACTTATCAATCGCCCAAGTTTCAAAACCAACCGCCTTACCGGCCTCAACTTTTAAATCATTGGCATCTCCCTTAAATATATAAGCATAGCTCTCACCAAAAACATTATTTATTTTGCCGGTGGCCGGATCTTCGGAGTGACGCCGAGTTTTGTTGATAAAAATAAAATCTTCCGGTTTTAAATTTAAACCGGTTTCTTCCCTAGTTTCTTTAATGGCGGTTTCTAAATAAGAATCACCAATTTCCACGTGGCCACCAACAGTCGCATCTAACAAATCGGGGTAGGAATCTTTATCAGGCGCGCGATGTTGAAAAATAAATTTTTTATCCGGCGTCAAAAAATAAACATGGATTTCGCGATGCAGCAAACCGCGGCGATGAATTTCTTCCCGCTCCTCTGTCCCGATTATTTCGTCATTCTCATTAACGATGTTGAGCAAAGATTTCATAAGCTTCTTTTAAGAATAAGGAATCACGAATTTTAATAAATTGGCCTTCATAATCTTCCGGATTATCAGCATCCAATAATCTAATTGCCTCTTCAAAGCTGACCCATTTTATTTTAAAACCATTAGCAAGTTCATCTGGGGTAAAATCCGGCTTGCCTTTAGCGCCAACGACCTTAGCTAAAAAACAAAAAGAGTCATTTCGTAAAGACCACTTATCGCGATATTCAATAATTTCTCCGACTTCGGCAAATTGTTCTACTTGGCAACCAATTTCTTCCTGACATTCTCGAATTAAAGCCTCATTAATAGTCTCGCCCTCATCAACTCCGCCACCCGGTAATTTATGCCGGTTATGTTTAGCAACATAAAGCAAGGCGACATTTTTATCATCATCGAAAACTACCGCTCGCGCCGCGGCGCGTTTTTCAAATTTCTCTAATTCCTCAGCCGGCAAATCTTTAAACTGAATGGTTTTTAGGAGCTTCATATTGATTTTGATGTTTATAATTTCTATTTTTAAGCTTGGAAATGATAAAGCGATAAATGACGATAAAAACAAAAACAGAACTGGTGCTGATATAGACCAAGCGCATAGCTAATGTCTGGGAATCGGTTCCGAGAAATAAACCATGAACGAAAGAAAAGGTAAATAAAACATAAACAAAATAGTGAACACTGCGCCAAGCGCGCTTATACTTTAAGCGGAACCAGATAGAGGTAAAGATAACCGCCAACAAAATATAAAAGCCAAGAATCCCTAAACTTAAAAGCCAAGGGCTGAAATCTGAATAAAAAGGAATTAAAATATCTTTAAGATGAAGATTAATAAAATTATCAAATAGCAAGGCGGTCATATGAGCTAAAAGCACCAAAAACATCGCCAAACTCAAATATTTATGAGTAATCCAGGAGCGCACGGGGTTAAGATATTTATATAGATAGCCGGTAGTCATGCCAGCGCCTAGAACTACTATTAAAAACATCAAAATATAGGCAGAAATGCCGGCGGCGCGCGTAATATACCAAGGGATACTGCTGGGCGCCTCATTTTCTTCCGACTCGGAGTTTTGCTTAACTAAACTAGCAGCGGGATCAGAAGAATTAAGAACATCACTACCGCTTAAAACTTCCGCCGCATCCAGATAGCCATCACCATCAGTATCCACCTTCAGCGGATCGCTGTGATAAGTATTAGTCTCCACTTGATCGGATAAACCGTCATAATCACTATCTTTAGTATAGTCCCCGACAGAGTTTGTTTGAGCAGTCGCAATCAAAGTATATCCCCAAAAAGCTAAGCTGAATATTATGAGCCCCCAGCCCCAAAAGCGAATTTTTTTCACTTTTTTAGTATTTTGAATCATATGTTTATTTCTTTAAATAATTATTGGCACGCGAAGATATAAGCGTTCCTTGATCTTTAGTAAATATTATACAGGCTGAATCTTTTTCATTTTCAATAAACTCTAAACCTTTTTCTGTTCCTAAAATTAAAACCGTTTTAGCATAGATGTCGGCTTTAACGGCATCGGCGGAAATAACCGTCACCGACAAAATATTATTTTCTACCGGCAAACCTGAACCGGGGTCAATAATATGATGGGCTTCAAAATTACCTCTCTTCCAAGTTCTTTCTAAAATTCCAGAAGTAGCAATTCCTAAACGTTTACCGCGCGTGTTAAGAAAAAAAATATTTTCTTCCGGAGTAAGCGGATTTTGTACGGCTACATCCCAACCCTGAGCGCCTTCCTGATTACCGACCGCCCAAATATCACCACCGGCGGAAATAAGAAAATTTTTCACTCTTTGAAAGATTGTAGCTCCCAGTAAGTCAACGATATAACCTTTGGCAAAACCGCCTAAATCAACTCTAAATTCGCGAGGCCGATAAATTATACGGCCGACAACTTTTAAAGTTTCCATTTTGGGACGCGCCGCAAATTCCGTCTGAATTTTTTTTAAATTAATTTTATCAGATTCTGCCTGGATATTATTAGCTCCTAAATCAAGAAAGTTTTTATCATATCCGATTCCTTCCAGACTACTGATAACCGTCGGGTCAAACTTGCCTCCAGTTTTTAAATAATAGTATTTGGCCAAGCGCAACAGCTCAGCCATAGTTTCGGTGACTTCGATTTCCGTCTCCGGCGAAGCGTTGAAATTATCAAGTTCATTGCCGGAAATAAAACGACTGAATCTTTTTTCAAAGTCCAATACCGCTTTCTCCGCTGCCGCTAATATTTTATCGGATTCCGACACTTCCGGCAGAAAGAAAATAATATCGGTTCCTAGAGCTTTAAATTCGCGCCACATCATTCAAATTATTTTAATAATTTTTCTAAATCGTCGCCAACCCCATTTTTATTTTTATCTATCAAAAAATAGGCAAAGTCATCTTCACTGGGATATTTATCGTACGAATCTATAACGCCGTCCTGATCAGAATCTACCAAGGCAGCCAAGTTAAAAACTCCGCTAACGGCATTGGTAATTGTTGGGGTCTGAATAATATTTTCAGTGTCTGACTCTTCCCACTTATCTTCATCCTCGTCCTCATATTCTTCACGATCTTCTTCGTCATCCTCCCATTCGTCTTCTTCCCTTTCTTCTCTTCCTAAAAACCAAAAACGCTCGCCATCTTCTTCATCATCTTCGGCATGACTCAAAGAGGCGAAAGAAAAGGCGGAAATAAATAGCATTAATATTATAAAAAATGGCAGTAATATTTTTTTGAAATTAATCTTTTTCATAAATAAAGTAATTAATTAAATTATCTCGCTCGGCTAACACCGGTAGTGGGAGTTGGCGATGTTTTTGGGGGCGTATAAACCGGGGCCGGAACATAAACGGTGGCTGGAGTGTAGACCGGAGTGGCTGCTGGCGTGCTCGAAGAACTTGCCACCGGCGTAGTAGCTGAATTTGTGGCTGCACTTTTAGCCGCTAAAATTTGCTGATTCAAATCAGACAGCGCCTTGTTCTTGGAATCATAAATAGTAATCATCCGTTCATAAGTTGCTGAATTTATCATCGCTAGTTGATTGGCATCGTAGTTCTTCTTAGCAGTCTTGGGGGTCGGTTCATAAATAAAACTAAAAAAGATAATGGCCGCGACTAAGGCGGAGAAGGCTAAAGCATAAGAAATGTTTTTTAAACGCGCCCCCCATGATTTATCGGGAATCATGGAAAATTCTTCCATCTTAATCTGCGCGCGCGATACCCCCAATCTTAGGAGATTGGCAACCATGGAGGCCATAAACAAGCTGGGACCACAGATAAAAAAAGTTTTGCCGCTAACATCACCGACAAAATTTTTAATTTGCTCGGCGCTAATTCTAGTATTTATTACATTAGTCTCAGTCGCTCCGGTTTCTTCCGTAAAAGAAAAAAGAGTCCTTAGATTAGAATTTCTGGTTTGCAAACTTCTTATTTCCGGATAAAAAGTAGCCCCCGATTTGGTGCGGGCACTATAAATGAGCGCCAACTTATTACTGAGCTTAAGATCGTTAGCATAATTCAAGGCGCTAAAAAAAGGCGTAATGCCAATCCCGCCGGCAATCATTACGGCATCCGGATATTTATTAGCTTGATAGCAAAAATTTCCATAAGGACCAAATACCCGCAATTCATCTCCGACTTGCAAATTTAAAAGACCATGCGTAAAAGCGCCTTCAATTTTAATACCGAAAGAAATGCTTTGGGAGCCAGTCGGAGAGCTAGCCAAAGAAAAGGCGTGCTTATCCTCCATCTGCCCTAACCGA
Source organism: Candidatus Falkowbacteria bacterium S5_I03 (assembly GCA_019248265.1). Lineage (GTDB taxonomy): Bacteria > Patescibacteriota > Patescibacteriia > Patescibacteriales > UBA12465 > UBA12465. The sequence continues at coordinate 50,535 of JAEHGX010000004.1, forward strand.
TTACGATACGAAATCATGGCGTACTGCCCTGGTTGATAGTTAAAAACTGGACGTTCTGATTTATCGCCAGCCTCAATAATCACTTGATTCGGGGCTGGTTGAAAAATTTTCTTGATATAGTACTTATACTCAGACATAGGCTTGCTTATGGTTTTTCTTTATTATAACTGTTATTACTACGTTTGTCAGCTTCATTATCTTCTTGATCGCCCCCATTAGCCCGCCCGCGATGATTATCGCGATTGTCATCTTGATTATTATCTTGTTTGCCATCCGACTCATCCTTTTCTTCTTCATCATCCAGGTCCTCACCTTGATATTTATACTTTTGATTATTAATTATGTTTTGCGCCTGATTAACAAGTTCTAATATTTGATTATCTTCACTTAATTCCGCATATTCGGCAATTTTATCCAGGTATTCACTCTTAGCTTTATCCGCCTCCTTAGCCTGAAGCGCGGCGGCGCTGGCTTTTTGGTAATCGCCTAATTTATTAATAGACTCAAGAACCGCCTGTTGATTATTAACCACCTCCGAAATATTTTTCTCTATATTATTACTAACGCTTGTTTTGACGTTCTTGGTGGCCGGGGTGGTGCTAGAATTCTTCTGGCTTAAATTGACGGCTTCTTCCAAGCGGCGGACGGACTGCTTCTCGTAAGCGGCAATTTTAGCAGTTTTATTCGGCGCGATATTCTGTTCTATTTTTTCAACTGCTTTTTTTAAAGGATAAATAATATTTCCAGGAACTACGCTGTCACTGGCATAGGCAAAAATAGAGGTCGCACTAAAAATAAGCACTAAGACCATGGCGGCCACTAATCCCTTGTTGAGAAAGCTCAATTCATGATTAAAGACAAACAATCTTTTTAGATAAGCAAAAACCATTAAGCGATAAAGCTGGAATCTTATTTTTAAGTCAGCGCGACGGCTTAACTTATTTTTAGGCAGATTGTTTAAAATTTTTTCTAAATTGTCCATATTTATTTTTCTTATATCTTCTTTAATTTTTGACGCAACTTCTCTAAACTGCGACTGACCTGCGTCCGAACTGCACCCTCTTCCTTACACAAAATATCCGCAATCTCGCGATAATCAAGTTCATCCACAAAGCGGAAACGGAGGATATCGCGATCACTAGCGGCCATTTCATCAATTACTTGCAAGACTTGTTCCGCTTCGTATTTTTCCTCAAACTGATTGTTGTTAGTATCCGGAATAAAATCCTCTAATTCTTCCAAAGGGACTGTGGTTCTGCCGGCGCGCACATAATGATTTATTAAATGATTATGAGCAATCGCGTAAATCCAAGACTGAAATTTTTGATTCTCGTCAAAACTGGCGAAAGCCTTCAAAGCCTTAATAAAAACCTCGGAAGTCAAATCTTCAGCAAGAGCTTTATCAAAACCAACTCGATATAAAAAATAATTAAAAATTTTATCCTTGAATTGGTTGTAATAAGCAAGAAAATTGTCTTGTTTTGTAGCCATGTCTACTTATAACTATTAATACCCCGGATTATGGAAACCGTTACAAAATTGTTTATATATTATATCTGGAGATGTAACAAAAAACAATCTAACTGGTACTAGTATGTGTAAGTTGGAATTTTAAAAATTAATTTGACGAATTTATTAAATTGTTTTATTAAATCTCGTCTCCAATAAACATATGACAAAAAATAACAAAATTATTTCTGGAGTCATTGCCCTGTTTCTAGTGGCAACTCCAATTTTTGCTCTTAGAGCCTTAGCGGTCACAGATACCACGCCGCCTAGCCAGCCCAATGGTTTAACGGCCGCACTTAATGTCGGTAACCAAGTAATTCTCTCTTGGAATCCGGCGACTGACAATACTGGCGTTATCGGTTACACTATTATAAGAAATACAGACATTCTCGCTAATGCTGCAAATACTAGCTATATTGATATCAATGTTCTCGCCAGCACTAATTATTCTTATTCCGTTCTGGCTTATGACGCTGCCGGAAATGTTTCTTCTTTATCCAGTTCGGTTTCTATAAATACGGCGAGCTCAAGCGATGTGACTGCACCGAGCGCCCCTAGCAATTTAAGTGCCAATGTTATTTCTTCAAACCAAGTGAACCTAAATTGGACCGCCGCTACCGATAATGTCGCGGTTGTCGGGTATACTATTCTAAGAAACAATGTAATTATTGCCAACTCGGCCACCAACAGCTTCTCGGATTTATCGGTTTCTCCAAATACTAGTTATTCCTACGCAGTATTAGCCTATGATGCCGCCGGTAATCTTTCTCTACAATCGAATACGGCAGCGGCTACTACTCCAGCAACCGCAACCGACACCACTATTCCCAGCACTCCCGGAGACTTATTAGCAACCGCCATTTCTCCCAGCCGAATAAATCTTTCATGGTCAGTCGCTAACGATAACGTCGGCGTTACCGGCTACAACATTTATCGCAATAATGTTTTAATCGCTACTTCCAGTGTTAACAGTTTTGCAAACATCGGTTTAAGCGCCTCAACTTCATATACCTTTTACGTGAAGGCTTACGATGCTGCCGGCAATATCTCCGCGCAGTCAAATGTTGCCACTGCAACAACCTTAGCCATTCCTAGCCATCGCGATGATGATGAGGATGAGGATGAAGATGTCAACTGTCATGAGGACAACGGCAAACATCTTGGACAATTAAAAGAACATGAAAATAACGGCAAGCATCTCGGACAACTAAAGCTTCGCCTTAACGCTCAGGTTGGACGCGATCATGGTCATAAGAATAAATAACAAGTGATTTGAAATTGATCACCCGCAAAGTGAATCTAAAAAACTCGGTCAGACGATCGAGTTTTTTAGTTAAATATTTATTGATTTTTTGGTAAATAAATGGTATTTTAATAATGATTTTATTATTAAGCGTTAAATAAAATGGCCAACAAAATAAAAGAAGATTTAAGCAGAAGGCTGAAAGAGATTCAAAAAAACTTAGAAACCAGCAAGGACGTCCGCATCAAAAAATTAGAAGAATGGAGTGAAGAAGTTAAAAAGTCTTTTGATAATGCCATTAACTCGCTTGATTTTAAAATAAATATTTTACAAGAGTTAAAAGCGCAAGCCAATAATCTAAGGGCCTGGAAACTGAGCTCGCTAAAAACTCTTTTTCCTCTTAACTTTAAATATATCTTAAGCATGCCTTTCATCTATGGCATGATAATCCCGGGCTTCTTTTTCCATCTTTGTCTAGAAATATATCATCAGGTTTGTTTTCGAATTTATGGCATTCCGCGGGTTAGACCGGGTGATTACTTTATTTATAATCGCCGCCTGCTTCCCTACTTAAATTGGATAGAAAAATTAAACTGCGTCTACTGCAGTTATTTCAATAATCTCTTGCAATACGCCGTGGAAATATCCGGCCGCACTGAACGCTATTGGTGCCCGATTAAATATGCGACCAGGGTCGAAAAAACTCATTCCCAATACAATAAATTTGTGGACTATTTGGATGCTAAAAACTTCCGCGAAAAATGGGAAGACTTAAGAGATTTTTCTGACATTGAAAAAGCAGAAGCGCAAATCGCGGCTAGAAAAAAAGAACTGCTAAAAGACGAATGCTCGGAATGCGATTTTATAAACAAAAAAAACGAGGAGCCTAAAAAGAGAGCCTAATTTTTATATTTTATAAAAATATATTTTTTTATTCTTAACGGCTATGGTCTTCTCGGGAACAAATTGAGGAATCGGAAAACTGCGACTGATAATCTGAGTGCCTGGACGGCACTCTTTTTTGAACTTATCTCCTAATTTCCGCATGGTTTCATTATTCAAGTAACAATAAATCAAATCGGCGTCTTGCAGATTAAGCGTCAAAAAATCTTTTTTCCATAATTTTATTTTACTTAAAGAAAGCTTTAGCCTTAACCAGTTAATGTAATAGAGGCTGGCTAAATTTTCTACGCCGATTAATTTAAGGCCTGGAAAAGTTTTCTCGGCGATTCTTAAAAATCGAGCGCGGCCACAACCGAGTTCATAGATTAGTAAAGGTGGATTAATGGAACTGGCCGCCAAGATAGTTTTAATAGTTTCTCTATCGGTAGAAATAAAGGGGGCATATCCTTTAAAAAAAACATTATAAAATTGAGAAACAAAAAAGACAAAATAAATAAGCAGGGCTAAAACGATGATAAGTAATAAATACATATTTTAATATTATATTAGTAATTATAGCCTGGCGAGAAAATAAAAAGAAGCTTTGGACTGGCAAGCGCTATGAGCCTTTGCTATACTATATATATGAAAACTAATTATCAAAGCTCAAAGTTAACCGCTATTATTAAATATTTTATCGCTCCCGTAATTACCGGACTGTTTATCTATATGCTCTTTTTGGTTGCTCGCGGCGGCGATTTGGAAGATTTTTCTTTAGCCGAACTGCCGCTGATGGCCTGGGCGGTCGGGATGGCGGTCGCGAGCGCCATTTATTTTAAGGCCGTAAATATAAGCGAACAAAATATTACAGTTGGTCACGGTATTAATAAAAAAATTATAGACTATAAGAATATCTCTTGGGTAGCCCAAACTTATATCGGTCGAACATCGGTATTTTTTAAATATCTAAATCCGGAAACTAAGCGCACGCAGATTATCAGCTTCATCCCTGAAATCTACACCGACACTCAATTCCCTAAAATTATCCGCCATCCTTATAGCGAATTAGAGGTCACTGATTTTATTAGAGCTCAAATCAAACTAGCCAAGGGAGAATATAATTCTCAGGCAGAGCCTTCGCAATGGACATTTCTGTGGTTAATTTTATTATCAATCCTTCCTTTTGCCTTAATTTCAATTTGGCTCATAAAATAAATGAAAAAATCTCTGTTAATTATTATTGTTTTAATTGCTGCCAGTGCCTTTTTATTTTACACCAAAAAAGAAACACAAATTATTATTGAAGAGCCTAAAAAGTTAGAGACGGACGAAATAATATTAGCCAGTAGCACTGAACCTATTGTTTCAGAAACCGACGAAGAAGAACCCGCGCTAGAACCAATCGCCGCAAGCACAGAGACCGCAACTACAACCACGACCAAAACGGAAAAAGAAACAGAAATCAAAACTACGGAAATTAATTTAGATGTGCCCTTTTCTTCACAGGCTCCATTTAGTGACTGGTCCGAGCCTTATCAAAATGCCTGCGAAGAAACGGCTAGTCTAATGGTTGCTAAATATTATCAAAAAGCCACACTGACGCCAGCAATCGCCAAACAAGAAATCCTGGATTTAGTCGCCTGGGAAAATAAAACTTTCGGCTATTACGAAGATACAACCGCCCAGGAAACGGCTCAAATTTTACAGGACTATTATAATTTTAAGCGCGTAGATGTCATCTATGATTTCAGCCTGAATGACCTTAAGGCGCAGCTTCTGGCCGGCCGACCAATAATCATTCCCGCCTCTGGACAGATGTTAAAAAATCCTAATTTCAAGCAACCGGGACCGATTTACCACATGCTAGTTATAAAGGGCATAACAAAAACTGGTGACTTTATCACTAATGATAATGGCACCAGAAAAGGTCATAACTATATTTATAAGCCGGACATTCTTTACGCGGCAATTCATGACGCGCCTCAAGGCGGACACTCAATCAACAAGGCAGACTTAGATAGCAATCGGAAAGCAATGATTGTCGTTTATCCCAATTAAGGAATTTAACAAAGTTTATTTTATCTTAGAAGCTAAGGAAATAATTTTAGCCGATAAAGACTTGATTTCCGAAGCTGTTAATATTTTTCGCGGAATTCCGTGAGCATCAACATCACCAATACGGATATTCGGTATTAAATGATAATGCAGATGTTTGATGCTTTTATCAGAATCCGGCCCCTCTCTAACTAAAATTGAGAAACTGTCATATTTCAATTTTTTTAATATCTGTGCCCCGATTTTTACCAAAGCGGCAATATCTTTATCTTCCTGGGCGCTGAGATTAAAAAAAGAAACAACATGTCTTTTAGGAATAACCAGCAAATGATGTGAGTGATAAGGCGCCTTGGAATAAGTTAAATAAGCGCTTTCATTATCAATAAACATGCGCTTCTTGGCTTTGCAAAATGGGCAGGACTTAATCTTTTTTAAATAATCGTGGTAGAACATATAATTTTTTAATACTTAAATATTATCATTAATAAAACGGAAAGTAAAAAAATAAAAAAAACGGGTCTGGTTGAGATCCGTTTTTTATTATCCTTGAAGGCGGATAACTTGCCTTTTAACAGTTCACATCAAATTCGCCAATCTCAGTCCAACCCCCTATTTCATCAGGGTTCATTTTTTGAAAATCTTCACGGCTGACAATTGTTCCTCGCTTCTTTTCTGGGTCAGAATAAAATATCTTCCCCAAGTCCTCCTTACAAATTTTCATTTCTCTTAGAAGACGCTTAGTCGAACCAAAGCTGTCTAATTTCATGTCCAATAGCTGCCAGTTTTGCAGTGGCGGTTCTTGCGGATTTTGCAAAATTGCCATAACTGCTCCGGCATACAAAATGTCAGCTATTTCTTTTTTCTTTGGAGTGTCTGGCCCGCCAACAGCTTCATAAATCTTATTCATTAACAAATTAAGATTGAGCTTATCGCAGGGTAAGTTGGCATCTAATAAATCGTTGCCAGCTTTAAGATCATAGAGGACTAAAGCGCTGTACCGTTCTCTTTCGGGAAACCTCCTAATAAGTTCCAGAGTTTGAACCAAAACTTCGTGTGGGTCGGTTGATTCAAATTGAATCAGGGTGCAGCGCTCGCCGAGCCAAATCTTTATTCTGAGCAAGGACTCAAAATCTTCTCCGGTTACTTCGGAGCCTAAAACAAAAATAATTCTTTTTTCCATGACTAATTGATTTTACTAACGTTTCTTTTGTTTATTCCATACCGATTTTAAATTTTGCCTCAACGCTAAAATCCTTAAAACACTGTTCGCAAAAAATTTGCAATCTTAGCCCAAGTAATTCGCCAACGCTTGGCGTAGACATAAATTTCCGCGTTAACGTTATCGTGGTCGTAATGCCCGCGATAAACAAAACCGGAGTTTTGCAAATTTTTAACTGGCTGATTATTCCCGTCTTTAACTAAAGTGCGGATTTTAAACAAACCATTTTGCAGGCAAAATTTAAGGCGATGCTCAATTAATATCCGATGATATCCGCGCTGGCGAAAATTCGGAAAAACATAAGCATTGGTCAAAACCGCCACCTCAGCTTTAAAATAAAAAGCTTGATTGCCATCCTGGTCGTAGAAACTAAGACCGCCTAAAGCTGCCAACTGACCATTCTTGATAACGGCAAAAAACTTACTGCCTTTTTTCTGCCACTCGCAACAATCGTGAATATTGTTCTGATAAAAGAACTCTCGATCATGAGCGGCAAAGAAGGCTAGGGTCCGTCTTAGCTCGCCGAGGCTTAGCTCGGAAATTTCTGAAGCTCGGACATTAGAGGTGTTCATTGTTTTCGGAAATTAAAATCCGATTCTAACACCGGCTCGATGGCCATCAAAGTAATGTAGGTTGTTTCTTCGCCATCGATTGCGGCCAACATGATGCTCATGGAATTTAGGCCGAGAAAATATTCCCGCCCCTCAAAAGTGACTACCGCCGAACCGCCATACATGCCGATTATTTCTTCAGACATAATATTGGGGATACGGACAACATACATCCCTGATTTTGATTTAGCATTTTCTTCGGCGCCTTCGTAAGGATAGCGAGCAGAACGCTGAATGAGTTTTTGATCATGCGGATTAAGATAATAGACCGTCCCTCTAATTGTGTAGCGATAGACTTGTTTATCTCCGCGAAAACAATTAAGCAACTTAATTGTGCAAGGAGAATCATCCAGCCTGGGATTAACTTTTTCCAGGAGCGGATAAGAAATCGGAGTCTGTTCAAAATTATTAGCAGCAAACATGATTAGGTCTCCCTTAGAAAAAATTTTAAATTCATTTTGCTTTAAAGCGTCTCCTAAATCTAAATTTTCGCCACGCATGCGTTTAGGCATAACGGCGTAAGCGGAGCTATCAACTGCCAACAAAGTTAGGTTGCAATGATTCATCAGATTCCAAATACTATCCTGTCCTTGGGATAAGCTCCTGAGATTAGGAATAGCCGTCAAAGCCTTATTATCTTCCGGCCAAGTGACCGCAAAAACTAGACTTCCAGGAAAATCCTGAATCATTTCCTCGTTCAAAACTTCCTTAGCGATTGAAGCTTCGGAAAAGTTAGTAATTCGGTTGATGCTCTCCAGAGAGAATTGGGGCACAATCTTTTCTGTCAAAGAAAACATGAAAATAACTATGGCGATGATTAAGCACACGCCAGTAATCATAGCTAAAGGACGTAAAGGTTTTTTTGCTTCCATTTTAGAGAATTTTTATTGGTGAATATTAATTTTTTAAGGTAACAAAAAACAATACCACAATGTATTGTTTTTGTAAATAGATATTTAATAAGCGGCTAGGGAGACAAAAAACAATAATTTATGCTAAAATATTTATATGCTTAATCAAAAGAATAACAAAAGGCTATCTGCACTAATAAAAATAAGGTCTGGTAACCAGGCTGATTTCCGTTTTATTTGTGCCTTAAGCAGGCGCAACATGGAAAAATACACTAAGGAAATTTGGGGCAACTGGGATGGTTCAAGGTTCAAAGCGAATCTTAATCCAAAGCGGCTAAAATTAGTAATAAAAAACGGCAGACGAGCAGGCTTCTTCGATATAGAGACTAAAGGAGCAGAATCTTATCTGCATAATATTCAGCTATCGCGCCCTCTACAAGGCAAGGGATTGGGAAAAATGTTAATGTCAAAAATAGAGGCGGCTGAAAAAAAAGCGGGCGCCAAAAAAATCACAGCCAACGTCTTTAAAAACAACCCCGCTAAAGAATTTTATAAAAAAATCGGCTACAAGATAATAAAACAAAAAGGGGCCGTCCTAACTATCGGCAAAGATTTATAAATTTTTAAAGAAAATGGATTTAGCGGCGTTCACTAGTCCCTTTCTTATTTCAACATCATAAATAGCAAAAAATTTAGATTTAATTCCTTGAAAAGATTTTTGATTATGATAGTTTAGCTTGTTAACTGCTACACAAACGGACGAAACCTTAATTCCTAACTTATCAAAAACTTTTACGGCTGCCTCGATACTGCCGCCCGTAGAATAAAGACAATCAACAATCGCGACTTTTCTCACTTTAAGATTATCCAAAGAAAAAAATACATCCCGGCTATAATAACCGGTTTTTTGTTTAAACTTAATAATTTTCTTAAGATTATAGTGAAAAGGTTTTGCGCAGACAAATGGCTTACCAAGCAAAGCGGCAACTTTATAAGCCAAAAAGGCGCCATCCATTTCAAAAGAAAAAATTAAATCCGCTTCCCCGCCTATCTTTTTAGCCATCTGCTTGGCCAAATAATCTAGCTCCTTTGGGTTAGTGGGCACTAATCCCTTATAAGGATAAACGAAATATTCGTAAGCGTTATCGGTTTTATAAACCGGCGCACGCTCTAAATTCTTTCTTATTGTTTCAAAAGTATTAGCCATATTATTTTTTAATATTTTGCTTATAATAATCAACCAGAGCGCCCAAAACTAAAGGCAAGATAATACTAAAAGCGGCCTCTAATTTCTGTCGATGATCACGACGAGTCGGAACACCTTTTAAATCGTCTTCACCTTTTTCATGCGCCGGCAAATCTACCGGAATATTAACCGCAGCAACTGGAATTTTTCTAAATTGACAGACAGAAAAGATGGCCGCCGTATCCATTTCAATAGTTAACACGCCAAGTTGGGCGAGTTCTCGTAAAAGGGCGGGATTTTCACGCCAGCGCCCGTCAGTGGTAACTGTAATACCGAATTGAAAAGGGAGATTATTTTTTTTAAAAGAAGTGGCTAAAGCGGCATTCAATCCTGCATCGGAAATAATCGGAAAACCGGCCGGCAGATAATGCTTAGATGTTCCTTCATCACTAAAACAAGCGGTACTAATAACCGGATGAAATAATTTTAAATTAGCAGAAAGTCCGCCGCAAGTTCCAACACGAACAATCGCCTTGGCTCCATAAACCCGCAAACGCTCGGTTATGCAGGCCGACATGCTTGCGCCCCGATCGGCAATACAAGCAATATCTAAACCGCCGAGGTTGATATGTAAAACCTCATCTTGACTATGATCATAAGAAATACGAAGACTTTTCGGATATAAGCGCTGTAATAAATCAAGCCAAAAAGGAGTTTCTAAAACCAAACCGATATCTGTTTTCCTTTTTACTTCAATACCATTTTTACGCATAATTTTATTTTTAAAATAAAAGGCGCCAAACAAACAGCGCCCTTTTTAAGTTATTAATTTAATCGCATTCTGAAAAAAAATTGCATTACGATTATAATCGCTATCAGCCCCAGAGGCTTGCAAGGCGGCTCTAATCGCCGAGAGAGATTGCAGAAAAACCATGTTTCCTGGCTTTAGTGCCAATTTAGAAAACCTAGAATCAAGCCAGGGCCAAGCAAATCCCGGTAAAAACAAGGTTTGTTCTTCGTGTCTGATAAATTCCCCCCTTAAATACCCGAAGGGGGCGTCACTCCCAAATATAATTCTCTTACAGCCAATAATCTTAACTGCCGCCAAAACCGACTCGGGGTCAGTAACCATGGCGGTATCAAAGAAAACATTGCTAAAGGGTCGGAGTGTTTCCAGCGCAGACGGCAACTGTTCATTAAATAAGAAAGCGCCGCCCAAATGAGCAATAATAAAATTAATCCATCGGTATTTATTAGCTAAAAATGCCAACTCCGAGGCGTTCTGCCAAACATTCTGCGGCAGATGAATAATAAGAAACCGGTTCCCAAAATTAAGCCATTCCCAGGTCTCTTTAGAAAAATGCTTAGAAATTTCATCGTTCCCTCCCTGTGTTCGGATTTTTGTCTTAATTCCGTTAACATTTCGGAAGGGCTGCCAGTCAACCTGGTTTACCAAAGAAGATGTTAAACAAGGAATAGGATAAATTTCCATCGGCCTTGGTCTGAGACGATAAAGATTAAAATTATTCTGACTTTCATCAGGAGAAAATGGTAAGCCGAAAGCCACCGCCTGATAAAAAGATGGAACAAAATCAAACTTTTCTAACACTAATCGATGAGTATTAAGATCAAACCAATTAAATGTCTGCCCCGGATTTTTGGCTGAATGATTAAATATATCCAACCCGTCATTATTAAGATGAAGATGAAAATGACAATCAATAATACGATGAGGCAACCAATTCTTTAAACCGGCAAACAATTCTAAATCGTTCGCCATCGGCAATAATTTTGATACATCCATGATTATTTTGTTTTTAAAGAAATTACTATTTAAATTACTTACTATACTTCCAACAATAAGGATCTTCAGCTAACAAATCATTATTAATAAGCAAGGCTCTAGCTCGACAACCGCCGCAGATAAAACGATCGCAACAAGAACCGCAGTGGCCGGAGTATTCCCGGCTCAAGAGCTGTTTTACTCCTTTAATTTTTTCTCGGTCATTCCAAATATCAACTAATGACTGCTGATAAAAATCACCTAAAACTATATCCTGGAGAAAAGTACAAATTCCAATTTTACCGTCACATCTAACATGAATCATGTCCTGGCCAGCTGTACAGCCACTAATCACTTTACCAGAATAAACATCGCCGAACTCTTTTAATTTAGCCATAATCTTAGGATCAGCCAAATGATAAAGAGGGTCCTGGCAATTTATTACCATCTTAATTTTTCTTTTTTCCCTCTGAACGCTCAGCTCTTCTAAGAATTTGCGATATTCTTCCGGTGTAATAACAAAAATTGGATTGGCGCCATTGGCGCGCCCGGTAAAAATAGCCGCTCTGGCTAGGAAAGTATCTACTCCAAGTTCCTCTAACATGTCTAAGGTTGAGGATAAATCATTCATATTAAGCCGAGTGACCGTGAATTCCACATGGACTTTTATACCCAGCTTCTTTAAGATTTTTATAGAATTAATTGCTTTCTGCAAGGCGCCATCTAAATTTCTGATTTTATCGCTTATTTCCGGCTTGGAGCCATCCAGACCAACGCCGAAAGAATAGAGGCCGGCATCTTTAAGTTTCTTAGCCAAGTCCTCAGTAAGTAATAAGGAATTACTTTGAATTCTAACCTTAATCCCTTGTTTAGTTGCTTCCTTAACAATCTCTACAATATCAGGTCGCAAAAGAGGCTCACCGCCAGTAAGGGCGAGAGTCGGACAGCCAAGCTCTTTCAATTCTCGAATGAGCCTAACCATGTCCTTCCCTTTTATTAAATTATTCTCTAAAGTCTGAGGCGAAGCGGCTGCACGACAATGGATACAACACAAATTACATCTTTGAGTAAGTTCCCAAAGAGCGTAGTGCAAATTATTATTTGCCATATTAAATTATACAAAAATGACTTATTAATTTCTTAATAAGTCATCGCTATTTAGTCAAACAGACAGGAGCATTCTCTAACAACAATAGTGGAGGTGTCTTTATCAGACTCAGTTGTTGTGCCCAGCCATTCTTGCTGAACAGTTGTTGCTTGAACTTCTTGCATATATTTTTTATTAAATTATAATTTTATTTTAATACTTGCAATATTTTTGTCAAGTTGACAGAAACATTAAATAATTATAAAATAATTTGAATATTTAAATTTGGACATTAACAATAAAAAACCATAATCATGCAAGAGGTAATCAAAAAAAGCTTGGAGCTGAGAGACTTATCAGATCCTGCTCAAGGAAAACACGCGATCAACCTAATGATTGATCTTATCTACCAGAAGTTGGAAGAAATTCCCGATTGTCCTAAGCCGGAAATAAGGCGTTCCAGCCCCATAACAACGGTGGCTGATAACTTTGACCGGCTCTACTTCCCGCCAGACAATTTAAGCCGTTCTAAGACTTATACCAGATATCTGGACGAGAAAACACTTCTGCGAACTCACACCACTGCGCAAATTCCAGAAATTTTGGAAGAATTAAGCTTATCACGGCCGGATGATTTCTTGGTTATGTGCCCAGGAATTTGTTTCCGACGCGATGTCATTGACCGAAAACATGTCGGCGAGCCGCACCAAATGGATATTTGGCGCATAAAAAAAGGGCTTCCCCGTATAACCAGAGAAACCTTGTTGACATTCGTCCAATCGGTAGTAGAAGCAATAAAACCTGGAGCGAAATTCCGCGCCAACGAAGTTGAGCACCCTTACACCGATCGAGGATTAGAAATCGAAATCCTCATCAACGGCGACTGGCTGGAAATAATGGAATGCGGCGAAATTAAAAGCCGCCTACTCTCTGATTCCGGATTAAATCCGGAAGAATATTCAGGCCTGGCAATGGGCTTGGGCTTAGACAGGCTGGTAATGATTATCAAACGGATAGACGATATCAGATTACTAAGAGCCTCTAATCCTAAAATTAAGGCTCAGATGGAAGACTTATTAGTCTATCGCCCAGTTTCAAAATTCCCGCCGATTAAACGCGACATTTCAATCTCTGTAGACGAAAATCAAACCGAAGAAGATGTCTGCGAATCAGCCAGAGAAACCCTGCAAAACCGGATAGAGGCTTTGGAAGAATTACAAATAATTTCTACAACTGCCTACACCGAGCTTCCGCCGCAAGCGATTGAAAGATTAAAAATCTCTCCCGGACAAAAAAATCTCCTGTTGAGATTAACTTTCCGCTCGCACGAAAAAACGCTTTCCCAAGAAGAAGCTAATGAAATGCGGGATGCAATCTATCGCGCCCTGGATCAAACCGAAGGCGGCGGATATATTAAAAAATAAAAAACACTTTCTTTTGAAAAAGCTAACCAGAATGGTTAGCTTTTTTAATATGACATCATGGCTAATTATTCTTATATTAAATTTTAACCAAAACAAAAAGGGCCTTTAAATTAAGACCCTTTTTTAAAAGTACGATTGAAATAATAGGTGGCAAACACATAATGTCCAAAATCAGATGATATGCATCATTTGATAAATGGTGCCCTCGACGACAATCAAGCCCCGGGCTTGCAAGTAGAGTACAACAGGAACGGTATTAACAACAATGTTATCGCCCGGGAAATCCACACAAATGAATATTTTTCCGGTTTCATTTATGACTAAACAGCGATCAAGAATTTCTTTGCCATTCTCCTTAAAATACACCTGAATACATTCACCCAAATTTTCAAAACGCCCAAATGTCAATCCGAGCAGATGGCAAATAAATGCTAAATCTTCCTCATTGATTTCATCAACCTTGATAACTCTCTTGTCCGCAGTTTCCGTTTCCGCCGCTTCTGCCGATTCTTTATTAAGACCAAGAGACAAAAAGATGCCCACCATTTCCTCAACAGTGTTATCGCTGCCCCAGCTCTTTTTATAAAAACCGTCGATGTGTTCCGGTCGGGGATCATACATGGAGAACACATAAACTTTAGCTGCGGGGTTAATCTTCTTAATTTCTTCCGCCAGCTTAGAACCATCCTTTTCCTGATCGGAAAATTTTACATTACGCTCATCATGGAACTGATCGCTAGTGATAACCACCAGCTCGCAATCTTTCGGAACCTCATTTAGAGTATTCTCGAAATCTCGCTGATAAGAGATGACGTCATTTAATTCCGGAAAAACGGTCCGCAGTTTCTCGCGAATAAGCTTCAACGCCTCGGGGTTAGATTGAACAATAATAATTTTTCGCATTGTTAACTCCTCCAAATTTTAAGGTAAATCAAAAATCTTTTCTTCATCAGCCAGAGGGCCGGTTCTGGTCCAAGTGTTATTATAACGAATTAAAAGTGACTTATTGTCATCAAGTAACTTGAGATAACGGATTGTAACCGCATTAAACTTATAAGAAGCGACGCGACGGTAATCTTTCAAGATAATTAATTCGGTACAACTCAAACCAGATTGGCCGATAATAATAATTTGCATATCCGGCTTAAGTTTGCCAAAAAATATTTTGGTTTTAACTAAACCGCCGCCATATGAATACGAATCATAAAGCCAATTATAAACCAGGGTTTCCGGATGTAAATAAATAACCGTGGCTTTCTTGGTTATATCGTCAGCAAAAACAATCGGCGTCGGAACCGCGCGGGCATCAATAAAAGGAATGATTTTCCCTTCCGGCTCGAAGTCAATGCGCTCGCAACTATTAAAAATAGCGGCCAGCAAAAGCAATAAAATAAATTTTTTCATGACATTTCTCCTTTGTTGGTTAATATTTGATTTTTAAGGTAATAAAAAATAATACCACAAGGCATTGTTTTTGTAAATATACCATCATTGACGACCAAATAATTTTATCATATATTATCTAGAATATTGTTTAACCCTTAAACACAACCCATGAAAGACAAGGATGGCTGGAAATTTGTTTTCAAAATTGAAATTGAAGGCGAAGATTCCATAGGAGAGGGGTTTAACCATGACGGAAACGTCTCTATTCCCCTGTTGGCACAAACTGCCGACGAAGCACGCATTGAATCCGAAAAACATATTGAGCGTTTAAAGAATGCTGATTTGGAAGATTTGCGAATGCTTAATAAGCACATTAACAGCGAAGACGTTGTTTCATTAAGTAATTTCCGGCTGGTCTATACAGAAAAAATACAGCAGGAAAAAATCGTTAGGGGCGGAATATAAAAAATTATTATTCCCCGCTAAAAAAGCTTGGCCAAACCAAGCTTTTTTATTTGAAAATATTTATCTTTCCCCTACTTAAAGTCAAACCAACCTAAACGTAGACATCCATAATTTCTAACAATCGTTTCTTTTGTTTTAAAGTAGAGTTTTCCCAAAGCTGCATAATTCTCTCCACTGCCGGATCGCTGGCCACTCTTTTCTCCTGCCATTCTGTACTGACTTTCTTTAAATATTGATCAATCTCGGAAGTCGTTGGTGTGGTTATCATCGCTTTCACAAATCCGCGATTCTTAGTGCTGGTTAAGTCATTAGCTAAATTATATTTGAATTGAATCAAATCAGCGTCAAATTCATTTATTGAGCCGCCGCCTTCATTAGAATAATAGGCGTCAAAATCGCCTTTCTTATAGCCTCCCAGAAAACTGGTCAGCGTATCTTGATAGGCATTCATATCTGCTTTCAGGTTCATACTTGGATAAGCATGCTGTAACACATGCTTCATTTCATGAGCCGCGGCGACTTCCGGCACCATGCCGGATGTCCGAGCGGAGAAATTAGCAACATTTGTTTCCGCTAACTTAGAGACATCAATGCCTCCCATCTGTAAAATATCAATCGGAACCGACATCGCGGCATCCAAGGGCACACCTAAGCGATAATTACCAACAATCTTGCCAATTGGACTTCTAAGCAATTGTTCAATCTGACAATCGCGTAAATAAGTATACTCTCTTAAAACATTCTGATATTCACCCCATTTCGGGTCATTACCAAACTTCGGTGTTATGGAGTCCAAATATTCCTCGCCGCGATGACGGGCAATTAACTTGGTAACATAACGCGGGTCTTTCATATAGCTGAGCATTTCATCTCTCACTTTATAATCACTCTCCAAAGCATCGGCTTTAAACATTTCCGTATTAATAACTTTCATATCTTCCGCCGTTAATTTTTGTTTAGCGACAAAATCTTGCAGGGTTTTACCTTTTTCACTAAAAGGAATCATTTCCGAACCTTCATATAAACCGCTAAAAAGCGAAGGGACCCTGTCCATCATTTTTTCTAAAGGCGTTTCATCTAATTTAAAAATAGTCGGATATTTCCCCGCTTTTATTTTCTCAACTAAAGTTTTAATCTGCGGGCGATAATCGGGATTTTCCGGATATTTTTTATATTCTAAGTCCAATTCTTTATTTTGGTTATAGCCTTCACGCTTATTAACCGGATAAGTACAGGTGATATATTTAGCGCCTTTAGCAATTTCAGATTGAATCAGCTTGATAACTTCAGCCTCTTTTTTGTCTATTTCTTCCCGTGAACTATGCTCATAATCAAGACCTAGGCCCATGCACACCGACATAAAAAGGCCGGTGCCGGGTCCGCCATTCTGATCTAAAGGTATACCATCATAGATTAACGGGATGTCCTGTTTAATGTCCCCTGTTATTCCGGCCTTATCCTTCAACCATTGCGGCAAACAAGCTATTTCATCCATACTTAAACCCTGTTTTGCTTCTCGGCCATTAGTCTGATTTCTTAAAACGCCTAAATTATTCATATCAGCATATTTAGGCAGGCGGCCAAGCGTTTTCCAATGGACAGCAACTCGGGGATCAAGTACCAGTTCCGTGCGTTTGTCCAACAAGTTAAAATCATACAAGGTATTTTTATAAACTTTGGCATCAACACTTTCGTTGTCCGGCAATTCTCCATTCATTACTTTTTCATCCTGCATTGCATATTTGCGCAAAGTTCGACCGGCAACATCATATACTGTTTCATGTCCCTTAACTTTTGGCATTAAACCCTCTTGAGAAGTTAAGATTTTTTTAGCTAAACTTTCTTTGGCAACTTCCGGAGCTGATTTTTTATCTAAATTCAACATCTCCGAATCTATCTTTGGTATTCGCCCCTGTTTATAAGGCAGATAACTTTCAACGAATAGAGCGGCCTTCTCCCGGGCACTCATATTTTCAAAACCATCTTTAGAAAAATCAAGCGTCGGCAAGTTATTCCACATCAAATCTTTCTGGGTATAGCTATATCCGGAAAAATCTCTCATCGGTATTTCATAAGCCGGCTCAAAATCAGGCATGTCCTCTGGATTTACCGGCTCGTTATTCTCCACCTTCCATTGCCAATTATAATACTTTTCACGATCCAGTTCGCCCATGGTCGGGATTCTCTCTCCGGGTTGCTGAGGATTACTTTCAGCAGAAACTTTTTGCTTATCATCAATTTTTGGTTCTCGGGCTTCTGCTTTTTGGGCGACAGTCGCCACCAAGCCCAAGCCAACCATAAACTTGGAGACGAGTTTGTTCTGTGCCAGATTATTTAAAAATCCTTTTGGTTTTTCCGCAACAACAATGGGCTTAGTTTCCGGAACAGCATTAAAATCAGCTATCTCGCTTTGAATTTTGGCAATTTGCGAAGCTTCTTCAATTTTTATTTGCTTAACTTGCTCGGGAGTTATTTCTTCTGTTTTTGAAGATTTAAAAGCAAGCGATTCATCTGCTGAAATCTTTTTATCCTTGGTTTTGATTAATTCCTGACTAGCAAAATCAGGTTTTTCAATTTTCATATAATCTAGTTGGTTATTTTATCTCTATTGCTTTATTATAACAAAAAATAAGCTAATCTAAAAAAAATCTATTCAAACAATTCCGGCTTCTTAAAGCGCGACAAAGCACAGATAGTAGGATTTTTGAAAGATTCCTCGCGGTCAATTAGGTTGTCGGTAAAATAACCGACACAGCCTTCATGTTGTTTGCTATTCGTTACTCCGCGCAACTCATCCATCACTTCCCCTAGTTCTTTGCCACTTTCCTTAACCGCCCGAACGATCTTATCCGGCATATAAAGTCCCTCGCCGCCTGAATAACCCCATTTTCCTGCCTTATCAACAATCGCCACAAAACCCATGAGTAAAGTTCCAATATTCGTCTCATTTAGGCCGCCCTCCAAACCAACGCCATAATCAGCCTCCCCGACTTGAAGTGCCGCTAGTGCCCGATTTTTCGCCCCCTGGGTAATCTCCATAAAAGACATCGGCATATCAGAAACTCCCGAAGGCACAGAAAAACCAAGAACTTCGCATTCTCCCAGCATGGCTGTAAAAGCTGATTTCACCGCGTTTACTTTAACCGGATTCAAAGACCCGACGGCAACTTTAAGCATATGGCTATTATTCAAATATTTATATCTTAATTCTATTAGAATCTAAGAAAAAAAGAAACCCCGAAACTAACAGCTTCGGGGTTAAAACAAGATTTTTAAACACTTAGGCGATTGCCAGGCTCTTAACAGCCGCTATCCGTTCCGGCCGAAATTTAGCCCTTTGAATTCGGTCATGCAAACGATTGGCAAGAACTTTAACATCAGGATTACGTTCATGGAAGCGACAAGTAAATATTTTGTCGGAATAGCGCTTCAGCTTCTTAGCATCCCAATACATAATAGCTCTTAAAGCCAACAAAGAATGAAGTCCAAAATAGCCACTGAGCTCAAACATTCTTTCCGGGTTAAACTTATTGGGCTTAATCCGAAAAGCCAGCGTCTTTAAATACTGATATTTATCAGGATCACAATGGTCATCAACCAATTTTCGCAAATCTAATAAAAGTTCATCGGCCTGAATTTTAAAACATAAGGCCAAGCTCATGTGCCTAAGATTAAATTCGGGAACCTGGGAGGCAAAGGCTCTTTGAACTATCTTTATAGCCTTTCCTTTTAAATCTCGCCTCTTAATGGAGCGAGCCAACTTTTTAGCTTGCGCCTGGATATACGGGTCTGAATGGTTATGACAAGTAAAAATAGCCTGGATGTTGGCTGACAACGAGCTTGAATTCAAGGCGCTCAGTAATTTCATCTTCAACTCCAGGGTCAAAAAAGAAAAATAGTAGCCGGATAAATTGGAGAGTTCAGCCATAATGGCATCGATTTTCCGCTCCCAAACTTCCAATTCTGAAACTTTGATAGACAAAGCTAAACGCTTAGCCTGCGGTCGCAGTTTCGGAAAATCCTGGCAAGCGATTAGGGCATCGACATATTCGGCTAATTGAGCCGTTGGTAAAGGCGCAATAATCTTAAGAATAAGTTTAAGCGCCTGTTCAGCATCTTCGTTTAAACGCCAACACTTTAGCAAATAAGCGAGATGAAGTTTTTGCTCCTCATCCGGAAGAGACGCAATAACACGCATTGCCAGTTTTGTGGAGCCATTCATCGGCCAGTCATGAACACTGTCCCGACAAGCAAGCAGATAATTAAAATGGGGCTTAATTTTTTCAGCGGGCCAAAAATACATTGCCTTAAAAGACAATTCCTTGGCGCGACCAAATTTATCATCTTCCAAAGCGCAATTCATAATGAAATCGAAGCGAGATTCAAGCTCTTCATTCTTTACAAAATGCTGACCTAGGGCCCCAATAGCTCGACTACGCGCAAAAGTACGCACATTGGCATTGCCATCCTGCGCCCAAATTACCAAGGAATCAAGATAAGGATAATACAGAGCGTAATCAATGCCATCCACCAAATAATCGGCTTGCTTGCGTTTTTTTTCATCTGGCGAACGATAGCAAGCGATTAAATAATCAATTTTATCCAAACGATACTTGCGATCCTTATTTTGTATCGCTTGATAAAGCAGGGTTTCAGCCAACTTTACGACTTGGGCGTTTTCCGAATGCTCACATTCAAGCAAATAATCAAAATTTTGCCAAAGCAAATCTTTTCTGATTTCATCAATCGCCAGTTCCCAGGCCAAATCACGAACCTTGGAACTTTTAGATTTTTGGCAATCCAGAAAATAGCGCAGGAACTTTTCATCATCGCGAGCCTCTAAACTTTTAAAAGCTTGTTTAATCTCGGCGGCGGAATAATTTTTTGCCAAACAGGCACTTAAAAAATCAGTACTTACAGGTTTCGGGTTTTTCATTTTTTCGTGTGTTTATGGTTAATATTCAATTTTCAAAGTAATAAAAAACAATACCACAAAGGTATTGTTTTAGTCAACAGATATCCGATGGGGCTTATTTCAAATCTTTAGCCACGAAAAAGGCAATTTCCCGTCCCTGATTATCATAATAGCGGTCATTGAAGCCGCAGATTCGGAAATTGTTTTTTAAATATAAAGTTAAGACGCCGCTAAGCGATGGGGCTTCGGCGATAATCGCCCGCGCTTTAGTCAGCCGCACCTGGCTAATTATTTTCTTAACTAGCTTATCGCCATATCCACGGCCACGAAGCTTGGGATGGATAAAAATATCAATAATAGAAGCGGTATTATTCCAAGCATAATAATGAAAACCACTGAAGCCAATTACTTTTTCATTTTGGGTGGCCACATAAAAATAATCATTCGGGCCGGTAATCACTTTAGCAAAATCTCGCACTTCTTTAAAATAAGTTTTATTTAATTTATTTATTTCCGGTAAATGTTTAGTTGTGGCTTTAACGATTTTCATAAAGATAATTTTATTTTATCCTAATTTTATAATCCCATAAAAACGGCCTAAAGTCAAAATAAAAAGCAGACAGAATGTCTTCTGAATGCTTTGTGTTCTTGGATGATTCCGTTTATTAAAGATTAATAATAATCGGAACATCTTCCTCTTGCATAATCACAATCTGATCGGTTTGCATGGAAAATATTTTTCCAAAATGACCGTAGCTAATCACTTTCTGGCTTTTGTCTTGGCAGTTTTGAAGGACAACCTTCATTTCTTGGCGGCCAAGATCGAGCACGACTTTCCAATAGGAATTGGCAGGGATTACTGCCGTCGTTTGGCTTGAAAAAATAAAGTGTTCAGTTAGCTCAAAGCCAGCGGCGAAAAATATCACCATTTTGTTTAAAGGGATTGATTTCATCTATATCGATTTTATGATTTTAAAGGACTTTGGTGTTCAAAGTATAATATCATAAAAACTTGATTGTGTCAATACAAGCAAAAGCAAAAAGACTGTCCCCAAAAGGATAGTCTTTTCATTTTGTGAAGTATATTTAATAAGCAATACTAGGCCTTTTATTTGTTTCCTGCTTGAAAGCGTATCTAATCCCCTTGCCCCTTAACGGCTCGTCAGAAAATCTGGCAATTACATGAAGATGGACATGATTTACATTCTGTCCGGCGTCATCACCAATATTCCAACCTATATTATACCCGGAAGGATTATACTTATCTAAAATCTCTTTAACTTCTCTAAGAAGATTTTTCATAGACAGCCATTCTTCATCACTAAGCTCAAACGGCGTTAAAACATGTCTATAAGTTATTATCATTCCGGCGTGCTTTATAACAGGATCGATACTTTCGACAAAATAACAAAGATCATTTTTTGCTAAAATTTCCCCTTTAAGTGTATTATTTTCTAAACAAAAATTGCAATTTTCCATATTTTTTATATTATCATCTATAATAATTAAAAAATAACAATAAAGTCAAACTAGCGATGTTTTGCTATCCATTTACTAGGCTGCCCATAAAGCAATCGAGGGCGTCTATTCCTAAATGAAGGATTAGGCCCAGGGCAACGGCGCGCCATTTCCAAGAAGGGATAAAAAACATTAGACAATAAACAATTAGAGCCCAAAAAGTATGCAGGGGGTGAAAACCAATACTGCAACGGTTGGGGTCAAATATAGGGTTAGCCAAAAGATGGTCTAAATCCATCAAGATAGTTGAGACCATGATAATTCCCGCCTCTTTCCATTTTCCCCTAAAAAACCAATAGGCAACCAGGAAAGGAAAAATAAAATGAAGCGAGTAATGCAATATTTGTCTGATGATTTCGGGGTAGTCTATATGATTATAGATTTAAAATTAATCAATTCCTTTTGGAGAGGCGACGTGAGCGCCGGCCGTGACTTTGCTAGTTTCGTGATCCAGACAATATGTCAAAGTATAATCTTTTTCATTTTTATATGCATATTTATATTCATAATCCGTAGCACAAATATCCGTTTCCCCTTTTCGAGCCGCCGGAATCTTAGAAATAAATGTATTACCATTAGCAACAACAGGACTGCCGGTGACAATACTTTCCGGGTACTTACCAACTTCATTATAATATAATTCAAGAACAGTTTGTATAATTCTAACATCTGAAAGAGTGACCGCGTCCCTATCTACAGGCTTATTTTCATCCGCTATTTCTTCTTCAAGCTCTTTACATTCATCGTCTAATTCAGGATAATCATTCCCCATTACTTGGCAGGGCTTTAAATTCCCTTTTTTATACGCCACTCCAACCAAACATTGGCCGCGAATTGCGTGGTCGATTATGTTGTTGCAAATAGAGTCATCTTTTTGAGAGATTGCTAAATCTCCGTAACATTCATCGGTTGAGCAAACCTTATCCGTTGCGGTGCTGGATGATGTCTTAGCGGTGTCGATGGGCTTTTCTGCTGCTGATGCCGGCAACTTTCCCGAGCCTAAGGGATTAAAACCGCTTTTAATTTCTTCGCCATCGCGATAACCATCACCATCAGTATCGGCCTTTTGAGGATTTGTTTTATAAATATTTTTTTCGTCATCATCCGATATTCCGTCTTCGTCTGAATCAACCTTGTTTATTGTTAAATCCGAAGAAAACCATTGCGTTTCATTTATATCTTCAACCAGCGCTACTTCGCCGGTTGCTGGTTTAAATCGATAATGCCCATATAGTCCTTTTAAAACATCTTTTGACACTAAAATCATCCCCAATACATCCGAACCTGATTCCGTTTCGACTGGATATTTTTTTACTAAATCAACTACAGAAATTTTTAGGTCTTCAATATTAATATTCTTTTCTAAATCGTAGTCAGAAACTAAAAAATTACAATCTTCTGGCGAACTACATCTAATCCCAACCAATTCTTCGTTATTAATCGGTGTGGTATCGCGATCCATAAGCATCCACGCCAAGTCTGTTTGATCTGTTTCTTCATATTTGTGATTATAGGTGATAAAGATTTGTTTAGGGGCGCCGTCAGAGAAAAGGCCGTCACCCCGAAAATTAGCATTATAAGAAATATAGTCGCCAACGGGATGATAAGAAAAATTTACTCTAGTTAATTTTAGCTCCGATCCAATTTCATTAATCGCTATTTTTTGAGCTTCTTTGATAAAATCTTTCAAATCATTAATTTGCTTTTTTTCTTGAAAAACAATCTCCGTTATCGGCTTTTTATTATTCGCTTTATCAGCAGATGAATTTGCGTCATTATTTATATCTTCGGCATTATTTACCTCAGGGATAGCCGCCAAATCTACACTCCGCTTCTCTTCCCAGGGAAACGTGCATCCGCCAAGAATTAAAATTAAAAACAAAGAACTCGCCGCGCTAACTATTACTCGTTTCATAAAAATATAAAAATTATATTTAAAGCTGCCTTTATTTTATCATAATATTGGATAATTTTGTATATTTACGACATAAATCAAAATTAAAAAACCTCGAAACTTTAGCAGCTCCGAGGTTCATTCTTTTACCTGGTTTTTATTTATTGGCCGTGGTACTCCCCCGCTTGTTTTTTTATTAATAGCAGGGTCTCGATAGATTGACCGACTTTATCAGTTTGAACAGACTGCTGTTCTAATATCAAATGATATGGGTCAGGAACTGAATCAGAAAGACTGGTTAATACGTAACCGTCGGTAATTTCGCTGACGCGATAACTAAGAGCACCTAACTCAATCGTCTTTTCGGAAGAAGATGAATTACTCTCATTCCGCAAACGATCAAAAAGGTATTGGTGGGTAACATAAGAAACGGTATGAACATCCCCACTTTTAAGTTCATCAATTGCCGCTCCCAATTCTTGTTCTTTTTTTTGAATACTAGCCGCGCTTTCCTCTTTTTCAAAGAAAAATAAAAAGGCTGACAATGAGCACAGAACAAGAATGAATAAAACTCCAAATCTACCGTGTTTTTTCATCTTTAAATAAATTTAAAAGTTCAACAATCATTTTAACTATAAGCATCATACAATGATTATCCGGTCAGGTCAAACAATAAAAGAAATCGCATTTTGGGTTCAGATGATTTATTTTTTCCCTTCCCATTCTTGATAAAACTCACTCAAATATTGCTCCATTATCTTATGCCGATGTTGAGCGATTTTCTTTGCTGTTTTTGTGTTCATTAAATCTTTTAAAAGTAGTAATTTTTCGTAAAAATGATTTATTGAGGTGCCCTGGTCTTTCTTGTAGGAAGCAAAGGTTTTGTGTAATGTATATTTTTTATCAGGATTATACATTTCTCTTTGCTTATAGCCGCCGTAAGCAAAAGCTCTAGCGATTCCAATCGCACCAAGAGCGTCAAGTCTGTCGGCGTCTTGGACAATCATGCCCTCAATACTTTTTATTTTATTCTTCACTCCCGCCCCTTTAAAGGAAACTTCATCTATGATATGGCAAACCTGATCAATAATTTTCTGATCAACTTTTAGTTCTTTTAACAATTTTTCAGACAAAATGCTCCCAGCCTTATCATTGTCATTAAATTTCCAATCGGCAATGTCGTGCAACAAAGCGGCCAGCTGGACAATAAATAAATTGGTTTTCTCTTTCTTAGCTAAATATAACGCCATTTGCCAAACACGATAAACATGCCAAAAATCATGGCCGCTGCCCTCTCCGGATAGTTTCTGCTTGGCGTAATTAGCTATTTTTTTAATAATTAGGTCTTGAGTCATAATAGTGATTTAAAATAATCTCTAGTTTCATTATCCGTAAAATAGACATAGCAACCCTTCATTCCCCTAGTCATTAAAGTCCGATATGTATTTTTTATCAGAAGTTTAACCCGCGCTTTAGCTTCTTCGGGATTATTTCTTAATAATACACCAAAACCTTTAAGGGAGGCGTCGGTTCTGGCTCTTTTACTAGGGTCTGTTAAAACTTGGCCGCCCCTGACAATTAAATCATCACCGACGATGACTCCAACATAATCCAAGTCTAAGCCTTGGCAAGTATGGATGCAGCCAATCTCATTGACCGATTCCGGCTTTATAAGCCATAAATTACCATCAACTTTTAAATTCCAGCGCATCTTAAAATCAAACTCTGGAATAACTATATCATAAGCCACTTTATTCAATTGACTGTCCCAATTCCAACAATAACCAGCCACTAATCTGGCTCTATTATTCAATTTATTTTTTTCTAAAATTATCTCTCGCAACTCATTAGGCGAATCTACAATTTTGAAATCATAATCAATATTATCAAATTTTACATTGGCGGTTTCTCGTATTTGCAGAGAATTGTCTAACCAGGCCAAATAACCGTCAGAACCGTTACACCTGAATTGAGAGGCTAATTCTAAAAATTGAACCTGGCAACCAGCTTCTTCTGCCCATTTAACAATTTCTGCTTTGCTCCCAATATCGCTCAAGGTCACTCGCTGATCTTCATCTATAAAAAATACCGAACACTTAGCAGAATTGATAATTTCTTTAACTTGATTTTCTCCCAAGTTTTTAAACATCCCGGATTTCTGATTTAAGCGATGGGCTTCATCAACTATCAAAAAATCAAATACATTTTTCTCACAATTTACAAAACTGCCGGAACCCGAAAATAAATTACAAAATTCAGTTTTCTTTAAAGTTCCTGTTAATTTACTAGAATAGACATCGCGTGGTGCGGAATTTTTAGTTACATATTTAGATACCAGCCCGAATTTAGTAGCCTGAACTAATAAATTAATAGCAACGACTGACTTTCCAGTTCCTGGACCTCCTTGCACAATTAAAACATTTTTATTCTTTTCGCTTGATTTTTTAGCGAAAGACAAGGCTGTTTCATAAACTACTTTTTGATCATCTATCATGACAAATTCTTGATTCCCTTTTAACATTGAAGATAGGCTATCGGCCAATGCTTTAGACGGTCTAATCTTACCGGATTCAATCCGATACATTATATTGGTTTTATCTCCATATTTAACAAAACTTTTAATAAAATCCCGAAGTTTTAAGGCGTCATTCTTTAAAAATGCCGGCGCCTTATCTAAATATTCTTGATAAAATCGATCGCCTATAACGCCATTATCTTTATAATTATGTAAATAGGCACAAGGATTTAATTTAATATTCCCATCATAAACGGCCTCATTAAATCCATTTATCAGAGCTGCATATGACCACGCCTGATATGAAGGATGACTAGTTTCTGCCAATCCGTGAGCAAAACGAGTTGACACTATTCCGTCTTTACCGGTTAGCTGCGCCTCTTCCCATTGTTTTAGCTCAACAATAATAGCATGGTCAACTTTTTCCGCATCTTGGCCGGTTAAAATAAAATCAACCCGCTTTGATGTTTGCGGAATTTGGAATTCTATAGCCACGCCACTATCATTAGGGATTTCTGAATCAGAAATCACTTTGTCCATATAAATCAAAGAATTCTTAAAAGCTAAAATCTGATTTTTAGGAACAGAAAAATTTAATTTTTGCTTAATAATATCGGCAATAATATTTTCAATATTATTACTTAATATATCACTAGAAAATTTTTCTTTAGTTGCTTGATAAACTAACATAATTAGTAACTAGTATATTTATCGGATTTCCCCTTAGCTTTTTCAACTGGATATTTAGCTTCATTCTTTGCCATTTTTTTATGTAAAGCTTCCTTAATATCAATATCTAAATCGTGACTCATTAAAAGAACCCAATAAAGGACATCAGCCAACTCCTCGCCGACATCATCTTTATGGCCCTTCAAATATTCCACCATCTCTTCAGAATTTTTCCACTGAAAATGCTCCATCACCTCGGCAGCCTCAAGAACCAAGGATAGTGCCAAATCTTTAGGATTATGAAATTGTTTCCAGTCCCTAGCATTATTAAATTCCAGTATTCTATCGGTTAATTCTTTAATATCTGACATATTTTTGAGTTTATAAATATTTTATCTTTTCTTTATAATCCCATAATTTTAGCGAAAAGTCAAAATAAAAACAGGCTTCTTGATTCGCCTGGAATGGCTCGGAGTAATAGAGGAAGTGCAAACTTTTTTCTATTTACTAAACAAATAATTGCTATTCCAAAATTAGCTAAATCATGAGTTAATTTTATTGTTTAATTGGTTTTTCCGCCTTTGAACAATTTGGGTAATTGTGACAAACCAAAAGTATGGGCATTATGACTTTATCTCCCTCCCATCGCGCTTTAGGATGATATTGAGATGGCTCTAGCAGCCCTCCACATTCTTCACATTTTTTATTTTCATGATCCATATATTAAAAATTTATAAAATAGATATCCCTTGCTTTACGGTCATAACTTTGATCTTAAATTCTTTAGATTTGCCAACAACTCATCATAAAGTATAAAACTGATATTTTTTAAAGAAACTCCTAATTTTCTAAAATCCTCTGAGGCCTTATCATTCTCAAATTGACTACTTGTCCCGGCGATAATATAACCACGAGGACGAATTACCTTTATATCTATTCCCTTCTTTCTTTTAACAGTCTTTATATATTCGCTAGCTGAATTGATAATATTATCAATATAATTTTCGATTTGAGATATAGATTTAGCAACTTCTGGTTTCCAGTAATAATTTTCGTGACTATCATCGTAAGATAATAATTCGGTATTATGTCTCTTTATTTCAAAAATATCCACAAAACCATAAACATCAACCAAAACAAAATCTGGATAGCTGATAGATATTGCAACATTTTGTTTTTCAATCGAAGTTACATAATTAGATAAAAATCTAAAAACTTTATCTCTTAAAAATGATTGCCAGGCACTTTCGTCTAATGTTTTTTTAGACAAATTTTCTTCAAATTCTTTAATAACCTGGTCTAAAAAAATCTTGTCTGTAATACTTTTTGTATTTTCTAACAAACTATCTCGTTCAGTTCTAACGGCTTTTTTCTTACCTTTCAAAGATAGCTCAAAAATTTTTGGGAAAAAACTCTTTAATAATTGTAAATCTTCTTCATTAATTTTATTAACAATCTGTTTACGCCTCAATAAAGCAGCAATCTCTCCTGGCCTATAATCATCAAAGTCTTCGGTGGAAATTTTAATTTGTCTGGGAAATTTTGTACTTAAAAAAGATGCAACTGTATTATGTAATTCTTGATTATTATCTTCATTAATCCTAGCTAATCTTACTAACAAATTTTTTACATCCAAAAAAGGTAATTTTATTAAAACTGACTTTTTATTTACTTTAATACTTTTAACTGTATTCTTTGAAACGATTAATTCTAGTATTCTTTTTTTGCAAAAATTATTTTTTAAACAACGCAGAAGAAAAAAACCTTTTTTCCCAAAACCATACCCTTTTTTATTCAAATATAGTCCCGCTGGTAGTCCATCACAACCCTCCAAAACAATTTTATCAGCAAATTTAGCTTGATTACCACGAATGTAATATATCGTTTTAATCGGCTTCTTAAAAATTTCATAGACTAAAAACTCTTCTTCTTCAGAGTCATAATATTTATCTGTTTTTTTACTAACAGTCTTTTTTTTGACTGTTTTTTTTATTTTCATATTTTTGATTTCATCTTCAAACCTATATAGAAAAACTTTCTCTTTTAAAATTTTCCATTTTTTCAATAATAATTGGGTTTTTAACTCTATTATTAAACCATCTTCTTTTCCAAAAATTTACAATATTTTTTTGTGAATAATTATAATATTTTGGCTTTTCTTCTTCCTCATTTAAAAACTTTTTTGAATTTTTTGCTAGAGGAATGGCGTAAATATTCCTCTTGAATGAATGTTTTAAAAGAAAATCGGAATCAAACCCCAAGAGGTCGCCAACAGTCCTGATTACTCTCATCCTCCAACTAGGACCATCCCCAAATTTATTCATAACAAAGATATTTTTTTCTTTTAATAATTGCTTCATTGCCTCAAAGGTTTCTTCTGTTAAATGCAAAGTTCCAAAACCCTTAGTTTCTCCAATTGGCTTATAAAGAAGCTCATTATTAAATTTTAATCTATTATACTGGGAACTTTTGCCATACAAACTTGTTGTAAATAAACAAACTAGATCACTAGCCTTTCTTTTTTTAATTCTCGTAATTTCATTCTTGTATTTCTTTTTATATATTTCCCTTATTTCATTTGAGGCGAGAAGATAAGACATTAATTTTCCTCCCAATATATAATTATAAGGTGGCAAAGCTCCTATAACATAAGCGTCCATTGTATAAATTATGTTTTTAGTTCTAGTATTTTTGTCCCAACCAATCCAATTGTCTCTCTCGGGAATATGGATAATTGGGCTACCTAATGCCGCGATACCAATAACTGGTTTGCCTGGAATAGCACCATCACGAACAATTATTTTGATTCTTCTCCCAACGTATTCACTATATGGAGATGACCAATAGTATCTAAACAATCTAAAAATTTTATGTTGTTCTGGCGTTTCGCATATTTCAATTATTGGCTTTATTTTGGATTTCAATACTTCGCAACCATCAGCTAAATTTTCTCTTACAATCTTTATGTTGTTCTCTATCCATTTTCTGTTTTTAAATAGGATTTCATCTCTCTTAACTGCCATTGATTGTCTTATTATTTCTTTATCATAATCTTTCGGAGGGACAATTACTATTTTTTCATTATCAAAACTCACTTTCCAATTCAATCTCAATAGATCTCTTATAATTAAAAGTTTAACTTTTTCTTCAAAAGAGCCTATTTCAATACCATCTAAATCATATTTAATTTTTTTAAAATATGTTTTAGTTAAATTATTTTGTAACTGTATTTTTAACATGATTAAATATTTTCAAATTTTGATTCCTTATAAACTTTTTCGCTTACCAATTTCTCAAATTCAATCACTCTAACTGGTAGAGCGAAGGCTTGGTCGGAAGAAACCATATACAGATTTCCTGGGATAGTTTCTGTCTGAATAAATTTTGATATAACACCATCATAATTTATATTTGATTTTACGAGTGCAATAATATCATCCGAATTACCCATATGAAATGCAAAAAAATTTTCTGCCTGAGTTCTAATCTCTTCTGATATAGCAGATGGCCTTTGAGTTATTGTCGTCATTCCAATTCCAAATTTTCTACCTTCTTTTGCCACCCTCACAAAATAATTTGCATTGGACTTCACGAATTCCTCTGATAATACATTTTGAGCTTCTTCAACAAATATCACCGTCTTTATAACATCTTCTTTCTTATCAGCGGTATAACTAGCCTTATTTAGGTCAAAAAGTTTCCTTACTAAAATTGTAGAAATGATACTAGCTTCGGCATTGTCTTTAAGAGAAAGGTCTATAACAACGGTTTTCCCTTGCTTTAAATATTTAAAAACATCAACCACTAATGTAGAACTGTCTGAATGAAGTCCTTTGTCCTTATCTAAAAGGAAACCTATCCTCTTTCTAATTCCCATAATCGTTGGTCTCGCCTTTGCCTCATCTTTAAATTCTTCTGTCTTTCCTTTCTTTTCCTTTAAACTGCCAAAAAAATCAGGGAAATCTTTATATAAATTTTGAGGCTCACTTGCATAAGTCTCTATTTTTTTCATAAAACCTCCAACATTTCCGTCATTTAAATATACTAAAAACGATTTCATTACTTCAGAAAAACCTGTGGTAAAATTCAAAACATCACTTATGGAAAGGTTGTCGTACATATTCATGGCAACTTTGCCACCAAAAATAAAACGATCGCTATACTCAGGCGGAAGATTTTTATCACTATACACAACTAAATTATCTTTTATTTTTTGTTCATCGATATCGCCTAATCCGTAATTTCTTTGACCTCTTAAAAAATATTCCCCGTTTAAATCAAATATTAATTTACCATAGTTATTATCACCTATTATATGATACAATAAAACTTTTACTAAGTTTGTTTTACCAAATCCAGATTGAGCAAAAACCATCGTCCTTTTATCCTTCAAACGATTAATGTCAAATAATATTTTCCCTTTACTCTCCTGGACATCATCACCAATACATAAATATCCCATTTCGGCCCCGTCCTTATTATCTTTATTTAATATTTGGTCAACCTCATTCTTATTTAAATGCCTAGCATGATAAGAAACTGTCGGTAACTTTCTTACAGCAGTAATAAATTGTATCTTTGTTCCGTTGTCAATAAAGGTTCCAAGAATCTTTACCTTATAAGTATAACTGAACATTTTTTGTTTATCTCTATCAGACAGTTCTCTCTCAGCAATTCTAGCATAATGTACAGCAACTAATGTTTTGTCTTGGGATCTAAAAATTGGGTCTTCGTCGTAGACCTCCGCCTCAACTCTTGCCAGATATTTAGCACCATTTTCATCCCTCGGACTTAATACGATAAAATCGCCAGTCTTTGGACTAGCCTTTGAGTCTGCGTAAGATGAATAAATAAGCAAAGCATCCTCTGTTGTCTTTTGACCATAAAGAACGCCGAAATCATTTTTCTCAATCATATTTTTGATAAATATAAGTTATTTAAAATTTATCGTGAATGTCTAAAAATAAATTTTCTATATCTACATTATCTAATCGTTGCTCGCTATATAAAGCTGATTTAACTCTTTTGATTATTTCTTCTTTAAAATCTTTCTTTAATGTTACAAAATTATGTGCTTCAACTAAGGGATACGGATATCCTAGAATATAATGTTCTTGTGTTAAACGAGTTAATTCTTTAAAAATTACTTTTAATTTATCTAAATCTCTATTCGGATTTTTTATCTTAATATTAGGCATAGCATCAAAAATATTTAAATCAACTATAACCCAATCATAGTTCTGCAATTTTTCAACATAATCAAGGCGAGCTGTAGAAAAAAAACCGAAACCTCTGCCACCTTTAATATCCTTTTTGGCATACATAGCAGATCCTCTATCACCGCCATATGACGCCAGTAAAACTGAATCAGGCACTTCAAACCAACAGCATAATTTTTGTCTTTTAACATCATCTATTGAGAAACAAAATTTTGGCTTCAACTGGTCTTGTAAATAATCATCTATTTGCTTATATGTATATGAGAGTTCCATTTTGATAGGAGAATTCTTCGTAATTCCAACAATCACTATTCCTTTGGAGTGTAAATACTCGCCCAACTTAACCAAAAATTCCTGCTTAATTTGTAGTGAGCGTAATGACCCATCCCGAAGAATAAAATCACCATTTTTAGTTTCTTCAAGATCAGCTATTTCTAAAACCAAAGACCATTCCAAAATTTCTTGTGAAAAAGACAAAAGAGTCGACAGACTACTACAAACAGCATCCCTATTATAAGAAAATATTTCTTCTGGTTTAACTTGGAAAAAATCTATAAGTTTTTTTACAGGCTCCAACATCAGAAGCTCATCATATATCTCATTTAGGTCGTTCTGATTTAAAATCAAAATGTTGTTTGGATAATATGACTTTCCCAAAATTACTGGATCTGTATTTTTATTCATTCTTAATTCTTTACCTTCGTGGTAGCAAACATAACCAGCTGAATAAATACCAACGGCGAGCCCATTATAAAACTGATGACTATTATAACTTCCGTCTATAGCATAAAATCTTCTTTCGGTCTTATCTATTTCTTCAAAATTTAAAATTTCAAAAAAATGCGGTATCTCTGAATTTGTTTCATCTCCTATTATTGGGATAGAATAATTTTTGCTATTTCTTTCATTTATCTGTTTTGCAACAGAATTAATTGCTTCTTCTGTAATTAAAAACATAAAAAAATAATACTTTTTATGTATAATAAGTATAAAAAGTTTATTAATATAATCTAAAAGCTTCTATACTTTAATTCTACCACAAACTACTAAATACTGAAATAAAACACAAAAAATGGAAATTTCTTGCTCTTTTCGCTTTATAGTCGATATCTATTCGCTATAATTAATTGTTTTAATAAAATAAAAAATAGGCTAGTATTAAACTATTTTTTATTGACTCTATTGGTTGTTTAAACAAATAAAAAAGGTTTCTGTTCCTAGAACAAAAACCTTCTTCTTTTAATAAGCCAAGCTATTGAAGCCACGGCCACACCCAATATGTCTGCAATTATTTGTTCCCATTGGACATAAAACCCATGTCCGTTATGATATCCGCTTGTTCCCTGAAAAAGAATTTCCCAAAATATAGTTAATGACAAAGTGCAGATAACTCCGCATAAAATATTGCCTTTTTTAATTGGAGTATTCTTTGGTCTTGCAAAAATTAAAGAATAAATAAAGACCAAAGATATGCCAGAATAAAAATGATCAATATCTCTTACAAATTCAGGGCTATAAGAACGAAAAAACAAAAAGCAATATACAAAAGCGGTACAAAAATAGCAAACAATGGTTATTAAAAGACTGATTATAAGATATTTCTTAAAGTTCATTTTTATTTTTTGTTGGTTATTGCAAAAGACGATTTGTCATCTTCTTCAATAACCAACAAAATTGAACATCGGAAAAATACCTTATAACACAAAAATCATACCATTTTGGTATAATTTTGTCAATAGCTCCCGGGGTCGGATTCGAACCGACGACCAATTGGTTACACTTACCCACTAGTTTCTTAATGGAGTGGACTATATCATCATCCGTAAATTACGGATGCGAGGCGCTTCGGGCCGCCTATACAGACGGACCTACTCCCTTTCGGGATAGTCTCTGAACCTTCCCTGACAAGTCAGGGCTTGGCTGCTGATTACCATATCTTGCGACTTAGGCTTCCAGACAGTTCACCTCGTTTTCACCCTTTGATTACTCAAAGGGGCTGCGTGATACCTTCGTGTATTTCACGATGACAATTTGCGCATAGCAGAATGCATTTATCAAGCTCTTTTTTTATCAGTTCCCAACTTCTAGTATAGCCTTTGGCAGAGATGCCAAAATCTTTCTTAGAGGAATCGAGATGATGAAATTCAAGCGCTTTAAAACACTTGCTATAACCGCAAATGGAACATTCACCGCCCTTATATTCAATGGCTAATCGACGGATTTGCTTTCGCCTCCTATCAACTGCTGCCTTTAAATATTCGGCACGATCGGCATATTTTCTTTTATCTTTTGTCATAATAATATTATAGCAAAAAATAAAAATGTGTTCACAGCCAACTGCGCTACCGCTGCGCTACCCGGGAATATTAAATTGTCTTACTAAAATAAAATATTTCAACAAGAAATATTTACTAATATGATATCAAATCTGTCCAGTATGTCAACTTAAGGATATCAGCTTTAAAAAATTAAATAAACTACCGTTGGCTAATCTTAAGCCTACGATAGGCTAGCAAAAAAACATATTAATATTAGCCAAAATATCTTATTTTAATTGACATTTACTAAAAAATATGTTATAATGCTCCCAGAACATTAAAATTTTAACAATGGATACTACATCACTTTTAGTCGCAATTATCGTTCTTTTACTCTTACTGAGCCCCTTGAAGGCTCTCAAAAATCTAAAACTGATCGGCTTGCCGAAATGGGCTCAAAAGCTTAAAGCTTCTGACCCTTGGCGAATTGGCGCCACTGAATTATTTGCTCACGCGAAGTTTGTAAAATGGTTACTCTTAGCCATTTTAAAAACTGGGTTCTTAGCTCTCTCCTGCTTCGCCGCTCTAGCAAAAATTGCTTTAGCCGCCGCCCTCAGTTTAGCTCCTAAGGCTGTTAAAAAATAGCCGCTCAAAAAAAACAAAAAACCGCCAAACAACAGCGGTTTTTTTTATTTGTAAAAATTTTATTTAGCTTTCCGTTTTATAAGCCTGACAATCTTCTTCTCAGCATCAACCTCAACTAAATCGCCATCCTTAAAAAACTTGGTCGCGGTTCTAGTCGCGATTAAGCAGGGTTTCTTGAGTTCGCGGGCGACAATGGCCGCGTGGCAAATCAAGCCACCCTCATCAGTCACAATCGCGGCCGCTTTTTTAATAGCCGGCAACATATCGGCGGTCGTCATCGGCGAGATAATAATATCGCCTTGTTTAACCTTGTCTAAATCTCGAACAGAAAATATTAATTTAGCTCTTCCCTGCGCCTTACCCGCAGAAGCGGTTAAACCTGCCAAACCACCCGATATTTTCTTGGGCACATCTTTAGCTAACTTATAACCTTTAGTCTTGGTATAAGCTTCCAACTTCTGAATCTTGGCATAGCCATCCGGCGCCCAAACAAAATTTTTAAATCGCTTTTGGCATTCGACTTTAGTCGGGACTTTATCTAAATCTTCCAAGCGTAAAACATTAACATAATCTTTAAGCTTCGGAAACAGGCGCGCCAGCGTCGCTTTCATGACCTTACTGTTGCTGGCAAAGAAATGATCTTGGCTACGCAATTTAACGGCCAGGTCTTTAATCTTTCCAGTCAAACGTTCATCCGGACCAAGAAAAGAAATAAACAAATCTCCCAAAACCAGTTCCCTAACTTTTTCTAAATATTTTTTAAAGGCCGCCAAATTATTCAAGCTTCCGCGTCGCCAAATCGGTTCTAAAATCTTTAAACCGCGCCGATATTCTGCTAACAAAACAAGAGCCGCTTCTGGCTCTTGTTTGCAAAATTTAATTAAACCGGTCTTGATTTGTCTAATAGCCGTGCGGTTCTCCCAAATTTCAATCACACCTTGATTTATAAAATCAACTCCGATTGGCGCTTTGATATTAATGCCAAATTTTTTGACGCCATCTCTTAGCGCCTCAAGCCAGAACTGCTGGATAATAAGCGGCGTATCGCGGGTATAATGTTTAAAAAAGATAACCGGCGTTTTCATATTTTAAATTTAGTACAATATTGAAAACTCAATTATTTAAAAAATCTTTATCCCAAAAATCGGCCAATAAGCAGTCCCGCTCCCCGGCTTAAAACAATAACCATCAGCGCGATGAAGACGTGTTCAAAAATAACTTTAAGCGGCTTCTGTTGGCTGGCGCGCGCAACTTGGTAATTTAAAATAACCAACATCAAGATGCCCCAAGCAATCGCCACGATGATGGCTAAGTTTTCTTTGAGCAGTAAAACCGGAATCAAGAAAGTCAGGGCAAAGAAGAACTTACAGATAAAAGTAAAAATGGTTGCCTGCCAAACTTCACGCTCACTAAAGTTTCCTTCCGACTCCTTAGCGATATGCACGCCAAGCGCGTCCGAAAAAGAGTCAGCGACGGCAATCGTCAGAATGCCGGCGGCGACCGCTAATTTAGAACCGGTGCCGGCATCGAGGCCGATGATGAGTCCGAGCGTCGTAATTGTCGCCGAAGTTAAACCAAAACCCACACCCACCTTGATTGCGTTGTTCATATTCTTAACTATATTTTAGTAGTCTCTTAGTTTTTCCAAACCTTTAAACTTCCGGATTTTTTCCAAGGCCTTGGATTCGATTTGGCGGATACGTTCGCGAGTAACTTCAAACTCCTGGCCAACTTCTTCCAAAGTATGGGCGACACCGTCAACGAGCCCGAAGCGCATTTCTAAAATTTTCTGTTCGCGCGGGGAAAGTTGGGCGACAATATTTTTCACGTAGTCTTTTAATAATTGCAAAGCGGCGGCTCTATCCGGAGTCACATTCTTCACGTCTTCAATGAAGTCTTCCAAAGTTGAATCTTCTTCGTCATCGCCGATGGTTGTTTCGAGAGAAATGGTGTCTTGAGAAATCTTCATGATATAGCGCACCTTATCTAATTCCTCGCCCATCTCGGCGGCAATTTCATCAGCCATTGGTTCACGTCCCAATTCTTGGATTAAATTACGCTGAACCTGTTGGAACTTGTTGATAGTTTCGACCATATGCACCGGAATGCGGATGGTGCGGGATTGATCAGCGAGAGCCCGAGTAATCGCTTGGCGAATCCACCAAGTGGCGTAGGTGGAAAATTTAAAACCTTTGCGATATTCAAATTTTTCTACGGCTCTAAATAAACCGATATTCCCTTCCTGAATCAAATCCAAAAGGCTCATGCCTTTAGCGCCGGCAAATTTCTTAGCGATGGAAACGACTAATCTTAAATTAGCTTCAATAATTCTTTTTTCCGCTTCCTTATCACCCTTTTCTTTGCGCTTGGCGAGTTCCGTTTCTTCTTCACCGGTTAAAAGCGGGACTTTACCGATTTCTTTCAAATACATCTGAATTGAATCGGCGCTTAATTTGGACAAATCAACTTGCATGGCGTTTTGCTGGGCGAGCGCGCGGCCGGTTAAGACCGGTTCGTGCGCCTTCTTTTCAGCGGTGTCTAAAATGCGGCCGGAATCTTCAGCGATGCGGACGCCGTTCTTTTGCAAGTCGCCCAAAAAGACGTCGTATTCATAAACGTATTCTTCAATCTCCGGAAATAAATATAATAATTCGGTTTCAGTCACGAAACCGCGCATGCGTCCTTTATCAATCAATTTCTGCAACTGGGCCTCTGTCGGTTTGACAACTTCTTTTGGAGCCGCAGGCGCTTTGATTTTAATCGGGCGTGAAGCCTTAACGACTTTCTTCGGCGCCTTAGCCGCTTTTTTAGGCGCTGTTTTTTTCAGCGCTTTTGGCTTTGCTTTCGGCGCCGCTTTTTTAACAGGCGCTTTTTTGACGACCTTAATATTTTTAGCGGCCGAAGTGGACGCACTTTTCTTTTTAGGTTGATTTATCATTTTTTTAGGTTGTTTTTTAGGCAACTTTTTTGGCTGTTTCTTAGCCATATGATTTAAATTAGCTTTTTTAACTCTTCCGCCGAATTTTTTAATTCCGACATCAACCGAGTCATGGTGGCGCCGCCGCCTAATTCTGAATTTTCCATCTTTTCGGCCGCCGCGATTTCTTTCTCTAAACTTTTAATTTTTTTCTGATAAAAATAACGCTTTAATTCCATAATCACCTTGATAATTTCCGATTTGGCTTCTTCGGGAGTATGGGCATAATAGTCTTTCTCGCCCAGTAAAATCAATTTATCCAGGAAATTGTCCAGTCCTTCCTCATTTTCGGTTAAATATTGGCGAAAATCATTATAGTCCAAGGAGGCAGATTTATTATAATAGATAATTAAAGTCTTGTAAAACCTGACATTTTCGTCCGGGTAGACTTGCTCCGGGTCTAAGCTATTTAAACTATAGCTGATGAACTCCGGGAACTTGATGATTAAGGATAAAAATAGCTCAGATAATAATTCTTCACGCACCAAGGGTCTAATGCTGGGCTCGCTTTTTTCCGCCGCGAATCCGCGATTTACTTCCGGTTTTTTATTCGCCTGCCACTTAGCAAACTCTTCGCGGATGTCGGTTTCGGAAAAGTCTAATTCTTCACTAATTTTTTTGAGCCAATAACCTTGTTCCGGTTTGTCTTCGACAAGACCAATCATCTCAAACATCTTGTCCCTAACCAACATCTTATTTTCTAACTTGTTCAAATCCAAGTCCGCGCTGACTTTGTTGAAATAATATTGCAGCATTGGTTGCGCATCCATCACGGCTTGCTTAAAATCGGCCGGATTATTTTTTAAACATTCATCCGGGTCTTTGCCATAAGGCAAAGTAATTACTTTCAAATTTAATTTTTGCGCCAGCGCTTCTTTAATCCCTCTGTCCGCCGCCATCTGACCGGCATTGTCCATATCAAAAGATAGAATTAAATTATTGGTGAATCTTTTAATCAAAGTTACTTGCTCGGTAGTGAGCGCCGTGCCGGAAGAAGCAACTACATTATCAAAGCCATGGTTATGGCAGCTAATGGCATCCATCTGTCCTTCAACGACAATTGCATAGCCCATCTTTTTGATGGCGCCCTTTGCTTTGTTAAGCGCAAACAAAACCCGGCTCTTATCATAAACTTCGGTCTGCGGACTATTAATATACTTCCCCATCTTCTCCGTCTTTTCTTTTTCCGGATTAACCCGGGCGGTAAAGGCCACAATATTATTATTCACATCCCAAATTGGAAACATGATGCGGTCGCGGAAGCGGTCATAATAGTTACGTCCGGAACCGGCCTGCTCTTTGCGAATAATTAAACCGGCGGCCATAATTTCCTCGTCCGTATATTTTTTGCCAATTAAAGGCCGAGCGCGCAAAAAGTCATACAAAGAACTCCAAGAATCAGGACTATAACCCAAACGCCAATCTTCTATGGTTTCCATTTTTAAGCCGCGAGCCAATAAGTAATCGCGGGCTTTGACGCCGGTCGTTGATTTTAAAATATGGGCATAATATTTGCCGGCAATTTCCATAATATCCAAGAGCCGACTACGTTTAGAAATTTTCTCCGGATTTTCATGTTTCAAAACTACACCCGCCTTAGCCGCCAACATCCGCAGGGCTTCAATAAAACTCATATTTTCTTTCTCCATCACAAAAGATAAAACATCGCCTCCCCGGCCGCAGCCGAAACAATGCCAAATCTGCTTATCGGGAGAAATCACAAAAGACGGCGTCTTTTCATTATGGAAAGGACAGACCGCTTGGAAGTTGGCCCCCACTGCCTTGACCGGGACATATTCCCGAATAACTTCCACAATATCCAATTTTGCCTTCACTTCTTCGCTATCGGACATATATTTCAATTGACTGACTCTTAAGCTTAGCCTAGGCCATAAATTCCGGCAATAGCAGGCTATTGAGGCGTTGAGCCTCATTCTCTACCACCTCGCCCTCATATTCGGCGTTATGGCGGCTCTGGCCGGCATACCCGGGGCGCTTCTGGTCCAGATGGAGGTTAAAAATCACGAATTCTTCACCCTTGGAATCCTGGCGTTCGACAAAATAGATATGAAAACGAGGATAAAAATCGCGCGTCAAACGCCGCGCAAAACTGCGCTGGCCGTCAGCTTTTTCAGGAATAAAAGCATAGCCGGCGCTTCTAAGCCAAATCTCCGGTGCTTGCTGCAGTTGTTTCTTGCGGGCGATTAATTTCATGAGGATGTTTTCTAAAAACGATGAATTTATAAATAAAGAAATTATAGAAACCGATTAAGACATTGACGAGAATCTGCGCGAGCAGATACCAGATATTCAACTTGTTAACAAAATAATGCATTAAAAACCCATTCAAATTCAAACCGATAAAGGCGTTGGCGATGTATAGTACGAACTGAATCGGAATCTTCTTCTGGCTATAATTGCGGAAAGTCCAAAATTTTTGCAGAGTAAAGCTAACAATGAATGATAGGATAAACGCCAAACTGGTAGACAATACCAAGCCCCACTTAAAGAGTCCGTGAAAGAGATATAAGAATATCAGGTCAACCGCCGCCGCGGAGGAACCGGCAAAGATAAACTTGATTACCGATTTCCGCTTCTCGCAGTGAGCAAATAAATTTGGCCACTGAGCTGAAAAAAAATTTTTAAATCTAAGATATAAATTATTAATGACGGGCATAATTTAAAATTTGCAGTTTACTTTTTTAAGTAATGGTCAAAGACCCAGTTAATTATGGTTTTGCTTTCTTTGAAACGATCATTTTTTCCTGGACTATTTAAAACAGCCGCAATCAAATCTTCACCGTTTGGCCCTTTAAAGCGGCCGACGAAACAATATCCGGCTTTATCGGTGTATCCGGTCTTGCCTCCCAAAGGCGAAAATTCGTTAGTAGCGGAATCAAATAATAAATAATCAGTAGATTCAATAAATTTTTCCCGGCCTTCGAGAGTCTGAAAACGGTATTCGCTCATTTTAACGGCGTTGCTAATATCCGGATCGTTCAAAGCTTCCCGAGCTAAGAGCGCGACTTCGCGCGCCGTGGAAACATCTTTATCGCTCAGCCCAATCGGTTCGGCAAAGAAACTTTGGCTTAAGCCGAGAGCCTTGGCTTTCTCATTCATCTTGGAAACAAAATCTTCTTCGCTTAAACCGCTCGCGTGGACCAAAGCCATGGTCGCGCCGTTATCGGAAGCAATTAAACTGGTTAAAAATAAATCTTTCAAATTTAAAGTATCGCCGGAAAAAAGATGTAGCTTGCCACCTTCAATATTATCGGCGGCAGTGATTTGATAAGTCGCGCTCCAATTCGGTTTAGTGTCCAGGAATACAAGAGCGGTCATGAGCTTGGTAATGCTGGCAATCGGCTGAGCTTCATCGGCCTTTTTATTAAACAGCAAATAGCGCCCATCTTCAGAAAGCACGGCCGCCTTATCGGCAGCGACAATTTTTTCCGAATCAGTCGGCAGTAAAGCGATAATATCGGCATTATTATTTATGGTCGTCGGAATGCCGCTAACTGCAAAAAAAACTATTAATATTAAATTGACAAAAAAATCGATAAACATGGCTTAGTCGTTAACGCTGGAAGCGAGTTCAATAATTTGATCAACTAGGGCTTCGTTAATTTCTTCGGCGCGATGCAATTTTTCATAATCCGGCAACTCGGAAATTTTGTGCAGACCTAAAAAGCGCACAAAATCCAAACTGACGGTATAAAAATTTTCCTGTTTGGTTTTTTCAAATTTTTCCTCAATCAGACCGCGCATTAACAGATTGCGGATAATCAAGCTACAATTAATACCGCGAATTTTTTCGAGTTCTAATTTACTAATCGGGCCGCGATAGGCGATAATCGTCAACGCTTCCAAACTCGGCTGGGATAATTCCCCGCTGGTTTCGGTTTTCAAAAAATCTTTGACGAGCGCCGCATGCTTTTCGTGGGTGGTCAGTTGATATTGATTATTATTTTTAATCAGCGCTAAACCGCTTTCGGCGCGCTCATAATCCGCCGCCAATTCTTCCAAAGCCGTTTCCGCTTCTTTCGCTTTAACGTTGAGCGCGGTCACTAATTCTTTCAAGCTTAAAGGCTTGATGGAGACAAATAATAAAGATTCTAATTGGGCTTTTAAATTCATAAAATTAAGTGCTTGATATATGGATTTCGCTAAAGAGCTCGTCTTGGTCAAAAATAAGTTCTCGTTGTTTAGCCAGTTCTAGCACCGCCAAGAAACTGACAATCATTTCCGTTTTATTTTCCGCGCTGGCGAGCAACCTGGAAAAATTAACTTTAATTTTTTTGAGCAGCATTTCTCTAATCAGGGCAATCTTTTCTTCAATATTCATCTTCG
>JAEHGX010000037.1 GCA_019248265.1 Candidatus Falkowbacteria bacterium S5_I03
TATAGGGTGCTGCATAGATACTGTTAATAATGTTCTCCTTAATAAAGTTAATGTGGTTAGTATCTGGAATGATTTGATGTTTAGGCATTTGCTTTCTGACTGTTTCCCAGAAATCGCCTGTGTCATAAGCATCAATAACTTTCCACATACCTTCTCGTTTTCTACGAGCACCAACAAAGTTCAAACGTAATTTCTCGACTACCTCAATGGGATAGCCTGCCTGTTTTAAGAAATCTTCATGTTTCATTTTTTCTTCTCTCCCATCATTTCATCGAGAATACCGTTTGCTGTAGAACTCATATCAAGATATTCTTCAGTCATCTCTTTGGCTTTAGCTTCTCGTTCTTTAAGAAACGCTTTGTCTTCAGCACTCAACTCTTTTTTAACTGTTGAAGTTGGCATCTCTTGTAGCATCTTTAGAGTGAACGCTTCTGGAAAATTAATTTGCGGTGAATCTTTCGGTTTAACTTTGACATAGAGTGCAAAGTAAATCGCTGCTGCTAAAAATGTAATGGTCATCATGATAACAATAATTATTTCAAATGGACTCATTCGTTGTCACCTCCTCAGTGGTGGGTGGTTCTGTAGTTGTTGTTGTAGTTACAGTCGTAGTCGTTGGTGTTTTTGCAAATATTGCTTCATATGTTCCGTCAGAAAAGCACTTAACATAGATAACATCCCCCTCTGCGTATAACTCAATCTCAATAGCATAAGGTATTGTGATTAGGTCACTTTTAAGTAACCCCGCTTCTTTAAGAATTATTTGATTCTCAGAGATTGCTTGATAGGTATACTTCTTAACTTCATAGGTGGGATCTGGTGTGGTACATCCAAGTAAGAATAAACTAGTAATGAAACAAACTATTAAGGCCTTCATTGCGTTCCTCCTTCTCATATGAAAAATCTGCCATTGGATTGTAATACTTTCTAGAGATTTGGTCATCATCTTCAACAACCCGATGTGCTTTTGGTGTGTCTAAT
>JAEHGX010000038.1 GCA_019248265.1 Candidatus Falkowbacteria bacterium S5_I03
GCCTGGAATCCATCAATGGGCTATATCAGTTTTGAGTATGATGGCGTTAACGCGCCGCCGGATTATGATTTTGCGGCCGCTCATTGTCCAACTTGCAGCACCGGTAATAATTGTATTGCTTGTTATGATGAAGCAGACCAATCAGTCTATGGTTATGCCCGTATAGAATATAACGGCGATTGGATAAAGCTTAATTCTACTTCTACCGTCCCCGTGAAGCTGCAATCCAATGATTTAAATCCGGTGCTTCCTGGTTATAATGTCAGCTCCGGCGACTTTGTCGGCACGGCCTCGGCCGGTTCCTATAACGATATTAGCTTTAATTGCGAGAGCGAAGATTATCCCGGGTTAGGAACTTGTGATACTAGACAATATAAAGTTTATGTTAAAAATTTACGTCTCGGACGCTTATCGGCGCCAAACTGGTCTTATACCAGCGCTTGCGCCAGCAATGCCTTACAAGCCGTTTTGCGTTGGGGAAAATTGAGCGGCACGCAGACTGCCTACGAAGTAATTGTTAATGATAGCAATTTAATGAGTACGACGAGCGGCGCTTTTGTCTGTTGGTCAGAGAAAGTAAATAATCCTTCAGCGACCCAATATATAGTTTCCAATGCCAATCCCTATTGCGGTAATCGCTTGCAATATGGCACGGCTTACTACTGGTGGATTAGAGCTTACGACGAAGAAGATAAACCGACGGAATGGTATCAATATATCAGCAACAGTATTGCCGATACTGACCAAAATTTAGACGGTAACGCTTTGACTTTTCAAACCTTTAAACATGAATTTCCTAATCCTTTCTTTTCTTGGGCGCCACTTGAAGTAATGACCGGAACCACGACTACTTTTAC
>JAEHGX010000039.1 GCA_019248265.1 Candidatus Falkowbacteria bacterium S5_I03
TGTTTTGGTTCATCAAGATTGATTGTTAAAGTTTTATTGCTTTGTAGCTGTTTAAACTGTTGTTGTGTTAAAATTATTGTGTACATTATTGTTTCCTATTTATGATGTA
This sequence comes from Candidatus Falkowbacteria bacterium S5_I03, assembly GCA_019248265.1. Classification (GTDB taxonomy): domain Bacteria; phylum Patescibacteriota; class Patescibacteriia; order Patescibacteriales; family UBA12465; genus UBA12465. The sequence goes on from JAEHGX010000039.1 coordinate 110, forward strand.
ATTAAGTTTCTCTATCTGGCGCTCAGTGAGATTATCTTCTTCATCTTCTAGAAATTCTCTTAATAAATCAAGTGTTGATTTTTGTTTGATTGCAGATGCTTTAGATGATACTGGTTGTTCCCAGATAAGGTTTCTTATAACTTTTGGTACAACAATAGGGTTTTTAACTTTAATGTTGTTGTCTTCAAGGATTTGTTTATCAGATTGAGTAGAAATAACTTGCTTATGAGCAAATTCGTCTTTGATTTTGGTTACAAGGTTTTCTGGAAGATTATACTTCTCCATGTAGTCAAAATCCTTAGCGCCAGATTTTAGGTCATCATACATTTGATCAATAAATTCATCTGAAGTGTGTTGAAATATATATGGTGCTTTATAACGAATCTGGAAGGTATCAGTGATGTTTCTGTCTCTTCCTATCTCTAAGATGCCTGGATTGAAATTATAGCCGTACAGAAGCTCTGAGCTTGTCGAAATGTATAGCCCACCTATATAGATTCTACCAGCTTCTGATTTATCAAGAATTTGACCGTATCTGTCGTTTTGAGCTATAACTGTAAAGTCTCGTTTTTCAAGATAAATATTATGCATAATTAAATCAAAATCATATGAGTTTTTAGTGATTATAACTGATACACCTTTTTGAAGGTTTTTACCATGCTGTAGCTGTCTACAAGTGATTTTAAGTACATCAGTGCCATATTCATGAGAATAAGAGATTTGAGGCTCCCAGAGCTCTCCT
>JAEHGX010000040.1 GCA_019248265.1 Candidatus Falkowbacteria bacterium S5_I03
AAGGCATACTGTTGGAAGTTTGCAACAACAACTGACTATACAACAGCAACTGCTCCTAATCAATTAAAGTTGGCAACTGCGTATCAAGTTAAATATGCGTTTGATAATCCCGGTATGGACAACATCTATGCCGGGAACAATCATTCCGTATCAATAGGGCAGACAAGCGAGTCGGTGGCCTACGGAGGAAGCGGAAGCCAAGAATGGCAGAAACTATCGCCAAAGGCTGTAAGATACCTAAAAGATACAAATGCAGGTGAAGTACCACTAATAACGAGGATACTGTAATGCTACAAGATTATTGCAAGGCAAGTATAACATGGAAACCCAAAGTCAATAATGGATATGGCACTACTTATGGAACTGCTGTAACTGTTAAAAATGTGTACTTTGAGAAAAATATAAAACTAAACAGAGGGCAGGATAATACCTCTTCATCTGATGCTATGTTTATCACATATGAAAACAAGGCATTTATGCTTGGCGATTCTGTTACTCATTCCGGGCGGACTTATCATGTTACCGCTGTAAGTGAATTCTATCAGCCAAGAAGTGTTATCTTTGACCATCTAGAAATTGACTTAAAGGAAGTTGCAAATGGATAGTTTTGATTTTGGAAAAGCTGCACAACGAATCAAAGTAAACGAGGAACGGATCAAACGAGTTATTGTTGAGGATATGTCAGTAAAGGCAGACCAATACGCACCCGAAGATACAGGCAAGACTAGAATTGAAATGGTTGTTGTGCCGGGCAAACAAGTTATGTGGAGCAACGAATATATAGAATATATATTTTGGGGAACTTCTTTAAACTTCCAAAAGACACACAATCCCAAAGCACAGGCAATGT
>JAEHGX010000041.1 GCA_019248265.1 Candidatus Falkowbacteria bacterium S5_I03
CCGCGTGAAATGGTTGGCCGAATTATTAATATTGCGCTTGGTTTTTTGGGAGTGATTGCTCTCGGCCTAATAATTTATGCCGGCTTTTTATGGATGACCTCTAATGGCGAAGAAGACAAAATTAGCCAAGCTAAAAAAATCTTAGTGAGCGCCAGCATCGGTTTGGCGGTTATATTAGCATCCTGGGCAATCGCCACTTTTGTTATCAGTAAATTAAGTGGAGCAATTAGCGGTAATGGCGGCAATAACTTATGTACTAATGGGCAAAGTTCTTCCTGCGGTTGCGGCGGATCCATGGTTTGCGTAGGTGGTTCTTGGGGCGGTTGTGTCGGCTCTGATTGCAGTATTAACCCACATCAAACAAGTTGCGATGCCAGTCCTAATCCGGGATGCCAAATGGAAAATAACATGTGCGCTCCTTCAGATTATTGTGATAGTAATTGCGCTTGTAAGCCAAAAGCAGGAGCCGGCGAATCTTGCGATGCCGATGTCAGTAATGCAACTTGCGATGCTGACAATAACATGTGTGCGCAGTATTTATCTTGCGACGCCACTACTTGTACTTGTTTTGGGCCGCCAGTAATTACGGATGTTAGTCCTTTGGGTGGATTCTGTAATGAAAACAACAATAAAGCTTGCGATACTGATTCCGATTGCGCTACTAGCTGTAATTTAGATACTCCCAATGGTACGGCTAATAATTTTCTGACTATTTCGGGAAAGAATTTTGGCGAATATGCTGCCGGTCAAAGCCAAGTTGTTTTTATGGGCAACTCCTTGAACGGACGTAATCCTTCGGAAATAAATCCGGTTTGTGTTAATTT
>JAEHGX010000042.1 GCA_019248265.1 Candidatus Falkowbacteria bacterium S5_I03
GGTTTTCTTTTCTAATTCCTGAGTCAACTCATCAGTCGCTTCCTGTTTCGCCAAATTGGCCATTTCTTGAGCTTCTTGAATTTCCTGTTCAATCGCGGCCCACTGCTTAATTTCGGTCGCCAGTTCCTCGGCTTCTTGGCCGACCTTAACCGCCACTTCCTGGTTATTCCAAAAATCTGGTGCCGACATCTGGACGCGCAATTCTTGTTCACGGGCAACTTTAACTTCAATATTCAAAAGCGCCTTGATTTTTAGTAATCGGGCTTGCAGTTCTTTTAATTTTTCGATGATTGCTTCCATATCTTGATTATAACAAACGGGCGCTATAAAGCAAAAGCCGTCTTTTGGAGACGGCTTTGCAATATATGAGATGTAAAAATTAACGTTTGCTCCATTGTGGGGCTTTTCTGGCTTTTCTTAAACCCGGTTTCTTTCTTTCAACCTGTCTTGGATCGCGAGTTAAGAAGCCGTTCACTTTCAAAGCTTCTTTAGTATTAGGGTCGAGAGCAAAAATGGCGCGAGCGATACCTAACTTAACAGCATCAACTTGACCAAATTTACCACCGCCATTAACAATTACGGAGAAATTAAAATCACGATTATGGCCGGTGACTTTTAAAGGCTGAACAATATTATTAAATCCTTCACCTTGAAAATATTCCGCGGCGCGCTTACCGTTGACCATGATTACGCCCTTACCGCCTTCATACAAGCGAACCTGAGCGGAGGCCTGTTTGCGACGACCGACAGCTTTAATATATTTACCGGAGAATTCCACTACGCTTTCGTTCTTAGCCCATTCT
>JAEHGX010000043.1 GCA_019248265.1 Candidatus Falkowbacteria bacterium S5_I03
TTAAGAAGAATATCTGACTTAATCCATCCTGGGTCAGGGTTGGATTCTATATATAACTGTGTCCAGTCCCAGAGAATTCGTTTTTTATACCGCTTCTCTACTGGGTCATAGTCAAATATAAATGCTCCATCCTCATTTAGCTCTGGAATTGTTGAGGCCTCGTTACGTACACGGGCTTGTAATTGAACATAAGAGTCGTGTTTAATGTTAGATGCCTCTAAGAGATGTGCTCTCGTAAGGTTATAGGATCTAATATCCTCTTCTTCCGCCAGTGTTCTGTAATAAAGAACGTGTCCGTTAATGAATTCACTTTTATTCTTCATTTTGTTGTAATGTGAGACAAATTCTGCAGGAAAATCACCTTCTAGATCCTTTTTGATGGTGTTATCGAGCTGAATTAGGGTATTTGCACCAATAAGTGTCTCACCGTGGGGTGTAATTAGGATATGTTTCTCATCTGCCTGGTAGGTTGCAAAGGTTTTTCCACTACCGTAAGCACCAAAAACCCCCACACGCTTGTGAGGATCTTCAACTACCATCTGCTGATGAGGCATTAGTATCGCTGTATTGAGGAATGTCTTACAATCATAATCCTCGCAACGCATCCAGTTGTCACATAATGTCCCTCGAATCGAAACCGCAGGAATCATTTTGCGACTACAGGTAGGGCATTTAACTTTTTGCTTGTTTATTGAGTAAAATTTCATTTTGAGCTATGATCAGATTTAGACACGGGGGTGGGCTTGTAAACTGTGTCAAAAAGACCGTAGTTCACTATGGGACAAATATGTGCT
>JAEHGX010000044.1 GCA_019248265.1 Candidatus Falkowbacteria bacterium S5_I03
AGCGCAAAGACTATTTAATAAAGATTTTTAATAAAGTAATGGGTGACTCAAGTACCGAAAACAATCATCACTTAATAACTAGAACTTTCTTTTCTAAACCAGAATTACTAAGCGTGTTGCCTGAAAATGAGCGCCTCGATTTAGAAAATAAAGTACTAGCTTATTCTTTGCCCGGTTACAGTTATGTTTTATTGGATTGGATTAATAAAATGGATAGTCGCCAGCAAGAAGCTTTTATTAGTCTTTTTGAGAAAACGGATTTAAAAGATAGTCAGGAGAATTCAATTTTATGCTATCGTTTAGCCGATAAGGGTAATTTTTCCAAATACCCGGTCATCTTTAAAAGGGCCTATCTACACATGCTGCAGAATCCTAGCCTTGATTCTAATTCAGCCAGTACTTTATTTAAAAAGGAAATAATTTTGGAAGATGATGATTTGCGCAATGCTTTTTTTGCCAACCTTGTTCGGTGGCCGGCAATCAACGGCATAAATATTTTAAAATCGATGGCGGATAGCAAGGAGCAGGGCGGATATGCTTTAAAACAAGAAGACGTAAAGAGAATCAGTACAACGGTTATGGAAAATCGCGGTTTATCGCCGGATTTTTGGCGTGGCTATCAGGCGTCAGATAAAAATAATCCGACTTTTTATCTTGATAACGAAATATTTCGTCTGGGCATAGAGAAAGTCGGAGACGATTGCTTGAGAGAGCGGGGTGATTCAATAGTGTCATTTTTAAAGTCACTGTCTGAAAGTGAATTTGAATTTAATAGTGAAGACGCG
>JAEHGX010000045.1 GCA_019248265.1 Candidatus Falkowbacteria bacterium S5_I03
GCGCTTAACCAAGCGCGAGCTCGAGCGCGAGACGCCAAACGTATTTCTGATGTCAAGCAAATCCAAACAGCTTTGGAATTATACTATAACGAAGAGGGACAGTATCCAGTAGCAACTTTAGTCGATCCGGGAGATGCTATCACTTCAACTGCCGGCAATGTTTATTTAGCATCAGTTCCAACTCCGCCATCTCCAGTCGATGGTGGTTCTTGCCCGGCCGTTCAGCCAAAGTATACTTATACTAAGCAGACAACCAGCGGCACCGGTGGCTCTTATACAATCAACTATTGTTTAGGGGCGACGATTAATACCGTTCCTGGCAATGCTTTACAGACTGCTTCTCCGGCTGGTATCAAGCTTTAACCACTTATCGTCTTTAGTTAAAAAATTTCTATCTTATATAAGAGGCTAGTAAAACTAGCCTCTTTTTATGTTTATGCTATACTTTTTCTATGGAAATAATAACCCTGACAGATAGTAAAAAATGGACTGATTTTTTAATGGCTAACCCCGGCGCTTCGGGTTTAGAGTTTTTGGCGAGCCCGCAATGGGCGGAACTTATGGAACGCGAAGGGAAGACGGTTTTGCCGCTGGCCGCTGTTGTTGAAGGAGAAATAAAGGCGCTATTTTGTTTGCTTAAGGAGAATCTGCCGGCCGGATTTTTTTATTGGTCTGCTTCATCATAACAAGCAATACAATTATTACCGGTGCTGCAAGTTGGACAATGAGCGGCCGCAAAATCATAATCCGGCGGCGCGTTAACGCCA
>JAEHGX010000005.1 GCA_019248265.1 Candidatus Falkowbacteria bacterium S5_I03
AAAAATTTCCAAAAAAGATCTTCCCCAAGAAGATATGGAACTAGTAATATTAAGTATTTAATACCAATCCCGAGGATAAAGGGAAACAAAATTTATGATTAATCCTAAAAAAGAAAGAACATTCGTTATTCTAAAACCAGATGCCGTTCAGCGCGGGTTGGTTGGAGAAACTATTAAGAGAATAGAAAACACCGGTTTAAAGTTGGTGGCCATGAAAATGGTTATGGCGACTGAAGACCAGTTATGGAAGCATTATTCTAAAGATGACGCTTGGTTTTTAAAGAAAGGTGAAAGAACTATTGAAGAAAGAAAGGCGGCCGGAATGCCGATTGAAAAAGAGGCCATTGAATATGGCAAAGACATTATTCGCGCTTTGGTCAAATTTATGAGCTGCGGCCCGATTGTCCCAATGATTTGGGAGGGCAATCAAGCTGTCGGCATTGTTAAGAAAATTGTTGGTGCTACCGAGCCTCTATCTTCCGATGGTGGGACAATTCGCGGCGACTATACTTTAGATTCTTATGAACTAGCAAGTTTAGACGAAAGAGCGGTTCGTAATTTAGTTCATTGTTCTGACCCCGTTGAGGATGCGGCGAGAGAAATCCCAATTTGGTTTAGCGAAGAAGAAATATTGAAATATAGTTTGATTGCCGAGAAAATCTTATATGACGTCAATTTAGACGGCATTAAAGAATAGCTTAAATAATATGACGGAAGAGGAGCGCCGTAAAAAGCTCATGCTGGTAAAAATTTTAGTCGCCTCGTTAGCGGTTGTTATTTTTTTATTCTGGTTTTTGAATTTGAAGAATGTTTTTGAAATGAATAAACTGCGCGCCGAAAAAAGTCCTGATGTCGCCAAACTAAATGAACTTAAAAAAGAAATCGGCGACTCCCTGAGCGAAGCTACTGAAAAAATTAAAGATCAGGAGCAACAAGCCAAGTTAAAAGAAGATGTTAATGGGCTTTTGAATGGCGTAATGGAAGAGGTTAATAAAAATTCTTCTTCGAGTGAAGCGACGTCTACGGAAATAGTTAATAATGCCTCTAGTACGATGGCAACGAGCTCACCGATTAACGAAACCGTTTTGCCTACACCGCCGAACAAAGCCAATAATAATTGCCCATCTTATATAGATTGTATGCCGACTATCGGCGAATCAAAACCTTGCCAAATTCCGGCAGGTTGCGAAGGAATTACGCAAATAGCTTATTAGTTTTATCTTTATGCCTAAAAAAGAGCTTGAACCACAAGACGAAGAACGCTTGGAAAATAATTCAGATCCGGAAAATACCAACGTCCGCAAGAAAACCGAATATGGCTGGGTAGAAGAACAGCCGATTGTTGAAGAAATGAGCAAGTCCTACTTAGATTACGCGATGAGCGTTATTGTTTCGCGCGCCCTTCCTGATGTTCGCGATGGCTTAAAGCCGGTGCATCGTCGTATTTTATATGCGATGTGGAGTATCGGTTTAAGAGCCGGCGGTAAATTTCGTAAATCGGCGACCGTTGTCGGTGAAGTTTTAGGTAAATATCATCCGCATGGCGATTCCGCGGTTTATGATTCAATGGTTAGAATGGCTCAAGATTTTGCCATGCGTTATCCGCTCGTTCGCGGCCAAGGAAACTTTGGCTCCATGGATGGCGATAATGCGGCGGCGATGCGTTATACCGAAGCCAAGTTATCAGCCATTTCCGAGGAGATGATGTTTGATATTGAAAAGGAAACAGTTAATTTTTTACCTAATTTTGATGGTAGTCATAAAGAACCGCAAGTTTTGCCGGCTAAACTCCCCAATCTATTATTAAATGGAACCATGGGGATTGCCGTTGGTATGGCCACCAATATTCCTCCGCATAACTTAAGAGAGTTATCCGCGGCGATTGAACATTTGATTGCTAATCCGGAAGCCAGTATTGAAGAACTAGCCCAGTTTGTTAAGGGCCCAGATTTCCCGACCGGCGGCATTATTTATAACAAACAAGACATTTTAAATGCTTACGCAACCGGAAAAGGTGGTGTTGTTTTGCGTGGTAAGGCCGAGATTGAGGAAATGAAAAGCGGCGGCTTCCAAATTATTATTACCGAAGTTCCTTATCAAGTTAATAAGGCCGATTTAGTAGAAAAGATTGCCGATTTAGTAAGAGATAAGAAAATTGAGGGCATCAAAGCTTTGCGCGATGAGTCCGATAAAGATGGCGTCCGGGTAGTAATTGAACTCAAGAAAGATTCTTATCCAAAGAAGATTTTAAATACTTTGTACAAGCATACTAGCTTGCAGACAACCTTCCACTTTAATATGCTGGCGCTAGTTGACGGTATTCAGCCGAAAGTTTTAACTTTAAAAATGATTTTGGAAGAATACATTAAACACCGCGAAGAAGTTGTTCGCCGCCGCACACAATTTGATTTGAATAAAGCTTTGGATAGAGCCCATATTTTAGAAGGCTTAATGATTGCTTTAAAAAATATCGATGAAGTTATTAAAACTATTAAAGCTTCCAAAGATAAAGAAGTTGCTAAACTCAGCTTAATTAAGAAATTCAAATTATCCGAAAGACAGGCCATTGCCATTTTAGAGATGCGCTTACAAAGTTTGGCTAATTTGGAACAACAACGGATTGAAAATGAACTCAAAGAAAAATTAAAGTTGATTAAAGAATTAGAAAGCATCTTGAAATCAGTCGCCAAGATCAGGGGCATTGTTAATAGCGAACTTAAAGAGTTGACGGAAAAATATGGCGATGAGCGCAAAACTGCCGTTGTTCCTCACGCAGTTGGCGAATTTAGCATGGAGGATTTAGTCCCTAATGAAGAAACGGTTGTGATGATGACTCGTGATGGTTATATCAAGCGCTTGGAACCGGATACTTTTAAAGTCCAGGCTCGCGGCGGCAAGGGAGTTATGGGGCTAACAACCAAAGAAGAAGACACCGTTGAGTTCATGTTCACCAGTTTAACTCATAACGATGTTTTATTCTTTACGACTAAGGGGCGCGCTTTCCAGCTTAAAGTTTATGAAATTCCGCAGGCTTCCCGAATCGCCAAAGGCACGCCGGTAGTTAATTTTTTACAGCTTATTGGCGGTGAACAAATATCCTCAATTCTGCCTCTAGATAAAGCCGTTTTCAGTAAATATTTATTTTTTGCCACCCAAAAAGGTCTAGTTAAGAAAGTGGAATTAGAGGCTTTCAAAAATGTTAGACGCTCCGGTTTGATTGCAATCAAAATTAAGGATGATGATAAATTAATCTGGGTCAAGCCAACCTCTGGTTCCGACCATATTCAGCTTGTGACTTCTCAAGGACAGGCGATTAGATTTAAAGAAAGCGATGTGCGCGATATGGGAAGAGGCGCAGCCGGCGTTCTTGGTATCAGATTGCATAAAGATGATACTTTAATTGGCATGGGTGTAGCTAAAACCGATAAAGAGCGAAAACGAAATTATCAAATTTTAACCATCATGTCTAATGGTTTTGGCAAGCGAACCGAGTTTGGCGCCTATAAAATTCAGGGTCGGGGCGGCAGCGGCATTAAGACGGCCAAAGTAACCGACAAGACTGGGAAGATTACCAACGCCTTCTTAGTTAACGCTGATTCGATGGAAGATAAGGATTTGATTATCATCTCTGATCATGGGCAAGTAATTAGAACGCCGTTTAAATCAGTTAATGTTTTAGGACGTGATACTCAGGGAGTTAGAATTATGCGCTTTAAGGAAGATAGCGATCATGTTGCCGGCGTAACTTGGGTTTAATTTGCGTTTAGGTTCTTAAAATTAAAAATATGAAAAAATATTTTAAAGAATTTAAAGCTTTTGCCGTTAAGGGCAACGTTGTTGATTTAGCGGTCGCGGTTATCATTGGCGGCGCCTTTGGAAAAATTGTTTCCTCGCTTGTTTCTGACGTCGTAATGCCGCTTATCGGTGTAGTTGCTGGTGGTCTGGATTTTACCAGCTGGAAGATAGTGCTCAAACAAGCCGTCCAAGATGCTACCGGTGCAGTTAGCGCTCCGGCGGTAACCATGAATATCGGTGTTTTTGTGCAAAATATTTTTGATTTCTTAATTATTGCTCTTTCCATATTTTTTATGGTTAAAATATTGGGCAAGATTAAGAGCCGATTAGTAAAAGAAGAGGAAGAAGATAAAAAGAAAGATGAAAAGCCGGCGCCATTAACTAAAGACCAGGAATTATTAGTTGAGATTAGGGATTTGTTGAAAAATAAGCCGGAATAATATTATTTATTTGATTTTGTTTAAACAACCGGGTATTTTATCCGGTTTTTGTTTTCTTATTTTATGCCTATTCGTCAAGATGCCAAAATTTTGCTAAAAGTTATATAATAGAAAGAGAAAATATTAATTTTTAAATTTTATGGACAATTGGCCTATTTTTTTAATAGTTCTGGGCGGCTTAGGGATTATTATCTATCTTCTGCTAAAAAAGAAAGACGAGGGAGCCGATAAGATGTTGCCACTAATGGAACGGATGGCGCAGCAATCAGAGAAATTAACTCAGCTTTCGCAACAAAATACCGAACTTCGCCAAGAATTGGACCGCAAATTATCAGAAACCCATCGCTCCAATCAGGAGCAATATGGGCAGACAACCAAGATTGTTCAAAATATTACCAACCAATCAGCAAAGCTAATTGCCGATGTTACGGAAAAATTGGCTAAACTGGACGAGACTAATAAACAGGTGGTTAATTTTTCTTCGCAATTGCAGAATTTGCAGGATATTTTAAAAAATCCTAAACAGCGCGGCGTTTTAGGCGAATATTTTTTAGAGGAGACTTTAAAAAATGTTTTGCCGCCGGGTTCTTACGAAATGCAGTACAAATTAGGGAAGGCTGATAAAACCGGCAAAGATTTAATTGTGGATGCGGTGGTTTTTGTAAAGGATAAAATTATTCCAATCGACGCTAAATTTTCTTTGGAAAATTATGAGCGTATTTTAAACGCGACCGATAAAGAGTCGCGCGAGAAAATGGAACAGCAGTTTAAACAAGATTTGAAAAATAGAATTGATGAAACTGCTAAATACGTTTTACCGGATAGGGGGACAATGGAATTTGCTTTTATGTTTATTCCGTCGGAAGCGATTTATTATGATTTATTAGTCAACAAGGTGGGCGCGGTTAAAGTTAATACCCGCGATTTAATAGAGTATGCTTTCCGTGACAAGAAAGTGATTATTGTGTCCCCAACCTCATTTTTAGCTTATTTACAAACGGTGCTTCAAGGCTTAAAGGCTATGCAGATTGAAGAAAAAGCTAAAGAAATAAAAATTAATATTGAAAAATTGGGCAAGCATATGCTGGCTTATGACGACTTTTTAAAAAAGTTAGGATTAAGTTTATCGACCACCGTTAATCATTATAACAATGCTTCTCTGGAATTTAAAAAAATGGATAAGGATGTTTTAAAAATTACGGGTGAGCAAAGTGCCATTGAACCCTTGAAAATAGAAAGACCAAAAAATGTTTAGCGCCCCTGACAATCAAGAAGTATTAGTACGGGATATTTTAAAGCCCCTAGTTTTTTTGGATTTGTTTGATTTTCCGTTGACGGCTTACGAAATTTGGCATTATTTAGGGCGCCGCGGTTCGCTAGCGGCTCTTAAATTAACTTTAGAAAATGCGGCTCCGGAAATTATCGGCCAAAAAAACGGCTTTTATTTTTTAAGCGGTCGAGAAAATATCGTCGAAATCAGAAAAATACGATATAATTATTCTTGTCATAAAATAAAAATCGCCCGAAGATTTGCGCGCGCTTTTGCTTGTCTGCCATTTGTCAAAACTATTGCGGTCGCCAACTTCATCGGCGACCATAATTTGCGCCAGGAAGGCGATATTGATTTTTTTATTATCACGAGCGCCAGGCGGATTTGGTTAAGTCGCCTGTTCTGCGCCGGGCTGGCCAAGCTACTAAATAGTCGCCCGACCGCCGCCAATAAACGTGATAAAATTTGTTTAAGTTTTTATATTTCCGAGGAACATTTAGATATTCGCGATTTAGCTTTAGGCCACGATGACCCCTATTTTCACTATTGGTTGCGCGGCTTGTTACCAATTTATAATTCCCATAATTTTTATCAGCGATTTTTAGCGGCTAACCGTTTAAGCACTGAAAATATTATCGATTCTGTCGCCACTAGGCCTTCTTGGTTGGATGTTTTGGAAAAAATTGCTAAAAATTGGCAATTGAAAATTATGTCTCCGAATTTGAAAATGGCCATGAATAATTCGGATGGCGTTGTTATTTCCGATAGCGTTTTAAAATTATATTTAGGTGATAGACGCCGTCTATTTGCCGAAAAATTTAAGTCTAAGTATGATGAATTTCTTCAAAAGATTAACTGAATTCTTTTTATTAGTTTTTGTTTTTATTTTGCCTTGGCAGACCAAGTTAATTCTGCGGCCAGCGCTTAATAATTTTAATGATATCAGTTTATATGCCAGCCATTTGGTTTTACTGCTGGCTTTGATTTGTTTTTTTATATATAAAATTTGGACTAAAGACTCAGGTCGTAAAACGCCTTTGCTTTGGTATTTTTTGGGGGTATTAGAAATTGTAATGGTGGTTTCTTTTTTCTATGCGCCCGATAGGCTCTTGGCCACATTTCATTACTTGTTATTTTTGGGAGGCCTAGGCTTGTTTTATCTCGTTAGAGAAGGAATTAATCGCGCCGCTTATGAAGACAGCTGTTTGAATAGAACGAGAATTATTTATGTTTTTCTGGCCAGTGCTTTCCTACAAGCTTCTTTAGGGATTTATCAATTTCTCAGTCAAAAATCTTTTGCTTTTAAATATTTAGGTTTAGCGGCTCATGATCCGGAAGTGGTCGGAACAGCGGTTATTGAAACGGCTTCCGGGCGCTGGCTGCGGGCTTATGGCGGCCTTGATCATCCAAATGTTTTGGGTGGAATGCTGGCTATCTCTTTGATTTTATCAGCCTATTTATTAGCTCGAAAAAAAATAATCAATTCCAATATTCAAATTTGGGGTCTGATTATGTTGTTTTTTAGTTATTTTTTTGCGCTGATTGCCATGTTCTTTTCTTTCTCGCGCGCTGCTTGGTTAGCCTATGCGATTGGCATGTTGATTTTGGCATTTGTTATTTATAAGCGGGAAGACCGCTGGGTGGCAAAACGATTTTTAGCGTTAATTTTCTTTTCCGGAGCACTGCTAGTGATTGCCGCCTTGCCTTATCGGGAGTTAGCTTTAACCCGTTTTGCGGCCACTTCGCGCTTAGAACAGATATCTATTTCAGAGCGTCAAGATTATACCGCTCAATCTGGAAAAATAATAAAAAACCACCCCTGGTTTGGAGTGGGCAACGCTAACTATGTAAAATATTTAGAAAAAAATTCGTCAGTCAGTAATTTTAATTATTATCAGCCCGTTCATAATGCCTTTCTTTTGGTTTTTGCGGAAAATGGCATCTTCGCTTTTTTGGCAGTAGCTTTATTTTTAATTTTTTTGGCTCTCAGTCCCCGCCGGCAAAATTTTGCTTTCTCGATTATTGCAGCACTAGTGATTATGATGATGCTTGATCATTGGCTTATTTCCTTGCCTTTTGGAATTTTATTTTTCTTTTTGATTCTCGGCTTGATTTGATAGTTTTTTTGCAGCCAAATTAAATCTTTTTCCACTTCATTTAGCGTCTGATAAAAATCCGAATTAATAATGTCCGGATTTTTTTCAATATTTTGGCGCCAAAGACTCAAAATCGTGGCGATGGTGCCAAAATAATCGTCTTGAGAAAGATGAAACTTGGTACTGGCTTCATCTTTTAGTAGCCAAACCCCAGGTTTTATTAGATATTTAGAGGACATGCTAAATAATACTATTAAATTTATTTTTGCCGATTATCAGATGATCCAGAATTTCAATATCTAAAATTTTTCCGGCTGCGATTAGTTTATCGGTAATTTCGACATCCGCTTTAGTAGCCTTTAAAACACCGGAGGGGTGGTTGTGGGCGATAATCATTGCGGCAGCCGAATATTCCAAGGCCGGTCGGAAGACTTCGCGCGGCTGGACAATAGCGGCATCAAGCGTGCCGATAGAAATTACTTCATCATGTATAAGCTGGTAATGAGTATTTAAATATAGACCTCTAAATTGTTCTTTGTTTAGATTGCCCATATCTTTTAGATATTCATAAGCTTGTTTGGCGGTTCTGATAGTAATTGAGCCACCAGGTTTTTTTTGGTAAAAACGGCGGCCAAGTTCAAAACAGGCAACTATTTGGCAGGCCTTTACTTGTGGAATGCCCAAATCTTTTTCAATGACGGCCGGATTTTTTTGATAAGCAATTCCTTTTTCGCCATATTCACGCAATAGGCGCGAAGACATGGAGAAAACCTCTTCTTTTTTGGTGCCGGTTCCAAGCACAACCGCTAATAATTCAGCGGCGCTTAAGGCGCCGGGTCCGCTTTCTAACATTTTCTCGCGCGGCCTTTCTTCATCCGGCATATCTTTGACCCGGGTTATCTTATATTGGCGGCCGCTGTTTAAAATAGTGTTGCGGTCATTGATTTTGTAGCTCATAAAAGGAGGATTTTAATTCAAATTAAATTTATTCTTTGCTTTAAATTATAGCAAATATGTGCTAAATTTAAAATAAGATTTAATAAAATAACTTTAAATAGTATGGATAAATATAAAAAGATAATATTGTCAAATAAGGCACCTATTATCAAAATTGCCTTGCCGGGTGCAAAAACTGCGACCGCGCTCCTTATTTTTAAGACCGGTTCGCGTTATGAGAGTAAGAACAATAATGGCATTTCTCATTTTTTAGAGCATTTATTTTTTAAAGGGACGACTAAATACCCTAATACATTAGCTTTGGCGAGCGAGTTGGATTCTTTAGGTTGCGAATTTAATGCCTTTACTTCCAAGGAATATACCGGTTATTGGATTAAAGCCGCAGAAAACAAGCTGGGACAAGCTTTAGAAATCTTGGGAGAAATGATTTTGCATTCTAAAATGGAAGAGGCGGAAATTCAGCGTGAAAAAGGGGTTATCATTGAAGAGCTTAATATGTATGAGGAGAACCCGATGATGCATATTGAGGATGTGCTTGAAGCCTGTATTTACGGCGATACTCCGGCCGGCTGGGAAACCGTTGGCACTAAAGAAAATATTAAACGTTTTACGCGCCAAGATTTTATAAGCTACCTTGAGGCTCAGTATGGCGCGCGTAGTGCCTGCCTGATTTTAGCCGGCGGCGTTAAAGATAAAGACATTAATAAAGCTAAAGCAATTTTCAGCGCCCTCAAGCCTAATAAATGGCAAGCACAACCCAAGACTAAAGTTCAGCAGATAAAACCGCGAGTTAAAACCTCTTTTAAGGATATTGATCAGGCCAATCTTTCATTGGCGGTTAGAACTTTTGCGCTGGACCATGCCGAGGAATTTAATGTTAAGCTTTTGTCTATAATTTTAGGCGGAGCCATGAGTTCACGTTTATTTATTAATCTTCGTGAACGCAACGGCTTGGCTTATTATGTTAAAACCGATACGGAATTTTATTCTGATTCTGGATATCTGACCACTCAAGCCGGCGTGCCAACCGAGAAAACACAGCAAGCCGTAGAAATTATCATTAATGAATATCGCCGCTTGACGGTCGAGCCGGTACCGCTTGCCGAATTAAATCGCGCTAAAGATTTACTGCGCGGCCGCCTGCTTTTGCAAATGGAAGCCACGGATAATGTCGCTAACTGGTATGCGCGCCAATCAATTTTGCGCCGACAAATTATGACCCCGGCTGAATTTATGAAAAAGATTGCCGCGATTACTCCGGCTAGCTTGCAAAAAACCGCTAAAAAAATATTTGTTGATTCCGGTTTAAACTTAGCGGTTATTGGGCGCATCAAGGATGGTGATTTTAATCAGGTTTTGAAATTTTAATTTATT
This sequence comes from Candidatus Falkowbacteria bacterium S5_I03, assembly GCA_019248265.1. Classification (GTDB taxonomy): domain Bacteria; phylum Patescibacteriota; class Patescibacteriia; order Patescibacteriales; family UBA12465; genus UBA12465. The sequence goes on from JAEHGX010000005.1 coordinate 9,933, forward strand.
GTGTATCGCTTATGTGGAAAATTAAATTCCAAAAAGCGGAAATATTAATTGTCGCCTTTATTGTTTTGGGCAGTTTTTTCATAATCAGCCGCTACCGATATTTGGCTGATGATTTTCAACAGTACGGTTCAGAAGTTTTAAGTAATCATCAAGCCATTCTTAGCTCCCAGACGCAATGGCGGCTGCCGGAAAATGCGCCGGCCGATAATGATTTGCGTTTTTATTTTTTTGGTGATTTGATGTTAGATCGGCATGTTGGCGAACGTTTAGCTGGCCAGCCGCTTTCTTATTTGTTATCCAATCTTGACGGCGCGAATAAGTTTTGGGCGGAAGCCGATATCGTCGGTGCTAATTTAGAAGGAGCGGTTACCGATAATGGTGCCCATTATGCCCCGGCTAATGCTTATGATTTTGCTTTCCCGCCGGAGAGGATTGCCGAGCTTAAGGCGTATGGATTTAATTATTTTACTTCGGCCAATAATCATTTTAGCGATCAGGGGCAAATAGGGGTTGAAGAAACTAGAAAAAATTTAAGCGAGCTTGGTTTTAATTATAGCGGCTCAACTGACGCTAAAATCGATGAATATTCTCGAAAAGACGTTATTGTTTCGAATCAAAAAATAGCGATGATCGGCTTATCGATGGTTTATAATGATTTTGATTTGGAGGCAGCGGAAAAATTAATTGAAACAGCCAGTCTGGAAACTGATTTAGTAATTGTTAACATTCATTGGGGCACCGAATACCAGCATCAGTTTAGTAAGCATCAGCAGAATATCGGGCGGTCTTTAATTGAAGCTGGCGCTGATGCGATTATCGGCCATCATCCGCACGTCGTTCAGGGAATGGAGATTTATCAAGGAAAACCCATTTTTTATTCTCTAGGAAATTTTATTTTTGATCAGTATTTTTCGGAAGACACGCAAGAAGGTTTGAGCGTTGGTTTAGAAATCAGTCCGGCGACTACTACTATTTTTTTCCAGCCCCTAAAGTCGGAAAAAGCCGCGCCGCGTTTGATGACGGCGGTTGAAAAAACAAAATTTTTGGAAAAATTTAGCAGTTGGTCGCAAGCCGATTCTGATTTAGAAATGAAAATCAAATCCGGTCGGATTGATTTAACAAGAAACTCTAATCAATAAATATATGTTGGCAGATTTTAAAAAATTGAATCAAGCGCAACAAGCGGCGGTTTTGCATGAAGATGGCCCGCTTTTAATTGTGGCCGGTGCTGGTACCGGAAAAACTACGGTTTTGATTAATCGCTTGGCGTATTTGATTTTAGAAAAAAAAGTTAATACGGATGAAATTTTGCTTTTAACTTTTACCGAAAAAGCGGCCGGCGAAATGGAAGAGCGCGCCGATAAAATCATGCCTTACGGTTATGTTGATTTATGGATTAATACTTTTCATGGTTTTTGCGAGCGAATTTTACGCGACCATGCTTTAGAAATCGGTTTAAATCCCGGCTTTAAGCTTTTAAATGAAACCGACCAGTGGGTTTTAATCAAGAAAAATTTATCCCGATTTCAGTTGGATTATTATCGTCCGCTCGGTAATCCGACTAAGTTTATTTCGGAACTTTTAAAACATTTTTCCCGCCTGAAAGACGAAAATATCAGCCCGGAAGAATATCTAAAATACGTTGAGGATTTGGAATCCGATCAGGATGGGCGTTTAAGCGGAAAAAAGTTGTCCAAGAAAACAAAGGTTAAAGTTGTTTCTAAAATTGATGGCGCTGCTGACGATGATGACGGTGAAGAATTAGAAATCACCAGGCTTAAAGAATTAGCCGACGCTTATCATATTTACAATCAATTGTTATTAGAAAATAATTATCTTGATTTTGGAGCTTTGATTTTTTATGCCATTAAATTGTTTACTGAACGCCCCAACTTATTAAAATATTATCGTCAGAAATTTAAATATATCATGGTTGATGAATTTCAGGATACTAATCTGGCGCAGTATAAATTAGTCCGCTTGTTAGCGGCTCCAAATAATAATTTATTGGTCGTCGGCGACGATGATCAAGCGATTTATAAATTCCGCGGCGCCTCCATTTCTAATATCATGCAATTTAAAGAAGATTACCCGCAAGCTCAAGAAATAGTCTTAACTGAAAACTATCGTTCGCGCCAGGAAATTCTGGACCGTGCGCATAAGTTTATTAGCCATAACGATCCCAATCGCTTAGAAGTAAAACTAAAAATAGATAAACACCTTTTAGCCAAGGGAGCGGTTAACAAAAATAAAAAAATTGAACCGGCGGTTAAGTTTTTTAACTTTGACACTCAGGACGAGGAAGTTTCTTTTGTCGGAGGCCGTATTAAAAATATTTATGAGGAAAAAATCGCTCAAGGCGAAGAAATCAGCTGGTTAGATTTTGCGATTTTGGTCAGAGCCAACGATACGGCCGACGCTTATGTCAAAGAGCTGGGGCGCTTAGATATCCCTAATCAGTTTATGTCTTGGCGTGGCCTGTATTATAAGCCGCTCGTGCTGGACGTTCTCGCTTATTTTCGATTATTGGATAATTATCATGAATCGGCGGCGCTGTTTCGCGTTTTGAATATGGAAGCTTTTAAAGTTTCTCATTTTGATTTAGTGGCTATTAATAAAATTGCCGTCCGCAAAGTCTGGTCGCTTTATGAAGCTTTAAAAAATATTGATTTAATCCAAGGCATCAGTTCGGCGAGCGTTTCTAATATTAAAAAATTGTTAAAATTAGTCGAGGCGCATTCAGCTTTAGTCGCTAATAATAAGCCGACAAAAATATTTTTGCACTTTGCTTATGATTCCGGCTTGTTGGAGAAAATGGATAGAAATCGAGATTTGGAGTTATTTTCCTATCTTAACCAGCTTTATCAAAAAATGAGAGCGGTAGAAGACAGTAATGCTGATGTAAAATTGAAAGATTTTTTAGAAGTCATCAATTTAGAATTGGAAGCGGGAGAGACTGGTTCTTTAAAGCTGGATTTTGCGGATAATGAAACAGTGAAAATTATGACCGTTCACGGCGCTAAGGGTTTGGAATTTAAATATGTCTTTATCGTTAATTTGGTTGATAAAAAATTCCCGACGATTGCGCGCAGTGAAAAAATTTCTATCCCCGACGCTTTAATCAAAGAAAAAGTCGTTCCCGGCGCCGAAGCTCATTTAGAAGAAGAGCGTCGTTTATTTTATGTAGCCGCCACTAGGGCGAAAGAAGAGCTATATCTCACCAGTGCCAAGGATTATGGATTGCTTCGAGAAAAAAAACCGTCTCGGTTTATTTTGGAAATGGGAATTGAGTCAGAAATTTCGGATCAAATACAGTTAAGCCGCCGCAATGAGTTTCTAAAAGACGTCCACTTATTAAACGTTGAAGATCCATTGCCGTTAAAATCTAAAAATCCGGAAGAGCTTTATCCGTTGCCGGAAAAATTTTCCTTTTCGCAGTTAGCGGCCTTTGCCACTTGCCCCCTGCAGTATAAATTCGCTTTTATTTTGAAGATTCCCGCCGCTTCCGATAAGGCTTCTTTAATTTTCGGACGGGTCCTGCATAATACCCTATATAATTTTTTATTGCCGATTTTAAGCGAGACCAAGAAAATTCAGGCCAGTCTGTTCGCTGATGAAAAGGCATTGCCAAAAACGGAAGACCCGATAACTATTAAAAGATTAACCGCTCTTTATCAGGAATTTTGGCAACCAGATGGTTATAAGGATAAGGAGGAGCGTGCTGCTTATTTAGAAAAAGGGCGCTCAGCTTTAAATCGTTTTTTGACCGACTATCAAAATAACCCGCCGGCCGAAATTATCTTTTTAGAAAAAAAGTTTTCTTTTAAAATTGGCAACGATGTTATTAAGGGGACTATGGATAGAGTCGATCGTTTAGCCGACGGCAGCTTAGAAATTATTGATTATAAAACCGGTAAAAGCAAAACTAAATTAGAATTCAAAGATAAACGCCAGCTTATTCTGTACAAAATATTTTTGGAAGAATTTTTAGGTGAAAAAGTAAGCCAGCTGAGCTATTATTATTTGGAAAGCGGTGAAAAATTTTCTTTTAATGCCACCGAGAAAGATATTGAAAAATTAAAAACGGGCGTGATGGCGGAAATCGCGGCTATTAAAAGGCGTGATTTTACACCATCGCCATCGCCGATGTGTGAATTTTGTGATTTTAGGACGATTTGCGAATTTAGACAGGTTTAGTTAGACTATAATTATATGCCAATAGAAGAACGCTTAATTAGTCCGATTGGGAAAAAGGGGGAAGACGCCTTAGATTTATCTTTGCGCCCTAAGTTTTTGGCGGAATATATCGGTCAGGAAAAAGTAAAACAGAATTTAGAGATTACGATTGCGGCTGCCAAAAAAAGAACGGAGCCGATTGAACATATTTTGCTTTATGGTGCTCCGGGACTCGGTAAAACAACCTTAGCGCATGTCATCGCCAATGAAACGGGGGCGAATATTAGAGTTACCTCGGGGCCGGTCATTGAAAAAACAGGCGATTTAGCGGCTATTTTAACAAATTTAGAAGAGGGGGATATCTTGTTTATTGATGAAATACATCGCTTGTCTAAAACGGTGGAAGAAATTCTTTATCCGGCGATGGAGGATTATGCTTTGGATATCGTCATGGGTAAGGGCCCGAGCGCGCGGACTTTAAGACTAGATTTGCCAAAATTTACTATTATCGGCGCGACTACGCTGGCCAGTTTATTATCGGCACCGCTACGCGATCGTTTCGGGATTACTCATCATTTAAATTTTTACGAGCCTGATGATATTGAACAAATTATTTCCCGCAGTGCCCGTATTTTAAATATTGAAATTAATGATGAGGCCAAAAAAGAAATTGCTAACAGAAGCCGAAGAACGCCGCGTATTGCCAATCGCCTATTGAAGCGGGTTCGCGATTACTGTGAAGTTAAAGGCGATGGTCGAATTACTTTAGAACACTGTTTAGAGGCGATGAAGATGTTGGAAGTTGATAGTTTGGGTTTGGATTTTATTGACCGCCGCATTTTAGAAACAATTATTCATAAATTTAAGGGCGGGCCAGTCGGTTTAAACACGCTCGCCGCCGCCACCGGCGAGGAAGCGGATACAATTGAAAATATGTATGAGCCTTATTTAATGCAGCTCGGATTTTTAGACCGCTCGCCGCGCGGTCGGATTGTTACAGCTCTAGGTTACGAACATTTAGGTCTTAAGCCGGCCGGGCAGGATAAGCTGGTTTAATTATGTTCTTATTAGATTTTATTGAAAGCCATAAAATATTTTTAGGAATAATTTCCTCAGTGATTGCGGTCGTCGCTTATATACCATATTTTCAAGATATCTTCAGGGGTAAAACTAAACCGCATATTTTCTCATGGTTTACTTGGGGTTTATTGGGAGGGATTACTTATGCGGCGCAGATTATAAAAGGAGCTGGAGCTGGCTCTTGGGCAAATGGACTAACTGCTTTAATTTGTTTAATTATCGCCGTCTTGTCTATTACTCGCGGAGAGAAACAAATTACTTTGACCGATAAACTATCTTTTAGTGGAGCAATTTTAGCTTTAATTCTTTGGGCCTTAACTAAAAATCCTTTGACGGCCGTTATTTTAGCCTGTCTCATTGATACCTTGGCTTATGTGCCTACTTTTAGAAAAGCTTATAGCAAGCCCTTTGAAGAAACTCTGCCCGCCTTTATAACTACTACTGTCGGCATCATCATCAGTTTATTTGCTCTTGAAGCCTATAGCCCGACAACCTGGCTTTATCCAGCTGTTCTTGTTTTTTCAAATAGTATTTTTATTGCCATGCTTTTAATAAGAAGGAGACTGATAGAAAGATAAAATATGAAAAATTGGAAAACCTCAGATTTTTTTTATAATTTGCCGCCGGAATTGATTGCGCAAAAACCGCTGCGACCGCGAGACCACTCGCGGCTTTTAGTCTTGGATAAAAAAACGGGTTTTATTCGCCATCAGCATTTTTATGATATTGTCGATCATTTAAACCCGGGGGACTTGCTGGTGCTTAATAATTCTAAAGTTTTTCCGGCAAGATTAATTGGTAAGAAAGAAGCTACTCAGGGACGAGTAGAAGTTTTTTTGCATAAGAAAGAGGCGCGTGATATCTGGGAATGTTTAATCGGCGGTCGTGTTAAAGTCGGATTAATTATTATTCTATCACCGCGTTTAAAAGCGGAAATAATAAAGGATAATAACGACGGTACTTGGCAGCTTAAATTTAATTTGAGTGATAATAAATTTTTTACGGAAATTAATAAAATTGGACAAGTTCCTTTGCCACCCTATATTAAGCGCTCCAAACAACTGGCCAGTGACAAAAATAATTACCAAACAGTTTTTGCCGATAATCATAAATTTTGTTTCCCTTTATCCTCGGGATTGGTATTAAATACTTAATATTACTAGTTCCATATCTTCTTGGGGAAGATCTTTTTTGGAAATTTTTAATTTTTCTTCATAGGTCGGTTTGAGACCTAATTCTTTAATAAATTTATCAACCGGGTCAATATCCATTTTCAAATCCGGGGTTTTATAATGCATCGGAATTACAATTCGCGGTTCAATTTGCGAAATCACTTCAACCGCCGCTTTGGCGTCCAGCGTATATTTTCCACCGACTGGAATTAATAGAATGTCGGTACCTACCAGCTTTTCGAGCTGAGTGCTATCTAACGGCCCGCCTAAATCTCCCAGATGAGCAATAGAAACATCATCCACTTCCATTCTATATATAATGTTACCGCCACGCTCAGAGCCTTTTTTATCGTCATGAAAGGAGTCAATTCCTTCTACTAAAACACCTTTAAAATCGTATTCGCCAGCACAATCTATTACAAATGGATTACCGCGTAAAGCCCCGGCATTATTATGGTCATCGTGATCATGAGAAATAGTTACAATATCGGCTTCAAAATTAGGAACTTTTAAACCGGTATTTTTGCCATAAGGATCCGTCACGACCGTTACGCCTTCGGGGCCAATTTTGTCTTGAATTTTAAAGCAGGAATGTCCTTGCCAAGTGATAATCATATAGGTATTACAATAAAAACGGGCTGTATAACCCTAAAATTATTATAGCAAACGGAATGTCCGCGGTCAACCGCAGATAACAGTCATCAAGCAATAAATATGGGCTAATTATTGACTAATTTGGCAATAAAAAGAAGCCCCAACTTTTGCAAGAGGGGCTTCGAAATACATTGCCTACTTAGGAGTAGACTTACCTGGAGGTTGGACGCTTAAAATCCATGATTGTGATGTCGTTACGGCTAATGGAGATATTTTGCTCCTTGGATTTACTACTGGTCATCAGCGGCTTGTTAGAATCATCAACTAACAGGATTAAAATAGCTTGAACCGGCAAACCATCCGGACCTTTGTATTGGATTGGAAGAATATTCCAACCAATATATAAATCCAAACGAGTCGGAACATTATCCGAAACAACTTTGCCGGAAGAAGCGCCTTCAGCGATAATAAACGGAAATCCTAATTTGGAAACGATGACCTTTTTGGTCAGTTTGCCGTCATTGGCTTTCATAATGTTTTCTGGTTTTATTTCCAGAACGTCTTGTCCTTCGACAATAATCTTATCAACGATGGCCCAGGTATAATTTATACCATTTTTAGTGGAAGCATCTTCCTTTTCTTCCATTAACAGGGCGGGAAACATTATTTCCCCAGTTTTAAGGGTCGCGCTGCGGCCAGACTGTTGTCCGGAGGCCAGAGCTAAACCACGGAAAGGTTCCGAGGGAACAAAAAGGCTTTGTCCTTTTAATCCATTTTTTGGCTTAACAGTCGCATAACTCCACCAGTCATCAGGACTCTGAGCCTGGTTACCGGAAATAGCGGTGCCGCCAAAATCAGCAGTAGCTCCTTTTGATTGGGTTGTTTCCTCATCCGCAGAAGAAGCGTCTGGCTGGTCGTTGTTAGCTGGATCAAAATCCTTCAAAACGATTCTGCCTTTAGTCACCCGGCGTGCAAGATTAACTGATTCTTTAAGAACCAATCCATCGTAATAAGCCAATGAGAATTGACCAACGCCGCCTTTGACGACAATAGAGAGCTCTTTAGAAGCGCGGGGGTTGATAATTTGTTCATCAATCAGGATCTTTTTGGCGGTTGCATTAGCCACCAAAACATTTTGTTTTTGAGCCCACGAGCTCATCGGAAATAAAATTCCTAACAACAAGAAAAACAAGATACTTTTTTTCATGATTTCTACTATTTTAAGGTTTAAAAATTTTTAATGAACTATAAAGTTTGAGCCAAAATAAAAACATTTTGACCCCTAACTATATCATTCTTATCTAATTTTGTCAATATTTTATAAATACTACCTAATTTCAGCCAAAATATCTATCGTATCATCTATATCGGTGCGCTGAACCTCAATCCCCATAATTTCCGCTCTATCTAAAACCTCTTGATTAGGGTGCCCAAAACGATTATCTTTTCCCGCCGAAATTATCATTTTTTGCGGTCTAACCGTCTCCAAAAAAGCTTCCGTATTAGAAGTCTTGGAGCCATGATGTGAAGCTTTAAAAATATCCGCATGTAAATCAAAACTACTTTTTATTAACGCGCTTTCTGCCTCCGCTTCATTATCACCGGCAAATAAAAATTCATAATCAGCGCAATCTAATTTGGTCGTCAAGGAATTATTTCCGTTATCCCCAATATTTAAACTAGCCGGATTTATAAAAAACAAATCGCAATAATTATCCAAACGCAAAGTTCCGATAGTTTTTATATTTATAAGCGGCAAATTTAATTTTTTAATTTCTTCTTGGAATATGGCAACTGCCGATGAAGAAATAGCTGAAGATACAAAAATAATTTTACCGACCCGATAACGTTTTAAAACTTCAACTAATCCTATTATGTGGTCATCGTGAAAATGACTAATGATAATATAATCTAGCCGGCGGATATAAAAAGGCAACACTTCTCCCAAGCGATACAGAATCAAATTATCCGGCCCGCCATCAATTAAAATATTTTTATTGCTTGGTGTTCTAACAAGAGAGGCATCTCCCTGACCGACATTAAAAAAATAAACGCGCAAAAAATTTCCCCTTACTGAAAAGATAAATAAAAAAATGCCGAACAATAAAATAAATACAACAATAATTAAAAAATATTTATTTTTTCGGCGGCGCGCTATTGTTTTATCTTTTTTAAACATATATTCCATTATAAACAACAACGCCTAAATGCGCCCTAAAAACAAAAACCATCCTGATTCCGCAGGACGGCCTTTGTATAATTTTTAAATTGATAAAATCTATTAAAAAATAATAAATTTTAAAAATTATTTCTTTTTGGCGGTTTTCTTCTTAGGAGCAGCCTTTTTAACAGCTTTTTTTACAACCTTCTTAGCCGGTTTCTTAGCAACCTTCTTAACGGCTTTCTTGGCTGGCTTCTTAGCAGCAACCTTCTTCACAACCTTTTTTGCTTTCTTTTTCATAATTCTCACCCCCTTTCTTAAAAAAATTTTTTGTTTTTTTTCTTTTGATCAAAAAAAATTTTTTATTTTTTATAATATATTTAAATTATACAACTAATAAAAATAACTAGCAATAGTTTTTTGCTTTTTTTGTAAAAAAATCTCCGGCGCCGATAGGGCCGGAGAAATTTTTATCTGCCAAATTATTTTTTAAAATATTTTTCTGGGATTTAAATGTTTAAATTTTTTCTTGAAAAAATTTTCTTAAATCATTTATTTTTATTCTTTCTTGTTTCATGGTATCGCGATCGCGCACCGTCACTTCTCCATTTTCTAAAGTGTCAAAATCTACCGTTAAACAATACGGGGTGCCGATTTCATCCTGGCGACGATATCTTTTGCCAATGTTGCCGTTATCATCAAACTCCGAGCGCCAATCTTTTTTCAAATCATCAAAAATTTCTCTGGCTTTAGCCACTAATTCCGGTTTATTTTTTAATAACGGGAAAACAGCAATTTTAACTGGGGCTAATTTCGGCGCTAAACGCAAAACGGTTCTCATTTCTTCTCCCACCGCTTCTTCTTGATAAGCTTCGCAAAATACCGCCAGAAAAGTTCTGCCGACACCGGCCGAAGTTTCGACTACGTGCGGAATAAATTTTTCATTAGTATTTGGATCCAAATAATTCAAATCTTGTCCGGAAAATTTACTATGTTGGGTTAAGTCATAATTACCGCGAGCATGGACTCCTTCTAATTCCTTAAAACCAAAAGGAAAATTGTATTCAATATCGTAAGCTTCTTGTGCATAAAAAACCAAATTTTCATGCTTATGCCACTTTAAATTCTCAGGAGCGATTCCTAAATCAAGATAAAAATTAAAACGGGTCTCGCGCCATTTTTCAAAATAGGCCATATCATCGCCCGGCTTTACGAAATATTGCATTTCCATCTGCTCAAACTCCCGTGTTCTAAAAACAAATTGACGAGCAGTAATTTCATTGCGAAAAGCTTTGCCGATTTGCGCAATTCCGAAAGGAATTTTAACTCTAGCGGTATCGACTACATTTTTAAAATTAACATATATGCCCTGGCAGGTCTCGCCGCGCAAATAAGTCGGCTCTTTGGACCAATCACCGGTAAAGTTCCCTAAATTTGATTGCACCAGCAAATTAAATTTCTTCCCGGGAGTAAAATCTTGCGCGCCGCAACTCGGACATTTTATTTTTTGCTTATTGTCTTCAAAAATTTGGTTAATTTCGTCTTCGGTCATTTTCTCATCTGCAAAAATTCCCGCCTCCTCTAATAAAGCGTCCAAGCGCAAACGGCTATGACATTTCCGACATTCGGTAAGCGGGTCGGAAAATCCCTTAACATGGCCGGAGGCTTCCCAAATTTTCGGATTCATAAAAATAGCTGAATCCAAACCGACAACATCATCGCGCAATTGAGTCATTGCTCGCCACCATTCCTTCTTAATATTGTTGGCTAGTTCCACACCATAAGGGCCAAAATCATAAACTGCCGGAAAACCGCCGTAAATTTCCGAAGACGGAAAAACAAATCCGCGGCGTTTAGCCAAAGACACGATTTTTTCTAAATTATTCTGGGCTTCACTTTTCTTCATATATTTATTTTTACATTTCATCTAAGGTGTCCAAACCAATAACGTCCAGGCCATTTTTTAAAACCTGTGATACGGCTTTAATCAAGGCTAAGCGTACTTTTTTAATTTTTTTATCAGCTTTCAAAATATTGACGGCGTGATAATAATCATTGGATAGTTGGGCAAGCTCAAAAAGATATTTGGTTAATTCGCTCGGATTGCGCTTAGCGCTGGCTAAAATTATTAGCTCTGGATATTTAGCGATTTTTATCAATAACTCCACTTCTTTTTTCTCCGTTAACAAAGAAAAGTCGATTTTACCAAGCAAAGAAACGCCGGATTCTTTACGCAGGATACTCTGTAGGCGCGCATAACTATATTCTAAATAACAAGCAGTATAACCGTCGAACTTTAAGGATTCTTCAATATTAAAGGTGATGATTTTATCAGCGCTGACTTTAAGCATTTCGAATTTAATAATGCCGATTGTTAAAACATCGGCGACTTTAGCCACTTGCTCGTCGCTCCAATCTTCGTGCTTGCTGCGAGTTTCCGCTAATAAGCGGGTTCGAATTTTAGTTTTTAATTCTTCATAAGTAATCACATTACCGGTACGTGAAGACATCATCCCCCCGGGCAAGGTCACAAAGTCATAAGGCAAATGGGTTAAGCGTTGCTGATAACCTAAAAGCTCCAATACTTTAAATAATTGCTTAAAATGAAGACTCTGGCGGACATCAACTACATAAATAGACTCCACTAAATTATATAAACTGAATTTATTGACCGCGAGCGCTAAATCGGCCACCGGATAAAGAGCCGTGCCGTCAGATCTAATAATTGGCAATACTCCTAAATCATACTTTTCTAGGTTGGCGATAATGGCCCCCTCGCTTTTAACTAAAATATTTTTAGCCAACATGGTATTAACCATCTCCAGACCTTCGGCAATCACCTCGCTTTCATAAAAAGTTTTTTCAAATTTAACATCCAGTTCTTTATATATAGAAGCAAAGTAATCAATGCTCCAATTTCTTGTTTCTTTCCAGAGGGCGTAATTGTCTCCGCTCCGGCTTTCAATTTCCTGCATTATTTTAGCCACTTCCAATTTGTATTCCGGCCTATCAGTTAACTTTTGGCTAGCTTCAGCATAACATTTCCCCAATAACCAACCCTTGGCTTCATTTTGATTGGTGTATTCCGGATTCTTTTTTAAGTTCCAGATAGTTTTAGCGACATGAATACCAAAATCATTAATATAAGAGACGGGTATTGATTTAAACCCGTTAGCGCTTAGGAGGCGATTAATGGCGTCGCCGTAAGCAATATTGCGCAAATGTCCAACATGATATTCTTTATGAGTATTGCCATTAGAATACTCAATCATAATTTGTTGCTGCCGACCATTATTATTGCGGCCGTAATTATCCTTTTCTTTTTTAATTTGAGCAATCACTTCAGTCGCTAATAATTTAGGAAGGATAAAAAAATTAAGATAAGGGCCGACCGGCCTAACTTCTGAAAAATAAGCAGCCAATTCCTGATTTTGCTTAATTGTTTCCGCCCATTTCTTGGCCAGTTCTACCGGACTAATATTTTCTTTTTTTGCCGGCTCAAAGCAGGCCAGGCTCAGTTCTCCCAAATCCGAACTAGGCGGATAAGAAAAAACAAGCGCGGAAGCGCCAAGTTGAGAAGTTATTTTATTTTTTAGACTTTCCAGAAAAGTCATAATTTTATTTAGCCTTTTTTAAGGCCATAAATACTTGGTAATAATCTTAGAATTATGTTATAATACTATCAGACTTTATTAAGTTTTTCAATCCGGCGCTTACCGCCTGGTTTGGACTACAAAGCTAGCTTTTAATTTTATGTTTTCTTATCGCTCAATCTTAAAACAATCTTGGAACATCGCCTGGAAGAACAAATATCTCTGGCTATTTGGACTTTTTGCCTCCATTGCGGCCGCCAGCGGTTCTTTTGAATATCAAGTCTTAGCCAATGGCCTGCAATCAAGCGCTTTAGAAAATTCTTATTCCCATATTAACGGCCTGGTAGTCGTCCTGAGCGCTTTTGGCTCTTTCTGCGCCGGTTTTTGGAACTTATTTTCCTACGATATTTTTACCATCATTAACACTTTGACCGTTTTAATTATTACCCTGACTTTAATTGTAACTTTTGTCTGGCTATCTATTTCCTCACAGGCCGCACTCGTGGTCAGTGCTAAAAAATTAATAGTTGCCAAGAAAAAAACACCAATTCTAAATATTAGAGAAAACCTAGCGAAAGGACATCTTCATTTTTGGCCAGTACTCGGACTAAACATCTTAATCAAGGTTTTAGTCGGCTTAGCTCTCTTTATAATGTCTGTTCCTTTATTATTTTTAGCCGTTAACGGTTCCGCCTATCTAGCCGGGGTTTATGTTTTATCTTTTATAATTTTTACCCCGATTGCAGTTTCTCTATCCTTAATCATTAAATACGCAATCGCTTACAACGTTTTAAATGAGGAATCATTCTGCTCATCTTTAAAAAAATCAATTAAACTATTTGGCAACAATTGGCTGATGAGCGTTGAAATGGGAATTATTCTCTTTATTATCAGTTTCTTAGCCGGCTTTCTATTGCTGGTTATTATTTCAATTTTTATTTTCCCATACCTCGTCTTTGCCGCCAATTACGGCTTGGCTTGGCTGCTGGTTTTCTTGATGTTTATTGTGCTCGCTCTGATTCTATTTACCGGAGCGATTCTAACAACTTTTCAAGTATCCGCTTGGACTGATTTATTTTTAGAACTGGAAGAAGGCCGCGGCGAAGCAAAGCTGGAAAGAATGTTCAAGAAAAAAGCTTAAACTATGGGAAAGGTGGACTCAATCGAAAATTTATTAAATCCGACAGGCGACGAAGAAAGCGTCGCCGGTCTTTTTGCAAGGAAGCAAGAAGAAATAAAACTCAAAGAATTAGAGCATAAAACGCAAAGAGATGCCGAAGAGCTTGGCTTGGATTATGTTAATCTTTATGGCTTCCCGATCAGTCCCGAGGCTCTGGTTTTAATTCAAGAAGAACGCGCTCAAGAGCTAAAGGCAATTTGTTTTTTTTATGATGGCAAAAATATTAGAGTCGGCTGCTTAAATCCCAGCGCCGAAGTTCTGGAAGAAATGAAGCGATTAAGCGAACAATATTTTGCTGACGCCAAACTATATCTTATTTCCTCCAATAGTTTAAAGGCGGCTTTAGAAGCCTATCGCTCGTTGCCAAAGGTCAAGAAATATGAAAGCGGCGTGGAAATCAGCCCCGAACAACTAGAAAAATTTAAGAACGACATTTCCAGCTATAAAAATCTAAATGATAAAATAAACGACGTAAATATTACTGACGTCATTACTTTAATTTTAGCAACCGCTATTAAGGTTGGCGCCAGCGATGTCCATATTGAGGCTGAGGATAATGGCGTTGTTATTCGCGTAAGATTGGACGGCGTCTTGCAAGAGGCGGCTGTTATCAGCCGCGAAAAATGGCATAAAATTATTTCCCGTTTAAAAATATTGGCGCGCGTTAAAATTAATATTGAAAATAAACCGCAAGACGGCCGTTACACAATTTATTTAGAAAACCGCCGCGTTGATGTCCGTTGCTCATTTTTGCCGACAGCTTATGGAGAGAGCGTGGTTATGCGTCTTCTAGACTCCGCCATGACGTCTTTGGATATTGAAAATTTAGGCGTCAGACCAGAAGTTTTACCAATTTTAAGAAGAGAAATCGCCAAGCCGAACGGTTTAATTTTAACCACCGGGCCGACCGGTAGCGGTAAAACGACAACTTTATACGCCGTTATAAACAAACTTAACCAATCAGGCACTAAGATAATTACTTTAGAAGATCCAATCGAATATCAATTATCAGGCATTAACCAAAGCCAAGTAGACAGCAAGCATGGCTTCAGTTTTTCTGAAGGCTTAAGATCAATCTTGCGCCAAGACCCTAACGTAGTAATGGTTGGCGAAATCAGAGATTTGGAAACGGCAGAAATTGCCGTCCAAGCCTCTCTTACCGGCCATATTGTATTATCAACTCTACATACTAATGATGCCGCCGGCGTAATCCCCCGCTTAATAGATATTGGCGTAAAGCCATATTTTCTGGCGCCTTCAATTAACGCTGTTATCGGTCAACGTTTAGTCAGACGGCTATGTGTTCATTGTCGCCAAGAAAAAACTCTAAGCGCCGATGAAGAAGAATTAGTCCACAAAATACTAGCGGTTATCTCCCCTAAAACGGGCATTAATATTCCCTCCAAACTCCCTAATGTTTTCCAAGCGGGCTCCGGTTGCGAACAATGCAACTTTACCGGCTATAAAGGACGCTCGGGTATTTTTGAAATTTTTACCCTAGACGACAAAATTCGCCAATTAACAGTAGAACAAGCGCCTTCTTTTAAAATTCTTCAACAGGCGATTGAAAATGGCATGATTACCATGCTTCAAGACGGTGTCTTAAAAGCTTTAAACGGCGAAACTAGCCTTGAGGAAGTCTATCGAGTAATCGGTAATTTTGATTATGTTAACGAACTTTACGATATTGTAATTTCGCAGACCATCGGCCGCGGCGTTAAAATAAGCGCGCAACAAGTAGAGGATGCCAAAGAGTTAAGTAAAAATATTTTAGAAATCAGTGAAAAAGCTAAAGAGGTGCCGACATCTGATTTGATTAGACTGACAATGACTCTCGCTGTCTTGCGGGAAGCCGGCGATGTCCATATCGAGCCCACCGCCGATGAAGTTAAAATTCGTTTCCGCATTGACGGCATTTTGCATGATATTTTTTCCTTACCAAAAACCAGTTATCTACCATTACTATCAGAAGTAAAGATCCTCGCCGGCACTCCAACTAACATTAAGCGCGCCACCTTTGACGGTCGTTTCAGCGTTTATTTACCCGATCATAAAATTGATTGCCGTTTATCAATTATTTCCGGCGGTTACGGTGAAACTATTGTTGTTCGCTTGCTAACAACTGAAGCTGCTAACCTGGATATGGTAAAACTGGGAATTACCGGCACAACTTTAAGCTCCTTAGAGGCGGCGATGAAAAAGAACAAAGGTATCATTATTACTACCGGACCGACTGGCAGCGGTAAAACGACAACCCTATACAGCGCCCTGAACCAACTTAACAAGCCGGATGTTAAAATCATTACGGTCGAAGACCCAATTGAATATCAGTTACCTGGCGTGATGCAGACTCAAATTGACGAAGCGAGCGGCTACACCTTTGTCTCGGCGATGAAATCTTTGCTGCGCCAAAATCCTAATATCATGATGATTGGTGAAATTAGAGACGCAGAAACCGCCAAGATTTCTATTGAAGCAGCCATGACAGGCCATCTAGTTTTATCAACCATCCACGCCAACAGCGCCGCCGGAGCCATCTCCCGCTTTGTCGGACTCGGTGTTGAACGCCAAGCGCTAGCTAATTCCATAGAATATACTATCGGCCAGCGTCTAGCCCGCCGAATTTGTCCTTATTGCAAACAGGAAACTTCAGTCAGTCCCGAAGATTTAGAAAAAGTAAAAAATATTTTAAGCAGTATTAATAACCCGGCAATTACAATTCCCGAAAAGTTAACTTTTTATAAAGGCGCCGGTTGTGAAAAGTGCGGTCAAATCGGCTATAAAGGAAGAATCGGCCTTTATGAAGCGATAACCATGACTCCGGGAATCCAAACCATAATTCAAAATGAAAGAGTCACTGACTTTGAAATTGAACAAGAGGCTATTAAAAACGGCATGGTAACTATGCTCCAAGACGGAGTTCTAAAAGTATTAAATGGGGAAACAACTTTAGAAGAAGTATTCCGAGTAATCTAACTATATGATAAACAAAAAATTCTTAGACGCTTTAAAAAAAGACTATCAAGCTAACGAAAGCGAACGCCGACAAATTATCAGCGCTTCGAACGGTATTCTTTTTGAAGCTAAAAAAACTATTTTTTCTTTGCAACGCCAAGATTTTAAAACTGCCGAAACTAAAATAACTGAAATGGAAAAAGCGCTAGCTAACCTGGAAAAACGTTTTGGCGCTGACAGATTAAAAAAGGAAGGTGCCTATAAAGCGGCAGCCGAAGAATATTTAGAAGGCAAAACTTTTTATTTAATAATCAAAAAGAAAGAGATTAACCCCAGTGCTGGTCTAAGTCTTGATTATGAATCATATTTAGGCGGTATTTGCGATTTAATCGGCGAACTGGTGCGCTATGCCACCAACCAAGCCGCCAAAGGCAAGTTTGCCGAGGTTGCGAAAATAAAAAAAGCCGCCGAAGATATTATGGCGCAGTTGATTGATTTTGATATGACCGGATATTTGAGAACTAAATATGATCAGGCGCGCGGACATTTGAGAAAATTGGAACAAATGGCCTACGAAATTAAAATGCGAATCGGCAAATAAAAATATGCTAGTGGCGATTATTTCCGATATCCATGATAACCTTTTGAATTTGGCCAAATGTCTGGACTGGTGCAAGGATCATAAAATAGGAAGAATGATATGTTGCGGCGATGTCTGTGACGCCGATACTTTAAAATTTTTGGCAAAAAATTTCAAGGGAAAAATTTCTTTAGTCGAGGGAAACGGCGAGACCTTTGTTGAATCAGATTTGGAAACCTTAAAAAATATTAAATATTACGGCTTGGCCGGAGTCGAAAAAATAGGCGGACTGAATTTAGGTTTTTGCCATCAAAATAAAGACATCAGCAAAGTGGCTGAACTCAGCTCGCAAACTTTAGATTTTATTTTTATCGGCCACAGTCATAAACCTTGGTTGGAAAAGCGAGAACAAACTTTTATCGCTAACCCCGGTAATGTTTCCGGCACCTTTTTCCAAGCCACCTTTGCTATTCTGGATACGGACAATAAAAAACTTGATTTAAAAATATTGGCACATCTTTGAAATAATTTTTCATAAAAAATCCCCGTAAAATACGGGGATTTTTTTATTGAACAAACTGATAATTATAGCATCCTGTTATTTAAAGCAAATCTTTCAAATACTGGCCAGTAAAGCTGTCTTTAATTTTTGCTACTTCCGGGGGCGTACCGGCAGCCACTAAGTATCCACCTTTTTCACCACCGCTTGGACCAAGGTCTATTACCCAATCAACGGATTTAATAACATCCAAATTATGTTCAATAACCAAAACCGTATTTCCTTGATCAACCAACATATTTAATACTTTTAGCAAACGGTCGATATCATCAAAATGCAAGCCAGTTGTCGGTTCATCTAAAATATAAAGAGTCTTGCCGGTAGAGCGCCGCGAAAGTTCGGTTGCTAATTTAATACGCTGAGCTTCACCACCAGAAAAGGTAGTCGCGCTCTGGCCTAATTTAATATAACCCAAACCGACCTCATTAAGCGTATTCAATTTTTGCGTAATCGCCGGAACTCCCTTAAAAAAATCCAACGCTTCATGAACCGTCATTTCTAAAACTTCATAAATATTTTTACCCTGATAAGTGACCTCCAAGACTTTGGGTTTGAATTTTTGGCCGCCGCAAACATCACAAGTCAGATAAACGTCTGCCAAAAATTGCATCTCCACTTTAATAACACCATCACCGGCGCAATTCTCGCAACGGCCGCCAGGAACATTAAAAGAAAAATGACCGGCGCCCAGACCTTTAACGCGCGCCTCGGGGAGTTCGGCAAATAAGTCGCGGATATTAGTAAAGAGCCCGGTATACGTAGCCGGATTAGAACGTGGAGTGCGGCCAATCGGCGATTGATCAATATCAATAATTTTATCGATAAATTCTAAACCTTTAATTTCATCATGGGCTCCCGGCTCAGTTTTAGCGCGATAAAATTTCTTAGTCAAAGCGGCGGCCAAAATATCATTCATTAACGTTGATTTGCCAGAACCGGAAACACCAGTAATGGCAATCAATTTTCCTAACGGGAACTTTACATCAATATTTTTCAAATTATGTTCGCGCGCACCGACAATCTCCAAGGTCTTTCCTGTTCCTTTGCGGAAGTTTTTAGGAATTTTAATTTGTTTTTTGCCGGATAAATAGGCGCCAGTTAGTGATTGTGAACAATTTTTTATATCTTCCGGCTTCCCTACAAATAAAATTTGGCCGCCGTTATCACCAGCTCCAGGACCGACGTCAACCAAATAATCGGCCGCCATCATCGTGGCAGCGTCATGTTCCACTACAATTACGGTGTTGCCGTTATCGCGTAAATTTTTCAAAGTATGGATTAATTTATCATTATCTTTCTGATGCAACCCGATTGACGGCTCATCCAAAACGTATAAAACTCCGGATAGTGCCGAACCGACTTGAGATGCTAATCTGATTCTTTGCGCTTCACCGCCGGACAAAGTTGAGGCTGAACGCAAAAGAGTTAAATAACCCAAACCGACGTCTGCCAAAAATCCTAAATTTTTAGAAATCTCTTTAATAATCGGCAGCATTATTTGGGTATTGCCTTGTAATTTTTTAGAATCTTTCAGCCAATCGGCAAATAAGTTGCCTAATTTATCAATGCTTAATTGGGAAATTTCTAAAATAGACATTCCTTGAACCTTAACCGCCAAAGACTCGGCCTTTAAGCGCGCGCCATGACACATTGGGCACAAAGAAACTCGCATAATCTTTTCGATTTCTTGTTTTACAAAATTAGATTTTGTTTCTTGATACTTATTATCTAAATATTTTATAATGCCGCCAAATTCCGAATCGCCCGCCAATAAAATTTTCCTAATTTCCGGACTCAAATCTTTTACGGAGCTGCGCAAATTAAAATTATAACGCTTCGCCAAGTTCTCTAACTCCGCCATCAAACCGTTGCCATTTAAATTGGCGTGGGAAAGAGGTTTAATCGCCCCTTCTAAAATACTAAGGTTATTATTAAAAACTAAGCTAGTGTCTATTTCCATTTTAGTCCCTAAGCCACCGCAAGCCGAACAAGCGCCATGGCCGGAATTAAAAGAAAAATCTCGCGGTTCCAAATCAGGGCGACTATAGCCGCAATCGCTGCAAGAAAAGAATCTTTCTACTTTAGAAGACTTAACGGTTTTCCCGGCAATAATTTTAGAAATTTTCTTTTCCGCCGATTGTTTTACTAAAGGCTGACCGCAAGTCGGACAGGCTGGTTGGCCACATTTAGCATATAGCAAGCGGAGGTAATCGTAGATTTCGGTTATGGTGCCGACTGTGGAGCGCGGATTAGAACCAACAGTGCGCTGATCAATGGAAATGGCCGGTGATAAGCCCTCAATCATATCTACATCCGGCTTGTCCATCAAACCGACAAATTGCCGCGCATAGGATGATAAGGATTCTACATAACGCCTCTGCCCCTCGGCATAAATAGTATCAAAAGCTAATGACGATTTTCCGGAACCGGATAAGCCGGTGATAACCACTAATTGGTTTCTGGGAATATCTAAATCGATGTTCTTAAGGTTATTGGTCCGAGCGCCGCGAATCTTGATAAAGTCAGTCGCCATAACAAATAAATTTAAATTAATATTGCAGATATTATAAATGAAAATTAACAAAAAAACAAGGCCTGTGCAATCAGGGCCTTAGATTTCTCTGGTTGGCTAAAGATTAGCCCCATTATTTTAAAAAATAGGATAGAAAAAACGCAAGAAGCCGATTAATAACTTATCCCCCCAGCTAATTTTACGGTATTCATTGCTAAATGGCTTGGCCTCCAATTTCCAGGTCTCAATAATATTTTTCAAATCAGCCACTAAATTTTTTTGCTGGGAAAATATGCCCACTTCAAAATTCCAGCCGAAAGATAAAATGTCTATATTTTGCGAACCGACTAAGCCTTCGGTATTATCAATCAGCATTAACTTGGCGTGATTCATGCTTTTCGTCAGCCAGAAAGAAACTCCGATACGAGCCAAGCGGCAACAATTTAAAAAGTTAATCTTATCCAAAGCTTTAATGTCGGTGTGCGCCGGAATTATTATCTCCACTCGAACACCGCGACGGCAAGCATCGTCCAAAGCGGCAATCAACCAGCGCGGCGGCAATAAATAAGGCGTCACAATTTTTACCGATTCTTTGGCCTCAGAAATTTTTTCACGATAATAATTATTTAAATAATATTTTTTACCGGTTCCCTGCCAATTATCCATAATCCAGGATTTTAATTTATGCGTTAAAGGCGTAAAGCCAAAACGTAAAATTGATTCGCGCTTACCGCCGGATTTACGATAAGAATTGGCAAAAGATTTCAAAATAAATTTCACGGCGGCGCCTTCTATCTTAATTTGTAAATCCCGCCAATCTCTAATTTTCTCTTCAATATTAACGCCGCCCAAAAAAGCCACTCGATTATCAATAATCAAAATTTTGCGATGGGTCCGTTTGAGCCAATGGCTGAAAAAAATAAATTCCACTCCGGCCTCTTTTAACTCTTTAATATTAGTGGCCTTTAAGGAGGAGCTGCCATAAGCATCGGCAATAATTACTACCTCCACTCCGCTTTTGGCCTTATCTTTAAGCAACTGAAAAAAGTTGTGCGTTTTATTAGTGTCATCAACTAAAATATACATTTCCAAATAGATAAACTTTTCGGCTTTAGCCATTGCCTTGAACATCCCGTCCCAAGCTTTATTGGAAGTTGTATAAAGTCTGTATTTCATGTGTTTGATTATAGCAGAAAAATCGCAGAAAAGCGATGAAATCTAGAATAAAAAACCAGTATTTGCTATGATGAAGTTTACTAACTCTAAAAACTAAGCCTATATGAAATTCCATAAATCGGGTTCTATTATCGCTCCGATTTTAAAAAAATTAGCCCCTCAGGTAGGCGCTAAAATAATTGTTGAGCCGGAATGGGGCGTCGCCGGACAAATAATTTTTAAAAACGGTAAGAAAAGATATTTTCGCTATTCCAGTTTGGACTTAAACACTCTCGGCGCTTCGGAAATTGCCAAGGATAAAGATTACGCTAATTTTTTTATGAAAAAAATGGGTTATCCGACAATTCCTGGAGAAACTTTTTTTTCTGATTATTGGTGCGGTGTTATTGGTTCTCGAAAAAATATCCTAGCGGCCGAAAAATATGCCAAAAAAATAGGCTTCCCGCTAATGACTAAGCCTAACAGCGGCAGCCAGGGCATGAATGTTATTAAAGTAAATAATTTATCAGAACTAAGGGCGGCTTTACAGCAAATTTTCACCCAAGATAATATTGCTCTGGTCCAAAAAATTGTCAGCGGCCGAGACTACCGGCTCGTAGTTTTAGACGGCCAGATAATTTCCGCCTATGAGCGGCTCCCATTTAGTGTGACCGGCGATGGCCGGAAAACGATTCAAGAATTAATTGCCGCCAAGCTTTCTTACTTTATCAAAATCAAACGCCCAGCCCGCTTAAAGCTACAGGATAAACGGCTGCTTAACAATTTAAAACTACAAAAATTAAAATTAACTTCAATAATTGAATCTGGAAAAAATATTCCTCTTTTAGATAATGCCAATCTTTCTACCGGCGGCGAATCAATCGATGTCACCGACCTTATCCATCCTCAATTTAAAAAACTGGCGATTAAATTAACGGCTGACATGGGCTTACGTTTATGCGGCGTGGACTTAATGATTGCCGGCGATATTAGCAAGAACATAAAAAAATATTGGGTCATTGAAATAAACTCCGCTCCCGGCTTAGACCATTATATTAAGATGGGGGCTAAACAACAAAAAATCGTGGAAAATTTATATCTCCAAGTTTTAAAATCACTGGCTAAATAAAATCTAGCTCCGATAAATATAGGTAGGGCTTGGTTTTGTTTCTAAAATTTTTAACGGCTCCCAGCCGGGGATAGTAATTCCGTAAGAAGCAACGATAATTCCTGGCTTTAAATTTTTTTTCAACTTAAGGCCAATTTTTTTCATCACTAGCGCGTTTAAAAAAACAAAAATCGCCTCGGCATCATTTAAATCTTGGCGCAAAAAATCTTGGCGCCTAATCTTTACCTTACTAGCTTGCAAAAATTTCTGAAGTTGCGCTTTTAAATAAGGGTACAATGCCAATTCATAACCAATGGCTTTTAATCCTTTCTGTTCGGCCATAAATAAAAAGCGGCCGTCGCCGCAACCCAAATCATAGATTAAAGAACCGGCCGGCAAATTCAATTCTTCTAAAACTATTGGCAAATTTTTAAGCGGCGTTTTTACCCAGGGCACTAAAGTTTTTAAATTAACATAAATCATGTTCAGCCCAAAAAAAACGACTGCCAAAGCTGCGATAATAATAAAGGAAAGGATAATAATTAAAATTGGGATGAGCATAAGCTAAGATAATGTTTACTCCTTTAATATAGCAATGAATGGCTAAAATCGCAAAATATTAGCCAAACAACCAGTTGACTGCCAATAAAAACTATGTTTTAATCTCTAGAAGCTAATAAGCCTACCTAATCCGCCGGGAAAAGCGGAACGGTCTATATATTTGAACCTTAAAATTATAGTAATGAACAAAAGAAAAATCGCTCAAGAAAATCTTGAACTTTTACGACAGAATCCTTATCCGGGACGCGGAATTATTTGCGGTATGGATGAAAGCAGACGGTATTTAATCCAAGTTTATTGGATTATGGGTCGCAGTGAAAACTCCAGAAATCGCATCTTTGTAGCCGACGAAAAATTTGGAAAACTAAAAACCGAAGCCGCTAATCCCGATTTAGTTAAGGATCCGAGTTTGATTATTTACACCGCAATGGCTGAAAAAGATTTGCGCTATGTGGTCAGCAATGGTCACCAAACTATGGCCGTAATTCATGGTCCAACAGATCGCGGAATATTATCTCTGCTGAAAAAATGGTCTTACGAACCGGACGCGCCAAATTTCACTCCGCGCATAACCGCTTCGATTTTCCTGGGAGAAGATTCTGAAAATTACACAGCCGAAATGGCCGTCTTCAGAAAAGACGGTCAAAACGAAACCTGTTTGAAAATCCCTCACTTGGTGAACTTAAAACCGGGGCTTGGCTATTGTGTGACCACTTATTCTGGTGACGGCAATCCACTGCCATCATTTTCCGGCCAGCCATACTTATTGCCATTATCCGGTGACTCCGAAGACATCTTGGAAACTTTCTGGGATGCTCTCAATGAAGACAACCGCGTTTCGCTGGCGGTAAAATTTATTGAAATCGCTACCGGTACCAGCAAGATCAACGTGGTAAACCAATATTCTCAGGTTGAAGTTTAAAAAACAAAAAACAAAAAAAGAAACCCCATCAGAATTGATATCCGGTGGGGTTTTTGCTTTTTACGAGATAAGTTAAAAAATAATTTTAGTGATTGTAAAACCCCCGACCTTTAGTATCGGGAATAAGCCAGAGAGGGACTTCGCATTGATTGCAATAATCAATTACTTTTGGATCATTGACTGAACCGCTAGTACTGAGAATAGCCGTAATACCAGCGACAACTAAAGTTTCGACGCCGTCGGTAAATGGAAAAAAACTATCACTCGCAGCCACAGCGCCGGAATAATTATGACAACTATCTTTAGCTGTTCGAATCGCCAACTTGGCCCCGCCAATCCGCGATTGCTGACCGACGCCATTGCCAAGCAATTGGCTGTCCTTCACAATCGTGATGGTATTGCTATTGCTGGTATCGCAAATAGCTTTCGCGAGCATAAAATCATACTCTTGAATTTCTTTGACTTGGCCATATTTTTTTAAGTCAGGGTCATTGATATCCAGAATATAAGTGTAGTTCGGTTGTCCCAAAAAACCGCCACGCACGTAACGAACAAGCGGCTCCTTGTCCAAACTATGACAATCCAATTCAGAAAGCGCATTATTGGCTACAAAACGGCACTTGTCGCCTTTTCGCTTCAGAAGCTCAATTGCTTCCGGACTAAACCAAGGAGCAATGATACCATCAAGCAGGCGCCTCACTTCGGTTTTATAAGACAACAGCAATTCTGCTTCCTCAACATCAACAGCAAAATTCAGCATTACCAAGCCGCCGAATAAAGCCTGGGGATCACCGGTAACCGTGCGCTTGATTGTCTCATGGCGATCAATATCATGGACCCCTGCACCGCAAGCATTCCCATGTTTAACACCAACAGTAATGTAAGGGGTGGAGCCGCAATTCAAATCAAAAGTAGCGGCAATATGGGTTACGGTCTGCAACAAGCGATCTAAATCGCAGTAATTGTTGTAACTTAATGGCGTTCCGGAAACAAGTTGAAACTTGTCCAAACTTAGAGGGTCATCGGTCTCGACACCGAACAAAGCAGCTGGCGATTGATAAGCATTCTCGCCGTATTTGCACTCGGCAACCTTTAAAAGATTACCCTTTCCTAAAACAAAATCTTTTTCATTCATGACCTAATTATTTTTTAATGGTTAATATTGAATTTTCAAATGACAAAAACTGATTATTTCAATCAAATTATCTTAACATTTACTCGATTTATGTCAAACGAAGAATGTTTTATATTAAACAAACAAAATAATGCCCGCACTCCAAATTATGAGAATAATAAGCGCGTAAAAACTAAAGTCAAATAAAAATGACCAGACGGGATGAGCAACTTTAACTATCTCAATATCATCTACATAAATAATTTCACAGGCCCCAGCTCCGGAATCCGTTCTCGTCAGACTTGATTTAAGGCTAAATGAAGACGGATCGTAATCGCTAACCTTGCCGACCTTATTGGCTTGCACATCAACCAGATAACCGGAAATCAATACCTGGTCACCCGCTTTAATTTTATTAATTACTGACAAAATTTTCGGGTCATTGGCAATCAAATGATTATTAGATATTAAATCGGGATTGATTGAAGTTTCACCGCGCCATTTATAAAAACAGAAGCGCGCGTCTTGAGAAAAAGAAAGCTGTTTTTCTTGATAGCTCTTATTTGCTAAATTTTCACCCCAGGTCAAACACAGGTCAACCGGAAAAACGCTGTCGGAATTATAAATACTAAAGAAACGATAATCCATTTGATGAACAACTAAACCCTGAATTTGATATTTAGCCACGGGAGTTAGGTTGTAAGCAAAGCCATCCTTGGAAAATTGTATTGACCCGTTATTGTCCGCGACATCTTGCAGTGGCGCCTGTAAAATCTTGGGCTGGATATTATTAACCGTCCTATAGTCATCCTTTAAAAAATAAGAAATGACTAGAATGCCAAAAAAAACTGCTAATAAAGTTTTTCTCAATTTTTGATACATAATTTATCTAAACATCTTTCAATATAAATCTTTCGCCACCAATAAAGACCAAAGTAAAATCCTAAAATAATTCCCACGATGGGCAACAAAATTTGGATAAACGGCGGCAAGGCGCAAATATCATAAAAATGGACAACTAAATTATGACGCGCGGCCAATTCTAAATAAGCAACTTCCAGCAAACTGTGAACATTTAAGCTTAGTAGGAGGCCTAAAAACATAAAAGCGGCCAGATAAACTATTTTTTTTATTTTGGTCGGTTTCCCGACATGAGCTAAAAACATATATTAGATATTTGTTATAATTGTAACAAAAAATAGGCTATTAGCCTATTTTAAAGTGTAGTCCCTAGGGGAATCGAACCCCTGTTAACAGGATGAAAACCTGACGTCCTAACCACTAGACGAAGGGACCAAAATTATTCAAAAACTTTTTGAGATAAAATAAAAATCTAAGCGCTTAGATTCAAATACATTTTATATAAAAGCCTAAGTTCTGTCAATAGCAATAATTTAATAAATATCGGCCAAGATATCCAAATCTTTAGCGCTATTTTGTAATAGCTCGACATTCTTATTTTCAATAGCCTTTAAAAACCCTAGGCTGGCATTATCCAGCCCCCGTCCTTCAGCATACATCCGCAAGGCGGCAAAATCTTTTACAAAACAGTGCCCGCCGGCGCCACGACCGATTTTACCGTCGACTCCGGACTGATGAATCGGATTTAAATGACTCATTCCAATCCGCGGATCGGCGCCCATGCCTGTCTGAATTTTATCCCAATCTAAATTTTCCTTAGCCGCCAAATCATATAAGACATTGGCGTAAACGACTTTAGTCATCAAAAAACAATTACTGGCATATTTAATTAATTCCGCTTCTTTGGCGCGACAGATAAAACTTACTGGTGCCTTGGGCAAAATATCTAATACGGCCTGAGCGCGCAGTTTATACTCTTCGTTATCTATCGGATAGCCGATAATATTTCGACTAGGATGAGCAGCGTCAGTAGCGGCGGTTTTTTCTGTTAAAAATTCCGGGGAGTGAAAGACAAAAATCTCCGGAAATAAGCTTTGTAATTTTTCACAAGTTCCGGGAATGATTGTTGATTTAATAACAACTGATTGCCCCTTACCAATCAATGGCAAAACCGCGCGCAAGTAGCTATCATCAAAACCATTGTGCTTAGTCGGCGTCGGCACGGCAATAAAAACAAAATCGCACTCGGCAATCTTTTCTCGATTGGTGGCATACTCCGGCTCCAAAGAATAACGAATAACCTCATATCCACGGTTTACAAAATCATCGGCGTAATTTCTGCCGATGAACCCCTGACCGATAAAACCTATTTTTAAATTGGGCATACAAATTAACTATTTATCCGAATAAGTTGATTTAGTTTTTTTAACTAAATCATAAATATTTATAAATCTTAACTCTTGAAATTTATCTAAACTAACATCGTAATTTTCTTCAATCCCGAAAACAAGCAGTTGTTCGTTATTTAACCAATAACCACCGCGTAAATTACAAGCAGTGCCGCACTGAGCCAAATAATAAACCTCTTGATTTTTCAAATTCCAAAGCGATGCCGAAGAATCTGGTTCGCTGGTAGAAATTTCCAAGACATAATTTTTGTTTGGGCTATACTCTATCGTTTCTCCATAATAAGCTGGGTCAGATTTGAAAAATAGCGGCTGGCCGGAGGCGTCAAAAAAATTAACAGTGGAAGTGCTGCCATCACCAGTAATGGAAACTAAATTATTAATATTAGTTAAGAATAGATCAGCCTCGGCGCTTTTTTGGAAATACCCGTGCTCGCCATCTTTAGCGCTTGTATTAATAAAGGCCAAGAATTCCGAATTATTATGATCAATTATTCCTGCTGGCAAGCCGATCTCTGAAAATAAATTAACCGCCGAATTTTTAGGAAGGCTAACCTTATCATTTAAGCCCGAATTTTTAGTTGTCAAAATATAGCGACCCGAAAAAATCACGCCCACAACAAAAATAAAAATGACAATAGCCAATAAAATAAAAATAATAATTACTTTTTTGGCGCTTATTTTCATAAAAATCATGAATAATTACCAAGTTCTGATATTTAAATTATAGCACTGTTTGTCTTTTTCCTAAAATAATCTACAATACAGATATGTATATCTTGGGTATTGAAACCAGCTGCGATGAAACCGCCGCTTCCATAATTAAAGCCAATCCTAAAACCGGACGTCTTTTAGTTTTAGCTAATATTATTTCTTCTCAAATATCTATCCACCAAAAATACG
Organism: Candidatus Falkowbacteria bacterium S5_I03; assembly: GCA_019248265.1. Lineage (GTDB taxonomy): Bacteria > Patescibacteriota > Patescibacteriia > Patescibacteriales > UBA12465 > UBA12465. The sequence goes on from JAEHGX010000005.1 coordinate 38,525, forward strand.
GCGGCGTTGTACCGGAAGTGGCCGCTCGCGAACATGTTTTGAATATTTTGCCCGTAATTAATGAGGCCCTGCTAACTGCTAAAATTAGCGCCAAAAAACTGGATTTAATCGCGGTTACCAAGGGTCCGGGGCTGATTACTTCGCTTATCACCGGTCTAGAGACGGTTCGCGCCCTGGCTTTTGCCTGGAATAAGCCGGTTATGGAAGTTAATCATATTAGTGGCCATATTTTTTCTAATTTCATTAGCCCGGAAACTAAAATTAAGTATCCAGCGCTAATCCTAACTGTTTCTGGAGGACATACAAACTTAGTTTTAATGGATAAATCCCATAACATAAAGATAATTGGCGAAACACTAGACGATGCGGCCGGCGAAGCTTATGATAAAGGCGCTAAAATGATGGGTTTAGGCTATCCCGGCGGTCCGATAGTTTCCAAATATGCCGCTGAATATGCTCAAACAAACCCCGAATTACAAACCAATATTGATTTACCGCGCCCAATGTTAAACTCCACCAATCTTAATTTTTCTTTTTCCGGCCTTAAAACCGCCCTTTTATACCAATTAAAAAAAGATAAAAATTGGAAAACCCGCATCCCCGAATATTGTTTTGCTTACCAGCAAGCAATTATTGATGTTTTAGTAGGCAAAACTATAAAGGCAGCTAAAAAAACAGGCGCTAAAACGATTATGCTCTCCGGCGGAGTCAGTGCTAATAAAGAATTGCGGATTCAATTAAAAACTAAGGTAGAGAAAGAACTAAAAAAGGTTAATTTCTTGGTTCCCGCCTTAGAATACACCACGGACAATGCCGCCATGATTGCCACCGCCGGATTTTTTAAATATTTATCAGACAAACCCGTCGATTTCTCCAAGTTACGAGTTGATCCCAGTTTACAACTTAAATAAGATGAGCTAAAATCCAATTACTGGCTTGATGGCGAAGTGGTCTAACGCTGCAGTTTGCAAAACTGCCATTCGTGGGTTCGACTCCCACTCAAGCCTCAAGATAAAACCTCCATTCTTTGGGGGTTTTATTTTTATCCCCTATAATTCTTATTACCCTGTGGATAACCTGTGTTTTTTGTGTATAAACTTAATTTTTTAGTCCACGCTAGCTTGGACTTAAAGTCTTAATTTTTTGATAATTTGTTTAAAATTAGCTAAATATATTTAATTAACTAACTTTAGTCCACACTACTTGACCCCCTGTAAACAAAGTGCTATTATTATAGTAGGTTCTTTAACTAACTCCAGATACAATAGTTTTCTACCAACACTGACGTGGTAGAGATAAGGAAAAGCAAAAAAACTAGCGAGCTAATCAAAAAGAAATAAGATTTGATAAAAGTCAAAAAGAAATTTTTACTAAATCTCATGGAAAATTAGCACAAATAATTAAAACAATATGTTTTCATTTGCTAGGAGTTGGTGCAAGATATGCTCTTAAGTCAGTAAGTAGCTTCAATGCCTAATAATACAGAAATAATCTGTGATTATCAGGTATGAGGCTCATTCGTGGCCTAGTATTTATTAACTTTTTATATAATAAAAAGCGGCCCGTAATGGGCCTCTTTTTATTTTCCAAAAAACCCTGTATATTGAAAACGTATTTGTTTAATGGGAGCTTTGAGGCTCTTAACTTATAAAAATTATGTCATTATCTATTGGAATAGTCGGACTCCCAAATGTCGGCAAATCAACTTTATTTAACCTGCTAACCAAAAAGGGCGTGGAAGCGGCTAACTATCCTTTTTGTACTATTGATCCCAACGTCGGCGTCGTGAAGGTTCCTGATACTCGTTTAGATAAGCTGGCTGAAGTTTCCAAGCCCAAAAAAATCATCCCTACAACGATTGAATTTGTGGATATTGCTGGGCTGGTCGCTGGAGCGAGTAAGGGTGAGGGGCTAGGAAACCAGTTTTTAGCTCATATTAGGGAATGTGATGCTATTTGTGAGGTTATCAGAGACTTTCAAGATAAAAATATTATCCATGTTAATGGCAAAATTGATCCTTCGGGGGACAAGGAAACAATTAATATGGAGCTAATTTTTGCCGATTTAGCCACCGTTGAAAAAAGATTGGATAGGTTAAGACGCGATGCTCGCAGCGGAGATAAGGAATTAAAAGCTAATTTAGTAGTTTTAGAAAAAATATACCCCCATTTAAGCGCTGGGCGCGCCGTCAGAGAGATGTCTTTTGAAGAAGATGAGCTTCCTTTTGTAAAAAGTCTGAGTCTTTTAACCATCAAACCAATTTTATATTTATTAAATATAGACGAAGCAACCCCGGAAGATGTTCTAGAAGGAACGAACGAGGAAGTCATCCGTATCAACGTCAAATTAGAAGAGGAGATTGTTAATCTACCGGAAGAAGAACAGGCGGAGTATATTAAAGAGCTCGGACTTTCCCAAAGCGGCTTAGACCGATTAATCCAAAGCGCCTATAAATTACTTGGCTTGGATACTTTTTTTACGACCGGTGCCGATGAAACTCGGGCTTGGACAATTAAACATGGTTCTAAGGCGCCACAAGCGGCCGGCGAAATCCACACCGACTTTATCAAGGGTTTTGTGCGTGCTGAAGTTATTAATTGGGAAAAATTTATCGAATGCGGTTCCGACGCCAAAGCTAAAGAAGCAGGCCTCATGCGCATCGAAGGTAAAGAATATGTCGTCCAAGATGGCGATGTCTGTAATTTTCTGATTAATAAATAAACTAGACTGTTTGAAATAACAAAAACCGCTTCTTTGCCAGAAGCGGTTTTTTATTGCTAAATTTATTTTACTCTTTTTCCAAAACCACAATCTCACGGAACACTTTCTGTCCGGGACGGCCATAAATAATAGTGTTTCGCGTTGTGGTCGTATTTTTAACTAAGGGATTATTGCGTAGTCTTTCGGGAATAAAATTTAAAACTTGAAAATCGGAAATACTGGGATTAATCGGTTTATTCCCATAAAACACCGGCCAAATCATCACGACGCGTCCACCAGGAACTAAAACTTTATTAAATTCCTGAAGGGCTCCAGAATATAAATCTTCTAACTCACTAATAATTTCTTCAAATTCAATTCGGCCTCGTTGCGGTCCGAGATAAGGTTCGGTAACAATCGCCGCGGCGCTCTCAACTTTAATAAACTGCGACAAACCTAAAACATTCTTGACCGCGAATTTCATTTTAATATCTTTCAACTTATACATTTCCTTAATCCAGCTGATATTTTTCTTGGTATCATCAACCGCTTTCAAAGATAAGTCGGAGCCAAAAATATTTTTATAGCCCATGAGCATCGCTTCGCTCAAAATTGTTCCCGAGCCGCAAAAGGGATCAACAATCAAATCTTCTTCATTGCTGACTTGAGCCAAATTAATCATAATTTGCGCAAGTTTTGGCGGTAACATACCGGATAAATCATCGCGTGCCGGGCGGCCATAATCGCGCAAGCTTAAATCTTTAAAAAACTGCACTGCTAAAGTTTCGCCGATATAAATAGTTCCCTCTAATTCTGATAAAACAATTTCAATTCCTCGGGTTAACAATTTATTTTGGGTAATTACGACGCTAGACAGGGTTTTTTCGCGGCTAACCACAAAGCGTGAGGAAATTTCTTGCTCGCTAAAATGCTTTTTTAATTTAGCGCCCAAATCTTTCTTATCAAAACTGCGCGGGCCATAATCAGAAAAACCAAAATTAAATTTTCCCTCTTTGCTTGCCTGTTTCTTGGCACTGGCCAATTCTAAAACCGCACTCAGCAGCGCCCCCTTCTCAGACCCAGATTTAATTTTCTGTCGGATTGCGCCTATTTTAATAATTCCGCCCAATTCTTTAATTAAATTTTCTGGGTTAAGCTCCGCCGGGCTATCAACAATTAAAAAATCACCACCGATAAGCTGGGCGTCACTAATATTAATTACCGCCGATAGTTCGGCCAGTGACAAGGCGGTATTTGTTCCTAAAATAAAGAAATATTTCATACAAAATTATCATATCCTAAACAAGACAGACTGGCAATCTTTAATATGGTCGCTCGAACCAATTGCCCCTTGATTTATCTAAAAATCCGTGTTAAAGTCCTAATACAAATAAATAATAACGATATCTTTCCCATGTTTTAGCCTTGTTGCTAAAATAATTCTGCCAATATTAGAGCAGAATTAAAGGTATTCTAAGCCCCAAAGGTTCTTGGAATACTTGGGGATTTTATTTAAAAATGGGGTTTAGGGGCTTTTTAACATTAGTTTAAACGGGCTTTATCCCCTAAGGATTATAATAACTATGTCAAAGACAAAAAAATCAACTATCGGACATTATGAGATTTTATTCATCATGCCGAACAAGTTTACTGAAGATGAAGCTAAAACCATTATTGGTAACGTGGAAAAAGTGATCGCTGACAACGGCGGTCAAATTAGCTATCGCGAATACTGGGGTAAAAAGAAATTGGCTTACGAAATCAAACACAATGCTTACGGCTACTACAGCTTATGCGAATTTGATTTAGAGAAGAACTCCCTTGCAGCTATTGACCAAAATTTGAGATTATCAACCGATGTTTTGCGCCACCAAATCGTTATTAAAAAAGCGAAGAGCGAGGCGGAATTAGCTAAAGACAAAAAAATCAATGCCAAAATAGAAGCAAAGAAGGCAGTTGAGGAAAAAGAAGCTAAAGACAAGTCCAAAAAGCAAGCTGAAGCGAGCGAATCGCCTAAGAAACCGGCCGTTAAAAAAGAACGACCAACCGACATGAAAGACTTGGACGAAAAATTGGAAGGCATTTTAAGTGCTAAAGATTTAATTTAAATAATTTTATTTTCTGTCGTCACTAGCGACTGAATCTAAAATTTGTCCAAAAATATGAATTTAAACAAAGCTATGATCATCGGCAATGTCACCCGTGATCCAGAGTTAAAAAATACCCCTTCTGGACAAAGCGTTGTTTCTTTTGGAGTAGCGACTAATTTAGTCTGGACCGATCAGAGCGGCCAACAACAAAAGAAAACGGAATTCCATAATATAATCGCTTGGAGAAAGTTGGCTGAAGTTTGCGCCAAATATTTAAAGAAAGGCTCCAAAGTTTATGTTGAAGGCCGTTTACAGACAACCGACTGGACCGGCAACGACGGCGTTAAGCGCTATCGCACCGAAATCGTTGCCGAAAATATGATTATGTTAGATTCCAAAGGTGGAGCTTCTAATTTCGGCGCTCCGACCGGTGCTGGTGCTCGCGAAGAAATCATTGAAATCCCTGAGGAGCCAATGGAAGAAGAAATTCGCGTTGAAAATATTCCTTTTTAATAAATAAATATGAACAAACAAAAAACTAAAGAATGCTATTTTTGCGTTAATAATTTAGAGGTTGATTATAAAGATACCAGAACTCTGCGTCGCTTTATCAATTTCTACATGAAGATTTTACCTGGTAAAAGAACCGGCGTTTGCGCTTGGCACCAGAGAAAATTAGCGACCGCCATCAAACGCTCCCGCGTTATGGCTCTTATTTCCGCGACTCATAAATAAAATAAACTAGAAACCTATGCTAAATTTTAATGAAATAAAAACCGGCAAGGTCATCAAAGTAAACAGCGAACCCTACGTCATTATTAAGACGGATCATCACAAGATGGGACGCGGTGGCGCGGTTTTAAAGATTAAATGCCGTAACCTTATAAATGGCAATGTTTTAGAAAGAACTTATCAGGGCGCGGAAAAAGCTGAAGAAGCCGAGACCAAAACCAAAAAAGCTAATTTCATGTATAAAGATAAGGAGCAAGCTTATTTTATGGACAATGAAAGCTATGAGCAGTTTGATTTACCGGTCGAAGAAATCGGTGAACCAGCTAAATTCTTAAAAGATGGGACCGATGTTGATGTTTTATACTTCGAAGACAAACCGGTAACTATCAGCTTGCCGATTAAAATGGAATTTAAAGTCGTCAGCGCACCTCCGGGAGTTAAAGGAAATTCTGCCGGCAATGTTAACAAGCAGGTAGAAATAGAAACGGGCGCCTTAATCAATGTTCCGATGTTTATTGAAGAAGGCGATATGATTAGATTGAATACGGACACGGGCGAATATGTAGAAAGAGTCAATTAATACTACTGATAACGAAAATGCCTCCCAACCAGGGGGTGTTTTTGTTTAAGGACTTGGAATGCTATAATTAAACTATAAATTTAATAATCCTGTGACAATAATTTTAGGCTTATCCTTAATATTTTTTCTAATCATTGCTATCCTGCGTTTGGATTTAGCCGTCTTTTTAATTATTGCTCTGTTGCCCGCCTACCTTCTGCGCTTTAACGTTCTTGGAATACCCCTAACTTTTCTGGAAGCGATGGTTTTAATTAGTTTCGCAGTGTGGTTTTTTAGAAATATCGCTCCCAACTTAAAAACTTGGATTAAAAATAGAAAAACCAGAACTCCTTATCCATATGGAGCAGAAATAATCGCCATCATTGTTATTTCTTTCATAGCCGTTGCCGTCGCTGGTTTTAATACTAGCGCGCTGGGAATCTGGAAGGGTTATTTTTTCGAACCGATATTATTATTTATTTTAATAATGAATATTCTGCCGGATGCTAAGGGGCGTAAAAAAATATTGTTAGCCTTGCTTTTAGGAGCGGCGGCGACTTCAATCTGGGGTTTATTTCAGCAAGCGACCGGATTATTCATCTTTAATCCCTTCTGGGCGGATGCGGGTACTCGCCGCGTCGTCTCTTTCTTTGGCTATCCTAACGCTGTCGGTTTATTCTTATCGCCCCTAGTTTTAATCTTTAGCGGCTGGCTATTAAGTATTAAAGGTTGGAGTCCAAAAAACACAATTAGCAAACTATTAATTGGCGTCACAATTTTAATTTCCCTATTAACAATTTATTTTGCTAAATCTGAAGGAGCAATTGTTGGCATCCTGGCCGCCGCTTTCTTATTTATGTTTTTTGCTAATCGAAAAACGCGAATCGTCTCTATTGGTTTAGCGGCCATAGCCATTATCGCCATTTTTGCAATTCCGACTTTAAAAACTTATGCCGGCGACAAAATATTACTCCATGACTTATCAGGTGAAATCCGACGCCGACAATGGACGGAAACAATGATGAGTCTCAAGGATTGGAAAATTATAACCGGTAATGGCTTAAGCGGTTATCAGGCGGCCGTCGCTCCCTACCACCAGGAAGGAATATTTTTTAACCGCGACAAAATAGAAAATTTTGACGCTCAATTAAGAGCCAGTGCCGACCTCCGCGCCAAATATTGGCAGCCGGTAGAAATTTATATGTACCCGCATAATATTTTTCTAAACTTCTGGAGCGAGCTCGGAATTCTGGGAGCGCTCGCCTTCATTTGGCTAATCGGCAAATATTTATTTATCGCACTAAAATTATTTTTCCAAACCAGAAATTATTTAATCTTGGGATTATTCGGCGCGATGACGGTAATTGTTGTCCACGGTCTCGTAGATGTTCCTTATTTTAAAAATGACCTGTCAGCGATGTTTTTTGTCCTCTTAGCGCTGTTAGGATCTCTTACAATAGAGGCTAAACTCAAAAAAATATGATGATGGTCTTACAAAAAGTAATTGCCGAAAGCGGTTTAGCTTCTCGGCGTGAAGCCGAAAAAATGATTAAAATGGGTTCCATTAAAATTAATGGTAAACTCGCTTCTTTGGGTGATAAAGCTGACCCCGAACAAGATAAAATTACTTTCCGCGGTAAACCGCTCCCCCAAAAAGCCGAAAAGATTTATATCAAATTAAACAAACCAATGGGCTATACCTGCACTAACCGCTCTTTCCCGGGAGAACAAAATATTTTTCAGCTTATCTCTCTAAAGGAAAGGATGTTTTCTATCGGCCGGCTTGATAAAGATAGTCGCGGCATAATTCTATTAACCAACGATGGTGAGCTAGCGCAAAAATTATCACATCCGCGCTTAAAAAAAGATAAAACTTATACTGTTAAGCTCTTCCCGCGACGGGGAGAAAATCTTGAAAATAGTGAAGGCCGAAAAATATGTACCGAACTTATCAAGGGGATGGATATCGGCGAAGGCGATGGTATTGCCCGAGCTAAAAAAACTGAATATTTACAAGACAATTTATTTGTAATAACCTTAAATGAAGGTAAAAAACGACAAATCCGTCGCATGTTTGGTATTCTCGGATTCAAGGTGTCTGATTTACAAAGAACTAATTTCGCGGGTATCGGTCTTGGTGGAATTAAAGAAGGCGAGTGGCGGAAATTAAGCGTGCAAGAAATAGAGAAAATAAAAACTAATATTTAAAAGTATGAAAAACAAAAAAATCTATCAATGGGCCGCCATTGATGCCCTGGGCACTGCCCTTTACATCTTATTAGTGGGCGCATTTATGAATAATGCCAGCCGAATATTCGGTGAAGTGGACAACGATCTGATTAGCCCGGCAGTATTTCTATTGCTTTTTATTTTTTCAGCTTTAGTTACTAGCTCACTGGTTCTGGGCCGCCCGGTCATGCTTTATTTAGACGGTCAGAAAAAAGAAGGAGTAAAATTATTACTCTTAACAGGCGCTTGCTTGTTTATTATTTTATTGATATTTTTAGGAATATTATTTATTGTTTAGCAAGCTTGGCCGGTAATTCCGGCTGATTGGAGACGTGGCTGAGTGGTTGAAAGCGCCGCACTCGAAATGCGGTATACCAGAAATGGTATCAGGGGTTCAAATCCTCTCGTCTCCGCAATTAAAATCTATAATATGAAGGAATCAATATCAGATGAAGAATATTATGGCAGCCTCTCCAAAAAACATATAGGGGCGTTGGTTCTTATTTTTAATAAAAACCAGCAACTGCTAATAGTAAAGCCAACCTATAAAGAAGGCTGGTCAATTCCTGGCGGTGGTGTTGATGATAATGAATCTCCGAAAATAGCGGCCGTACGAGAAATAAAGGAGGAGCTGGGGCTAGATTTAAAAAATATAACTTTAATCGGCGTCGGCTATACACAGGTTCAAGGAATAAAACCGGAAACCCTACAGTTTGTTTTTAATGGCGGCGAACTTAGCGCGGATGAAATCAATAAAATCGCTCTAGATAAAAGCGAACATAGTGAATTTCGTTTTGTAGAAATTTTAGAAGCAAATAATTTGCTCAATGAGAGACAAAAGCACTGGCTAACTTTTTACACCAAGGAAATTGAAAATAAGAATATTACGTATATAGAGTTATAATCTCAATTTTAATATGGAAAATAATTATTGCTTATTTTGCGACAAAGATAATAAAAAAGAACATAGAATTATTTTAGAAAATGATTTCGCCTATGCTCGCTGGGATAATTTTCCTGTATCAAAAGGACATTTAGAAATTGTTCCTAAACTTCATATAAATTCCTTGTTTGATCTTAATAATGAGGAGTTAATTCAGCTATATTCATTACTAAGAGACGTTAAAGAAATTATCCAAAAAGAATATAATCCAGATGGATATAATATAGGCATAAATGAAGGTGAGGCTGCCGGCAGGACTGTCCACCATTTACATATACATTTAATTCCGCGCTATAGGGGTGACATAGAAAACCCACATGGCGGAGTTAGAAATATAATACCAGGTAAGGGGCAATACTAAATGTTATAAAAGTTAATATATGAGTTATACTAATTTTAAAAAACATGCAGATTGGGTTAAAGTCTGGTCTGGCCGCTGGAGTTTCCATTCCGATGTAAATTTTGGTTATCACTGGACAGTTATGAATAAGGTGGCCGGTAAGTCTGCCTACAAGCAGATTATTTATATTTACAAAAACGGCATTACTGATTGTTGGGTTAGTGAGGCAGATAAGGCAAACTTAGGAAAACGATTGATTAAAGTATATAAGGACAGAAAAAATATAAAAATATTAGCCGATACTCTTAAAAAAAGGGCAAAAGAGATTTTTGATTTTATAGAATCACATGACCCTAAAAATATCACCAAGAAAGACTACCAAGCGTTTTGGCGTTTAGCCGGAGAATATTATTTACCACATCTGAGCGTAAAGTATATCGTTGATTATTTTTCCCCAAGCCAGTTGAAAAAGTTTTTACCTATTTTGGAGGACGCCAGATTATTTTCCGAACCAGTATTCAGAGACATCGAAAATTTTATGGAAGATATAGCTAAAAATATTGCCAAAAAAGCCGGTTATCGACGAGAGCAAATTATTTCCACAACCACTGACGAAATATTAAAATATTTTAATCATGATAAACTTCCTGATAAAAAATCTCTGTCTGAGAGATACAAAAAATCAGCCATCTTAGTTAAACAAGGTAAATATTGGATATATACTGGCAACCAAACTAATAAAATAGATAATATATTATTAACTCAGAAAACCAGTCAATTAATAAAAGGCAGTATTGCTTATAAAGGCGTGGCCACGGGGCTGGTGAGGCTAGTAATAGACCCCCGGAGAGACAGTTCATCTTTCAAGGCTGGTGAAATTTTAGTAACTGGCATGACTAGACCGGAATTTTTGCCGATTATGAAAAAAGCTAGCGCTTTTATTACTGATGCTGGCGGCATATTATCTCACGCGGCTATTGTGGCCCGAGAATTAAAGAAACCATGCATTATAGGTACCCACATAGCTACTCAACTTTTGAAAAATGGTGATTTAGTAGAAGTGGACGCTAATAAGGGAATTATTAAAATAATAAAAACATGTCACTAGAGAACAAATATAACAAAATATACTCAGAAGACGAACATGCTTTTGGTTTTGGCCAGCCGGAAAGACTAGTTAAAGATATTTTAAAATTCAAAACATCAGGCTCCGCCCTGGAACTGGGTGCTGGTGAAGGTCGAAATTCAATTTTTCTTGCCAAAAATGGGTTTCAGACAACCGCTCAAGATATTTCTCAAATCGGTTTAGACAGAATAAATGAAGCGGCTATAAAAAATAATATTAACATCAAGACCGACCTAAAAGATATCCGTTCTTTAGACGCTTCCGAACAACATGATGTTTTAATTTGTACTTTTGTATTGCATCACCTCACTAGAGACGAAGCCTTAAAAACCATTAAACAAATTCAACAAAATACTAATCCTGAAGGCTTGAATTTAATTATCTCTTTTACCAAAAACGGCGATTTTTTTAAAGAAAACATTAATACCGAAAAGTTTTATTTAGAACCAAACGAACTAAAGAAGCTATATGATGATTGGGATATATTAGAGTATGAAGAGACGAAAGGCGAGGCAAGACGCAAAAAACCAGACGGTGGCCCGATGTTTAATATATCAGCTAAAATATTGGCAAAAAAAATAAAAACATCTAATGATTAACTTTGTCTTATGAGCAAATTTCAAGATATCGCGGTTAAGGCCGCTCAAGAAGCCGGTAAAATTCTGATGGCTCATTATGGCCAACTAACAGAAATCCGCTGGAAAGAACTTGAACATGGCGCTGTTTCGATTGTCACGGACGCCGATATAAAAAGCGAAGCTAAAATAATTTCCATCCTTAAATCAGAATTCCCAGATTTTGGTATCTACGGTGAAGAAAGCGGCGGCCAAAATATGGAAGCGGATTATGTTTGGTATGTTGACCCGCTAGATGGCACCAATAATTTTTCCCGCAACATCCCCTTATTTGGTGTGTCCATCGGCCTAGTTTATAAAGGGCAACCAATTGTCGGCATTTTATATTTCCCCACCATAAATCTTATGCTAAGCGCCGAAGAAGGCCAAGGTTGTTTAGCAAACGGTAAAAAAGTTCAGGTTTCCCAGCGTCCGCTAGCTGAGAGTCTGTATTATGCCGGCGGTAAATTCCGCAACCAAATGCAAATTAATCTAAATCTAGCACGGGCCTGCGGACTTATAAAAATGATAGATGCTAGTAGTTACGAACTAGCACAAATTGCCATGGGAGACGCCGAAATATACTATCTTACTAGCGTCCCTCATGATGTTGCGGCCGGAGTTTGTTTAATAAGAGAAGCGGGTGGAATGGTAACGGAAGAAAACGGCACTCCTTGGAATATTAATTCCAAAACGATTCTCGCAACCAACGGAGTTATTCATCAAGAAATAATTAAGCTGCTAGAAACGAAAATTCAATAATTTATTATGCTCAAAATCTATCTCGCCCGCCACGGACAAGACCAAGATAATGTTAAGGGAATTTTAAACGGCCATCGGGACGAGCCTTTAACAGAGCTAGGCGAAAATCAAGCCCAAGAATTGGCGCAAAGAATAAAAGCAGCAAATATTAAATTTGATAAAATATATTGCTCCCCGCTAATTAGAATCAGTCGAACAGCAGAAATTATCGCTAACACCTTATCAATAAACAAGCCTGAACCGATGCCGCTCTTAATAGAACGTGATTTTGGCGTGATGACTGGCAAACTAGTGGCCGATATTGAAAAATTATGCGCACCGAAAATTATTAAAGCTGACATTATAACTTATTTCCTCTCTCCCGAAGGCGCGGAAACTTTTCCGCAGTTAATAGTTAGAGCACATCAAATATTAGAAAAGGTAAAAACTAATCATCAAGACGGCAATATTTTATTAGTAACCAGCGGCGATATCGGCAAAATGATTTACGCCAGTTATTATAATTTATATTGGAAAGAGGTGCTAACGATGTTTCATTTTGGAAATTCGGAATTATTGTTGCTAGCTAATAATTCACCGGCTGAAAAGACTCACGTTTTTAAAGCGGAACAATTTAATCACTAATTCTATGAAACTAATCTTTATCAGACACGGAGAAACAACCGGCGACGTTGAAGAACGTTATGGCGGCGACTATGACGATCATTTAACTGCCAAAGGACAAGAACAAGCTAAAGAGGCCTTGGAAGAATTAAAAGTTAAAAACATTAAATTAATAATTTCCAGTCCTTTAATCCGCGCTCAGGAAACTGCCAAAATATTAGCCGACGGTAAGTGCCCAATTATTACTGAACCCGCTTTCAAAGAAAGAAACCAATATGGAATACTGACTGGCAGGATAAAAGAAGAGGCGATGATGGAGAGGCCGGAGTTGGTGGAATTTTTAAAAGATTATTTAAATACTATTGATGGTGCAGAATCGTATCAAGCTTTTAGAGACCGGATCGTATCCGCCGTTAATAATCTAGCCCATAAAGAAAAAGATATTTGCCGTGCCATTATTTGGCATGGTGGACCAATGCGTGTCTTATTTAGAGATATCTTAAAACTAGGAGAAATTGGCAGAATCGGCGACTTAGCCTGGGTAGAAGTTGAAGGTGATAATGGAAGCTTTACCATGACCGATTGTCGTCGAATATAATTTTATTTTTAATGAAATAATATGGCTAACAATAATATTGAAATAGAAATTCAAGTTAATATCGAAAACTCCAAACCACTTTTAGAATTTTTGCAAGAAAATGGAAAATTTAAAAAAGAAGTCAGGCAAATTGATGATTATTTTTCTCCCGTCTATGAAGATTTCTTATCTAAGCGGCCCGTAGCTAAATGGTTGCGGCTAAGAAACGCCGGTGAACATTGTTTTATTAATTATAAAAACTGGCATTTCACTCCGGAAGGCAAAAGCCATTACTGCGATGAGTTTGAAACAAAAATTTCCGACTTAGACAAGGCTAAAAAAATATTAGAGGCTCTAAATTTTAAAATAATTACCACCGTTGATAAAACCAGAAAAATTTGGGAATATGAAAATTATGAAATTGCCATTGACTCGGTTGCTGGCCTGGGAGACTTCGTAGAAATAGAATATATCGGCCAAGAAAATAATATTAATCCCGAAGAAGTTACCGCTAAAATGATTTCATTTTTGAAAAAAATCGGTGTTGGGAAAATAACCAGAAATCACGTGGGCTATCCCTTCTTATTATTATTCCCTGATGAAGTTAAGTATGAAATCATAGACTAAATACCAAATAGTGTGGGCTCTTTTGCTTCTTCCAACTTAATCTACGGCCTCTCCGAAAAATCCGACGGCCCAATGAAAGGCGATTTTGCTAATCAGCAGTCTTTTTTTAAACAACGAAATCTGGACGAGCGAAAAATTATCGGTGCAGATTTAGCACATGACGATAAAGTAATGATTGTTAATAGCGCAACATCATTACGAATGATTCCAAATTGTGATGCCCTAATCACTAATGACAAAAACTGTCTCTTAACCGTAACCGTGGCTGATTGTCTGCCAATTTATTTTTATGACCAGCAAAAACAAGTGGTCGCGCTAGCGCATGCCGGCTGGAAAGGGGTTTTAAATAATATTGCTCAAAAAACTGCCTTATCATTAATAAATAATTTTAGCTGTAATCCTGCTAATATAAAAATATTTATCGGTCCCCATATTCAAAAATGTCATTTTGAAGTTCAAGGCGATGTGGCTAGCCAGTTTGCGCCTAAATATCTAATAGAAACCGATGACAAAAAATATATAAACCTAGCAGTCGCCATCAAAGACCAACTTGTAAAGACGGGTTTGCTAGCGGATAATATTTCTATCAGTTCTGAATGTACCTACTGCTTAAAAGATAAATATTTTTCTTTTCGGCGTGAACGCGATAAAATAGTAAAGGCCATGATTGCCTACATTGGCTTAGATTAATTATAATTATATGAAAGACTTAAAAATCAGATACCAAATGGTTAAAGATGCGGCTGACTTTTTTCGAATTTTAAAAAATCCTAATTTTATTTACTTTCTAGTTACGGTTAATTCCATCGCCGAAGAAAAGGATTCTCTCAGGAAAAATACACAGCGCCGTAAAAATAACGAATCTTACAACTATACTTTTTTGTATAAAAATAAAGTGGTCGGTGGTGGAGGCGTCCGTATTAATCGCACCCGCCCCTATATTGGCGAGTTAGGTTATTTTCTAGATGAAAAATATTGGGGGCGTGGTCTGACGACAGCGTTTGTTAAATTAATGGAACAAGAAGGCTTCAGCAAATTAGGATTGAGCCGGATAGAAATTTTAATGCGCCCGGAAAATAAGGCCAGCGAGAAGGTAGCCATCAAAAACGGTTACCAAAAAGAAGGACGTTTAAAAAAAGTTATCAAAGATCGCGAAGGAAAGATGCACGACGCCTTTATATACGCTAAAGTTTTATAGTTATGATTATTTTTATCAGTGGCTCAATTAATTCTGGAAAAAGCACAATCGCCAAAATATTAGCCGAAAAAATAAAAAATTCGGCCGTTATTGAAGTTGATAGTTTACGAGAATTTATTAACTTTATGCCGCTCAAAGAAGCTATTCCATTAAATCTAGAAAACACCGTTTCTTTAATTAAGAATTTTAACGCCCGCGGGCTAAACTGCATAATCCCTTACCCGTTATCACAAGATAATCACGACTTTTTAGTTAATAATTTAAACGATATTAAAGATGTTTACTTTTTTGCTCTCAACCCCTCTAAGTCAGTTGCTCTTAGCAACCGTGGTAATCGCGAATTAAACGAGCAAGAAAAAGAAAGGATAGAACACCACTACTCTATCGGCATTAATGCGCCTAATTTTGCTAAAATTATTAATAGTTCCGACTTAAATCCAGAAGAAACGGCGCTAGCCATAATTGATTTGTTATGAAAAAACTAAAAAAAACTCCCCACGATAACGCCTATACTCGCCTCGGTATTTCTAAAATTCAAGGAATTGGCGTTTTTGCGATTCGCGATATTCCTAACAATAAAAAAATATTTGAGGGCGAAACCAGTAAATTAATCTGGTTCAGTAAAAATAAAGTTGATAAATTAGAACCGGCGCTACGCAGCCTGTATGAAGATTTTTGCATACTAGAAGGCGATAAATATGGCGCGCCGGATGATTTTAATAATATTTCCATCGGCTGGTTTCTAAATCATAATGCTAAAACTCCCAATGTCCGCTGCAATCGTAATTGCGACTACGTCTCCACCAGAAAAATAAAAGCGGGCGAAGAGTTAAGCGTTAATTACGCTTCTTTTGCCGATAATCATCACTTCTTGACCAAAGCGACTACAAAGAGTAAAAATAAATAAAGCTTATTGCCTCCATCGTTCAACGGATAGGACGTGAGCTTCCGGAGCTTAAAATAGGGGTTCAATTCCCTTTGGGGGCACAGAATAAAATGCTAGAGGAAATAATCGAAATCAAAGGAAAACAAAAAGGCCCAACCAGCGTCATTATTGCCGGCATCCACGGCAATGAGGCCTGCGGCCAAAAAGCTTTTCAAGAAATCTTGCCTAAGCTCAAAATTGAAAAAGGGCGGGTATTTTTTATTTATGGCAATCCGCAGGCGCTAAAAAATAAAAAAAGATTTATTAATCATGATTTAAACAGGTTATTTAAAGACGGGCGCACTCTTAGCCGACAAGAAAAAATTAGCTATGAATATCAACGAGTATTAATAATCAAAAAGTATCTTAAAAAAGCGACGGCGCTTTTAGATATTCACGCCAGCCAAACTCCTAGAAGCAAACCATTTATTATCTGCGAGCCGAAATCATATAAATTAGCTGCTTGCTTACCGACTGACACCATTATTTCCGGCTTTGATAAATTTGAACCGGGTGGAACTGACTATTTTATGAACCGTTTGGGTAAAAATGGGGTCTGTTTGGAGTGCGGATATACGGGAGACATTAGCGCTACCAAAATTGCCGAGACAGGAATTATAAATTTTTTAAAAACTACTGGTCATCTTTCAAGAAAAGTAAAAACCCAAAATAAAAAATATTTCAAAGTATCTTCTTTATACCGAACAAAAACTAAAAAATTTAGACTAACAAAAAATTTTCAAGATTTTGAAATAATCAAAGCCGGCCAAATTATCGGCATTGATGGTTCAGAGAAAATTATTGCCAACCAAAACGGCTTAATTCTTTTTGCTCGTAAGCGAGACTTAATTGGAGCTGAGGCCTTTCTTCTTATAAAAACAGCCTCGCGCTAAAGCGGAGGCTGCAAGAATTAAAGCGACGAGCAAATAGCCAATGGCTGTTTCAGTAAATCAAGTCCTAAAATAACTCGACCGTCTTCTTCGGGGTAAGCTGCCAAAATTTCATAACCTAATTTTTGGGTATACCATAAAAAAGTAGCTGACGGCTCAGGACTACGCCTGGTACGAACAATACAAAATCGTAATCTTTGCTCAAAAAAATCTTCCTGGCGCTTAAAAAACATCGCTCTGGCAATATGCCGTTTCCTATAAGGCGCCAGAACTCCAATTTCATCCTGATAGGCAATTAGATTATCCCGGGGAATATTTAGGTTGTCGCAAAAGGTAATTCCTAATTTATCCTCCAAAATATTAGCCAGAATTGAATACCCCCAACAAAAACCCACAACAGTCTGATTGTCTAGAGCTAACCAGCAAGAGCTTTCCGGAGTAATTTCGTGATATAAATCAGAAATAACTTCGGTCCTCGACCAAAAATCTACCAGCGATTGCCCGCAATGGCAAAATCTGATAGATGCTAAAAAACTGCGATCTTTCAGCCCCCAATATTCTTGGCATACCGGGCACTTAAGCCATTCATTCCAGGGGCTATCAGCAAAAACTTCGCGGTAGCAATCGACTAATTGCGCCGTTAATTCTAAGTCACTAGTGAATGGCGAGAAACTGATAAATGAAATGTTTTTCATCTTTTATTATTTTAATGAACGGCATCTGCTATTTTACTATGGGCAAGCAAACAAAAACCCCCTTCGATTATGAAGGGGGCTATTTTTATAACAATATCAAAACAACCCTCTTCACAATCGAATAGGGGTATGATGGTTTAAACGATTAATTATAGCGCGGTAACCACCCTCGGAACCATTAAGCCACTTGGCGACCCGAGCGACCGTTGCCGAACTTAAACCGGTTTCCTTTTCAATTTTCAAATACGGTGTTTGAATTATGAGCATTTCGGCGGCTTTCAATCTTTTACCAAATTCGGTAATCTCCGGCTCGGTCATCAAATCGCGCAAAAACCGCCGCGCCTCATCTTCGTTTTTAAGCAATAGAAACGCTTGAATTAATCTTTGATTTTTTTGATTTTTCCAGTTCATATATTCACTTTACTAAACTAAAGTAAGGTTGTCAAGAGAAACAAAATAAAAAAGCTTCGATCTCAACATTGAGCGTTGAAATCGAAGCTTAAAAGCCAATGGTTTTAAATGTGGTCAATAACCAAGACATAAACGTGATGACGCTCTACTACCCAATCATAGGTTAATCCGAGCATAACCCCGTGTTCTTCGTCCTGACTGACGCTGGGAGATTGATTAACGTCTCCTCGCTGTAAAGAGTCTCTGGTGGCGATGGCTAAACAATCGCCGGATGGAGTCACGATTGGTCGCTTTTCAATTTCTTGAGCAAACAAGCTCATTTCCGGAATACCCGCTCGTTCTTTGCCGATTTGAGCAATTATCCGATTAATTTCGGAAATACTCGGAAAAGGACCATGGCCATTCCAAACGTCAATTAATGATAGAACGACTTCGGAAGCGCCTTCCCTTGAAGACTCTACCAAAGCCAAATCACTATTATCAACTAACCTCATAACCGGCAATAGGGCGCCGATTGTTTTTTGATAATTGACACTAATAAACTTTGTCCAGATCGTCTTGAACAATTTGGGACGCGCAATTGGGCGCTCCTCTAAAACCATCACTTCCGGCATTAATAAGGCCGGTAAATTTCTCGCATTTTGCATTTGCTTTGTTTTTTTTGCTTTGTTTATAAAGAACTAATAACTATTTGCGCTAAAAATGATGTTTAGCACAAAACTTATATTACATTTTTTTCTTCCGTTTGTCAACAGCAAACAAAAACTATTCTCCTGTATCCGCCATACTTCGACATCTAGACAAAAATTAAATAAAGGCTTAAGATTCTATGAAATACTAACATTAACAATTTGTTCTTAAACCAAAAATTAGACACCATGAAAAAAATCATTATTTTGCTGATCATGGGGTTGCTATATTTACCCAGCCTGACTTTTGCGCAGACAAAAAATATAGATTGTAATGAGAAACCTTCTGTTCCCGAAGGTTATACTCTTGTTCCTGGAAATCCCGGCGGAATATACCAATTAACTCCTGGGAATATTAAAACAGTTTCCTTTGAAAACAAAACTTCCCCAATAACTGGAGAAAAAATGCTTTCCAAGCTTGGCGATACTGCTCTCAATGCTTGTGTCCTAAACTACTTAATAGCTCACCCAGAAACTATTCCCGAGGCCTGGAAAACTAAAAATGTTATTTTTGCCGGAAGCATATTTGCTGATGCCGGCGGCAATAAATTTTTCCCAACATTATGCTGGTGGAATGATAGCTGGGATATGACCAGAACATATCTGAGCGAACCTTACGATGACCGGATAGCGGCCATCAAATAATATTACGACGTAGCGCGGCTGCTGCGGGGGTCCTGAGGAGAAATCCCAGGGCCCTTTTTTTAATCAAAAAACAAGGCTTTAAACCTTGTTTTTTTAATAATGCGGAACGGACGGGGATCGAACCCGCGACCTCCTGCGTGACAGGCAGGCGCTCTAACCAGCTGAGCTACCGCTCCTCTTTTTATCCTTCAAAAAATGGCTATGCTACTTAGCGAGCCACAAAAAGAGCATAGCAAAAAGATTATTCTTTGTCAAAATATTCCCAACTTGGAAAAACTTGCGAAAATATGGCATATCAGCTATAATTTAAATAGAACTACAAGCTGATAGTTCTTTTGTTTAACCATAATTTACGCAAGTATAAACCATATGAACACGGAAAACTCCATCGACAAAAAGCTTATTGAGGAAATAAAAAAGAATCTTTTGGCACAAAAAAAACAAATTATGACCGATTTGAGTGACGTTTCTCATAAAGACATCCATGAAGCCGATAACCGTAGTGCTCAATTTCCGGAATATGGCGATAAACCGGATGAAAATGCTCAAGAAATCAGCGATTTTTCAACAACCGTCATGGCTCAAAAAGTCTTAGAAAAAAGCTTGGAAGATATTGATAAGGCTTTAAACAGAATTGAAAAAGGAACCTATGGTATTTGCAAATATTGCCATAAACCAATTAATGCCAAACGCCTTCAAGCCAGACCGACAGCCGGGGCTTGCATCACCTGCAAAACCGAGCTTCAAGAAAATGAATAAACTTATTTGTAAAAATAAACTCCGGAACATAGCTATTATCCTAATAATAGCTATGTTTTTTATAGGTGACAGGATATTAAAAACCATCGCCCTACAACAAATTGAAGCAAAATCCTTATTGGGGAAACTATTTTTATTTAATTTTACAAAAAATTACAATATTTCCTTCTCTCTACCGCTTAGTGGTCCAATTTTAAATATCTTGATAATGGCAATAATATTAGGATTGATATTGATTATATATAAGCTAATATTAAAAGAAAAATGCTTAAGTTCAAAATCATTGCTATTGACATTTATTTTATTTGGTGCTATAAGTAATATGGTAGACCGTCTGCAATACGGCTATGTTATTGACTATTTGGAATTGAAAAATTTTACAGTTTTTAACCTCGCGGATGCTATGATTAGTTTCGGCGTTATAATCCTAATTTTTAATCTAGTGAAAGACGAAAAATATGTTGAGTAATTTAGAAAAATGGGAAAATGTACAGAATAGCGCCGCTGAAAGCGGTTCACTTCTTGAAGCTGATATGATTGGCTTGGCTGACGGCAAACATTATAAAGAGGAGGCCTATGCCACACTTTATCCTGAAAGATGTAAACTAGATAATTTAGATAAAGATGCGCGCTTTGAAAAAATTCTAAAAATTAGAGAAGACGCCCAAGCCGAGTTTCAAGACCTGCAAAATTTTAATAGAAAATTTGTTCCTTTAGACAAGGCGATGGCTCTAGTAGAAAAATGCCAAGCTGGCGACCCCGAAAATCCATCACGTTTCTTTGCTCATGAATTATATGAAGCCATTAAAAATCGTTTTGTCAGTGATAAATATATTTTGAAATTCTTCTCGGCCACTGGCGGTACTCATCTTGATATCTCCCACGGTATCGATTGTTATTTCAAGCTGTATGACAGAGAGACTGGCAAAGAACTAACCAGGGCAACAATTGATATGACCCAAAATCCTAAAAAGGACTGGACGAAATCAGATGTATTAATTTTTATAGATAGAGATGACCGCGAAAGATTGGACGGCAGTAAAAACAATGATCGTTTTGATCCGGAATTTTTAAAAAAAGTAATTACTGAGGAAACGGAGAAGATAACCAACGCCATGATTGAAAATTATCAAAAAAGAAACCAATAAATTAACATATTGAAAAAACCAAATTGGGGCAGTCTGGTCGAAGAGACTTACTTGCCAAAATTAGCCGACATCCAAATTTTAATTGCCGAGATGTTATCTCAGCCCTTAACTGAAGGATGTGTTTCCCGTTGTATTTGCAAACGTTGCGGATTATACGGGGACATCGAAAAAGAATATGCCAACAGACTCCTGAGAATCAGGAAATTGCTAGGCGCGCAAGATGATCCTGAAATTGAACTTGAAAAAGTTTATTTCACGACCTCTTACTGTGAGATCTGTTATTCTGGAAATGAACCGGAAACAGATTTATCTGTAAAAATAAAAAAAATATAAAAAAGGAGCTCCCTCAAAGAGCTCCGCTTTTTTTATTGAGAAAAATAACTAACACCGCTATCTTTTATCATCAATCGCAAACTCCCGTTCATTATCAGTAATATGTTTAGCTTTTATTTTGATAGTGTTTTTAGGAAAAACGGATTTAACTTTTTCTGCCCATTCAATAGCTGTTACCGCATCTTTGTCAGCTAAAATCTCTTTGATTCCTAAAGCCTCTAAATCTTTAGCGCCGATTAAGCGATAAGCGTCTATATGACAAAAAGATTTTACCGCTGATCCCTTCTTAGTTTTATAAATTTTTAGAATATTAAAGGTCGGGCTATTAACCGAACTATTTACCCCCAAACCTTTAGCCAGCCCTTGCAAAAAAGTGGTCTTGCCCGCTCCTAAATCTCCGGAAAGATAAAAAACCTCCCCGCCACGACAAACTTGGCCGATGGCTTGACCAAGAGTTTTAGTTTCTTGAGCACTATGAGTGATTATCTTTTCCATACTTTTAATATTAGAATATTCTGACAAAAAAATAAACAAAAAACAATCCTCTTAAGGATTGTCTAGTGGGCGCACAAGGATTCGAACCCTGGACCCCTTCGGTGTAAACGAAGTGCTCTAACCAGCTGAGCTATGCGCCCTTCAAGCGGCTAAGCCGCCAATGTATCAGCAAACGAGTGGGCGAAAGAGGACTCGAACCTCCACAGCCTTGCGGCCACAAGCCCCTCAAGCTTGCGTGTCTACCAATTTCACCATTCGCCCAAAAACTATTCCGAAAACGGAACAGTAAAATTTTTATTTGACGACTTTTTCTTTTAATTTTTTCTTATAACCGGAACGCAAATAATAAAGTTTAGCCTGTCTAACTTGGGCTTCTTTTTTAATTTCAATCTTAGTAATCGTTGGTAAATTTAAAGGGAAGATTTTTTCTACGCCAATACCATCGGAAACTTTGCGGACAGTAATTGTCGCGCCGATTTCTTTATTATGCTTGCGGGCGATAATCATGCCTTCAAAATATTGAACTCTTTCTTTTTCTTCACCCTTAGAATTAAGTTCTTTAATTTTTTGATAAACCCTGACCGTCAGTCCCGGTTTTAACTCCATTTTAGTTTCAACCATATAGTTGATTAACATATAAACGAGACTTTAAAATCTCGTTATTTTGCTTTTTTAAATTTTATAAATCTTGTCTAATATTATAATTAATTTTTGGATATGTCAAGATTTTTCTGAACGTACTCATAGACGGACTGAAAAACCTCATCAGGTGTCAAATTAGTGGTATCGAGATAAAAATCGTAGTTTTTAACATCATTAACGTCAATCCCATAATATTTCTGATATCTTAGCCTATCGCTAGCTAAACGCTTGCGCAGGCTCTCTTTAACATCTTCCAGACTTTCGATATTATTATCCTCATTTCTTTCATTTTTTTGCTGTAAATGGCCAAAAACACGCCTATTGCCCTCATCTTCAGAAACGTCTAAATAAATCTTTAAAGAATGCGGTATTAGAAACCAGGAGGTTCTCCCCTCAATAACAAAATTATCCTCAGTTTCACCCAGTTTTTTCTGGTAATCGTCAACTTCACGGTCAGTACTAGGGTCACTTTCCCCCAATTTATTATACTCAGCCAAGGTCATGCCTCTTTTTTTGGCAGCTTCACGTCTTAAGCCGCCCATATAATACCGGGGCCAAGCAAGGGTTTCCGCCAATTTTTGAGCGATAGTGCTTTTTCCGGAACCATGGGCTCCGCTTAAGGATATTATCATATAAACTATCTTAACCGAATAACTTTCAAAAATCAATAAATTAACTTATAATAAAAACAGTTTAAGGCCTGAGGCCATTTTTGCTTTTATAATTATGTATTTAGAAAAACTGGAAATCCAAGGATTCAAATCATTCGCCAATAAAAATAAGTTAATCTTCTCCGGCATGCTGGACGACCAAAAACGCGGTTTGACTGCGATTGTCGGTCCTAACGGCTCCGGAAAATCCAATGTCGCTGACGCTATCCGCTGGGCGCTGGGCGAACAAAGCATCAAAAGCTTGAGAGGGAAAAAAAGTGAAGACGTTATTTTTTCCGGCTCCGATCAAAAAAGCCAATTAAGTTTGGCGGAGGTGTCTTTATTTTTAAATAATGAAGAGGCTACCAAAAAAACCGCGAAACAGCCAGAAGCGATTGAAAAAGAAAGCGACTTGGATCAAATAATTAAAAGCTGCACCGAAATTGTAATCACCCGCCGTTTATTTCGCAACGGCGAGGGTGAATATTTATTAAACGGTAATCGTGTTCGTTTATCTGATATTCAGATGTTACTTGCGAAAGCTAACTTCGGTCAAAAAACTTATAGTGTTATCGGGCAAGGGATGGTCGAAAATTTTTTAAGTTCCACGGCGGCCGAGCGCAAAGACTTTTTTGACGAAGCGACCGGCGTCAAACAATTCCAAATCAAACGCGATTCCGCTTTAAGCAAACTGGAAGCTAGCTACGAAAATCTCCAACAAGTAGATATGCTGCTTGTGGAAATCCGACCGCGCCTCAAAAGCTTAACTCGACAAGTAGAAAAATTAAAACGCCGCGCTGATATTGAATCCGAACTTAAAAAAACCCAATTCAATTATTACGGTTTTCTGTGGCAAGATATCAATAATAAATTGGATATTTTCAACTCCCAATTTTTAGATTTAGAAAAAATTAAAATTGAGAAAGAAAAAAAATTGGAAAAATTAGGTGAAGAACTTAATAAAATCAGAACTACAGATAATTTCCGAGAAATAAACGAACTGCAACCGAGACTGCGCGATTTAGAAAATCAAAAAGGACAATATCAAAAAAAATTATCCAGATTACAGGCAGAACTAGAGGTTCAATTGGAGTCCCAAGGGCAATTTGATGTTTCCTGGCTTAATAATAAGGCCGGCGAGCTAACGGCGGATATTGAAAAAATAGGTCTAGAAATAAATTCCTTAGAAAATAGCCGCCCTAAACTAGAGGAGGAATCATTGCTTGCCAAACTTCAAGAAATAAATAAAGAAATCTCCGACAGCGAGGAAATTAAAAGAACGATCAACAGTTTAGAAAACGAGAAATTCAATTTTAATAAACAAATTTCTAAATTGGAAGCGGTGCTAGAAGCTAATTTGGAAGCTCAGGGGCAATTCGATGTTTCCTGGTTAAGCAATAAGCAAGAGGAATTAAATTCCGAACTAAAAAATGTTGAAAGTGAGCTTGGTAAATTAAATCAGGACAACGACCGCGAAAACAGCCAAAAACTCCAAGAAAATTTAAATAACATTCAACAAGAACTTGCGGCTTTGAATAACGAACTGAGAAATATTAATGACAAAATCCGGGCGGCAGCCAAATCTGGCAGCAAAGATGAAAAAATTAGTCAGATTGTCGAGGAATTTTTAAGCAAGCTTGACGGTATTAATTCTATTGCCAATTTAGATGAGGCTAAAAAACTAATTTTGGAAGCCAAAAAAGATTTTAAGACTAAAATTAAAGCCACTCTTACCGGCGAGAGCGACGAAGACTCTCTCCGCATCCAAAAAATTCAACAAACGATTATCGAACTGACCGAGAAAAGGCAAACTGTAAACGAACACTTAAACGAGGAGCGCTTGCGCCTTTCAACTATTAATGAACGCTTGCGCTTAACCGCCGAAAAGAAAATCCAAATCGAAAGAGAGCTTCTAGATATTAAGGCTAAACTGGAAAAAGCTGAAATAAAGTTTGATGCCGGCCAAATAGAAAATGAGAAAACTATTTTAACCAAAAAACTCTCGGAAATTGAAAAAGAAATTTCCAAACTAGAGGCTTCTTATCAAGGCGGCCTCTTACAAGATAAAAAACAAGCGGCTTTAGAGCAATTACAGCTTTGCCGCCTCAAAGACTCGGCAATTATTGAACGAGTTAAGCTTCTCGCCGATAAAAAGAATCAAAGTAACCAAGAATTAATCGACGTTAATAATAAAATCGCCAAGAGCCAAGTAAAATTTGATTCTTCAGAAATTGAAAAAGAGAAAACGGCAATCAACAAGTTGCTGGAGGAAATCGGATTAGAGTCCGCGGCCATCAATGCTAAATTGGAAACCCTGAACCAAGCTAAAGAAAAAGAAAAAGGGCAGATGTTTGAGTGCCAAAAAAATATTCAAGCCTTACAAGAAGAAATCAATACCGTCGCCGATAAATTAAACGGTTTAAAAATTGAATCTACTCGCCAGGAAACTAAGTTGGAGGATTTAGAAAATAATATTAGAAATGATGAGTTGTCTATCGGCGAAATTCAAGCGCATCCGGTTGAAGGCGGCGCGGAAAATTTATCATATTGGCAAAAGATTTTAGCAAACAGCAAAAATCAATTGGAACAAATCGGCGGCATTGATCCGGAAACCGAAAAAGAATATGAGGAAACAAAGACTCGCTATGATTTTTTAAGCAACCAAACAGAGGACCTGAATCAGGCAGTCAAATCTTTAGAGCAAATAATCTATGAGCTCGATGGCAACATTAAGAGTCGTTTTGACCAAGAGTTCAAAATAATTTCTGAAAAATTTAATGATTATTTTAAAATTCTCTTCAACGGCGGCAGCGCTAAAATCACTAAAATTCTAGTAGAAGATTTGGAAAAAGAAGACGCCAAAAATAATGGAAATAAACCGGAAAGCATCGACCAGGGATTAACGACAGCCGAAATTGAAATGAAACGGATGCAGGAAGAAAAAATGAAAAAAATTAAATTCCTGAAAAAATATAATGCGGTCGGTTTAGCCGGCATTGAAATCCAAGCCACTCCTCCGGGCAAAAAAATTCAAGCTGTTACCATGCTTTCTGGCGGCGAACGTGCCTTAACCGCTATTGCCCTAATTTGCGCTATTATCAGCGCCAATCCGTCGCCATTTGTCGTTTTGGATGAAGTGGATGCCGCTTTGGATGAATCAAACTCGGAACGTTTAGCGAGAATTTTGGATGACTTATCAGACAAAACTCAATTTATTGTCATTACTCATAACCGCGCCTCCATGCGCCGCGCCAGTATTCTCTACGGCGTTACCATGCAAGCTGACGGTGTCAGTAAGCTACTGAGCGTCAAGCTGGATGAACTGCAAAAAGATAATAAAAATTTAGAAAAAATTTAACGCCGATTTATTAAACTTGCGCTATATTAAAATCGTCCTCATCGGGACGATTTTATTTTTTTAAAAATATCGACATGGCTAATAAAATATTGTCAGCGGTAATCATCGGACTGGATGCCGAGTTGGTAGAAATCGAAGCAACGCTCGGCGGTGGCGACTTTGGACAGATAAGTATTGTTGGCTTGCCAGACACAGCCGTTTCCGAAGCCAAAGAAAGAGTTCGTAGCGCTATTTTAAATAGCGGCTGGGAATTTCCTAAAAGAAAAATAACCGTTAATTTAGCGCCGGCGGATTTGAAAAAAAGCGGTCCAATTTATGATTTGCCGATTACTGTCAGCATTCTAACTTTAAAATATAAATTTAATTTTGATTTTTCTAAATGTTTAATCGCCGGCGAGTTGTCGCTAAGCGGCGAGGTGCGCAAAATAAAAGGGGCATTACTAATGGCTATTAAGGCTCGCGCGCAAGGATTAGAAGCAATTTTTTTACCACACGAAAACATCGCGGAAGCTAGTTTAGTTAAAGGACTTAAAATTTTCCCAGTAATCGATTTAAATCAATTAATAAAACATTTTAGCGGCCAAAAAATAACCGAAGTTATTATCCGGCAATCGCCCGAAATTAAAAACGAAAACTTGGTAAATTTGTCGGACATCAAGGGTCAGGAAAAAGCTAAGCGGGCTTTAGAAATTGCTGTTGCCGGTGGACATAACATTTTACTTAGCGGTCCTCCCGGAAGTGGCAAAACGATGTTAGCTAAAGCGGCGGCCAGCATCTTACCGCCCCTAAATGACCATGAAAAATTAGAAATCTCTAGAATTTATAGTGCTTCTGCCAATATTTTAGGTCGACAAACAACTTGTTCTCTGCCAATAACCCAGCGCCCCTTTCGCGCTCCTCATCACAGCGCTTCGGCTTCTGCTTTAATCGGTGGTGGTTCAAAATGCCGACCAGGAGAGATTTCTCTAGCCCATTTAGGCGTCCTATTTATGGATGAATTTCCAGAATTCTCGCGTTACGCCCTGGAAAGTTTGCGTCAACCGCTAGAGGAGGGCAAAATAATCATTAGCCGTGCTCAAGGAAATCTGGATTTACCAGCTCGTTTTATGCTTATTGCCGCTATGAATCCTTGTCCCTGCGGTTTTTTAGGATTAAAAGAAAAAGACTGCGCTTGCAGTTTGGAAAAAATTAAAAAATACCGTCAAAAAATTTCCGGCCCGATTTTGGATAGGATTGATTTATACGTTGAAGTAACCAGCCTATCGCCAATGGAGTTAGAAAATAATAGTTCAACCGACAATCTGGCAATAACTAAAAAACGGATTAACCGGGCACGCGAACGGCAATTAGCCAGGTTAGCTGATTTTTCGCCGCCGCTAAATGCCGTTATTCCCTCCGAACAAATAAAAAATCTTTGCCAGTGTGCCGGTTCTGCTTTAGAACTATTAAAAATAGCCGCCAAAAATCTTAATTTCTCTAATCGCGCCTATTTTAAAATTTTAAAAATTGCCCGCACCATCGCCGATTTAGACAACAGTGAATTAGTCGAGGAATGTCATTTAGCGGAAGCCCTGCAATACCGAACGCAACTTTGAATAATAAGTTATTTTTTGCTATAATAAGGTCAGATAAATTAGCTAAAATTATGTTCAAAAAAATAACTATTCTGACCCTGCTAATGACTTTTTTGTTAAGCGCGGGATTTGGCTGTAAAGTACAAAATCAAGAGACTGTCGCTGCTACCGAACCGATAACTCTAACTTATTGGCGAGTTTATGACGGCCAAGATGCTTTTGACGAAATTATTGCCAACTACGAATTACTACACCCTTTCATTAATATTGAGTATCGCAAATTGCGTTATGAAGAATACGAAAACGAACTTATTAACGCGCTCGCTGAAGATCGTGGTCCGGACATATTCTCTATTCAAAATACCTGGGTCAGAAAATATCAATCAAAAATTGCCCCTATGCCCGAATCAATTACCATCGCCTATATGGTTACCAAGGGAACGGTAAAAACTGAGATAGTCCCTGAACTTAGAACCTCTCGCAGCTTAACCCTTAAAGAAATCAGGGATAACTTTGTCGACGTCGTTGGTAAAGACGTAATTTTAAGCGACAATAAAGTTTATGGCCTCCCTTTATCGGTTGATACTTTAGCAATGTTTTATAACAAAGATTTATTGAATAACGCCGGAATTAGCGAGGCTCCTTTATACTGGAATCGTGAATTTTTACAAACCGTTAAAAAGCTTACTAAACAAGACGCTAAAAAAGGCTTAATCCAATCAGGAATTGCTATGGGAGGCAGCGCTAATATTGACCGCTTTAGTGATATCTTAGCAGTCCTAATGATGCAAAATGGCGCAACCATGATAAATGACGATAACCAAGTAGTCTTCAATGCTGTCCCTGAATTTGCCAAAGATACCGGCTATAACCCCGGCCTTGAGGCTTTGCGTTTTTATACCGATTTCGCCAACCCGACTAAAGAATCTTATTCCTGGAATAGCAGCCTAGATAATTCCTTAAACATGTTTATTAATGGCAACCTGGCAATCATGTTCGGATATTCTTATGACATCCCTCTGATTAAAGCGGGGGCGCCAAAATTAAATTTCTCAGTCGCTAAGTTTCCACAAATTGAAGGCAATCCGCCAACTAACATTAACTTTGCTAATTACTGGGTAGAAACCGTTTCTAAAAAAAGCAAATACACTACTGAGGCTTGGGACTTTATTCAATTTATGACTAAAGAAGAGCAGGCAAAAAGTTATTTAGCGGCCACCAAAAAACCAACCGCGCTGCGGTCATTAATCGCCAGTCAAAGAATCGACGATGAAATTGGCGTTTTTGCCGATCAAGTTTTAACTGCTAAAAGCTGGTATCGCGGCAATAATGTCCAAGCCGCTGAAGACGCGATGAAGGAAATGATTGATGCCGTTGTTAATAACACCAACGATAAAATACAGAGCGTTATTAATATCGCCGCTTCTAAAATCCAACAAACTATTAACCAGTAATTTATATGCTTAAGAAAATTCTTGCGACTTCAATTTTTACTCTAGTTTTTATTAGCGGCATTCAACTGGCCAGCGCCGCCGGCCTCGTCCCCAATGCCAGTGGCACCGCCTCTTGCGATGGCACGGCAACTTATTGCGGCGACTATACTCTTGATGATTTTATCAGACTCGCTGTTTTAGCATCTCAATGGATACTCGGCATCGTCGGTTCTTTAGCGCTAATAATGTTTATTTACGGCGGTTTTATGTTTTTGATTTCTTCCGGTTCCAGTGATAAAGTCGGTCAAGCAAAGAAAATAATTGTCGCGGCCATTATTGGCTTAATAATTGTCTTTTCCAGCTGGTTGATAATCAGATTTGTTACCCAAGCTATCGGCGCCACTAAAACCTTCAACGGCACCATGAGCATTCAAACAAACGACCAGCCATCTTTCTTAATTTAATGGTTTATTTTACTCCCAAAAAACTGATTTCCGAAGACAGTATCGGTGAAGAATTAAGACGGCTCCGAACCTTTAAAAATTTAGGGGTTGATGAAGTAGCGCAAAAACTGGGAATTAGAAGAGAGTACTTATTGGCTATGGAGGAAGAAAATTTCAATTCACTCCCGGCCGGATTATATGGCAAGAACTTTCTAAAAAAATATGCTACTTTTTTAGGAGCCGACAAAAGCCTGGTGGCTAAATTTTTACAAGAAGCTGTTGATGATCAAACAGAAAATAATCCTTTTTCCCAAAAAATATTAAAAAAGAATAAATTTTTGATTTTTCCTAAAATTATCAGAAATTTATTGCTTGGACTGGCCGTTCTAATTTGTTTTCTATATTTAATATTTTATTTTAAAAAAATAGTCTTACCTCCTGATTTAACGGTTACCCAGCCGGAAAAAAATTTGATGATTAAGGAAACTTCCATCCTGGTGGCGGGGGAGACCGAAAAAGAAGCCGAGGTGCGAATCAATGGCGAACTGATTCTTAATAACAACGGCGGTATTTTTTCCCAAACAGTGAACCTAAAAAAAGGCGTAAATACTTTAACGATTAGCGCTAAAAAGAAGTATAGCCAGGAAAATATCATCCTTAGACAAATATTAGTAGAATAGTTATAAAAAGCATATGTTAGAGATTAAAAAAACAGCCCTATTTGACATTACGGCAATTTTGAATAAAATATCCATAGGGGAACGCCAAAAAGTTGCTGAACTAGGATGCGGCAATTTTGGCTTCTTCACTTTTCCGCTAGCGCGCTTAGTCGGGCGCTCCGGCAAAGTTTATGCCGTCGACATTTTAAAATCCACTCTAACCGAAATTAAAGATCGAGCAACCAAGGAGAATCTGCCCCAAATTATTCCGGTTTGGAGTAATTTGGAAGTTTTTAAAGCTACTAAAATAGAAACCGAGAGCCTAGATGGTGCCCTCTTAGTAAATGTTTTACACCAATCGGACAAAAGAGCGGAAATCATCAGAGAGGCTTACCGAATGCTAAAACGTAGCGGACGCTTGATGATTGTGGAATGGAATGGCGCCGACTCCCCACTAGGGCCAAAACCGGAAAAAAGATTAAAACTGGAATCATTAAAAATAGCCGCCAAAAAATTGGGGTTTGATATCCAAGAAGAATTTACGGCCGGCCCTTATCATTACGGATTATTACTAATTAAACTATAACTATGAAAAATCTGTTTACCTGGAAGTATTGGTTCACTGTTAACCCAGAACCGTTAACGGCCCTCGCTTTTAAAGTATTAATTGCGATTATTGTCTTATTATTAATCGCCGCTGTTATAACGGCTATTTTAAAAAAACGCGGCGGCTTATACCGCGGAGCATTAAAGAGAATGTATAATTTATCGGCTGTTAATTTTATTATCGGTTTGATTATTCTTTTCTTCAATTACGAAAACGTGCCCTTTTTCGCGTCTCGGATGTGGTTGGGATTTTGGATTTTAGAAATCATAATTTGGAAATTATTCATCATTAAAAACCTACGCGCTATTCCCAAAAGAAAAAAGGAGTTGGAGGCAGCCAAAGAACTAAAAAAATATCTTCCCTAACAAAAACGCGAACATCAATATTTAAATCAATAAAGCCTCTTCAAAAGAGGCTTTATTTTTATCTATGAATAAGCTATCTGTCGGCCATCTTGGCGAAGACTTGGCCTGTAACTATTTAACAATCAAGGGTTATCAAATTTTAGAACGCAATTATCATTTAGGCCGCCTGGAATTGGATATTGTGGCCGCGAAAAACGGACAAATTTTTTTATTGGAAATTAAGACTCGAAGCTACCGACAACTGGTCAGTTCGGAAGCCTTAATTAGTAAAGCGCAAATGGCTAATTTAAAAAAAGCGGCTAACCGCTACGCCGCGCTTAACCGAATAAATTTTAATTTAATCCATTTTGATTTGATTCTAGTAGTTATCAATCACCAAAAAAATTCCGCGCGCCTTAAGCACTACCGAGATATTTTTTAATCTTAGAAAGTTGTTTTCTAAAAACCAAAATTTTTAAAATAAAGGACCAACTGTCTTTTAAGACGTTGATATTGCTTTTACTTTTTCCATTTCGATTTTCCTGCCAAGAAACGGGGATCTCTAAAATACGCGCCCCCGCCAGACCAGATAAAACTACCAACTCGGTATCCAAAAACCATAAATCATCTTGTAAAAACCGGTCAATTTTTTTAAACGTTTCCCTGTTAATCGCTTTAAAGCCGCACTGCAAATCACTTTTATCATGTCCGAGAACTATTCGCGAGAAAAGCGCATAACTTTTAGAAATCAGGCCGCGTTGCCAGGAACGCTGAGCCGAAGCGCCCTCGACAAATCGCGAACCAATAACTAAATCGGCCCGATTTTCAATTAAGGGTTCTATTAACCGGCTTGTTCCCGTCAAGGAAACTGCTAAATCAGCATCCATAAAAGCCAAGATGTCCGCCGTACTTTGGCGCCAGCAAGCTTTAAGCGCCCGCCCCTTGCCGGCGACGGCAATTTCTAAATAATCTATTTTATCAGGAAATTGAAGCTTTATTTTTTTTAAAATAGCAACCGAATTATCACTAGAACCATTAACCGCGCCGATAATTTTCCACTCATAATCAGTTTTTAGACTTTCTAAATGCCTAAAAATCTTGAGGATATTAACCTCTAGCACCGGGGCCTCGTTTCTAATTGGCAAACAAAAATCAACTTTCATATCTGGCTTTTAATGGCTACTGGCGCGAAGATAAATCTTAGCGACGCCGTCATTATAAATTAATTTCCAATCAGTTGCCTGCTCTAAATATTCGCGTAATTTATTTTCAGTGACTAAATCTTTATCGCGGATAACAAATAAAATTTTCTCCCACTTTTTAACAGTCGCCGGTTTATCGACAGCCTTAATTAAAATAGTATCAATATTATATTTATCTAATTTAATTTGCGGCGATTCATCGCCATGAAAAAAACTATTATACTCCTCAACAAAAGTCCAATTCGCAAAAGCGACTTGCGGCAGACGGCCATCAATAAATATTTTAGTTTCCGGCAGTTCCGAAATCAAAAATCCGCCCCAACCATATTCGTTAAAAACATGGCCGGCCATATATTGAGGATTGGCTTTTAAAAATTGAGTGGCGGCACAAGGATAGTCATCGCAAAAACCGGTGAACGGCTGGGGCACGGGTTTAATATTTATAAGCTGAGAAGCAATAACTAGAAGCAAACAAAAAAATAACAAATATCTAAGCCATTTATAGTAGGCGATTTTTATTTCCACAAAAAAATAACTATAAGTTTCGGCGATGAAGGCAAAAGTGACTATTAAAAACAGGGGGAAATGGCGCCGTGATTTAAAGCTGAGCACCAGGAATAAAACTATTAGAAAAAATGGCCAAACCTCTAAGCCGCGCTTGGTTTTAAGCCGATAATAAATATAAAATAAAACGGCAGCGGCTCCAATCGCCAAATAAATCAACTGGTAATAATGAAATGGGAAAGCATACTGCGGCAACCATTCTTGAATCAGTGATAAATAAGCGTTATTTTTATAGCCGACCAAAAATTTATACAAGCCTAATTTATAAGGAGTGAAAAAAGTAGCCATTAACGAAATCAAAAAACTCAAACCTAAAAATCCAATCTCCTTCCAAGCCATTAATTTACTATTATCAATAAACGACCAAAATTTTCTTTGATAAACTAAACGCTCGCCAATCTTAACGGCGGTAAATGCGGCTACTAAAAATAAGCCGATTAAAAAACTGGCGTGTAAGCTGGCCCACAGCCAAAATAAAGGCGCCAAAAATAATAAAAATGCCCACTGACGCCGACGCTCATAATTATCAAGAATTATTAAAACTAATAGAATAAGCGGCAACGCCAGTTCTTGCAAACGAACGCCAAAGTGAGGCAAGGCCGCTAAAACTCCTAATAGCTGTAAAGAGGCGCTTAGCCAAATAGGAATCTGATATTTGCTATGTCGGCTTACAAAAATATTTAATAAAATCAAAGTCACAATAATAACTAGCGCGAAAAAGATAACTAGTGCCTCATAGCCGGCGAAATTATATAAATGATAAAGGGCTAGATTGCTCAGCCATTCATGATCAACCCAATTTCCGGTATAAGTGTAGTTATAAAGGTTGGCGCTGGGAACCTGCCCGGTCAGAGAAATCTCCTGGCCGACTTTTAAATGCCAGCCAAAATCGGGGTCAAGATAAGAAAATCCGGCACGAATAACTATCAAAAAAACCAAAAAATAGAATAAAATCCAGAAAAAACCGACAAATTTACTTTTTTCCCCTCTTTTTAGCATAAAATCGCTTATTTCGGTATTAACTTTATTTATTTTATCATAGCCATTTTTATTTGTCTTGTTAAAAAGAATATGCTAAAATTAGAGATGTAAAATAAAATTATTAACATTTAAGAAAGGGGGTGAAAATATGAATAAAATTTCCAAACACTTAATTTCACTGGCTATCGTTTCCTTGCTAGTTCTACCGGTTTTCGCATTACAAGCTAATGCTCAAGCTGATTTCGGCATCAACGCCGTTAACAATGGTTTGAACAATGCTCTTGCTGGTGGCGATCCAAGAGAAATGGTAGGCCGCATTATCAATGTTGCCTTAGGTTTCTTGGGTGTAATCGCTGTCGTTATCATCTTAATGGGTGGTTTCAAATGGATGACCGCGGCTGGCAACGAAGATAAAGTTGCTGAAGCTAAAAAATTGTTGGGCGCCGGTGTTATCGGCTTAGCCATCGTTTTAGCTGCTTGGGCCGTTGCTACCTTCATTATCAATTCCATCTACAACGCTACTGCCGGTTAATAGATATGTGGTTCTCATATTTGGTATGGGAATCACTGGCTCAGGCGCAATTATTTGTGCTTGAGCCAGTGAATAAACTATCTTTTTTATGAAGAAAAAAATCCTAGCTTTTTTCGTTTTTCCGGTATTTTTTTTGTTATCTTTTAGCTTGATGCCGACAGCTCCGGCAAATGCTCAATCCGACCCGACATTATCCGGGCTCAACCAAACCGCTGTCCAAGTTGATGCCTTTAAAACTCAAACCAGCGCCAGTTACGCCGGCTTCCTTCAAACCAAAGCTGGTCAAATCGTCGGCTTAGTTTTGTCTTTTGTCGGCGTCGTCTTTTTAATCTTAATGATTTACGCCGGTATAACCTGGATGACGGCCGCTGGCAACGAACAACAAGTTACTAAAGCTAAATCGCTAATGATTAACGCTACTATTGGCCTCATTGTCGTCTTTGCCGCTTATGCCATTACCTCCTTTATCGGTGTCCAGATTCTAAAATAATAAGCATGAAAACTGCAATTCTCAAAAATCTAAAATCAGGCGCGCTAATTTTATCATTGGCGCTCCTTTTTCTTTACGGAAATTTCGTGGCTGCCCAGGGTTATGATTTTAATAAAAATAGTGGACTAGATAATAGTGCCGCGACCGCGGGATTTGTTACCGGCTCTGACGCCGCCACCGTTGATAGTATCACCGGCTTGGTAATCTCTATTATTTTAGGAATGCTAGGTGTAGTCTTCTTGGGATTTATTATTTACGGTGGCTTTACTTGGATGATTGCCGATGGCAACCAAGATAAAATTAAACAAGCCAATAAAATTATCATGGGTTCTATCATGGGTCTGATTATTACTTTAGCGGCTTACGCTCTAAGTACTTTCTTAATCTATTATTTCCAATAATTATGAAGAAGGTATTAAAAATTACCAAGATATTATTAAGCTCGATTGTTTTTACTTGTTTAACAATGGGCGTCGCTAGCGCCCAAGGCTCTATTCTAACTGACACTAAAATAGACGAATATAATAATAAATTGACCACGGTAAGTGGGAGCAGTGACACCTTTACTCAAGCCGATTCCTTAGAAACCTCTATCGCCCTAGCCTTAAAAATTGTGCTTAGCGTCCTAGGAACTATTTTTATCGCGATGATGTTTGTAGCTGGCAACGAATGGATGCAAGCTGCCGGCAACGAAGAAAAAATCAAAAAAGCCAAAGAGCGTATTCAATCTTTAATTATCGGTTTGGTAATTATTTTACTAGCCTATGCCCTAGCCTCCGGCTTCTCTGGATTACTAGTAAGAACTGTTTCTCTTTTAAAATAAATTGTCTAGAATTATATGAAAAATTTTCTAAAAATTTCCCTCGCCGTTCTCACTTTCTGCCTATTAATCATGCCCCTTGCCGTTGGTGCTGCTAGTTCTACGGCCGAATCACTAACTAGCCGTTTAGAAAACGTTGGTGCCCAAGCCGGGTTCAACACCGACCCAACCGTCGCTTCCACTCCCCGTATTGTTGGTGTAATTGTCGGCGTCTTCATCAACTTTACCGGCTTAACCTTTATTGTTTTGATGATTATCGCTGGCTATGGCTGGATGACTTCTAACGGTAGTGAGGAGAAAGTCAAAAAATCAGTCGCGACTATCAAGGCCTCAATTATTGGCTTAATCGTGGCCTTGTCGGCTTGGGTAATTTGGAACTTTATTTTCAAAGCTTTAATTCTCGGTTAATTATATGAAAAATTTTAAAAAAATAGCCGTTACCTTTTTTTCTCTCTTAATCCTACTATCAGTTTTTATAAGCTCACCTGTTTCTGCCCAGCTTTTAAATAACACGGCCGGGTTAGATAGTATGACGATTGAAACCAAGAACGCTGCCGGACTAGGTGATATGAGCATCGGACAAGTGGCTTCTCAAATAATTAGAGTGGTCTTAGGCCTGTTATCAATTGTTTTCCTAATCTTAATAATCATGGCTGGTTTTAAATGGATGACTGCCGGCGGCAACGAAGAACAGATTAAAAAATCAACCGCTACTATTAAGGCGGCGGTTATCGGTTTAGTTGTCGTCCTAGCGGCTTATACAATCACCTACTTCATCTTTACTTATTTACCATTTACCAGCAGCGGGACTTCAGTTCAAGGTGGAACTGGCGGCTAAAAATAATCTTAATTTGAGCAAGTTAAAAGGAGTACCGTAATGATACTCCTTTTGTTTTTAATTTTTTGTGTTTTTTAGTTTCTTTTTTGTTTGGTTCTTATTGAACCTAATTGGCAAACCTTGGCATGTAGGCAAAGTTGAAACAACTTTCACCTTTGTAGTCATAGGTTTTGCCGTCAATCGTGAGCGGTCGTGGTGCGCCAGAAGGCTTACCAGCAACATAGAACTGAACAACATACTTTCCAGGAAGTAAATACTTAGTTCTTCTGACTCCAGGGTCAATCATCACTGACGTGTACTGTTCTCCACTAAGGCGAAAGACTTTAAAGTCAACGGGCTCAATATATTGGTTATCAAAGATAACCTTATATCCGCTTTCCTGTCCGCCGGGAGAAATAGCCGAATTAATGTTCTGCTCAATCTTGGTTAAAACCAAGTCACTACGACGCAAGTCATAAGAACGTTCACGTTGTTTATAATCAACGCGATTAACTTCGGTTGGAACTTTGCGGTCATAAATGTCAGCTTTTTCTTTTGGTTCTTTGGCTGGTTTAGCAGCAGCTTCTTCATCGGAAGAATCATCAGCTTTAGCCGACTTCTTTTTAATGTTGAGCGCTACCGGATCGGATTTAGCTGACGTAACGGTGTCAGCATTAGCCATGGTTTTTTTGGAATCTTTCACTTCCAGAAATTTAGCCGTAAGCTCTGTTTTTTTGTCTTGCCATTTTTTTAGCTCGGTACGCTTAGCATACATATCGGCATTAGCGGTTGAAGCAGAAACTGAGTCAATTTGGCTCTGAAGTCTTTTAGTCGCTTTTAAAGCGGCGTCAATTTCTTCTTTGTTTTCCGAACGATTGCCGGCAATTTCTGCACGACGATAATCGCGTTTTAATTCGGCAATTTTTTTTGCCTTTTGAGACTCAAAGCTTTTTTCAGCTTTCTTAAAGTTCACTTCTGCTTTGCTAATTTCGCGATCAGCCACAGCAATTTGTTCTTTTGTTACTTGTCCTAAGACTTGGCCAATAGTTGCTACAACCAATAAGGCCACAATTACTAAATTTTTCATGATTCTTATGATTTTTTATTGTTAATGTTCTTTTTTACCTTAGTTAAAATTCTATTTTTAACTTCCCTTATTATATCATAATAAAAAGAATTTGTCAATAAAAAAGAGCCTCCATTTGGAAGCTCTTTAAAATTATTAAGCTAAAATTAAACAAATTTTCTATAAAACCCAAAAATATAGAGCCATCCAGACTAAAATTGCAGCTAAATAACCAAGGAGGGCCGGAAAAGTGACTTTCTTTAAATAATAGCCAAAAGTTAACTCCTTAACCTGTCCCATGGCCGCTACTCCGGCGGCTGAACCAATAACCAGCATTGAGCCGCCCGTCCCAGCAGTTAGTGCCAATAACACCCAGATAGCGGTTGGCGTAGTGACGGCTAACATTTTAATCGCGGCCGCCACGAGCGGTACATTATCCAAAATAGAAGACATAAAGCCAAGAGCGACATTACCAGCAATCAAGCGAGTTAAATTAAACTCTGTTCCAAAAATAGAATTACTTAAGGTGGCCAATAAACCAATATGCGATAAGGCTCCGACGGCCAATAAGATACCAATAAAAAATTTCAAAGTAGAAATATCAACTTTTTGAATCATATTAATTACTTGTCCTTCGCGGTAATGATCATCGCCCTTCTTAGAAGTAATATCAATAAACATCCAAAGAATGCCAACGCCAGTTAAAAGTCCTAAAAATGGCGGCAAGCCGATTAAATTAAAAACTACCGGTAGCAAGAAAGATAAGAAACCAATCACCACAATCGACCAGTATGGTTTAATTACTTCTCGTTCGCCTTCAACTTCAATTTTATGAGCCTTCTCCGCTTCTTCATGATGTTTAATTTTACGACCGATTAAAAACTGGGGAATTATCCAAGCCGTTAATGAAGGTAAGAATCCCAGGGAAATAATTTGCCAAGCGCTGAATTTCTGAGCCAGCCAGAGCATAATCGTAGTAACGTCGCCAATCGGACTAAAAGCCCCGCCGGCATTGGCCGCAATGATAGTATTAGCCGTAAATAAAAGGAAATTATCTTTATTTTTATAAATTTTGCGGCCAATTTGAATCATGATTAAGGTCGTGGTCAAGTTATCCAAGAAAGCCGATAAGACAAAAGTTAAAGCGCCTAAAAGCCAAAAAAGAGCGGGCGCGCTAATTTTCTTCTGCATTATCTTATCTTGAATCCAATCAAAGAAACGATAATGTACCAGAATCTCCACAATGGTCATCGCGGCCAGCAAAAAAACAACAATACTAAAAATTTCCTGCGTCTCATGCATTAAAGCCTCGCCGACTTCTGCCTCAAAATGAGAAAAAAAATCAACTATCAGCCATAGCAGCGAGCCAATAACAATAGCGGTGCCACTTTTATTGATTTTGAAATTGTGTTCCATGGCAATAAAGGCGTAGCCAATCACAAAGATGCTGCCTAGAATGAAAAGAAGTAAAGAATTTTCCATAAATTATATTTTTATTAAAAATTTTATTAAAACTAACCGCTAAAAATTATACGTGGGACTATAAAAGAGTCAAGACTGCCAAAAAACTTATTAAGAGTTAATCCCCAGGTGACTATTGACTTTTTTGGCTTCATATGATAAGGTATTCAGTCAAGAAAATCCCAGCTTGATCATAATCACTCTATGATATGCTAGGGATTTTTTATTTGGCTAATATTAAATAATATGAAATTAATCCAAACTATCAGGGAGGAAATTGTGCCTCTCAGTAGAAAACAGGGGATAATTGTCTTGATAATTATTGCCTGTGTTTTCCAATTCGTCCTCTTTTACGCTCCAGCCTTGGCAGCAGACTCTGTTAAAGCGGCGAATGCGAGTGCTAGCGACGATGATTTATTGATTACCAATGAAGTAATGGTTAAAGACGGCATCTCTCCGGCCAATGTGACGATTATAACTGATAATAAGCTAACCACGGCAGAAGAAGTATTAGTGACTACCAAGGATACCAAAGCTTCCTCCACGACTGAATATATTGTAGTTAGCACCAGTACGCACGTGATGACCGCCTATAACTCGGAACCGGGGCAAACTGACAATTCTCCCTGCATCACCGCCAATGGCTTCAATGTCTGCGAGCATGGCGAAGAAGATACTATTGCCGCTAACTTCCTAAAGTTTGGCACTAAAGTCCGAATTCCTGAATTATTTGGCGACCGCGTCTTCGTTGTCCGTGATCGAATGAACAAAAGACACGCCGACCGTGTAGATATTTGGATGAAAAACCGTAGCGATGCTCTTAAGTTCGGTATTAAAACTGCCAAAATTGAAGTCCTAAAATAAATAATTTTTAAATTGAGATAATAAAAAAGCACTCCCTTAAACCGGAGCGCTTTTTTATAAACTCTTTATTTAGAAAAATAAGCTTAAGAACCCTCTCTTTTTTCTTAAATGTTGTTCTTTCTTATAAATTGCCACGGTTGTCGGAACTACGGAATCAGGATTTAGTGATAGACTATCGATTCCTTGTTCTACTAAGAACTCGGCAAAGTCAGGGAAGTCACTCGGACCTTGTCCACAAATACCAACCTTGCGTTTATTTTTCTTGGCGGTGGCGATCAAATTTTTAATCAAAATTTTTACTGCCTCATTTTTTTCATTAGAAACTCCCAAAACCTCCAAAGCGCCGCCGGCATCGCGATCTATTCCTAAAGTAAGTTGTGTTAAATCATTAGAACCGATAGAGAAGCCATCAAAAATATAGCAAAACTTATCAGCTAAGATAATATTGGCCGGAATTTCAGCCATCATATAAACCTCTAGACCATTTTGACCTCTCTTCAAGCCATTTTCCGCCATAATTTCTAAAACTCTTCTACCCTCCTCAACTGTCCGACAAAATGGGACCATAACTTTCAAGTTATTAAGCTTCATTTTCTCGCGGACAATTTTTATCGCCTGACATTCAAGTTTAAACGCCGGTAAGAATATCTTGGAATAATAACGGCTTGCTCCTCTAAAGCCAATCATTGGGTTAGATTCCAACGGCTCATATTCTTTACCTCCAATTAGATTAGCATACTCGTTACTTTTGAAATCACTGAGACGGAAAATAACATCTTTAGGATAATATGCCGCCGCAATCATGGCCATTCCTTGCGCCAAGCGGTCAACAAAAAATTGTTTTTTATCAATATAACCAACGGTTAGTTTATCAATTTCATTCTTAACCGCCTTATCTTTTAAGCGGCCGTAATTAATAAGCGCGAGCGGATGAATTTTAATATAATTATTAATGATAAATTCTAGGCGCGCTAAACCAACGCCATCATTAGGCAGCATAGAATTAAGGAAAGCTTTGTCCGGCTCGCCGACATTCATCATTATCTTTGTCTTCGGCTTTTTTAAATCCTTAACATCAATCTGTTCATTTTTAAACGGCAATACACCCTCATAAACAAAGCCAGTTTCTCCTTCGGCGCAGCTAACGGTAATTTTCTGGCCATTTTTAATCTTCACTGAACAATTTTTAGTACCTACTACACACGGAATTCCTAATTCCCGAGAAACAATGGCGGCATGGCAGGTGCGGCCACCCTTGTCAGTTACAATTGCCGAAGCAATTTTCATGATTGGCTCCCAATCCGGATCAGTCATATCGGTAACCAGCACTTGTCCGGGCTTGAACTTGGCAATATCTTTAATACTCATCATTCGATTAGCAATCCCGGCGCCAATTTTATTGCCAACGCTTTGTCCAGAAGTAATCACTTTGCCTTTTTTCTCCAAACTATAGCGTTCAATAACATTTTTACTATGAACACTTTGAACGGTCTCCGGACGCGCTTGAATAATGAACATTTCTTGCGTTCGACCGTCTAGAGCCCATTCGATATCCATCGGACGTTTATAATGTTCTT
Organism: Candidatus Falkowbacteria bacterium S5_I03; assembly: GCA_019248265.1. GTDB lineage: Bacteria > Patescibacteriota > Patescibacteriia > Patescibacteriales > UBA12465 > UBA12465. The sequence goes on from JAEHGX010000005.1 coordinate 80,699, forward strand.
CGATTATCATCGCCCACTCGGCTAATTGTAAAACTTGTTTATCAGAAATTGATGGCTTTAAGCGATCCGCCTCTGAAACTGGAATATTTTTAACCGGATTTTTGCCTTTTAAATCATAAACCATGCGCTTAGCCTTCTGGCCGATGCTTCTGGAAATTATCGCCTTGGTTGGTTTGAAAACGTAAAATTCATCCGGGGTGACATGGCCCTGAACAATATTTTCGCCTAAACCAAAAATTGAATTAATTAAAACAGCGTTTTTAAAGCCGGACTCGGTATCAATAGTAAACATCACGCCGGAAGAACCTAAATCGGAGCGCACCATTTTTTGGACACCGACAGAAAGGGCAATCGAAAAATGATCGAACTTCTTATCAACCCGGTAAGAAATAGCGCGATTAGTAAATAAAGAAGCAATACATTTTTTAACCGCGAGCAGTAAATCACTAGCGCCGCTAACATTTAAATATGTTTCTTGCTGGCCGGCGAAAGAAGCATCAGGCAAGTCTTCAGCGGTGGCGCTAGAACGGACGGCAACGTCAGTTTTTTGAGATTTATAATGAGAGGACAGCTCTTTATAGGCGCTGATAATTTCTGTTTCCAAATCTTTAGGAAATGGTGTGGCAATAATTAATTTTCTTATTTCCTCGCCTCGGTTCATTAAATCCTTAACATTGTGAGTATCTAAGCCCTTAAGAATTTTCTTAATCTTATTCTTCAAATCGGCAGAATCAAGAAAATAACGATAAGCATCGGCTGTGGTCGCATAACCGTTAGGAACACGCAGCCCCTTCTGAGTTAAAGTGCCATACATCTCCCCTAAAGAAGCGTTTTTGCCACCAACTTGGGGTACGTCTTTAATGGAAACCTCACTAAAAAATTTAACAAATTTATTTTTAACCATAAAACAAAGGGTTTAATATTTTTTTATTTTTATAACCTTATTATAACACAATCTTTACTTTATAAAAATAATCATTTAATATAAAAACATGCGGACGTGGCGAAACTGGTAGACGCACTAGCCTTAGGAGCTAGCGGGGCAACTCTTGAGAGTTCGAGTCTCTCCGTCCGCACCGAAAAATAGACCAAAAATCCAAAAAAAACAACATCCTCCAAGATGCTGTTTTTTTTGCCAAGTAACTCTAAACTTGATAAACTGAAGATATGATAACTTGGCTTCATACTTTTTTACCGACAACAATTATTTTTAATTGGGGACCGCTTACTCTTCACTGGTATGGCTTGTTTATCGTGCTCGGTATCATAGCCGCCATGCTTGTCAGTTTTCATTTAGGAAAAAAATATTATCAAATCGAACCCAATGATATTTTTGATTTAGCCTTCTGGTTAATTATCGGTGGCCTTATCGGTGCTCGTTTATATGATAACTTACTCCAGCTTCCCTATTATCTTAAGCACCCCGGTCAAATACTGGCCGTTTGGAACGGCGGCTTGGCCATCCACGGCTCGATTATCGCCGGGGTGATTATCATTTTTTTCTTTGCCCGCTCTAAAAAAATAACTTTTTTTAAACTTAGCGCTCTAATTGTTCCGGGTCTAGCTTTAGGTCAAGCGATTGGACGCTGGGGAAATTATTTTAACCAAGAAATCTTTGGTCTGCCAACCAATCTCCCTTGGGGTATTCCTATTGCCGTTTTAAACCGCCCAACAGATTATATAAGCTCCCAATATTTTCATCCGACATTTTTATATGAAAGCTTGGGTTCATTATTAATTTTTATAATTCTTTATTTACTGACAATCAGATTTGGAAAAAAACAAAAATTAAATTTAAATTCATACATTTGGCTAACTGCCATTTATTTGATATCATATTCCTTGCTCCGTTTCTTATTAGAGTTTATTCGTTTAGATTACGCCCCGCTTTTTTTAGGACTACGCTGGCCGCAAGTTATGAGTCTGCTGATAATTATCGGCGGCCTTCTATTATTAATTATTAAAAACCATGTTTTCGTTAAACTTCAAAAATAAAAGCAATCGCTATCGCCAACAAATAACCTATACGATGGGTTTTATCCTCGCTGTTTCTACTGCTCTGCCGACTTATATTCAATCGAGTTTTTTAGCCCAATACATTAACCTGGAATTAACAAGTCTGTTTTTTGTAATCAATAATCTTATTACGGTGGTCGCCATCATCTTCTTCCCTCGCTTTATTAAAAAACTAAGCAATTACTTCAGCGCCCAACTAAGCATTGGTCTCCATGGCCTCGCCTTATTAGGCCTAGCGACCCTGACAAACCCGGCTCTAGTAGTAATTTCATTTTTATTATTTACCGTCACCACCAATCTGCTCTGGATAAATATGGATATTTTTTTAGAGGCCGCCTCGGTCAACAATAAAACCGGAAGAATCAGGACTATGTATTTAACTCTAACCAATATCGGCTGGATATTAGTTCCTATCTTTTCGGCCTATTTGGTAAAAATTGGTAATTACACCTTACCCTTTTTAATCTCGGCGGCCTTAATTGTTCCTGTATTCTTTATTCTTCTAATTAAAAAAAATAATTTAAAACTTAGTAAAAAATATAAGCAGGAAAAAATTGGT
>JAEHGX010000046.1 GCA_019248265.1 Candidatus Falkowbacteria bacterium S5_I03
AAATAGATAAAACGACTAATTTTTACCAACAGGCAGATTAGAGGATTGTAGTATTTTTTGAAATAGTAGTCTTGCGACTTATAGTAAAGTTTCTTTTTTTGGGGGCTGGCTTTTAAGCTCTGGCCGCCGAAGTGAATAATGCTTGTCTTCAGGGCAACGGCCGCTTGATATCCCTGGAGGCTGGCTTTTTTGCAGATATCAATATCTTCGTAGTAAAGAAAGAAACGGTCATCCCAGCCGCTGATTTTTTGAAATAGCTCTCGACTAATCATCAGCGCGCAGCCGCTAATCCAATCGGAAACAAGAAAGTTGGCCTGTTCGTCTATCGGTTGTTCATTTTTTGTTTTCTGAGTTAATAGATTTATGAGAGTTGGAAAAATTCCAAAAGCCGCTTTTTTGGTTGTCGCCGTTAGGAAGCTTGAGTCGCGGCGAAATAATACCAATTTTTGGATTTTTATTAAGAATATCAGCACAAACATTTAAAAAATCCTCTTTTATTATGGTATCGCTGTTGAGAAAAATCAAAAATTCGCCGCTGGCCAGCGCCGCTCCCTGATTATTGGCGCCGGCAAATCCGAGATTATTTTTATTTTTTATTATTTTAACCCTGGAAGCAAATTCCGTTTCCAATTTTTCAATACTACCGTCGTTTGAGCCATTATCAATAATTATTATTTCTAGATTTTCTTGACCGGGCAGCAAGAAAAGACTTTCTAGGCAGTTTTTTTGTCAGTTCGAAAGTTTTATAATTTATAATTATGAT
>JAEHGX010000047.1 GCA_019248265.1 Candidatus Falkowbacteria bacterium S5_I03
GTTGAAAAAAATATCCAAGCCCCAGAAGCTCTTTCGGATATCACTCCTAAAGAGACCTCGCTGGAAACAGAAAAAATTTTGGAACAATTACGGCAGAATGAAAAGCTTAATCGGGAAATACTAAAATCGGTAAAATTTATTAAACACTATTTTGCCTGGCAATCAGTGATGTCAGCGATTAAATATTCTCTGCTCGCGGCGGTGATTGTGCTGGGCGTTGTTTCTTGGCGCAGTATTGTTGACTATGCTAGCCAAGCAATCGGCAGTTCTCTGGTCGGCGTTAGCGTTCCTGGAGCGACAATTTTTAAGTAATATCATCTCAAACGTAAGTAAATTATGGCTGATAATATAGCGGTTTTCGCGCAAACAAATTATCGTAACGAATTGAAAAAATTCGGCATTAAAACTGACGACCGTCGTCGCCATATGTATTTGATTGGGAAAACCGGTATGGGGAAATCCACGGTTTTGGAAAATATGATCGTGGATGATATTCGTAACGGTTATGGCGTCGCCGTTGTTGATCCGCATGGCGATTTGGCAGAGAAAATAATGGATTATATTCCTAATGACCGCATTCAGGATGTAGTTTATTTTAACCCCTCTGATATTAATTTCCTGATTGCCTTCAATGTTGTAGAACAGGTAGAGCCGCATCTGCGACATCTAGTCGCTTCCGGCTTGATCGGCGTTTTTCAAAAATTATGGGCTGATTCT
>JAEHGX010000048.1 GCA_019248265.1 Candidatus Falkowbacteria bacterium S5_I03
TAAAAGAAAAAAAATAATTAATCACATATTTTCAATCTCAATTCCTATGCCAGAGACTATCAGCAAAAGCTTGCGCACCAGCCGCTTCTCCCTGAAGAGTATAAAAAAAGTTAACAATCTGACCGAGAGCACTCCGAAAATGTTTAGGGGCATTACTTTGAACTTTTTCACTTACCCCCTTAAAACCCTTAATCAGCAAATCTTTTAAATCCCAACCGCAACAATAAGGCGCTAGTAATCCTAAATCATGAATATGTAAATCGCCATTAACATGAGCGTTTCTAATATTTTCTGGATACATTTTATTCAACCAGTACTTAGCAGAAATTGCGGAAGCAATATAATTATTCAGGCCCTGAACAGAAAAACTCATATTGCTGTTTTCCTTCAAGCGCCAATCAGCCCGCCCTAAATAATCTTCCAATAATTTTTCATCCGCAGTGCTATCATTAATATCGCGCAACTGACGATGCTGGTCGCGATATAGAATATAGTTTTTAGCAACTTTAATCTGCTTATTTTCCAAGAGGACTTCTTCGACAACATCCTGAACTTCTTCAACGGCCGGAATACTATTCTTATGAAACTTGGAATTAAGCTTCATGACCACCTGGTCAGTTAATTTTTTAGCCAGATGCTTATCGTCTAAGCCAGTGGCAAAAGCGGCTTTATAAATCGCTTTGTTAATTTTTTCTTGATTGAAATC
>JAEHGX010000049.1 GCA_019248265.1 Candidatus Falkowbacteria bacterium S5_I03
GTCGCTTAGACCAATTTGGCTATTAGTTAAAGCTTCATCGGCTCGAGCGGGACTAGCTAAAGGTGATAAAAAAACCGGGGAAAAGACGAATAACAGAAAAATAAAGGAAAAGATTTGCTTTTTAGTTATTTCCATAATAATGTTATAATTAAATTGACTGCTTATATTATATAAAAATAACTGTCAGAATACAAGAAAATGAGTTTATCGCGTAAAATTGCCCACAATACCATTATTCAAATGGCCGGAAAAATAGTCTCTACCGTCCTGGGTCTTTTTTCATTGGCGCTCATTACGAGATATTTAGGGCAGACCGGTTTTGGTGAATATACCACCATCATCACCTTCTTAACTATTTTCGCGGTCATGGCGGATTTTGGTTTAACACTCGTCACTGTCCAGATGATTAGCGGCGTCGACGATAAAATCCGGGAAACTAAAATTCTCAACAATCTTTTCAGTTTCCGGCTGCTGTCGGTTATCGCCCTCTTGGCGCTGTCGCCCCTGGTGTTATTCTTTATGCCTTACAACGCCGCCATCAAAATCGGCGTTTTAATTACGGCTGTCTATTTTATCTTCCCGGCTTTGAGTCAGGTGATAATCGGCTTACTCCAAAAAAAATTAAGCATGGATCGCGCCGCGCTCGCCGAAGTTCTAAGTCGTTTAGTTTTAATAGTCGGAATTCTGATTGTTTGGTTTTGGCGA
>JAEHGX010000050.1 GCA_019248265.1 Candidatus Falkowbacteria bacterium S5_I03
TTGATGCATGGGTGAAAGATTGTTATTGCCAGCTGTGCGGATATCGAGCACCATTTTGTTTTTGTACACAAGGAAGTCAAGTCAATGAAAAAGCCTAACCTTGAGGTGGCTACACCCTATGTAAAAGTGAGCACCCTCATGTTGGATGAAAAGCATCTAACGCCATCGCTGTTTGCGCAAATTCAAGAAGAATGCATTTTGGATATCGCAGAAACCCAATTTGAATTAAGTGACAAAGAGATCGGCACGATTTGGGGAAAAGTGTATTTAAGCCACGGTCGATCAAGTATTTTAACGGGCTTCTTTATTTTGTGGGAGAAAGATGCTGAGCTGCGACGCACTTTTTTCTCCATCCCCGCCCAAGCCAATCAATGGGTGAGCCTCTATTACGAGGGACGCCTTGATCGTGATGCGATTGAGAAATACAAAAAACTTTATACCAAGCTTAATTCATTGCCCCAATTATTTGTGGGCGGTTAGTTCCACATAGAACAAACAACAAGGAAGCATACGATGCACGGACGCATACATAATGCACAAGGTACGCAAGGTAACGATGAACCCCTTTGGCAGAAGAAGGGTAAGAAGTTTAAGACTAAGTATTTTGCCGCACTGAAAGATTTATATGGTTCAGTTGATAATGGCACCTGTGACACTTATGGGACCTGGGAGGGGGAAAATT
>JAEHGX010000051.1 GCA_019248265.1 Candidatus Falkowbacteria bacterium S5_I03
GCCATACATAAAATATGAACGAATCTGCTTGCCCCATTCCGCTTTCTGGACGCCGCCTTTTAATTTCTTTTCTTCAGCTTCCCGCTCTTCTAACAAACGCTGATTTAACTTGGCGCGCAAAATTTTAAAAGCGTTTTCTTTATTTTGATGTTGAGAACGTTCAGTTTGGCAAGAAACCGTAATCCCCGTTGGCAGATGAACAATGCGCACGGCCGAATCAGTGGTATTAACACTTTGTCCGCCCGGACCGCTGGAGCGAAAGACGTCAATTCGAATATCTTCATCTTTTATCACGACCGCGCCTTCATCAGCAATTTCCGGAATAACTTCCACAAGCGCGAATGAGGTTTGACGGAGGCCATCGGCATTAAACGGCGAATTACGCAGCAAACGATGAACGCCATTCTCGCTTTTTAAATAGCCATAGGCATAGGAGCCGCTAATTCTTAAATCAACACTTTTAATTCCCGCTTCGTTGCCATAATTTCTATCTAAAATTTCTACCTTAAAATTTTTACGTTCCGCGAAACGCAAATACATCCGTTCTAGCATCTGAGCCCAATCCTGAGCGTCTACACCGCCCGTACCGGCGTGAATGGACAAAAAAGCATTAGCTCTATCATGCGCTCCGGAAAAGAGCGAGAAAAACTCTAATTGCGAAAAATCCTTT
>JAEHGX010000052.1 GCA_019248265.1 Candidatus Falkowbacteria bacterium S5_I03
TATTGAAAATGACCGCTTCCCATTTTCCGATAATTTTTTTGACATAATTATTATTAATCAAGTTCTAGAACACACCAAAGAGATATTCTTTATTGTCTCCCAAATAAACCGCATTCTTAAAACCGACGGACTGCTAATAGTTGGAATTCCAAATCTGGCCTCTTGGCATAATCGAATTCTATTATTATTCGGCCAACAACCGACGAGCATTCGCGCTCTCGGCCCTCATGTCCGCGGCTTTACTAAGAATGATTTAGTAAAATTTTTCAATCAAAATGGTTTTTCCCTGCTTAAGTTCGCGGGGGCTAATTTTTATCCCTTCCCAAAACTAATTGCTATTGCCTTAAGTAAAATTTTTCCGGCGGCGGCTGTCAGTACTTTTTTCTTATTTAAAAAAATCGGACCCGCCATGACCGAAAAATACTTAGCAGAACAAAATTTTGAGACTAATTTCAAAATATGAAAATCGCCATTAATGCTATCCCTTATGTCCGCTGGTCAGGAATTGAGACTTTCCTGCATGGCCTTTTAGCTGTCTGGCCAATTAACAGCCGAGATGAGATTGTTATTTTTGCCAATCAAGAATCGGCTAAATTTTTACAAGACCTGCCGGCCGGCATAAAAATCAATATTAATAAT
>JAEHGX010000053.1 GCA_019248265.1 Candidatus Falkowbacteria bacterium S5_I03
GCGCTTAACCAAGCGCGAGCTCGAGCGCGAGACGCCAAACGTATTTCTGATGTCAAGCAAATCCAAACAGCTTTGGAATTATACTATAACGAAGAGGGACAATATCCAGCTTCCGTTACTACCGGAGGAACGATTCAATCAACTGCCGGTAATGTTTATTTAGCATCAGTTCCAACTCCTCCATCACCAATTGACGGCGGTTCTTGTCCGTCAGTTCAACCAGCTTATACTTATGCCAAGCAAAGCACCAGCGGTACCGGCGGCTCATATACAATTAATTATTGTTTAGGCGCCACCATCAACACTGTTCCGGGTAATGCTTTGCAGACTGCCTCTCCAGCTGGTATCAAGCTTTAATCGCTTATCATTTTAGTCAAAAATCTCTCTCTTATATAAGAGGCTAGTTTTACTAGCCTCTTTTTGTTTGATGATTAGCTAACTTTTGTTTTTTTGTGTTATAATAAAAACATAAATTAATTTTCAAATCACTATGTGCAAAACTCCTAACCATCAACAAAATAAAAAAGGATTTACGCTCATCGAATTGTTAGTCGTTATCGCAATCATCGGCTTGTTATCAACGATGTCCGTTCTAGCGCTTAACCAAGCGCG
>JAEHGX010000054.1 GCA_019248265.1 Candidatus Falkowbacteria bacterium S5_I03
TAAGTTTAGGAACTCCATCTTCAAAGAAGAACATTTGCTTTGAGTCAATCTTAACATTGACTGAGAATAGTCTTGCATCTAGATTCATCTGTGCTGGACGGAAGTAACATCCTTGTTCTGCAAATAGTGTACCGAGTGTCTTCAGTGCACCTTCTTTACTTCTAAGGCTATAAGACTTGGCGTCCATGACGGGACTTTTAAAGAACCCCCCTGTCGGAATCGTCCGTCTAACTTCTGCCTTATAAGCCATTGCGAGTTGAGTAATATTGGCGTTGTTCATACAAACTTCCGTATACCAATAGACTGCAGGCTTTCCGTTCTTCATTCCTTCACCGAACCAGTCAATTGCACCGAATACAAAGTGGCTATTGTCATTTAGACCGTAGTCGAAACCTATAATTCGTGGCCAGTGATTCGGAATTGGAAAACTTGGAATAATGTTAGACGCTGCATTGGGATAAACAAGTCCTTCTGCATATTCAAATGAGCCTTCAACAAACCGTTTAATCCACCATGCAGGTTTATCTGCTTTAAGGTCTCTATAAAAATCAGGTCCTAGATTGTAGTTTGCCTTCGTTGGCATAACATGAGAGGACATAATCTGTAGTGCT
>JAEHGX010000055.1 GCA_019248265.1 Candidatus Falkowbacteria bacterium S5_I03
CAGCAGGAGTCGCGAGCGGTTCCATAAAAGTAGTTACTAAGGACGGCTCGGAAGATATTACTAGTGATGATTACGGCCCTAAAATTCCAGATTTTATTGCTAATAGCATTTCTCGTCCGGGTCTTTGTTTAATCAGCCCCAATAAAGGTGCTTTAAGCTCCTCGGTTTCTTATCAAGGAATTAATCTTTATTCCGGCCAAGCTTATTTTGGTAATTATCAAAGTAATGTTCAGGGTTTAGATTCTAATTTTAGTCATCCCAGCGGCTTATCAGGAACTGCGGCTACGCCTAATATTCGTTCCGGAGAATCCGGCAGTTTCGTGGTCAATAATATCAGCGGTAACCAAGAGCGTAGTAATTATTTAAAATTTGTTAAAGAAGCTGACCCGAATGATGGCCCTTTCATTATTTCTTTCTCGCCGGCTCAGGGAACAGCCGGACAATACGTGACTATTACCGGTAGCGGTTTTGGCGGTGCGCAGGGAAGTTCTCATGTTTATTTTGCTAGTGCTGAAGCTAATTATAGTTTCCCGCCGGTTT
>JAEHGX010000006.1 GCA_019248265.1 Candidatus Falkowbacteria bacterium S5_I03
TAATTTATATAAACCAAAGTTACTATTCATTTTTTTTACCAGCGACATTTTAAGTTCATAGGGCAAGAGTTTGCGCTCATTGAGATAATTTACATCCTCTTCCTTCAAATAAAAATTATAATAATAAACCGGATAATAGTTAACTAATTTAGAAACGGCGGTTAACATTTCCGCGTCGGGGATTGTGCCCATAATTACCCGGCGATCAGGAAAGAAAAACTTATCATAATACCTAGTAATAATCACTGAATTATTTTCCGTTAAGCTAAAGATGCGTTTTGCGTTATCCTTCTCTGCCAGATTATTATAATAAAGATAGGCCAAGCCTTCTTCCGAGCCGTACAAAACAAATAAAATACTGGCGGCGGAAATAATAAGCACCGCTGAAGCTTGGATGCCGCCGATAATAATTCTTTTCCAGCGTCTTTTAGGATGGTCGCCGGAAAACATTATCGCTTGTGAAAATCTGGTAATCGCCAATGCGGCAATCGGCATCATCATTAAGTAAATCGGCAACCAATAGCGGGTATAAGAATTCCCGATAGTAAAACGATTGGGATCGGGATTATCATTAAATTTCCAAGAACCATAATAAAAAATCAAAATCGCGCTAATAATCGCAAACGCCAAAAAATAAGCCAAATATTTTTTTTGAAATTTACGGATATTCAAGACCAAAATTATTAGACAGCCCAATAAAAAAGCGCCTAACAAGACCGGAAACATTTCCAAAATATAATGCCGCGCCATACTGACGGATTGGTCCTTATTAAATCCAAAATAAAAAATATTGCGATAAATCGTTTCCAGGTAGGCGCCATATTTATTGTCGCCGCTGAAAAAAGACTTAACCATCTGGGAGCCGGTTTTGGATAAATCATCAAGCGAGCGATTCATTTCGTTATAACCGCCATAAATCGGAGCCGAATATAAAGCTTGGTTAAAATAAGCATTCGGCAAAATTGCCAAAAACAAGCCGCACAAGATTAAAATTAATTTAATAATTCCCAGGCGCCTAGCATAAAATAGCCAGACCACGAAAGCCGCCGGGGCTAGCCATAAAATTTCTGAGGACCTAGTTATCAGCGCCAAACCAAAAAACCCTCCGCTGATAAAGGCGGCTAACATTTGCCACCAAATTTTCAAATCAAGTTTAAAGGTTAAAAACTTCTTATAGACGGAAATTTTAAGAGCTTCTGGTGATTCTTCCGGTTTTTTCTTTCTGCTTCCTGCCGCTAAAACGATAAAATAAACGGCCGCCACAACCAAGACTATAAATAAAACATTATGAAACATGCTCCTAACGGTATAATAAACATAGACCGGAAAAGTCGCCAATAAAAAAGCGGAGATAAGAGCAATGCGATCAGAAAATACTTTTTTAATCAGAGCATAAAAAATAATTATTCCCAGAGCCGCAAAGAACGGTGTCAAAAAAGGAATAACCGCCGAACCAAAAATCGAACCAATTTCCCCGTACATTAAAATTATTCCCAAAAAACTCACCGGCTTCAACCAGCCGGCATCGCTGCGAACGCTTCGCGGCATTACCATATTATCGCCGATAATGGCCGCCGTATCAAAATAAGCCAGACTTTCTCCCTGGCTAAAGCGCTTAGCAAAAAAATAATTGGCAGTTTCGTCGGGCGAAGACCATTTAGTATAGTCGGGGCTTTGAGTAAAATAATTAAAACTGGAAGTTGCCACGAAAAAAACAGTCGCCAAAACAACGACCAGCGCAATATTTATATGGGATTTAATCTTTATTTTCATCATTTTAATGTTATCCGAAATTGCCAATTTTAGCAAGAATTTGCTATCATATAAACAACGATATGGGCCACCTAAAACAAGCAAAAATAAGCCAAAACCTAGGAATTTTAGCCGCCTTGCTAATATTTTTTAGCGCGGCTATTTATTATTTTTATCAGCTGAATCTTGGGGCAGTGATAGCAACAATTATTTTATCTATAATTAGCCTAATTTTTTTAAATAAATACCAAGCACTAGCCAGCGACAAAAACCCCGATTTAACTGAAAAAGCTGATACGAAGCAACAAAAAATATCAAAAACGGCCATTATTTATTTAATATTGCTAGCGGCCGCCGCCTGGGAATTAATTCAAGGCCGCAGTGGTCGACCGCTGATATCGCCCTGGGAGGTCGTAAGCGGCCATTTCTTCTGGTTTTACGCCATTAGCTCCATAACCTTAATAATCTCGCTGATGAGTGCCAGGTTGACTCAAGGGACCAAATTAATATTAATTAGCGGCCATTATTTTTTAAGCCTCTCCGTAGCCGCCATCGTCTATAAAGTTGGCTATGGCTTCGACCCCTTCATCCATCAGGCCGCCATGGAAATAATTAACCAGGCGGGTTTTATTTCCCCAAAAACGCCATATTATCTCGGTGAGTATGGACTCATTATAATTATCCATAAGCTCTTAGGTATTTCTATTTATACTCTCAGCAAATTTTTAGTACCCTTGGCTGCCGCCTGCTTTTTGCCAAAAGCGATTTATCAATTATTTAAATTCTTGAACCCCGGAGATGAAAAAAATAATGCCATAAATTTTTTAGGAACGCTAATTACCATTACTTTAAGCCTACCATTATTTATTGTCAGCACTCCTCAAAATTTTAGTTACATATTTGTCATCCTTGCGGTTATCAGCGGCCTGACGCGCCAAAGAAAAGCCGAAACTCTAATTTTCTCGCTGGCCGCAGCGGCTATCCATCCTATTTCCGGCATTCCAGTATTAATTTGGAGTGCTTGGCTGATATTCAAAAATCATTTTCAAAAATTAAAGATAAAATTCCAAAAAATTATTTCCGCTCTTATTTTATCAGGCGGAGCAATTATTTTGCCGTTGGCTCTATTTATAATCAGCGGCGGTAAAATAACTAATTTAAAATTTAATTTAACAGTCCTAGGAACGACTCTGCAAGATATTTTTAAATTAGCGGCTGCCGGCCAAGAAAATTGGTTGTTGAATACAACCTATTTTATTTTTTACAATTACAAACTGTTAATAATTGCCTTAATTACTGCCGGAATAATTATTTTTTATCAAAAAAAACAAACTAAACTTTCCGAGAATGGAAGACATGCAATCCGCGGCATTTTATCAATTAATGCTTCTTTAATTTTAGCTTTTATTTTCAGCACCCAAATAACTTTCGGGCAAATAATCGCCTATGAACAAGATGGTTATTCTAAGCGCATTCTTAACATTATTGTTATTTTTTTCCTGCCCTTTATCGCCCTGGCGATTAATTGGTTGATTATCAGAATAAGCTCTCAAAAAGAAAATCTATTAAAATTTATTTGGCTAAGCCTAGCTGTCGCCTTTATCACTATTTCCCTATACACGGCCTACCCGCGCTTTGATAAATATTTTAACTCCCGCGGCTACAGTACTAGTATTTTTGATTTAGAAGCTGTTCAAAAAATAGCGGCGGAGACTAAACAGCCCTATATTGTTCTAGCCAACCAACAAGTTTCTGCCGGCGCGCTAAAACTTTTAGGATTCAATCACTATTTTAAAACCTCCAAAGACGAAGAAATTTATTTTTATCCAATTCCGACCGGAGGCACCTTATATCAATATTTTTTGGATATGGTTTATAAAAGTCCCAACCGCAAAACCATGTTAAATGCCATGGATACGGCCGGGACTGACGAAGCTTATTTGGTTATCAATAAATATTGGAACGAAAGCGGCAAGATAATTGCTGCCGCTAAATTAAGCGCCGATTCTTGGAGCGTAATCGGTAATAATGAGGTCTTTATTTTCAAATACAAACGCTAGCTTAACGGCTTTCTTGAAAATCCCATACCGGTCCGACCGAAATTACTTTATTGCCTTGCGATTCATGGACTAAAACTTTCAATCTTATTTTTTCTAAACTCTCCTTAATCGTGGTTTTGCTAGGAGAAGTAAGCGACAAGACTCGGCTAGCCCGAGTTTTTTGATCAACGGTGAACTTCCTGGCAAAGTCGGTAATAGTTGCGCTGTCGCGCTCGTCAAGCTCTTCCGAGGTCAGCTCTTTGATAATAATTTCACGAATATCTTTCAAATCATTATCAATATCTTGAAGATTTTTAGCGGCTGAATTTAGTTCTTCATTAAGACGAAGGGCGGTAAACATCTGCGCCAACATATTATTAGTCGCGATTAGTTCATTTACCAGCGGCAAATTCGGCTCCACATAAACATTTTCATTATACTGGGAAAAATTACCCAAACTCTGTCCGGTGAAAACCGGAGTTACCGAAAACTTTTCCAGCGGCAGCTGCAAATTAACCCAGGCAGCGGAAGCGGTTTCTAAATTCTGCGCCGCCCACTGACTGGAAGCGGCAAAAATCGGCATTTTTTTAGAATCCGAATTTAACACCGATTTCATAATACTTAAGGTTGACCAGTAATTAGAGGTGTGCCACAACGAAACGTCGCTGAGCCCGGCAACCAAACCGGCGGCCTCTTTTTGATAATTACTATATCTGGTATTCCTATCAAATGTAGTATTGCCAGAGAGCGGATAAATTAAATTTATAATATCCAAAGAAAAGCCGTTGCAGCGCCGAATAGTTTTTTGATAATCGCAAGCAGTAATATCGCCGACTACCTTAGTTGAAGTTCCTTGATAACTACCGACTAAAGGCCAGGTTAAACGATTAAAAATATAATCATTGGGCCAATAAGGTTCCGCTAGCATCTTAAATCCGATTGTCGGCCTAAAGTTAGCGTCGGTTTTACTGATTGCGCCTTGGATAGTTTTATAATCATGGGCAAAAAGTTGATTTTTTAATTTTTCTAAATTAGCCGGTGCTTCCGGATTGCTATCAGCGAACAAATCATCAACACTATAATTATCACCGAATAAAGCCACCAGGGAATCGTGATAATTAACATAATCTATCTCATCACGCAAACCCTTAAAAAAAGCCATGAGTTTATATATTTTCGCCCAACGGTTTTTTAAGTCAGGGCGGCTGGAGAAATCAGTACTTATCAAGCTGGCGGCAATCATGCTTAAACGCCAATCTTCTTTATCCAAAAGACAATTAGGGCAGGCGCTACTTTGGTATTCTAAGGGGAAAGCGGAACTAAGCCACTTAGTCGCCAAGTAAAAATTATTAAGCTTAGCATCAATTTTATACTCAGCCGGAACATTGAAATCGGCGTAGTTTTTTTTATAAAGCAAGTTAGGGGATTTAATATTTTGCTTGCCTTCTTTAATTAAGGCGAGCTCCTTGGCAACATCATCCTTCAAGTAAGGAGGAATGGTTAAATAAAATCTTTCCACGTCGCCGGCGCTAAATTTGCTTTTATTATCAATGGCTCCCTGGGGGGATATCTGATCAGCGTCCGGTTTTAAAAGCTCCAAGGAAACAGCAAAGAAGGCCATCTCTAAGCGCTGACCCTCTAAAATTGAGTCGTTAATATCGCCGATTGAAGCTAATCTGTTTTCATAGCGATTCTTAGCTAGATTATAAAGTTCTTTATTAATCAGCCATAAATTATCATAAAAAATATTGCTTTCAATATCCTTGAAAACACTTTTAAGAGTATTTTGATAATAATAAATTAAAAAATCCGAAGTAATTAAAACCGGAATTTGCTTTTCATCTAGACGCTGATATATAGAATAAAAATCATTAGCTTCATTTTGCCAAGGATTTTCGATAACCGCGAATCCGCTACTATTTAAACTGCTTATTCCCGGCTCCAAATCTAACTTACGCGATAAATCATAATAATTCATGCCGTCTTTTTTAATATTAAGCGGCAGGCTGTAATCCTCTATTTTAAAATCCAAATTATTATCAGGGGCTTTATAAAAATCAGTAAAAGCTAAATACTCTACCGCCAAATTCGATAAAGTTGAGGAGGCGGAAGAGGTGGCTGTGCCGTCAGGATTACTCAAATCCGGTAATGTGCTTGAAGAATTAAAATTATTTTCGGAAGTGGTTGTGGCTGTCGACTCTAAAGGCACCTGCGGCTCAACTTTATATTTTTTAACAATTAAAAAAATGGCCAATGCTAAAACAAGCACCGCCAAAACTAAAGAAATAATCAAAATTATTTTCTTGATTGGCCTCTTTGATTCCGGATCTGACGGCTCGGGTGAAAATTGATATTGTTTTTCCTGTTCAGGAGTGATAACAATTGGTTGTTCAGAAAACATATTTTTATTTCAAATATTTATACTTGTTATTTAAATGCTCTTCGTAAGTTTTAGCATAATAAATATTTTTACCGTCGCGACTGGTCAAAAAATAATTATAATCGGTTTTAAGCGGATAAATCGCCGCCTCTAAAGCTCGTAGACCAGGATTGCAAATCGGTGTCGGCGGCAAACCTTTATATTTATAACTATTATAGGGGGAGTCTAGCTCCAAATCGGAGCCGGAATGAGTCGGATTGCTATCATTTAACAAATACGAAAGGGTGGCGTCTGATTGCAGGGCCTGGCCGGTCTTTAGACGCCCCCAAAAAATATCAGAAACAATTCGTGCATCCCTATTTTCCGAATCAGCATAATTAATCAGCGCTTCTTTTTCTATCAAAGAAGCCATAATCACAATTTCGTAAATTGTTTTTCCTTGAGCCGCAATATCGGAGCGCATTTGCGGAGTTAATTTGTTGTCAAAATTGCTTAACATTTTATAAACGATGTCCGTAGTGGAAGCATCGGCATAAACTCGATAAGTGTCGGGGAAAAGAAAGCCTTCTAAACTGTAATAATCGGGCTTATCTTGCAAAAAACTAAACTTGTCGGAAAAATCCATCGGCCTATCCGAGTTTTTAAGAGTGCGGTAATCTAGCTTGGAAATACCAATAACTTTATCCAAATCTTCACGCGACCACTTTCCGAAAGAAAGTAGATAATTATCAACATCCTCGACAGTCCAGCCTTCCAAAATTTTAATAGTTTCTTCCGGCCGATAAACTACATCACTGGGTTTTTGGCGTTTCTCGCGAGCATCTATCCAGCTTTCAATAAATGTCGGCAAATAAGTCTTATTCTTTTTAACAACTTCGCGGTAAAAAGGTTTTGCCAAAAGAGCCAACACTAAAATAATAGCGGCGACGAGAATCAATTTTAATGTTAAAGGCTTATCCATAATTATTTTTTAGAAGCCGCCTTAGCTTGTTCATCTAATTTGGCTTTCTCCGCCTTTAAAATGGCGGCGCGGGCAATCAATTCCGAACTGGCTCTAATTTTTTTGCCCAAGCCATCAACCATCTCAATTCCAAATTTTTTACAAATCGGATACTCAGGAACATCGCCGATGCTATGGCGGTCGCCGCCATTAGCAAAAATATTTGGTTTAATTTTAGTCAAAGAGCGGCACACCGTTTTATCTTTATCAATCGACAAAAAAACCTCATCAACTCCTTTTAGGGCGCCAATGACTCGCATTCTATCGGCTTCCGACATAAAAGGCACACTACCTTTAAGTTTTACTTGCTTATCATTGTTAACAATAACCACTAGCTTGTCCCCTAGCTTAGCCGCTTTGGCAATCATATCTAAATGGCCGACGTGAAGCGGATTAAAATAGCCGGAAACAACAACTACGACCGGCTTTTTCTTAGATGCTTTTTTAGCAGTATTCATATTTAAGGAATTTATTTTTAATGATTATATTATAGCAAAAAATTGAACAGATTAAAACAAAAGCGGGGGTTTATTTATCGACATATTTAGGGTAAAATAAGAATATAATAAAAATATATGACTATCATCCAATCCCTTATTCTCGGTCTAATTGAAGGTTTGACGGAATTTCTGCCGATTTCCTCAACGGCCCATCTGATTATTACTGCCAATTGGTTAAAAATCCCGGATTCAGAATCCCTAAAAAGCTTTCTAATTGCCATTCAACTGGGGGCAATTTTGTCAGTGGCAGTTTTATATGCCAAAACCATCATTAAAAATCCAAAATTAATTTGGAAAATTGCTGCCGCTTTTATCCCGACCTCAATTATCGGCCTCGCGGCTTATAAGCTGGTAAAGGGTTATCTGATGGAAAGCCTGCCAATAATTGCCGGGGCTCTCATCATTGGCGGCTTGATTCTAATTATTTTGGAAAAATATTTTTCCAAAAAAGCGCTAGCGAGCACCGTTATTAAACAACCAAATGAAGCCGAACTAAGCGCGATTACTTACCGCCAAGCGGCTATTATCGGCGCTTGCCAGGCTCTAGCCGTTGTTCCTGGCGTTTCCCGCTCCGCAGCGACCATTATGGGCGGCTTATCATTAGGCATCTCCCGCAAGAATATTATTGAATTTTCCTTTTTATTGGCCATGCCAACCATGTTGGCCGCCACCGCCTTCGATTTATACAAAAATCCCCCAATACTAAATAACCAAGAGATTATCGTTTGGGGGCTAGGTTTTGTGATGGCTTTTATAACCGCAATTTTGGGAATTAAGTTCTTTTTGCGCTATATTCAAAAAAATAACTTTATTATTTTTGGCTGGTATCGAATTATTATAGGCTTGATTATAATCGCTTGGTTATATATCTAAATTATTTGAAATCTAACATTAATGGTAAGTGATCAGAAACATCATCTTGAAAAACTTTAAAATCTGCCACGTCAATACCAGTCGACACTAAAATATAATCAGCAAATCTCGGCCCATTTTCATAAAACTTACTACGAGTAGACTGAATATTATATTCTTTTACTAGGTTCTTCATTCCCTGCTCCAAAATAGCAATACTCTCGCCATCAGGCAGCAAATTAAAATCTCCGCAAATTATTTGTTTGCCATTTTTTGTAGCCAAAAAATCTTTTATTTTTTTAGATTGGATAAACCGCTCCGGGGTATCCATTTTTTTTGTCTCTTTTTGCCAAAGCCCATGAAGATTAGCAACAGTTAACGTCTCATCATTAATTTCTAAATCAATCCATTGGAGATTGCCTGTTATTTTACCGCCATTACTAGTGTTATGCGGGGTCTCGTCATAGCAACGAAATCCGCCGTTATCTTTTACTTTAATATCTTCCCTAATAAAAATAGCTTGACCACCGGCAAACTCTATCGGTTCACTTTCAAAATGCTTCGTTGAAGAAATATGTTTATACGCGACAAACTCTGAAAGCAATAAGGATATTTCGTAGAAAAGATTTTCTCTGGCTTTAGCGACCGGTGTTAATTTAGGACTATCTCCAAAAAGCATCTCCTGAAAACAAAAAATATCAATTTCCGAAGAATGTGTTTTGATAAATTCAATTAGGGGTTCATAGACAACCCCTCCCCAGAGATTTAAAGTAATTAACTTCATGTCATTATAAAAATATTTATTAAAAAATCATCTCATCTAATTAAAAGTATCATAAAATAAGGGAAAAATCAAAATTGCCCGCAAAAAAACCGCTTTATAGGCGGTTTTTAAATCCAGTTTTTAGAGTTAAACTTGTTGAGCCAGGACTTCCTGCGGAGCGATAAAGCCGCTTACTTTAACAAGTCCGTCGTAGTCAGCCGCGATTTCTTCAGCCATCTTGGTTAGCTGCTCATACTGAGCTTCGTCTTTAGCGGAAACAATCAGATAAAATGGATTTTCTTTATCAAATCTTTTTCCAAAGGAATGATCGCCTAAGGCAATACCAATTAAAGCCTTGGCTTCAGTTTTCTGATATTCGGCACTCAAGCCGAAATGAGCAGCGGAACTGATAAATTGACCCGGAAAACCTTCTAAATCGGCGACATTAAAACGGCCGGTTCCCTCCAAAACTAAAGTTCTTTCATTGTGAACCGGGCTAGTAAATTTATCGGCATGGACTTCGCCATACTCGTTGCCGGTATCAGCTACCAACTCCTTAGCCTTTTGATAGCCATAATTATCGCTATCTGGACCAGGATGAGCAATGCCGGCGGCGCCACAATTTTCGTGACCAGTAATCGTCAGCCCTTGTTCTTTAATTGCCTTAACTAAAATCTCGCGATCTTCAGAATTAAGCAATAAGCCCTCACCAGCCAAAGCTAATTTCCCTAAATGGGAATTAACGCGGCCGTCGGAACATTCGAGGCAAGTTAGTTTGTGGGCAAAAGCCTCTTTAAAACCGGGAAGCGCAAATAACTTTTCTTGAAAACCTTCTCCAGCTTTCAGCGCTTCAATTAACTCATTTTTTTGGCCCTTCTCCCATTCTTGGTTAAAGAGCTCTTCATGATTGTGATGTTTGTCCATTGTTTCGTTTTTTTGATTAAACATATTAGCTTCATTAAACATACAATTTTATATTTTTATTTTCCTGGATTTACATTTTTTAAACGACGCCACTTATTAAGAGCTCGTTCGCGCGCTAATTCCTTTTCAATCTTGGAAGCAATATTGGTGAATTGAACGTCATCGACATTCTTCGCTTCCTCCTTAAGTTTCTCAGCCTTCTCCCGCGCTTCCTTAATTCTTGCTTCATCAAGTTCCTCCGCTCTTTCAGCCGTATCAGCTAAAATAACCACCTTATCTTTCATAACCTCCAAAAACCCGCCGGAAACCGCCATAATCTCCACAACGTTATCCGCGCGCTTAATTTCAATAACTCCCGGCTGCAAAATAGAAACCAAGGGAATATGGTCAGGAAGCACTGTTATTTCTCCGCTAGCAGTCGGCACAGTAATTTGTAAAATTTCCTGTTTGAGAACCACCTTCTCCGGAGTAACAATTTCAAATTTTATTGTCTTAGTAGACATAAATTATTTTTTGACGTTTAAATCTTCGATGCCACCAATCATATAGAAATCATCTTCACTCTTATCGTCATGCTTGCCAGCCAAAATTTCATTAAAACTGCGAACGGTGTCGGCTAATTTAACATATTTACCGGAACGTCCAGTAAACTGCTCAGCGACAAAGAAAGGTTGAGATAAAAATTTCTGGATTTTACGAGCGCGCGCGACAATAACCTTATCTTCCTGAGATAACTCTTCCATACCTAAAATGGCGATAATATCCTGCAAATCTTTATAACGTTGTAATATTTTTTGGACGCCGCGAGCCGCTTCATAATGTTCTTGACCGACAATTTTCGGATCAAGAATAATTGAGGAGGAATCTAAGGGATCAACAGCCGGATAAATACCAAGCTCCGACAAGGAACGTGATAAAACCACGGTAGAGTCCAAGTGGCCGAAAGTAGTGGCTGGAGCCGGATCAGTTAAATCATCAGCAGGAACATAAACCGCTTGAATAGAAGTGATGGAGCCATTTTTAGTAGAGGTGATTCTTTCTTGAAGTTCACCCATTTCAGAAGCTAATGTCGGCTGATAACCAACGGCAGAAGGCATACGTCCTAAAAGAGCGGATACTTCGGAACCAGCTTGAGTGAAACGAAAAATATTATCTACGAAAAATAAAACATCTTGATTTTTTTCATCACGAAAATACTCGGCGATTGAAAGACCGGACAAAGCGACGCGAGCGCGTGATCCTGGCGGTTCATTCATCTGACCGAAGACCATGGATACTTTATCAATAACACCTGAGTCTTTAAATTCATGATATAAATCATTACCTTCACGAGTACGTTCGCCGACACCGGCAAAAACGGAATAACCGCCGTGTTCGGAAGCGATATTATGAATAAGTTCTTGAATAACAACCGTCTTACCGACACCGGCACCGCCGAACATGCCGACTTTTCCGCCTTTAACAATTGGACAAATAAGATCAATAACTTTAATGCCAGTCTCTAAAATCTCCATGCTATTAGACTGGTCAACAAATTTTGGCGCCGCCCGATGAATTGGATATTTCTTTTCAGCTTTAACTTCCGCGCCGCCATCAACGACTTCGCCTAAAACGTTAAAAATACGTCCTAAAGTTTCTTGGCCGACCGGTACAGAAATCGCCGCTCCGGTATCATGGACTTTGTCGCCGCGCTTTAAGCCATCAGTCGAGCCCATGGCTACGCAACGAACAATGTTGGAACCGATATGCTGCTCTACTTCTAAAGTTAGTTTCGCGCCTTTAAGTTCCAAGGTTAAAGCGTTATAAATTTCCGGTAATTTGTTTTCAAAATAGACATCGACGACCACGCCGATAACCTGTTTGATAATCCCTTCATTTTTCTGTTTGTCACTCATATTATTTAAATTATTTATTCTGCTAAAGCATTGGCGCCGGCGGATATTTCCGCGATTTCCGCGGTAATGCCTGCCTGGCGAACTTTGTTATAAAATAAGGTTAACTCGCTTACCATATCACTGGCCGCTTCAGTTGCTTGGTGCATAGCGCTCATACTAGCGCTATGTTCGGAAGCATTAGCTTCTAAAAAAGCTTGGTATAGTTGAATTTCCAGCAGACGTGGAATCATTTTATCTAAAACCTCAGACGCTGAAGGTTCAAAGGTGTATTCGTAAACGTAATCGCCGGCGCTTAAATGTTTTTCTTCCTTAGCGGCAATTAATTCTGGAGTAACCCCGACTTTATCTTCACTGCTAATAACTCCTAAATATTGATCAACTTTTTCTATTTCCACCGGTAATAGTTGTTTAACGCGCGGCACTTGTCTGGCGGCGCTGATAAAATCGGTATAAGCGACTAAAATCTTGTCATATTTACCAGACTGATAATCTTCCAAAACCATTTTAACGAGTGGGTAAATCTCCCGAGCATCAGTTAGAATATCACTCTTTTCAAACTCCGCAGCAATCTCATAATTTTGATTGCGAATAATTGTGCCTTTCTTGCCTGTTAAAATAAAATCTGTCGGAATTGGATGTCTGGCAATTGATTCCTTAGCTTTGGCAATGACCGCTGAATTATAAGCGCCACACATCCCACGGTTGGAAGTAATTAAAATAATCGCGGCTTTAGAAACTTTGGCGCGCGGCAATAATAAAGGATGTAAATTTTCATTTTTACTCTTAGAAATTTCTGCCAAACGCAAAACTGTCTCCCAGCTTAAATTAGCGTAAGTACGAGTCTTTAAAACGGCTTCAATCGCTTTGCGCATTTTAGCCGCCGCTACCATTTCCATCGCCTTGGTAATTTTTTTGGTACTGGAGACGGATTTGATGCGCCGTGATATTTCCTTGGTCTTGGCCATACCTTATTTCATTAAATAATCTACCGTCACTTTGTAATCGTTAATTAGCTTCTTCAGTCCAGTTTCTACTTCTTCATCAAGCTCTTTCTTCTCTTCAATTAATTTCAAAACAGCGTCATTTAAATCGGCATATTTATACAAACCGTTTTCAAATTCGCGAATACGCTCTACTGGAACATCATCCATCAGCCCATTAATCAAAGAATAATAAGCTAATACCTGCTTAGCAACAGATAATGGCTGATATTGATCTTGTTTGAAAATTTCATACAATCTCTGCCCTCTTTCCAACTTCTTTTTGGTTTCCGGATCTAAATCAGAACCGAATTGGGCGAAAGCCGCGAGTTCACGATATTGAGCTGCTTCCAAACGCATCTTACCAGCTACTTTTTTCATCGCTTTAATCTGAGCACTGGAACCAACACGAGAAACCGATAAACCAGCATTAACCGCCGGACGATTACCTTTATAGAATAAATCCGGTTCCAAGAAAATCTGACCGTCAGTGATCGAAATAACATTGGTCGGAATGTAGGCCGATAAATCACCAGCTTGGGTTTCAATAATTGGCAAAGCGGTAATGGAACCGCCACCAAAGTCCTTATTTAACTTACAAGCGCGTTCTAGTAAACGAGAGTGAAGGTAAAAAACATCGCCCGGATAAGCTTCGCGTCCCGGAGGGCGGCGTAATAATAAGGAAATTTCACGATAGGAAACTGCGTGTTTGGATAAATCATCATAAATAATCAAAACATCTTCACCTTTATCCAAAAAGTATTCAGCCATCGCACAACCGGCATAAGGAGCAATGTATAACAAAGAGGCAGGAGTAGAAGCACCGGCTAAAACAATCGTGGTATAGTCCATAGCGCCAGCTTCCGTTAATTTAGTAACAATATTGGCAACTTTAGATTCTTTCTGGCCGATAGCAACATAAACGCACTTCATGTTCTGGCCTTTTTGGTTAATGATTGTATCAACCGCAATCGCCGTTTTGCCTAATTGGCGATCACCAATGATAAGTTCTCTTTGACCGCGGCCAATTGGAATCATGGCATCAATCGCTTTAATTCCAGTTTGAACCGGCTCTTTAACAGAAGCGCGAGTGATAACACCCGGAGCAATTTTTTCTACCGGATAAAATTTAGTAGTCTCAATTTTACCTTTACCGTCCAATGGTTCTCCTAGAGGATTAACCACGCGGCCAATCATATTTTCTCCAACCGGAACTTCCAAAATTCTTTTGGTGGCTACTACTTCATCGCCTTCTTTAATAACGGTAAAATCTCCCAAAACAATGGCTCCGACTTGGCTTTCTTCCAAATTCAAGGCAACGCCAGTAATCTCGCCTTTTTCTGTTTTAAAGATTAAAATTTCACTCATCATCGCCTCCGCTAAACCGGAAACCAGCGCGATACCATCGGAAACTTTCAAAACTTTACCGACCGATTTCTCGCTCACTTCGGCTTTAAAGCCGGATATTTCTTCTTTTAGCTGTTCAACAATGAAATCCTTTGTAGTTGACATACGTTTATGCTAAATTTATTTTTAATTACTAATTTTATTTTTAAGGCTATCCAAACTATTTTTTAAACTGCCATCTAAAACCTTGGAACCATATCTTAAAACAAAGCCGCCGATAATTTCTGGATTAATTTCCGTTTCTAAAATAATTTTTTTAGCGCCGGTTTGCTGCTTAAGATAATCGGTGACTGTCTCGCGGATAGCAGCCGAAAGTTCACGGGCGCTTGAAAGCTTGGCATTTAATTCGCCATGGGCTTTATTCCAAAGCTCATTAAAAGCTTCGCTGATAGCTTCCGCCTTATTTAAATCATGATTCTTTCCTAAAACAGCAACAAAACTTTTGATAACGGCGATGGCTTCCTTTTCCGATTTGCCGGCTACTAAATCAAACAAGGCGGACGCATATTGTGAAACGGATATTTTCATAAATCTACTTAAGCAATTTACTAATAAACTCCTGATCTTTAGCACCGGTCATTTTTTCCGCTAATAATTTCTCAACCGTCAAAATAACTAAATCAGCTACTTCTTTCTTAATTTCTTTAAGCATTTCCGCTTTCTCGCTGACCAGCTTAGCTTTTTCCTGGCTTATTACTTGGGCGACTTCTTCTTTAGCCTTAACGACTAAAGCTGCTTTTCGTTCTTCGCCACGCTTATCAGCTTCTTCAATTATTAAATTAGCCTGTTTTTTAGCGGCCGCAATAATATCTGCTTGTTCTTTTTCAGTTAATACTAAGCGCTTTTCAATTTCATCAGCATCCTTCAAGCTTTTATCAATCTTCGCGGAACGCTCGGTCATTATTTTAACCAGAGGCTTAAAAGCAAAGAAGTATAAAACCGAAAAGACAATGGCAAAATTTACCAACTGCGCAATTAACAATTGGACATCGACGTGGAAAGTTGAAACTAATGATTCCATATTTATTTTTTATAATAATCTAGCGCTTTCTCCCGAAAATTTCAGGAGAAATCCGTCAAAATATTATTTGATACTGAAAGCGATAACGAGCGCATAAATGGCAACCGCTTCCGCGAAAGCCGCTACCAAAAGCATCGGTACTAAAATTTTACCAGCTGCTTCCGGATTGCGTCCGATAGCTTCCATAGCTTTAGCACCGATAAAACCGATACCCAGAGCCGGACCGATAGAACCCAAGCCGATAGCCAGGGCCTTAGCTAACATTACATTTTCCATAATTTTATTAGCCGGACGAAAGGTATATTATTATTTCCGCCCCGCTGTTTATTTAAATTTTAATTAATGTTCTTCTGCCGTCGTGTTAATTGTTAGATATGTTAAAATTAACATCGCAAAAATAAGCGCCTGAATCAGGCCGACCAAAACTTCCAAAAACATAAACGGAATCGGAACTCCATAAGCTAAAATCGCCGACATTGAAGCCAACAATACTTCTCCCGCAAAAACATTACCAAATAAACGGAAGGAGAGGCTGGCAACTTTAGCCAATTCCCCGATAATTTCAATTAAGCCGACAAAAGCTTTTATCGGATTAACCAAAATAATCATCGGATCCTTCATAATCTTCTTAGGTATTTCTAAAAAGGCTTTAATGTTTATAAACTTATTCAAATATTTCCACCAACCGATAGCCAGAACCCCCATGATATGGCTCAAAACAACACCTAAAGTCGCGAGCGCCAAGGTAGTATTTAAATCAGCGGTGCCGCCGCGTAAATAAGGAATAAATATTTTTTCATCACCATGAGCGGCAATTTGACCGATAGAACCAACCCCCGGAAGCAAGCCCATCCAATTATTAATAAGAATAAAAAAGAAAAAAGCTAAAACCACGGGCGCGAATTTTAAAGATTTTTTGCGATCGCCGGTGACGCCGTCAAATATTCCCAAAAATCCCTCAATAATAATCTCCATCGCATTCTGTAAACCAGTCGGGACTTTCTTTAAGTTTCGTCTGATAGTAATTGCTAAAATAGCAATAATAATTAAGGCAACTGTTGAAGTCGCTAAAGCATTGGTAACCGGAAAACTGCCGATATGCGCAATCGGCTCGGCAAATAAAGTATTTTCATGAATTACCTCGTTAGTATTTTCGTGAACGGTACTCTCGGCATTCTCTTGGATAATATTCTCTGCTCCCATTTTTTTGGAATTAACTTATTTTTTTTCTTCTTTATTTTTAGCGTATTCGTCTTCAATTTTCTTAAATTCTTTCATGGCATTTTTAACCAACCCATACATGGAAACCACAAAACTTAAAGCCACGGTGGCCAAAAAAAGCCAGGGCTCGGTGTTGAATCTGACATCCAACCATTTTCCTAAAAATACGCCGATAAGCACCGGAAAAGCAATCCAACCAGAAATTCTAGCCATGATTTTCAGGGCCAGGCTCCAAGTGTCATTTTTCATATTTTTAGCTTATTTTGAGCCATCTTCCTTATAACGCAGAAAACAATAAATGTCAACCCTCCCATTTTTCAAAAATTTTGGGAAAATGGCCAGATTATATCCTAAAAAAGGCCCTAGCGGTCGCGGTGGTAATCTCAGCCACTTTTTCTAACTTTATTCCTTTAATTTCCGCAATTCGAGCGGCTACATACTGAACTAAAACCGGTTCATTTCTTTGACCACGATAAGGTTCCGGGGTCATATACGGAGTGTCTGTTTCCACCATTATCTTCTCCAGGGGTGTTTTTCTGATTAAATTATCCCACTGCTGGCTAAAAGTAATTAACCCGGTAAACGAGATAATTAAGCCAAGATTAAAATATTTCCAAGCCAAATCTTCGTCACCGGAAAAACAATGAATAACGCCCCAGGGACGATCAGTGGGCAATAAATGACCATATTCCTTTTTAAAATCTTGCAGAATCTCCAATAAATCATCATGCGCCTGCCGACAATGGATAATCACCGGCAAATCTAAATTTTGCGCCAAGACTAATTGTTGAGCAAAAACTTCCTGTTGTTTCTTCTTAATCGCCGTTATATCCTGAGTAGGGTCTAAATGATAGTAATCAAGGCCAATTTCGCCAATAGCGACCACCTTTTCAAATTTAGCCAGCTTTTCGTAACTGCCATAATTAAACTCCTCGGCCCGCGGAGTGAAGCTGTATTCACCATTTTCATCATCGTCGCTTTCAATCAAGCCCTCTTGCAAATGAACGGGATGCAGGCCAATAGCGGCGTAAACGCCCTTTTCATACTTATTAGCATAATTCAAAGCGCGATTAGAGGTTTTAAATTCTGAGCCAACCAAAACCATCCAAGTCTCATTATCCAAAGACCGGCGAATAACCGCATCTGCATCATCTCTGAAGGCGGCAAAATTAACATGGGCATGGGTATCGATAATCATAAATCCTCTTAAAATCAAGTAAAAAACGCGAAAAATCGCGCTTTTTAACTTTTAAACCTAAATTTTTTATTCTGTTTTTGGGGCTTCGTTGTTGTCGGCAACAGGAGCTTCCGGGTTAGAAACCGGGGCTTCGGGAGCAGACATAGGAGCCGCAGCTTCCTCATTCTTCTTTTCTTCGTGATTATGGCAACAATCTTCACCTTTATGGCAGCAGCAATCTTTGGCGCCAAAAAGTTTCTTAAACCAATTACTCATAGTTTTATTTGGTTAAAATAATAAACACTCTTATTTTAGCATTTTTAAGCGAAAAGTCAATGAAATCAAGGCCTTAAATATCAAGTTCATCCAGCAGATTTTTTTGTTTTCGGCTAAGGTTGGAAGGTATTTTTACTATTATTTTAACAAAGTGGTCGCCAACGCCGCGACTATGCAATTTTATAATTCCCTTTTCTTTTAGCTTGAAAATAGTGCCTGATTGCGTTCCGGCAGGAATTTTTAGCTTTAGGGCTCCATTTACAGTTTCAACATCGATCTTATCACCAACAATTGCCTGTTTAATACTAATAACCTCCTCTGTTTTAATATCATAGCCATCACGAATAAATTTAGGATGAGCAGAAATTTTAACACGCAGGTATAAATCTCCAGCCGGTGCTCCTTTCTGGCCCGCCTCCCCTTGGCCACT
Organism: Candidatus Falkowbacteria bacterium S5_I03; assembly: GCA_019248265.1. Taxonomy (GTDB): domain Bacteria; phylum Patescibacteriota; class Patescibacteriia; order Patescibacteriales; family UBA12465; genus UBA12465. The sequence continues at coordinate 18,618 of JAEHGX010000006.1, forward strand.
TAAACGAATCGACTCGCCATTATTGATGCCGGCCGGAATTCTAACTTTTATTTTAACTTGCTCGTGATGAACTCCGGAACCGCCGCATTGCGTACATTTTTGACTATAAGTTTTACCCTCGCCTTCACAATGGGGACAGGCTGATTGAGTCTGGATATTACCCAGAATCGTTCTTTGCAGACGGGTGATTTTACCAGTCCCGCGGCAATTAGTACAAGTTTCAACTTTTGCTCCCGGTTCATAGCCTTGGCCGTGGCAATGATTACAAATGATATTTTTAGAAAATTGGATTTCTTTCTCTAATCCGAAGACGGCCTCTTTAAAATCCAAGTTTAAATTTAATTCTAAATCGCGCCCGCGAGCTTGGCGTTTAGTACTGCGCGTATTAGCGCCGCCAAAGCCAAAAATATCGCCGAAGCCGCCGAACATTTCGCTTAAATCTTCAAAATCCATATTGAAGCCGCCGCCATTTTGGAAACCGGAAAAGCCGCCATAATTGGCGCCGCCGGCTTGGCCGTTTTGAAAAGCAGAACCAAATTGATCGTATTGCTTTCTTTTTTCTGGGTTGCCCAATACTTGATAGGCTTCATTATATTCTTTAAATTTTTCCGCATCCCCACCTTTGTCCGGATGATGCTCATGCGCTTTCTTGCGAAAAGCGGTTTTGATTTCATCGGGACTGGCAGTTTTGGAGACGCCTAATATATCGTAATAATCTTTAGACATAATTTATTTATTCAACAAGTTGCCCCTCTTAATTTGAGAGGCAACCAAAGAATAAGCAAACTTATTTATTCTCTTCTACTTCGCCCTCAACCACATTATCGTCTTTTTTTTCGCTGTCGCTCTTCGCGTCGCCGGCAGGATTAGACCCTCCAGCCTCAGCTTGTGTGCCGGCGGCATCCGCTCCCGGAGCACCCGCTCCTGGTTGTTGATACATGGCAGCGCCAATCTTTTGGGCAACCGTATTCAGTTCTTCCATTTTCTTTTTCATGTCCTCTAAATTGCCGCTCTCCTTGGCCTTCTTAAGGGCTTCAACTTTTTCTTCCAGTTCTTTTTTATCTTCAGCCTTCATCTTGTCGCCAGATTCTTTCAACATTTTTTCGGTCGTGAAGACGACAACTTCTGCCTGATTTTTTATTTCTACTTCTTCTTTTTTCTTCTTATCTTCCTCAGCGTGCAATTCAGCTTCCTGCTTCATCTTTTCAATTTCTTCTTTAGATAAACCGGAAGAAGCCGTAATCGTAATTTTTTGTTGTTTGTTGGTTGCCTTATCAGTTGCGGAGACATTTAAAATACCGTTAGCATCTAAATCAAACTTAACTTCTACTTGCGGGATGCCACGTGGTGCTGAAGGAATACCGTCTAAAATAAAGCGTCCTAAAGTTTTATTATCGGCAGCCATCGGTCTTTCGCCTTGGACAATATGAATTTCCACACTAGTTTGACCATCAGCCGCGGTCGAAAATACTTGGGATTTAGAAGTTGGGATAGTAGTATTTTTTTCAATGAGCGGCGTGGCAATACTGCCTAAAGTTTCAATACCTAAAGTAAGCGGGGTGACGTCTAGTAATAAAACATCCTTAACATCGCCTTGCAAAACTCCGGCTTGAACAGCGGCACCCATAGCCACTACTTCATCCGGATTAACGCTTAAGTTCGGCTCTTTGCCAAAAAATTCTTTAACTTTTTGTTGAACTAAAGGCATGCGAGTCATACCGCCCACCATTAAAATCTCATTAATATCGCCGATTTGGAAACCGGAATCATGAATCGCCTGACGGCAAGGTTCAATTGTCTTCTCAATTAAATCAAGAACTAAGGCCTCTAATTTAGAGCGAGACATTTTCATTACTAAATGTTTTGGTCCGTTAGCATCGGTAGTAATAAAAGGCTGATTAATTTCCGTTTCTTGAGAAGTCGATAATTCAATCTTGGCTTTTTCGGCTGCCTCTTTAATTCTTTGCAGAGCGAGCGCATCTTTAGACAAGTCAATTCCTTGGTCACGCTTAAATTCTTCAATAATCCAATTAATAATTCTTTGGTCAAAATCTTCACCGCCTAAATGAGTATCGCCGTTGGTTGATTTAACTTCAACCGTATCGGCGGAAATATCCAGTACGGAAACATCAAAAGTTCCGCCGCCTAAATCATAGACGGCAATCTTTTGGCCGTTCTTCTTATCAAAACCATAAGCCAAGGCGGCCGCGGTCGGTTCATTAATAATACGCTTAACATCTAGACCGGCGATTTGGCCGGCATCTTTAGTTGCTTGGCGCTGAGAATCGTTAAAATAAGCCGGAACGGTAATAATCGCTTCGGTAATTTTTTCGCCCAACTTTGCTTCAGCATCGGCTTTTAATTTAGACAAAACCATCGCTGAAATTTCTTGCGGAGTATAATCTTTGTCGCCCATGGTGACCTTAACACCTTCACCGGCTTGAACAATTTTATAAGGCGCATTTTTTAAATCGCGTTGGACTTCTTCTTCGTCAAAATGACGGCCGATTAAACGTTTAACCGCATAAACCGTATTTTCGGGATTAATAACCGCCTGTCTTTTAGCGGCAGCGCCGACGATTCTTTCTCCATTTTTAGAAATGGCGACGACCGACGGGGTTGTCCGATTGCCTTCAATGTTTTCAATGATTTTAGGAACGCCGCCCTCCATGATTGCCATGGCGGAGTTGGTCGTCCCTAAGTCAATTCCTAAAATTTTTGCCATATTTTTTATTTTTATAATTAGTTAATTACTAACTGATTATCGACCCCGAATAATTCAGGGTCGAAATATCAATCACTAATTATTTTTTTGTTTGAATCTTAATAGATTTAGGTTTGACTTCGGCCGCCTTAGGAATATTAATCTTTAAGATGCCACCTTCGTTAACAGCGCTAGCTTGATCGCCATCAACTTTGGTCGGCAAAGGAATGGAGCGATAAAAAGAGCCGCGGCGAATCTCTTGGCGGTAATAATTCTTATCTTCCACTTCGCTCTTTTTTTCACTTTCACCTTTAATGCAGAGAACATTATTCTCAATAGAGATATCAACCTTATCCGGATCAATTCCGGCCAGTTGCGTCTCCACAACGATATTATCCTTGTCCTCGTACATATCAACCGCCGGCGTAAAGCCGAATTGATTGCCGCGAACAGTCGGCAACATGGATTCAAAAGTCTTATCCATGTCGTCAAATTCCGAAAAGAATGGAGTCCATTTTATTAAAGACATAGACTTAATATCTCTTTCTTTAAAACTGGCACCACTTGCGGCCAGTGGATAAAGAAAGATTAAAAATTAATTTATTTAACAATTACTTTAGCCGGCCTGATAACCCGGCCATTCAACATATAACCCGGCATAACTTCTTTAGCGACTGTTTCACCCGTACCATCCATAGCTTCCATGGTATTATGATCAAATTTTTCACCCACGGTCTTTATTTCCATCACCCCCTTAGACTCTAAAACATCCTTAAACTGCTTCAAAACATGGCGAACGCCGACTGCCCAAGGATTATCATTATCCTCTTCTTTTAAACCTAGCAAAGAAAGCTTGAGGTGGTCATAAACAGGTAAAATATCTTGTAAAAAATCTTGAAGCGCATATTTTACAAAGTCAGACTTATCTTTAGCACTTTGCTTTAAAAGATTGTGATAATCGGCTAAAGCCCGCTTATATTGATGTTCTAGGGATTCAGGAGCTTCTTCTGAGTCCGATAAGAATTCAAAACGCGCTTTTTTAATGCCGTCGACTTCAACTTCTTCCAAAAACATTTTTTTGGAACGTACCCAAATTTTGGATTCATTTTTGATGTCCTGATAAACAACCTGCTCTTCTTTAGTTTCTGAATTAAGCGCTTCGTTTAAAATCCGATATTCGCCACCTTTATAATGGCGATAGATTCCTTTTTTTAACTCTTCCATAGTTTTATTCAAATTTCTTTTTAATAAATTCCGCGAGCGCCAAATTATGGCCATAGTCCATGCGCATCGGTCCTAAAATTCCAAATAAGCCGTGAGCGCCTTCGTGTCGGTATTTAACCAAGATAGCGCTTAAGAAATTGCCAAAGGGATTTTTAGAGCCGATCAGGGTCTGACTGCCTTCCGGCAATTCCTCAAAAATATCATCAATTATTTCTTCCATGCGATCGATAATTCCCGAAACATCGCAAACGGCATCAACTTGTTTAAACTCCGGTTGGGAAAATAAATTAGAGAGGCCGGTATAATATAAATCATTTTTATTAAATGCCCAAAAAACTGCGCCGCTCGCTAATTCTGAAATCGCTTTAGCGGTTTGTCTCAAAGCCAGGCCCTCTTTGTTAAAAATATTTTCTAAATTTTTTTCATCCGCTTCTTTAAGGCTACGCTTTTTTTTAACATCCTTTATCGTTTCCAGAAACAACTCATAAGCAATTTCGGTCGGCACGCGTCCGGCAGAAGTATGCGGCTGATAAATATAACCCTCTTCTTCAAGCTCCATCATTTCATTGCGGACGGTGGCTGGCGAAATATCAAGCTTATATTTTTCCACTAAAACGCCGGAAGACACCGGTTGCGCCGTCTTCACATATTCTTTAATTATGGTTTCTAAAATAAATTGTTTGCGCTGAGAAATCATATATTTTATTGCTACCGCTATTATAAACAAAATTAGCACTCAAGTCAAGAGAGTGCTAATTATTACTAAAAATTAACTAATAAAAGCTAAATTCCTAGTTCTTGTTTATAGTCAAGATTCCGCTGATAATCGGCCGGGCTTAAAAGCTCCGGTGCGGAAAAATGATGCAACGCGCGATAAGTAATAGAATAATATCGCAAACTGTATCCATTAATAATAACATCAGTAATCAAATGGACTAAGCCGGCGAAAGCGAGTGTCAAAAAAATCATTTTTAATATTTGTTTCTGACGGAATAACCAGGCAATTAATAATAACAGGGGGAAATATTCCCAGGCATGAAAGAAAATTTTAATTTTATCACTCAGTAAAAACTGCCGGCTTTGAATAAAATAAGTAAAATTAAAATGTGGTCCGTAAAAAAAGAAATATTCTAAAACATGATCAAGATCGATTAAAAATCCTCCCAAGATTCCAAAAACAATTCCGAGCCAGAGGCGCTTGAACCGACGACCAAAATAATAACCGACGAAAACGGCCAGTGAAAAATGGATAAATAAATGTATAGCTAAGGGCATAAATAATTATTGAGTTACTTGGCTTTTATTGCTGAAATACCAATTAAAAATATCATAAGCCATCGGGACGGCCACCGTACTTCCCTCCACGCCTTCTTCAACTAAAATGGAAATTGATAACTCCGGATTTTCATAAGGCGCAAAGCCGATAAACCAAGCATGAGGAGCTTTAACCGTTGACCATTGAGCTGTACCGGTTTTGCCGGCCATCGTCACCGGCAAGGTATTTAAATAGCGACCGCTACCGGAAGTCACTGTTTGACGCATACCTTCACGCACAATATTTAAATCAGCCGCATTAATAAAATTTTGTCTAATCACTTGGGGCTTGATTTCCTGAACAAGCTGATTATTGCTGTCTAAAATTTTAGCAACTAAATGTGGTTTATATAGTGTTCCGCCGTTAGCAATGGCGGCTGTATAATTGGCAACCTGAAGCGGAGTGACTAAAACATCTCCCTGGCCGATTGCAAAGTGATAAGTATCGCCAATATACCAGGGCTCATTTTTAGTTTGTTCCTTCCAGGCAGCTGTGGGCACAAAACCGGCGACCTCGCCATTTAAATCAATGCCCGTTTTTTCTCCTAAACCAAATAGCCTGGCGTATTTAACCAAGCCGTCCAGCCCTAAGCCTTTAAAATCACCATAACCGCCACCAATATAATAGAAAAAGGTATTGACTGACATCGCAATTGCTTTTTTAACATCCGTCATTCCGTGGCCGCCCGCCTTCCAATCAGGGAAAAACCATTCACCAATTCGCAGACCTCCATTACTTAAAAAACTAGTATTTTCATTAATGACCCTGTCTTGTAAAGCCCCGGCAGCAAAAATCGGCTTAATAGTCGAACCGGAAGGAAACTCGCCGCTAATAGAACGATTAAAGAGCGGCTGACTGGGGTCATTTAAAAATTCATTATAATCATCATGGCTGATGCCGGCGGCAAAAGCATTGTTATCGTAAGCCGGCAAAGAAACCATCGCCCTAATCTCGCCACTTTGCGGATTCATAATAATGATAGAGGCCTTTTTAAGTTTATACTTATCCAAATAAATTTGAGCTACTTGTGCCGCTTTTTCTTGCAAATCCAAATCAAGCGCCAACATTAAATTGGCGCCATCGTGCGCAGGGACTTCATTAATAATTTTCTTTTGGCGGCCAAGCGCGTCAACTTCAATATTTTTGCGGCCCGCCTCGCCCTTAAGTTTTGCCTCCCAAGAATATTCAATACCCACTTTGCCGACATAATCGATTACCGAATATTTGGAACCTAGTTTTTTTAGTTCCGCGTCATTAATTTTGCCGGTATAGCCTAAGATATGAGCCAAGCTATCCACGCCGGAAACGATAGGACCACTATCGCTATCCGTTAGATATTCACGTCTAATTTTCGTAGTTAAAAACACTCCCGGCCACTGCGGCAAGCGTAGAGAAATCAGCATCGCTTTATCATAGTCAATATTATCTTGAATAAACAAAGGCTGATAAGACTCCAACGAACCCAATTTAACGGTCGCTAGCGATTCTTTAATTTTATAAAAGGAAGGACTGTCGGAAATCAGTTTCAATTCCCGCGAACTGGAAGAAATTGAGGTTGTTTGGAGATTGGCGGAATCGGTGCCATCAAGCACAGAGCTGATTTGCCTAATCAGTTCATCGCGTGTCAATTCATTTTTAGGCAAATCTATCGGCCGCAAATATAGAACGAAATTAGCCTTATTTCTAACCAGCGGCTTTAAATTACGATCATAAATAATGCCACGCTTCGGTTCAATAGTTTCCGCCCGCAAGCGGTTATCTTCGGAAAGGAGATAATAATAATTACCTTTGATAATTTGCAGCCAAATCGTACGCGCAAAAATCATCGCCAACGCCAAAAAAGTAATCAGCGCAAAATATTTGAGTTTAGAAAAATTAAAACTACGAGTAATAATCTCTTTATTGCTGCTGTCGGATAAAAATGACTGCTCGGTCCAATCCGAGTAATAAACCGAGTCTTTAAGCTGACCAAAACGAAAGCGGCCTTCCTTAATAGCGAAAGGGTCGGAGTCTTTATCCTGCAGCGCCTCTAGCAGATGTCGTTTTTTAGTATTGCGAGCCATTTTAATAATAAATACTTGAGTATTATTAATATTAACCCGAATTAGAGAGAAAGGCAAACCGCAGCCAAAGACAGTAAAAAACTATTTTATTTTGAGTTTATCTATAATATTCTATAATATAAACAGTTATTTTAAACTTTTTTCAGCAAACATAAAAATAAAAAATATGAAAATTCTAATCATTGAAGATGACAAGAATATTAGCGCCTCTTTAGCTTATTTTTTTAAAAGCCAAAATATAATTTTTGACATTGCCGAAGATGGTGAACGCGGATTATTCCTGGCTAAGGTCGGCGATTATGATGTAATTTTACTTGATTACAACCTGCCAAAAATAAGCGGTCAAGAAATAATCGCTAAAATAAGAACCGACGGCCAAACCGTCCCGATTATTATGCTGACGATTCGAAACGATTTGAATGATAAAATAAACATTTTAGACATCGGCGCTGATGACTATTTAGTAAAGCCTTTTTTGCTCAAAGAACTATTAGCGAGAATCCGAGCAATCCTGAGACGACCGCTAAAATTAGAAAACCAAAAATTAATTTGTAAAAATTTAGAAATGGAGCCAACTAGTTTTAAGGTTGTTAAAAATGGACGCAATATCTCTTTAAGAACTAAAGAATTTATGCTCCTAGAATATTTATTTAAAAATAAGGGCGCGGTTGTCTCTCGCCAAGACATCATGGATCATGTCTGGGATGAAAATGGCGATCCTTTTTCCAACACGATTGAGGTCCATATGATGAACCTGCGCCGCAAAATAGAAACCAAGAAAGATCGCTATATTTTTACAATTCCTAACCGCGGCTATAAATTAGACGAAAAAATTTAATTTAAATAATCCAAAAACTATGAAACAAAAAAACCAAAAACAAAAAACAAAATTCTTAACCTCGCGCACGCTAGCAATAGCGACTATTCTGGCTGGGCTGCTTAATCCGGGAACCCCTTGGCGCGATTAAAAAAAGCGCCCTCATAAAAATGGGGGCGTTTTTATTTTATTTTTAAATTTAAAATCATGCTTATTATTTCATGGTCTTCTATAAAAATAAAAACACTTTCTGAAAAAATAAAACAACTTTTAGCTCCCAGGAGTCTTGATGAAGAAATTGCTAGACGGGAACAAATACTGAATATCTTAATTTTTTTCTCGATTATTTGTTTTTCCGCCTTGAGCTTAATCCGTTTGCTTGATTTTATTGCTCATGGGTCGGATCGCGGATTAGCACCCGCACTTTTGTTATTAATCTTAAGCTTCTTCATATTTTTATTTTGGCTCTCAAAAAAGAAAATGTTTAAAACTGCTTCCTGGTTATTAATCATAATATATTCCTTGCCGATGCTTTATTCTTTTATAACTTGGGGAGCAGATTTACCGGCAGCTTTATTAATGGCTATTCTTATCATAACTTTTTTCGGTGTTCTAATGGGCTCCCAGGCCTCACTAATTAGTGCTTCAATCTTGAGTGTATTTTTGATTACCCTAACGTGGCTGCAAACAAACGGATTGATGGCCACCGTAAATTATTGGCGATTAGAAAAAAATGAACTTGGCGACACCATCGCTTATGCTGTTTTAATGATGGTGATTACCGTGATTGTCTGGATATTTGATAATGGACTAAATAAAGCTTTAAGGCGAGCCCATATAAGCGAAGTAGCCTTAAAACAAGAACGTAATGACTTAGAAATTAAAGTAATCGAGAGAACGGCTCAATTAAGAGAATTAGAGGCAGAAAAAATTGAACAACTCTACAGATTAGCAGAATTTGGACGCCTATCATCCGGAGTTTTTCATGATTTAATAAATCCCTTAACTGCAGTGTCTCTTAATTTGGAACAAATAAAAAATGAAGGCACTACCAGCCTGGCTAATGCCAAAGATTGTCTTTCGCAAGCAATTACCCTTCCCATAAAATGGAAGATTTAATAGCCTGTATTAAAAAATCAATTAGACCGGAAAATAACAAAGTTAATTTCTGTCCCAGGATAGAAATCGAAACGGTAATTAATATTCTTGCCTACAAAGCTCGGAAAGCAAAAGTAGAAATAGTCTTTTCCGGGGCTGAAAGTTTTAATATTTATGGCGACCCCGTAAAATTCAGTCAAATCATAATAAACTTAATTTCCAATGGTATAGACTCTTCAGAATTTCAAACAGAGAATACTCTCAAAAAAGTTAGTGTCAACCTCACCAAAAAAGATAATTCATTAATAATCACAGTTGAAGACTGCGGGCCAGGGATAGCTCCGGAAAATATCAATAAAATTTTTCAGCCATTTTTCAGCACTAAAAACGGACAAGGCTTGGGCTTAGGGTTATCATCCACAAAAACGATAGTCGAAAAAGAATTTTTGGGAACGATTGCAGTTTCAAGCCGTCCACATGAAAAAACTGAATTTACAGTTAGCATTCCTTTATCATATGCCGCGTGAACAGGCTTATTACTGGCCAATATGGCTTATTGAATCTTTAAGGCCCAATTGCCAAAATCAACAAAAAACATTTTGCCAAACCCAATCAGTTTTATGGCAAGCTTTAAATATTTATGATGATATTATTGACGGCGACAATCCCCGGGCTGATTTAATGAGAGCTAATAATAACTTTAGAAAATTTTTAAAAGTACTTTATACTTCGAATTTACCAGTTTATTTTATTGATCAAGCTGATAATATTATAAATACTTGGGAAAAAATTAATCGCCAAGAATGGCAATCTGCCAAGTTGCTAATTAAAAACGGAGGGATAAAGATTCCTCAACACCTACCGAGTGCCGAGACTTACAATTTAGGCTACAAAAAATCGTTGCTCCTCGCTATTATGCCGATTATCAGCGCTCTAAAATTAAATTTAATTAGCAGTCGCCGAGAATTAAAAATCGCTTTTAATTTTTTTAAATATGCTCTAGCGGCTAAGCAGCTGGCCGATGACGCCAGTGATTGGTTGGTAGATTTGGAAAATGGTATTTTAAATCCGGTTAATCTACTGGTTCTAAAAGCTGCTAAAAATAAAAAAATAAAACTTAATCTTAAAACTAAGCCGGAAATAGCTTATCTGTTGTTTGCCAATAATGCCGGGCCGCAAACAGCAAAAAATATTCTTAATTTATGTAAAAAAGCAGAGAAAGAAGCTCTTAAACTAGGAATTAAAAATACGATGCCATTAACTAAATTTTTAATTCAACCACTATCTAAATCCGCTCAGAAAGTCTTAAATTTCCAAAATCTGCTATAATACCATTATGAAGCTTTCCATAATTGTCCCCATTTACAACGAAGCCAAATTAATCCCGACTTCTCTGCCGGAGATTTTTGAATTAGCGGCGGAAAAAGAAGTAATTGTCGTTGATGACGGTTCGAGCGATAAAAGTCCGGAGATTCTTCAAGAATTAAAAACGCGCTATGATTTCCAGCTTCTAACCCAAACCCCAAACCAAGGCAAAGGGGCGGCGGTCAAAAAAGCCCTAGAAAACATCAGCGGCGACTATTTTGTTATCTGCGACGCTGACTTGGAATATAAGCCTCAAGAAATTTTATTCTTATGGTCGCAAATTCCCTCACTGCCAGAAAATACGGTCATCTACGGCTCCCGCTTTAAAAATCATCACCCTTTCTCCTTCCATTATTTTGTTAATCGTTTTTTAACCATGTTAACTAATGTTTTATTCGGCTCGCGCCTAACCGATATGGAGACTTGCTTTAAACTCGTTCCTGCTGTCGCGCTCAAACAAATAAAACTCAGTGGCCAGAGATTTGAAATTGAACCGGAAATAACAGCACGGCTTTTAAAAGCCGGTTATCAAATAACGGAGTTCCCCATTAGTTATACCAGGAGAACCTATTTGGAAGGCAAAAAAATAAGCGCTCGAGACGGTTGGCTGGCGCTTAAAACTTTATTTTTAGAAAAATGGCGAGCTTAAACTTACTGGGCGACTTTTACGAGCGCGGCAATAAGCCGCGTTTTTTTAAATCCTCAACTTGCGGCAAATAATATAAAGCATCGGCATCGCGACGATTTATTTTTAAAGCCTTCCGCCAATTAACTTCTGCCTGAAAATAATCTCCCAGATTCCAATAAACCATCGCTAAGTCGCTATAGGCGCTAGGAGTTTTATTTTCAATCTTCAGGCCGCGCTGGAAATAATCAATTGCCTTAAAAAGCATATTGCGATCGCTAGACGCGGAATATAAATAGGCTAGAGAAAAAATTGCTCTTTGATTTTTTGAATTAGCTAACAGAATCTGACGATATATTTCTTCCGCTAAATCAGGCATCCCATAACTTTGGGCCAAGGCCGCCAAATAAAAGCGCTCGCGGACATTAGAAGCTCCCGCTAATTCCCGCAAACGACCTCTAAAGCCCCATTCATTTAGAGCATACTTATCTAAAATAGCCGCATCGGTAACTGATTTACGCGCCAAGATTACATACTGCCTATCAAAATACACTAATTGCCAATCGCTATCCGCTAAAATTCGTTTTAAAAAAGTTTTGCCCCAAGGCGTCTGATCGGTATGGGAAAAATAAACGGTTTTAAAATTATATTGCGTTAAAATATCCTGCCAAACCGTCGCCTCATTTTGCATCGGCAAATAAATATTGGTAAAAAAATTAACACTGTAAGCTTCCGGCCGATTATCAACAAAAACTTTTTCTTGATTGTCGAGTCCAAAAATAAGGGCGCTGCCATCATCGTAATTATTAAATATTGGGCCACTGAGACCGCTCGCGCGGAAGAACTCAAAAGAATCCGCCTGCCCCGTGTTCAAGCCGATGCCAAAACTGCCTTTCAAAAAATTATTACGCTCCTGATAATCGCTGATTAAAAACAGCATCACGCCCAAAATTAATAATCCCGGCAGTATCGGCAAATATTTTTTTACTTTCTCAGAAATTTCATATTTATTAGGAATTAGCCGCGACCACAAAAGCGCCACCGGCCGCTTCAAAGCGGAGCTAATTAAAACTAGGGCCACCAAGCCGAATAAGGCTAAATTACGAGAAGCAAATAGAGCGAGCACGGAAATAAAAATTCCAAAGAACAAATCAAACCAGCGCGGCTTTTTATAAAAAAACCAAGTAGCGATTAGGGAAACCAATAAAACAACCAATAATAATTTAAAAATGCTAAAATTGTAATTTAAAATTAAATTTTGCAGATAAAAAACGCTTTTATTTTCCGCGATTTGATAGCCGTAATTTTTTAAAATATTGAAGGGATAAAAGAATCCGCGCCAAGTATTCGGTGTTAGGAAACACGCGGCACTCAAAAGCGATAAATTTAAAAGGTCCTTTTTAATTTTAAAGAAAGCATTTTTTAATTTAAAGCCTAGACTATTAACGCTGCCATCAAATGCCTGCCATAAAAACTTTTCCGCCAGCTTAAAGCCTATGAGAGCGAGCCCTAAGAAAAAATAAATATGAATATTGGCCCACAAAATAAATAAGGGGAGCAAAATTAAAATTTTCTTCTTGGACGAAAACCGCTCACTTTCCCAAATAAGCCAGGTAAGCGCTAAAAATAGATAGCTAAAAATTTCCGGCCTAATCTCCACCCGTTCACTAAAAAGCAGAATCGCCGGCAAGGATATAATTGCCGGTAAATAAAAACCGGCGCGCTTATAGGCTAGTTTAAAGAAACTTAAAAAAACCGCGAGCGCCAAAAGAATGTTAAAAATGGAAAGTAGATTAAAGCCACCTACTAAATAGACAACATAGAAAATAACCCCACCTAACCAGTGGTGATTAACAAAGCGCTGGTCGGGCTCGGTGTAAGAATAAAAATTTTTAAATAAAAGATCTGGCTGACTAAAAACCAAGCGACCATTTTCTAAATGCCGGCCTAAATCAATCGCGGAAAAATCGATTTTCTGAGCGAAGACAATGACGACCAGCAAACTTAAACCAAGCAGGATGAGTATCCGCCAAAGCTTTTGGGGTTCGCGTAAATTCTGAATAATTCTTAACATAAGGGCAAAAATAAGCTTAATCTTATTTTACCATATAATTTCCCATAAAATAAGGTATTTTGTCAAATTAAAATAGCGAATCAGAAATTGACTCGCTACTTTAACGCTTATTAATTTGAGCAATTACTAAATATTCATATTTTCCACCACAAAATCTACATCCTTATCTCCCCGACCGGATAGGTTAACAATGATTATCTGCTCTTTTGGTAGCGAGGCGGCTAATTTAAGGGCATAAGCGAGCGCATGGGCGCTTTCTAGGGCTGGAATTATGCCTTCAGTCCGCGAAAGCTCCAAAAAGGCAGCTAAGGCCTCCTGGTCATTAATAGTCTCATAGACAACTCGTCCTTTGTCTTTTAAGTCGGCGTGTACCGGACCGACGCCCGGATAATCCAGCCCGGAGGCAATGGAATGAACCGGCAAAGGTACACCATTTTCATCCTGCAATAAATAAGTGAACATACCGTGGATATTCCCTGGCTTACCTAGAGTCAAAGTCGCGGCATGCTCGCCTAAACCAAAACCGCGGCCGGACGGCTCAACGCCAATCATCTTGACTTCCTCATCTCCTAAAAATTCGTGAAATAAACCAATAGCATTAGAGCCACCGCCCACACAAGCTACTAAATAATCCGGAAGACGATTCTCCCGTTCTAATATTTGTACTCGCGCCTCTCGGCCGACCACCGATTGAAAATCGCGCACTATCATCGGAAAAGGATGCGGTCCGACTACCGAGCCAATGCCAAAAAAAGTTTCTTGCGGATTTTTGACAAAGGCTTCGAAGGCGCTATCCACCGCATCCTTTAAACAGCGACCGCCGGATTTAACCGTGACAACCTTCGCTCCCAAAATTTTCATCCGAGCGACATTCGGTGCTTGTTTCAAGATATCAATTTTTCCCATATGAATTTCACATTCCAAGCCAACTAAGGCGGCAGCCGTCGCTAAAGCGACTCCGTGCTGACCGGCGCCCGTTTCCGCCAACAATTTTTTCTTACCTAAACGCTTGGCAAGCAAAGCTTCGCCCAGAGTATGATTTATTTTGTGCGCGCCGGTATGGTTTAAATCTTCGCGTTTCAAATAAATCTTCGCGCCGCCAATTTTGGCCGTTAAATTCTGAGCCAGATATAAGGGCGACGGCCGGCCGACGTAATCTCGAAGCAGGGTTTGATATTCTGCTTGGAATTCTTTATCTTCTTTAGCAATTAAATATTCTTTTTCAATCGCTTCAAAAATTGAGACCAACTCTGGTGGAATTTGACGGCCGCCATAAACGCCGAAATACCCTAATTCATTTGGTAATGATTTTAAATTATTTTTCATATTATTTTTTTAGTTATTTTTTTAATTAATCTTCTTTAACAAACAGAAAAGCGCCGCCAACTATAGGTGCATTTATGTAAAAAATAATATTTTAATTTTTGCTGATTCATATTAAACAAATAAAAAACCGCCCAATGTCTAAAGAGATACTGGGCGGCTGACTTATAATATATAACAAAATCGCCTACCCTCTATCTGGGGCGGCCTGCCAGGAAATATTCAAATTTCTTAACTTATTCATCCTCATACTTCTATCCTAAACCAATTAACAAATATTTACAAGTTGACAATTACTTAGACCCGGTCGAATCGCCAATTGCTTTTTGAACGGCTCGTAATCCCAACATCGCGCAATTATAACGTCGGGCGCTGATTTCTACGCCAAAAATATTTTTAATATCCTCAAAATTATAAGCTAAAATTTGTTTCTTAGTCTGGCCAATTAATTCTTCGCTTAAAATAGAAATTCCGGCTTGCGAAATCGCACAGCCCTGGCCGGTGAAACTTAAGGTCTTTAATTTATTGCCGGCAAACTTTAAAAAAACAGTAATATCGTCCCCGCAACTAGCGTTTAATTCCTGCTGCTTAAAATCAGCTTGTGACAAAACACCAAAATTCCGCGGATGCTTATAATGATCAATAATATTCTGAGCGTAGATATCCATATTATTTAAAAGCTTTTATTAATTCCGCTAACTTGGAAACAAAATAATCAATTTCCTTTTTAGTATTATAAAAACTGAGGCTGGCGCGCAGAGTTGCCGGTACTCCTAAATAATCATGTAATGGTTGAGCGCAATGATGGCCGGCGCGCAAAATTATTCCGGCTTGACCCAAAATATCCGCCGCGTCATGTGGATGAATACCATTAATTGTAAGCGCAAAAATTGGCAATTTAGCTTTAGCTGTTCCGAAAATTTTTACCGCTTTTAGTTTTTTAATTTTCTGTAAAAAATAAATAGTTAACCCCTGCTCTTGCTTATGAATTGAATTATAACCAACGCTTTCCAAATATTTTAACGCTGCTCCCAGCCCAACCACGCCGGCAATATTAGGCGTGCCTGCTTCAAATTTATAAGGCAAGTCGCTCACGCCAAAAGAATCCGACTTAACAAAACTAATCATGTCGCCACCACCCATAAATGGCGGTGTCGCTAATAATAATTCTTGGCGACCATATAAAATGCCGATTCCGGTTGGTCCGCCCAGCTTATGCCCGGAAAAAACCAGAAAATCACAAGCTATTTTTTTAACATCTATTTTTAAATGGGCAACACTTTGAGCCGCATCTATTAAAGTAACAATTCCTTTTTGTTT
Organism: Candidatus Falkowbacteria bacterium S5_I03; assembly: GCA_019248265.1. Classification (GTDB taxonomy): domain Bacteria; phylum Patescibacteriota; class Patescibacteriia; order Patescibacteriales; family UBA12465; genus UBA12465. Next base: position 34,546 of record JAEHGX010000006.1, read on the forward strand.
AGCCAGCTTAGTTAACTGAGCTACTGGATTGATTATTCCTAGAACATTAGAAACCTGGGAAACAGCCAATAATCTAACCCGACGCTTATTCAATAATTTTTTAGCCGCTAATAAATCCCAAGAGCCGTCAGCTTCCAGTGGAATATATTCCAACTTAATACCAATCTTTTTTTGAAGTTGTAGCCACGGTACGATATTGGCATGATGCTCGGCAATGCTTAAAACTACAATATCACCAGCTCGTAAATTAGCTTCCCCCCAAGAGCGGGCGACTAAATTAACACCGGCGGTCGCTCCCGAAGTAAAAATAATTTCCTCTTTTTTGGCGCCAATAAAATCCGCCACCAAATTCCGAACCGACTCATATTTTTTGGTGGCCTCATCTGCTAATGGGTTTAAGCCACGATGAACATTAGCATTATCATTTTGATAAAAATTACTGACAGCTTCAATAACTGGGCGCGATTTTTGCGCGGTTGAGGCATTATCAAAATAAACCAGAGGCTGGCCCTTAATTTTTTTATTTAAAATGGGGAAATCTGTTCTCCTAATCATAATTATTTAGACCGATTTTTTTTCTTAATTTCAGAATCAATCTCTTTCTTAAGCTTAGCCGGCAATCCTTCAGTAAAGCGAGCTGTCAGCGAGTTAATAATCAGTTCCCGCGCCTGCTTCTCACTTAGACCACGGCTTTGTAAATAAAAAATATCTTCCGGTGAGAGTTGAAAGGTGCTGGCGCCATGTCCGGCCTTCACTTCGTTGGCGTCAATTTTTAAGCCCGGAAGCATTACGCCCTTAGCGGCCCGACTTATAAGATATAATTTCATATCAATCCGCGAATCAGTCTGTTGCGCTAGCGGCTTAATTATAATATTGGAATAATATTTAGCAATCGCTTCTCCGTTTAAAAGTCCGACTACTGAAAAACGACCGCGTGTTCCCGGTTTCGTAAAAATATAATCGTCGCTGGCGACAAAAGCTTCTTTCCCGGAAAAATAAAACAAAACTCGGCTCTCAAAGTCCGCGCCTTTTCCCAAACTATTAACAAATTTAGAATCGCTAGCGCTAAAATAAGCGCGATAAGAGATAACTTGAGAATTGTCGCCAATGATTAATTCCCGATTTTGCGATTCCGGCGAAGCGTTACTGGCAGCAATAAAAACATATTTAACCTGACAATTACGGCCAATAATAATTTGGATATTTTTTTCCGGCTTCTTAATGCCGCCGCTTTTTATATCAGGACTATCAATAATAATAGCCTCCGCGCCATCGGGAACCATAATCTTTTTATCACGATTGGTAATAATTATTTCTTTCATAATATTTAACCGACGCTATTTTCCATTTCTAACTCGACCATCCGGTTCATTTCTACCGCATATTCTAGTGGTAACTCTTTAACAATCGGATTGATAAAACCATTAACAATCATGGCGCTCGCCTCGCTCTCGCTTAAGCCCCGGCTGCGTAAATAAAAAATATCATCATCATTCAATTTGCCGGCGGTCGCTTCATGCGCTAACACTGCCGTCGGATTATTAATCTTAATCATCGGAATCGTATCGGAAGCGGAACGCGGATCTAAAATTAAAGCATCGCATTTAATATTGGAAACAGCATCTTCAGCGGCCGCGCTAATTTCCACTAAACCGCGATAAACGGCGCGTCCTCCATCCTTACTAATACTCTTCATCACAATATTGGAAGTTGTTTTTGGAGCCAAATGAATTACTTTAGCGCCCGTATCTTGAATCTGGCCATGATTGGCAAAAGCAACGCCTAAATGATCGGCACTCGCGCCTTCGCCTAGTAGTACCGAACAGGGATAAAGCATCGTCACGTTGCTGCCGAAATTACCGCCCACCCATTCCATGTGCGCGCCCTCTTGGACTAAAGCTCTTTTAGTATTTAAGTTATAAGCATCCTTACTCCAACTTTCCACACTGCTATAACGGAAGCGCGCTTTCTTGGCGACATAAACTTCCACACAACCGGCATGTAAAGAATCAACGCCATAACGCGGGGCGCTGCAGCCTTCGATATAATGCGCCTGTGCTTCTTCTTCGACAATTATAAGCGTGTGCTCAAACTGCCCCATACCTTTGGCATTCATCCGGAAATAGGCTTGCAAAGGCAAATCAACTTTCACGCCTTTCGGAATATATAGAAAAGTGCCGCCACTCCAAACCGCACCGTGAAGAGCGACAAATTTATGCAAAGTCGGCGGGACTGCGCGCATAAAATGTTTTTTGACTAATTCTTCATGCGTCTGCAAGGCAACATCCAAATCTTCAAAAACTACTCCTTGGCTGCGGAATTGTTCTTTGAGACTATGATAGATAACCGTAGATTCATATTGCGCCCCCACACCGGCTAAAACTTCTTGTTCCGCCTGTGGGATACCCAGCTTATTAAAAGTTTCCTTGATATCGGCCGGTACGTCGTCCCAAGTTTGCGATTGCTTATCGGTAGCCCGGGCATAATATGTTATTTTTTCTAAATCTAAACGCGACAAATCCGGCCCCCAAGTTGGTAAAGGCATTTCTTGATAAAACTTCAAGGCTGCTAACCGTTTTTGCAGCATCCACTCCGGCTCCTGTTTTTCATGGGAAATAAAGCGCACCAATTTTTCATCCAAACCGACCTTAGTGCCGGACATATATTCCGATTGATTATAGGAATCCCATAACGAATCATGACCACTAACCGTCGCTTTCTTTTTAGGAAGATTTTTCTTTTTTAGCGCCTCTCTTGGCATTTTCATAAAACTTTTTTAAAACCAGATTTTTCTAAACGCTTAGCAAGTTCCGGTCCGCCGCTGGCAGCAACTTTACCCTGCTTCATAACAATTACCTTATCCGGTTTGATATATTTTAAAATGCGTAAATAATGAGTGACAATCATCGCGCTCGTATCTTTGGTTTTAAATCTAGCCATCGCCTGACCGACAACTTTTAAGGCATCAACATCCAAACCGGAATCAATCTCGTCAAATACCGCGAGTGTCGGCGCAGCTAAAGCTAATTGCAACATTTCTGCCTTTTTCTTTTCCCCGCCGGAAAATCCCTGATTAAGATAACGCTTGCTCCAGTCGTCTTTAATCTGGAGTTGCGCGACTTCGGCGTCTAATTTCTTTTTAAAATTAAAAACACTGGGCGCTTTCTGACCGCGCGCCGAAATTAAGGACTTGTGAAAATCAAAAAGAAAAGGATAAAAATCCAAACCGGCAATTTCCCGCGGCTGCTGCCAAGCTAAAAATATTCCTAAAGCCGCCCGTTCTTCCGGTTTTAAATCGACAATATTTTTACCTTTAAAAATAATTTGACCAGATTCTATCTGATAGGCCGGATGTCCCATAAGCACGTTGGACATAGTGCTTTTTCCAGAACCATTGGGCCCCATAATAACGACCGTTTCTCCTTTTTTGATAGTAAAGCTGACGTCATTCAAAATAATCTTGCCACCGACAGAAACGTGTAAATTTTTAACAGTTAATAAATTCATAATTTTTTTCCGACAAGAGAAGCCAGGCTTCGCTTGTTTAAAGCTGATTTAATATCATCTAAAACAATATCCCAGGGACCGCGCGCCTTACAATCTTTAGCGTTCGGGCATTTGCCGTTTAGAGAAATGCAGCGGCGTTGAATGCCTCCTTCCAGGGCCTCAAAAATAGCTAACAAAGAAATTTTGCCAGCCGGTTTAGCTAGTGTGTAGCCGCCTTTAGTCCCTTCTCGACTTTTAATAAGTCCGGCTTTAGTTAAGGGCTGGGAAATCTGAATTAAATACGCTGAAGTGACCTTAAGCCGTTTGGCGAGGCCGGTTAAAGACAGTGGCGAATTACCATTGGCGGCTAATTCCAGCATAATAATTAAGCCATAATCAACGCGGGTTTTAACTTGAAACATAATATTAATTAGTTAACTGGCGGCCCCTAAAAAGCGGGCTAACACCCGATAACTATAAGTAGTGTGATTATAGTTCAAAAACAAAAAAAAGTAAAGACCCGGTCAATTAGCGGCGACGGCTATTTTTTTCTTAATTTTTCTAAAGATTTATATAATACGATGCCGGCGGCTACCATCACATTAAGCGATTTATTGATGCCATACATTGGCACCTCGACTGCACCGTCAACCAGACTCAAGGTCTCCTCCTTTAATCCATAGGTTTCGTTGCCAAAAATAAAGGCTAGGGGGAATTTATATTTTAAGCGGCGATAATCAAGTGCCGAGGCAGTCTGCTCAACCGCGATAACCTTGATTCTTTTTAATTTCCGAATTTCAGCAATCGCTTCCTGAGCCGTAGCTTTATAATCCCAGGGCACCAATTGATAGGCGCCAACCGAGGCTTTAGTAATTTTAGCATCTGGAGGCGTCGCGCAACCGCCACATAAATACAGCTTAGTCGCCCCGATAGCTTCCGCCAAACGAAAAAAGCCACCAATATTATAAGTATCCAAAACATCTTCCAAAATTATATAAAGCGGCTGGTAAACACGCTCCTGCTTTATTTTTTTAGATAATGCCGGAGTAATATTCCTCAACTCACGAGAATTCAATGTCATATGCGATATATTTAAAAACGGGCCTCGCGGCCCGTTATATTTATTAGTAATAATAACTAGGGCTGTTTTAATAGTCCAAAAATTTTTTAAAGATATACCCTTTTAGTTTCTGAGTAAATACTAAATAAATGCCGACGAGCAAACCGATTGTCAACATCACCTTATAACTAGGTGCTACAAAACCAAAATAGGAAGCAAAAGGCGTAAACGGCAATACCCAACCAATTGTCAAAATCACTAGAATTGAAACAAGCACATAACGACTAGGACGACTCTGCAAAAATGGAATCTTTTTTGTCCGAATAACAAAAATGACTAAAATCTGTGTAGCCAAAGATTCCAGAAACCAGCCGGTTTGAAATTGACTCTCATTAAGTTTAAACACAAAAAATAAAATAATAAAAGTCAAAATATCAAAAATAGAACTTATCGGCCCAAGAAATATCATTAAATTCCTAATATTTTTAGTATTCCAGTGATGCGGTTTAGCAATCATTTCCGAGTCTACATTATCGGTTGGGATAGTTGTTTGAGAAAAATCATACAAAAAATTATTAAGTAAAAGCTGTAATGGGGTCATCGGTAAAAATGGCAGTAAAAAAGAAGCCGCTGCCACGGAAAACATATTACCAAAATTAGAACTTAAGCCCATCAGAATATATTTTAAAGTATTGGCAAAAGTTTTACGGCCGCTATCGACCCCTAAAGATAGGACTGATAAATCGTTAGTTAATAAAATAAGATCGGCCGACTCTTTTGCGACATCAACCCCATTATTAACCGAGATGCCGACATCGGCCGCTTTTAAAGGCAGGGCATCATTAATACCATCCCCCAAATAACCAACGACATCGCCACCAGCTCTTAGAGCTTTAATAATTTTTTCTTTTTGTTGAGGCGAGGTGCGATAAAAAATGGAGATATTTTTTACCTTTAAAGCAAGTTCTTCCTGACTTAATTTTTCAACCTCTTCGCCACTCAAAAAACCTTTAACCGGTAGCTCCACTTCTTGGCAAATTTTTCTAATTACTAAATCATTATCGCCGCTGATAATTTTAACCTCTACGCCTTGGCGATTTAAATCTTTAATTGCTTTAGCAACTGCCCTTTTAGGCGGATCAAGAAAAGCAATAAACCCGCTTAGTATCATATCGTGCTCAAAATCGTTTGCCCGCGCTAAAATATCTTTTTTTTCTTTGCTTATTTCTTCTTTGCCAACTGAAATTTCTTTATAGGCAATTGCCAGCACTCTAAACCCATCGCGGCTCAAAGCTTGATATTCATCGAGCGCTTGCTTCTTAGCGAGCGTAGAAAATTCTTTAACTTTTCCGCCTTGGCTATATTTTTTACAAAGATTAAGTATTGATTCCGGCGCCCCCTTACTAATAATAAAAAACTTGGTAACGGTTGCTTTTGGTTGCAAAACAACAGCCAGTCGCCGACGATTAAAATCAAAAGGTATTTCGCCTATCTTATTATAACTGCTAGTTGTTAAATCAATTTTTATTTTTAAAACCGCCTCATCAAGAGGGTTAATTAATCCACTTTGGAAAAAACTATTTAAATAAGCCTGCTCTAAAACCGTCTTGCTTTCCGCGCCAAAAATATCTACATTTTTAACCAATTTTATTTTATTCTCCGTAAGTGTCCCCGTCTTATCGGTACATAAAATATTCATCGCTCCAAAGCTGTGAATGGCATTTAAACGTTTAACAATCACGCCGTGCTTAGACATGCTAAGCGATCCCTTCGCAAGCGTAATGGAAACAATCATCGGCAACAACTCCGGGGTCAATCCGACGGCGAGAGCTAGAGAAAAAAGCAAAGAATTATACCAATCAAAACCCTTAAATATGGTGTTAAGGAAAAAAATCAAAATTACCAAAATCAGAATAGTTTGGCTGACCATAATACTAAAACTCTTGATTCCTTTTTCAAACTCCGTCGGGCTTTCGGTTAAAGAGAGATTGGCGGCAATCTGGCCGAAGTCAGTTTTGGCGCCGGTACGGACAACCAATGCCGTGCCATAACCGCTAACGATGTTAGTGCCGGCAAACAAGATATTTTCCTTATTTTTCGAAGCGCTGGCTGTTTTAGCAACCGGAAAAGATTCTCCCGTTAAGGATGATTCGTTGGTAAACAAGCCATGCTCTTCAACTAAGCGGCAATCGGCCGGAATGATTGAGCCAACGCTTAAAGAAACTAAATCGCCAGGCACCAGCTCTGCCGATTTAAGAGACTTTTTTTGTCCGTCGCGCCAAACTTCAATTTTTACTACCACTTTTTCCTGTAATTTGGCCGCGGCTTTAGCGGATTTATATTCTTGAATAAAATCTAAAAAGATACTCAAAAAAATCATGATGTAAATTACTGCCGCCGAACGTCGATCATGAAATAGCAAAGACAGAGAGCCGGCAACTATCAGAATCAAAATCACCGGGCTTAAAAATTTACTCAATAAATTACGTAGAGCTTGATGTTTTTTTTCTAATACTAATTGATTGGCGCCAAAATGCTCCCGTCTTAAATCAGCCTCTTTAGTATTTAAACCTTTGCTGCTATTTCCTAAAGCCTGAAAAGCCTGCTTCGTGCCTAGAAGCGATATCTGATCTAATTCCGGCCAATCTTTAAGCATAATAAATTAACTAAATTTATAAAATTTTAATCTAGCTTACCTTAATATTTTAACAAAATTATCTAAAAATAACTATATTCCACATTTTTTTAAAAAAATGAGGCTACCGTAAAAACAATAACCTCAATGAATCTTGCTTAACCAGACATGCTGAATTTTGCTGGTAAAGTACTGATGACCGGAACTCAACTTTAATTCACGTTTCAATAATAAAATTTTGCTTTTGGAAAGCGACTGATAGGATCTAAATTCTACAGAATAATGTGTTTCTAAAACATGGACTGTTTTATCAAGCACTAAGACCCCGTCATAAAAATTGCGTTTTATACGAACCGTGCGCGTACAGCTTATCCAGACAATCGAGTCGGAAAAACCTAATTCCAAAAGCTGTTGGCGAATTATTCCGTTAGGCACCTCCTCTCTAAAAATCGAGCGGAGCTGCATAGGCGACAAATCTTGAGAAAAATCAGCTGACGGATAAATCATCTTATTTTTTAGCTCTAAGGTATGTCTACCATTTTTCATCCTGAGCCTCAAGCGGACATTGGCTTTTAAGAGTTCAGCTTTTTCTGGGTCTAGATTGGTATCAAAATAAAAATATGACATTTCTTTAAACATCGAATTTTTAAAATCTTTCAACAAAACTTCATATTTTGCCGAAGAAATGCATATTTTAAAGATACATGGTGGTTTGCCAAAATTTTTTTTCCTGGCCATTGCATTAGTTTTTAAAGAAAAGAGGCCTACAATCCTCAACTACTCATTTATGTATAAACACATAATCTCCATAATTTACAACAAAAACTAAATTGTGTCAATATAATTCACCAATACAGCTTAATTTAAAAAAACCGCTCGGTTCCGAGCGGCTTTTCTACTATTTTAATTGTACCGCATTGCTTCTATCGAGCTGAATCGGAAAATCGCGACTTAGCAATTCTATATCTTCCGGACTCATGTCCCAACCAACAGCCCCCAAATTCTCCTCTAAATGTTTTAAACTGCTTGTCTTTACTAAAGTAATTACTCCCGGCTGAGATATAAGCCAGTTAATAGCAACCTGAGCGGGAGTTTTACCATATTTTTCACAAAGCTTATCTACTACGGCAATTCCTTTTTTAGTTAAGCTCCCCTGCTGGACCGGACGCCAAGCTTCAATAAAAATATCTTGCTCACGGCAATAATCAAGAACCCCTTTTAGTACTGGTTCTCGAAATACTAAATTATAGTGAACCTGATTTAAAACAATTTTATTTTTAGAGGCTGCCTGAGCCGCCTTTAATCTTTCAACGTTAAAATTACAAACACCAATATTTTTTATCAGCCCCTGATCTTTTAAATAATCAAAAGCGCGCATTGTTTCCGAAATATCTATCTCCGGGTTAGGAATATGGACAAGATATAAATCTAGATAGTCCATGCCTAAACGCTTTAAACTTCCTTGGCAGGCAGCGATAACATCGTCATAAGCCAAATGCTCAGGAAGGACTTTAGAGGTGATAAATAATTTATTTCGGTCATATCCCGACAAAGCGCGCCCCAAAATTTCTTCGCTATAACCAGCGGCATACATTTCTGCCGTATCAAAACGATAACCGCCAAGCTCGATAGTTTTTTTAATAGCAGCAATATCAGGCGTTTCATCATAATTGGCTTCACGCAAAAAACTACCGCCCATATACCAGGTGCCGAAACCCAAGACCGGCATTTCTAAACCATTATTTAATTTTTTTACCGGGATATTCATAAAACTATTTAGATGATTTTTTAATTAATTCTAATATTTTATCCAATTTTTCACTTTCAATCCGCGCTAATGATTTCTGTAGTTCTTCAATTTCTTTCTTGGCCCGAAGATTTGTGCGATAGTCTTCCCGCGCGTGATAGCGATCGCGATCGTTCTGACGGTTTTGAGCCATCATAATAATCGGCGCCGCATAAGCGGCCTGGGTAGAAAACAACAAATTAAGAAGCACAAACGGGTAAACATCCCAGTGGCTAGTAAAGGCGACAACATTCAAGAACATCCAAACAATAACCACAATCGTTTGAATAATAATAAAGCGCCAAGAACCAATTAAGCTGGCGGTGCTGTCAGCTACGCGCGCGCCTAGAGTTGAGGCCTTTTGATGTTTCTCGTGCCAAGTAACTTTGTCCATTTCTATTGCTTGATTATTGTTTTTATTGTTCATAAAAGTAAAACTAGGCTTTAAGTTTAGATAGTAGTTGGCGCATTCCCCAGCCCAAAGCCAAGAAAAGTCCTAAATATAAAATGGTCGCGAGCCAAGCCGGAGTGAAGCGATAAAAGATATCGAAGCGCGCCATGAGCGGCCAGTGAAATAAATAAATTTCGTAAGAAAAGAAGCCAAACCAATAAAGTAATTTAATTTCAAATTTTTTCATTAAAAACAAAATGACAATAGCCGCGCCGGTTAACAAACTTGTGGCTTCCTCTAGCCAACGCTCTTTGCCAATATTTGAATAATAAGCAGTATAAGCAAAGACGCCCAATAAAATAAGCGCAACCAAGTAATAAATAATTTGCACGGCTAATTTATTGGTTTTAAATTTTTCTTGTATTTTTTTAAAACCGGCTTGCGCGCGACTGCCTGGATATTTAGAGACCAGGCCAGCAGTTAATACTCCGAGCGGGAAAGCAAATAAGTGAATTCGGTATAGATGAATCACGTTATCCAAAATAGACGGTTCGGCGCGGACAATTAAATATCCACCTAAATAAAGAAGGATGGCGGAAAAACAAGGATATTTTTTAAAAAATACCAAGGGGAACAATAAATAATAAAAAATAATCAAGGTAAAATACCAAAGTGGAGAGTTTAAATCAATCCATAAATCGGCATGCGGGAAAAACCCGATAATTGACTGGAACATGTACCCTAACCCGTAAGTTTTATGGCCAATTAAAAAATCCAGAGCAAATAAAACAATTACCACCAACCAAAAGGGGGTATAAATTTTTAACAAACGGTGACGATAAAATTGCCAAACCGACAAAGGTTTGGAAATAGAGCTCGTGGTAATTCCGTAGCCAGATAAAAATAAAAATAAATTAACACCCAACCCGGCAGCAATGGTGAGCGGAAATAAAAAGCGATGGTCAGAAACTAAAAAATAACCGATGTGAGAAAGGACGATTGCCAAAATCGCGAAGCCTTTTAGTTCTTGAGTTAGTGCTACTGATAAACCGGCAAAACTTTTCTGGCGACGAATTGATAATAGCAATAAAACTATAAAAATCGCCGAAAAAATCTGGGTGGCTAAAACGGCATTATTTATCGAGATGATCATAAATTATTTGAGACCAATACTGATAGCCCAAGTCGGCCGGATGAAAACCGTCAACCGCATAATAGCCGGGCGTAAGCGAATATTGTCGCGTAGAGTTTGTTAAATCAATATAATTAACTTGATATTTATCGGCTAGCTCCCGGATAATATCATTAAAAATAAGGCTTTTAGAATAATAATAAGCACGATAACCGGGCCACAAAGAATGTTTAGAGCCAATCAGCGGCAAACTGATAACATTTATTTTGGCATTGGTTTTGGTGCTTAGTTGCTGTAAAATGTCTTCGTAATTACGCCTGAACTTTTGACGATTATCATTATTATGGACATCGTTAATACCGATTAGAATAGTAATAATATCGGGCTGGCTGGCAACGGCTTCCGGTAACATATCTCTGATTAAATCATAAGTTTTATAGCCTGGGTAAGAAAAATTTAAATGAGTAACTTTAGTATCTTGACCGGCAATTTTCTGCGCGACCAAATAAGGGTATGACTGTTCATAGTCGGCCAGGCCGACACCGGCAGTTAGGCTGTCTCCCAGAGCGGCATAAACAATACCGGAAGAAGTAGCTGCTGTTTCGTTAAAAATATATTTGTGTTTTAAATCAACAATCTGTAATCCGGATATCTCTATCTGATGATAAAAAAACCAATTAGCGACGAAAAAATAAATAATCAGTAGGCCGGATAAAATCAAAAAAATAATTAAAAATTTTTTTAACATAATTTCCTTAAAACTAAACTGTTAAACACTATTTATATTTATTATATCTTAGTATTAGGGCAAACGCCATTAAAGAAATCGACCGTTGAGCATTTAGAACCATCTTTAAAAGTGCACACGGAATCAGTTTCGGCTATAGTTCGACCGCCGACCCAAGCGCAATATTTTTGATCAATAGTATCAAACCCCGTGGTTTTTACGCCACCGACCGGACAGTCGCCTCTCATAAGAGCCCATTCTTCGCAAGCGCGAGCGTCATCAAAATAACAAAGACTATACTGGCCGCCGTCACCACGCTCTTTGGTTACTAAGTTACCTCCCAATTTAAGGCAGTTAGTAGCGGCCGGATTAGCCATTTGGATAGGATCAGCTTCTAAAGCCGAGGCATCGGTCGGCACCAACTGACTACCAACGACCTGAAAATACTTAGAAACCCCAACTGAAGGAGTGCTGCTCATTGGCTCGTCGGCTCGACGATCAGCGTAATTAACAATAATTATTCCCTTTTTAATTTCTGTAGTTTGAGGTGAAATCCGATCACCCAGAAAAATAGTATTCAAAATCTGATAGCTGTCGTCAACTGCTAGCGCTCCAGCCAAATAGAAAAAAGTACCACTGCCACCATTATCTTGAGTAATTAAAAAGACGATGTCCGCTTGGCCATCCCCGTCTAAATCACCTTGAGCTTCATTACCGAAGAAGCGGGTTGTTGGCTGAGAAACACCGTCGACAATTAGTCCTGATTCAGAAACGCCATCGTTTAAAATAACTGTCTGATTATCAATTATATAAGTGGCACTCTTAACTTTGGAAATAAGGGAATTATCGGCTACTGAAAAAGTGTCCTCTATAACCGGGGCTTTAATTATCTTATTGTAATCGTCGGCCGATTGATTGTCTTCATCTTTTAAGATCCCCTTCAGGCTTAACACCGACCCGATAATTACCAACCCGATAAAGGCCACTGTCCAAACAATAAGAGTTTTTTTCATAAATAGGCTTTAAGAAATTTTTTTATAGGCAAATGCCAAACCAAAGAATACTACATTAATCATAACAATTGTAGCCCCGGTAGGCAAATCTAGAAAAAATGAAAAGCTAATACCTAAAATTACAGACAGTAAAGAAGCGGCAGCGCCAATCATCATCGCCGTTTTAAAGCCGCGTGATAATTGCAAGGCAGTTACCGCCGGTAATATCAACAAAGCAGAAACCAGCATCACTCCGACCATTCTAATAGACAAAACAACCGTTACCGCCGTCAAAACAGTTAATAAATTATTAATAAAAGTAGCTTTAATGCCGGTAGTCTTGGCGTATTCTTCGTCAAACGTAGCGGAAAATAAATCCCAATAAAAAAAATAAATAGCTGCCATGACAATAATTGATAATAACGCCGATAAAATAACTTCAGTATTACTAATTGCTAAAATGTTGCCAAAAAGATAACTAAAGAGATCAACATTAAAACCATGGGACAAGCCTGCCAAGATTACCCCACCGGAAATTCCAATCGCCGATACGACGCCAATCGCCGCGTCGCCATAAACTTGGGCCTTTTCGCTTATTTTCAAAATTAAAATGGAGGCCAAAATTACTAACGGAATCGCTACATAGAAAGGATAAATTCCAAAGAATAAACCCAGGGCAATTGCTCCAAAACTAACATGAGACAAGCCATCACCGATTAAAGACATTTTTCTTAAAACTAAGAACAAGCCCAAGGCAGAACAAATAACCGCCACCAAGACTCCGGCCACAAAAGCTCGCTGAATAAAGGAGTATTGTAAAAAATTAATGATTTCCATATTAATTGTGTTGATGACAAATTATGTGCTGTTCGTGCTCGCCAAAATAAGATTTCATTTTATGGTCAGCACAAAATTCAGAGAACTTTCCAAAATAAATTAATTCCCGGTCAATATATAAAAGCTTGTTGGCGTACTTGCCGATATATCCAGTATCATGAGTAATTAAAATTATAGTAATCCCTTTTTCCTGATTTAAAGTTTGTAATAATTTAAAAAAGGCATCTCTGGAATTTGGATCAAGCGCGGTTGACGGTTCATCAAAAATTAAAACTTCGGGTTCAGAAATTAAAGCTCTGCCTAAAAGAACTTTTTGTTGTTGACCGCCGGAAAGTTCCGATAACATTTTTTTAGCTTGTTCGGTAATTCCTAATTCCGCCATCAAGGCCCTAGCTTTTTTACGATCAGTCGCCGTAATCCTTTTGGGAAATTTTTTAGTAGACAATAACCCTAAGGCGATAACTTCCTCAACGGTCGCCGGAAAAAGAGCGTTAATTGTCGAAAATTTTTGTGGCAAATAGCCAATTTTCTGCCAATCATTAAAGCGCTCTTCATTCTCCCCAAATAATTCTATTTCTCCGGTAGTTAGCGGCAAAAGACCTAAAAGCGCCTTAACCAGCGTAGTCTTACCGGCGCCATTAGAACCAGCCAGGCCCACAAAATCTCCTTTTTCAATACCAAAAGAAATGTTTTTTAAAACCTCGCTTGATCCATAATTTACGGAAATATTTTTTGCTTCGATAATCACTGACATAAAAGATTAATTACACTGCAAACCAGTTTTTAAATTATTTAAATTTTCTTCCATGATTTGCAAAAAAGTTTTGTTCGCGGCTAAATCTTCCCGGCTAAGATTATGGGCGGCATTTAGCAATAACATCTTAGCGCCGGTTTCTTGAGCAATAGTCTCGGCTACCTTGGGCGAGCTCAACTCTTCATAAAAAACGTATTTGATATTATTATTTTTTATCTGATCTACTAAATTTACTAAATCCTGGGCAGTCGGCTCGGCATCCGGAGATACTCCTTGTGCTGCCAAATATTCTAAATTATAGCGTCGCGCTAAATAACCAAAGGCATAGTGTCCACCATAGACAATCTCTCTAGAAACGCAGTTTGCTAGAACTGTTTGATATTGCAAATCCAGTTTTTTTAAAGATTCTTGATAAGCGGCGGCACGCGCTTCGTAATAAGCGGTATTTTCTGGATCCTGCATGCTAAAAGCGGCGGCTATAGTTTGGACAATTTGCTGATCATTGGCTATATCTAACCAAATATGAGGATCATTGGCGCCGACCGGTTCATCTTCATCATGAAAAACTCCGGGGATTAAGGTGATATTTGCGCTAGCATCTACCGCTTTTAAACTCTTATTATTTGCCCCCCGAATGATATCTTCTGCCCAAGGTTCCATAAACGGACCGGTATAAACAAAGATGCCGGCACTATTTATTTTGGCAATATCGCTCGGCTTCGGGTCAAAACTGTGAGCCTCAACTCCCGGGGGCAAAAGCAAAGAAACCTCGGCATAATCGCCGCCGATGGCTTTAGCAAAATCATACAGTGGAAAAATGGTTGTAACTACCACTAACCTCTTCTGACTAGTTGGCGATGGACTTTTATATCTAACCGCCGCATATAAACCTCCGACGGCAATCAATAACAGTCCAACAATAAATATAATTTTTTTCATATATCTTAAATTTGGCATTTCCGGCAATAACCGTAAAATTCTAAAGAATGATTGATTATTCTAAATTTATTTTGTTTGGTAATCTTTTTTTCCTGAGCCGCTAGCTGATCCTCTATTTCTATTTTACTGATGGCGTGGCACTTCAGACAGACTAAATGATGGTGATGATGCTGTTCGCAGGGGATTTCATAATAATCAACTCCGGAAATATTATTTTTTAAAATTATTTGCTTGCTGGTCAAAAATAATAACTCCCTAAAAATCGTGGAGCGATTCGGGGTTAAATTCAATTTATTTAGCCGCGACAACAACTTGGCCGAGGAAAGCAAACAGTCTTCCTCTACCAGAATTTGAACAATCTCCTTGCGTAACCTGGTTAAACGCCCGCCCTGATTACGGATATTTTGAAAAATAGTATCTTTATTCATAATTGCAACATTGTTGCATTAATCATATACCCCTAAAATAATAAAGTCAACTAAAAAAGAGCTCTATCGAACTCCTTCCCGTCGCGCTTAAATTTTGTCCGCCCAATATTCCCTGCCGCTTAATTAACGATTAGAACCGCGAACTTTCTCTAAAAGCTTAATCAGCTGCTGCAACTCGCTATCGCTCAGGATAGAAAATGATTCGCTAATTGATTCTAGATATTTATTTTTAAAACTACCAAAATCATTCTTAACATTAGGCATTAGTTTAATATTTACTTGGCGGCGATCGATCAAATCAGCCTTTCTTTCGACTAGCTTCTTATCCACCAAACCGTCAGTAAACTGGGTTACCGCTCCGGAAGTAACATTAAGAAACTTAGCAATTTCTTTGACCGAAGCCTGCCCCTGTTTTTCATTAAGAAAAAATAAAATCATCATTTCTTGGCGACGAAGCGCTAAGCCGTCAAAAGAAAAGCAATGATCTTTATGGGTAGACCGAAAGACTTCAGTCAAATTCTGAATCAGGGCTTGTAATAATTTTTGTCGCTCGTCTTTCATATATTTTTAAAGGCTAAGCTACTCATGTCTTAAGGCTTCAATCGGGTCCATCTTAGAGGCGTTGACCGCCGGTAAAACACCGAAACTGATGCCAATAATTGCCGAGACGCCGAAACCGATACCGATGGCATAAAGAGGTAAAACGAAAGTCCAATTCAAGCCGTTGGCGACCGCGACGCTGGTTAATACCCAGGTCAAGAAGGCGCCAAATAAAATTCCGATAACTCCACCAATCAGTGTCACAACTACCGCTTCCACAAGAAATTCTTGTAAAATATTAGAATTTTTGGCTCCCAAAGCTTTACGCAAACCAATTTCTGCGGTTCTTTCCGTAACTACGACATACATAATATTCATAATACCAACTCCTCCGACAATTAAAGAAATAGCGGCAATCGCAATTAACAAAATGGTGATGCTGTCGAAAATAGTGTTAATAATATCCATGAGTTGCTCTTGGGTCATAACTTCAAAATCATCTTTATCGGGATTAGTGATGTTATGATTGCGACGCATCACATTTTTAATTTCCTCGGAAGTGACAGCGCTCAAATTATTATCCTGCACCTGAATAACTCCTTGGAGCAAATAATTTATGCCCAGCATTTTTTTCTGAGCGGTGGCCAAGGGCATGTATATATAATCATCATTCCCGCCGCTAATTCCGCTAGACGGTTCATAAACACCAATAACCTGAAAATTTAAAGAGCCAATTCGTAAAATTTTACCAACGGGATCGTCTTGCTGGAAAAGTGAAGAAGCAATCTTATAACCGATAACCGCCACTTGGGCGCCGCCGGCATCTTCGGCGGCCGTGAAGAATCTTCCTGCCTGTAATTTATTTTTATCAATTTCAAACATCGTAGCTGAGGCGCCAACATAAACGGCCGTCTTGTGATTATTACGATAACTAGCAGCCGCTTGACCTAAAACAATTCCATAATTATTAACTACATTAGGAAGTTTTTTAATATCATCTAAATCGCGCTGCTTAAAACTGGTAATTGTAATACCGGAACTAACTTCATCTCGCGGACTATTATTTTTATTATTAGACGGGACTTTAGTTTGGATATAAAGCGTATTGGTTCCGAAAGTATCAATTTCCTTATTAATTAACTCACGAAAACCGGCGCCAGCCGACAACACCAAAATCACCGTCGCAATGCCAATCATAATTCCTAGGGTTGTCAAAAAAGTCCGACCCTTATTGGCTAGCAATGCTTTAAATGCTTGTTGAATAGCGTTTAACATAATTATTCGTACCTTAAGGCGTCTATCGGATCAAGTTTAGCCGCCTTCATTGCCGGGAATAAACCAAAAACAATACCGGTTAAAATAGAAACTCCGACTGACAATAAAATGGAGCTGACAGAAATTATAAAAGCCCAATCATACTCTAATTTTTGCATTACTAGAGCAATTATATAAGAAACTAAAACTCCGATGATAATTCCAATAAAGCCGCCGAGGCTGGTAAGTAAAACCGCTTCTAATAAAAACTGATTGCGAATTGCCTTTCTGGTGGCTCCGACCGCTTTCCGCAAACCAATTTCTCGGGTACGCTCACCCACAGTCGCTACCATAATATTTAAAATCCCAATACCGCCAACTATTAAAGAAATCCCGGCCATCGCCACTAAAAATAAACTGAGCGCATCGGTAATGGTCGATAAAACTTTAACTGCCTCGGCTTGATTGCGAATATCAAAATCTAAATCAGCATCGTTTAAAATATGGTGCTGCTGTTTTAAAGTAGTTCTGATTGCTGCAATTGTAGAATCAACATTGGCGGCATCATCAACCTTAACATAGATGGAATTGAGATGATGAATTCCTAGAATTTGATTCTGGCCGATAGCCAGAGGCAAAAAAATTAATCTGTCTTGATTTTGAAAAAAAGAGCTGCCGAGCGGGGCAATAACGCCGATAACTCGCAAAGGAACACCACCGGCATTTTCCTGAACAACACTCTTAACCTTAATTACTTGGCCAATAGGATTGACTCCTGCTTCCTTAAAAAGTTCATCGCTAATTTCCGAACCCAGAACCACTACATTAGCGCCGCCAGCAGTTTCCGCGGCACTCATAAACTGGCCGGACTGCATCGTAAAGTTAGCAATCTGGCTATATTCCGAGTCAGTCCCAGAGAAAGTAGTATCTACTGTTTTATTATTCCAAGTAATCGTGGCGGCTCCGGAAACGGCAGCGTTAACCGCACTAGCGTAAGGAACCCGGCCTTTATCCCGTAAAGCTTCAGCGTCGCTTTCTATTAAACTAGTAATTATCAAGCCGGGGATTGGAGCGCCATTATCGGCAGTTCTTCCGGGCATCACATATAATAAATTACTGCCTAGTTTAGTCACCTGCCCCAAAATTAAACTCTGAGCGCCACCGCCGAGTGACATAATAATAATCACACCGGCCACGCCGATAGTTATTCCTAAAATCGTTAAAATCGTGCGCCCTTTACGCGCCCGCAGATTTTTAACAACTAGTTTTATAATAGAAAGCGGTTTCACGAAATTATAATAATCTAAACTATTTAATCAACTCCTTATCAGCCTCGGCAATAGTTCGATTTTTTACGGGATCATCAGACAAAATATAACCGTCTTTGATTCTAATAATGCGCTTGGCGTGATTAGCGGTATCTGTTTCATGGGTAACTAGGATAATCGTCCGACCTTGGTTATTCAATTGTTGCAATAAAAACATTACCGTATTACCGGATTTGGAATCTAAATTGCCGGTCGGCTCATCAGCAAAAATTACTGCCGGGTCGCAAACTAAAGCTCGGGCAATCGCTACGCGTTGTTTTTCACCACCGGAAATTTGGTTTGTATAGTAATTTAAACGATGCGATAAACCGACAGCGTCCAATGATTTTTTAGCCAACTGCTCATGATTTTTTAACTTACTATAAGTTAGTGGCAATTTAACATTATCTAGAACTGAAGTGCGCGGCAATAAATTAAAAGATTGAAAAACAAAACCAATCTCTTTATTGCGCAGTTCAGCTAAATAATTATCATTAAATTCATCAATATTTTGGCCTTTAAACTCATAGGTACCGGAGGTTCCCCGTTCCAAGAAACTTAAAATATGCATTAAAGTTGATTTTCCACTTCCTGATGGGCCCATGATTGCCACAAACTCGCCTTGATCGATTTTGAAATTAACATCTTTCAAAACCGGAGTCACAACTTCACCGGTAACATATTCTTTTTTAAGATTTTTAACGGTTATTAAATTGGCAACGGATTTCTTTTCCATTTGTTTATTTAATTAAAGTGACTATTTCTTGATTATCGGTTATCCCGCTTAAAACTTCGACCAAACCGCCATCGGCCTGCAAGCCAGTGACTACCGGAACCTGATCAAAGGTCTTGGTTTGCGAATTATTAATTACGCGGACATATTGACCGCCATTTTGATTAATAATCGCACTACTCATAACGGCTAAGGCATTTTCTCGCTTAGCAACCATAACGGTCATATTAGCCGTCATTCCCGGCTTAATATCCGGCACATTTGGCAAATCGGCTTTTACTAAATAGTTAACCACTCCGGAAATTACGGTTGAAGCTGGATCAATTGTTAAAATTTGCCCGCTAAAATGCTGGTCCGGACCGAAAGCATCAAAAGTATAGTCGACCGTTTGACCAATTTTTAAACTGGCAACATTGGACTCGCTAACATAGGCCTCTGTATGCAAAGCGTTAATGTTTTGCAAAATAAAGACCGGCTGCATAGCCGTTGCTTGCTGGCCGACTTTAGTATCTATTCTGGTGATGGTGCCGTCAGCCGGAGCTTTCAAAATCGTGTTTTCCAAAGCTGTTTGCGCGGCCTCAACTGTTCCCTGAGCAGATAATAACTGGGCCTTGGCGGCATTGATATCGGCCGGCTGAGCTTTAGCTTTTTGCTGGGCTAAAGTCGCTTGCGCTTGCTGCCAAGCAGCTTGCGCGCTATTTATTTGATTTTGAGCGGAATTAATCTGTGAGGTCGCTGACTGCTTGGCATTAGCTAAAGCATTAGTCGCGGCCGTTAGGGCGTCGGTCAAAGCCTGGCGTGAAGATTTAACTAAATTAATGCCGGAATTTTCGTTAGACAACGCGGTGTTAATAGTTAATTTATAAGCATCTAACTGCGCTTGGCTAAACTGTGAACTGGTAATAGAATTTTGCAGAGCAGTATAGCAATAATTAAGAGCCTTAATATTTTGATTTAAAGCGGCCACGGCATCGTCAACTGCTTGGTAGATATTGGCGTCGCTTTTATAACCTTGAGCGGTTGCGAGACTAGCATTAGCTTTAGTTAATAATGCCTGAACTTGGCTGTTAGCACTCTTAAAATTACTTAAGCTGGAAGAATCGGTAACTCCAAAAACATTTTCTAAATTATCATCATCTAAAATTTGTTTTTGTTTGTCTAAATCGGATTTTACCGCCACTAACTGGTTAGCGATATTAACCAAAATCGCCGAACGCTTATTATCGGAAGCGGATGTTGGAGATTGTAAGTCATCAAGAGTGAACTGCGCCTGACTAATAGTTATATCGGTGGAGGCTTTAACGGTCGCTAATTGGCTCACGGCATTTTCATAAGCTACTTTAGCCGAGACGACCGCTTTTTCAGAAACATTAATTTGTTCCGGAGTCGACCCCGCTAAGACTCGTTGATAGTTAGCTTGAGCTTGGGCTAATTGACCGTTGGCGCTAGTCAAGGAAGCCTTAACATTAGCCTGGCTTAAAGTAGCGATTACATCGCCAGCTTTAACCGGGTCTCCGGTCTTGACCTTAATTTCCTGAACAACGCCGCTAGCTTGGAAGCTGAGACTTAAATTAGTTTCACTAACTACTTGGCCGGTAGTCAAAACTGTTTGCTCCAAGTTTTGTC
The DNA here is from genome assembly GCA_019248265.1 of Candidatus Falkowbacteria bacterium S5_I03. Taxonomy (GTDB): domain Bacteria; phylum Patescibacteriota; class Patescibacteriia; order Patescibacteriales; family UBA12465; genus UBA12465. The sequence goes on from JAEHGX010000006.1 coordinate 55,173, forward strand.
TAGTAACGGTAGCTGTGGAAATATTGGCGGCATTGTTTTTCGGCTTTAACTTATAATAAGCGCCGCCGCTGACAACCAAAAGGATAATAATAGTCCAAATGATTTTCTTTTTTGTAAAAACAGAACGAATACTCATAAATAGTGTATTAATAGTTTAATTAATATTAGTTTAGCAACTAAACTAATATTTGTCAAGAAAAAAACGGGAATTTCTTCCCGTTTCCAATCATTTAAAAGCTGAAAAGCTTTAATCCGCCAAATGATTAATTTTAACTCTGACTAAACCGAGCTTTAAAGAGGCTATTTTTTGAAAAGCTAGCCTGTCTAAGTCAATCACTCGATTAGGATGTTTTCTTTTGTTCGGACCGTAATCATTGATTACAACATCGACAAATTTGCCATTAGCCAGATTAGTAACCCGCAGAATTGAGCCTTTTTTAAAATAAGGCGAAGCGGCAAACGCTCCCTCCTTAAAATCATACCAGCTGGCGATGCCGGTATCAGGCTTGTCCTGATTGACTGACGATTGTTCGTCTTTAACAATCACTCTAGCGGGGCTTAATCTGATTACGTGATCAAACGCTCCATTCGCCGGATTTTTAACCAAAACCACGGCAGGGACCAAAAAAATTACGGCCGTAAAAATAACTTTTCTAACCATTTTAAAAGATTTAATTAAACAAAGAACAAGGAGACATTTTCATGTCTCCTGAATACTACGCAATGATAACAATTTTCTTCAATAACTACTCAGCAATATTTTTTGGAATCTCAGGATAAGCGCCTCCAAAACAGCCGCCGCAGATGCCGCCGCCATAAGTTTCAGCAACTACCTTATAAAGTCCGGCAACTTGCAAATAAATCAATTCATCGGCACCAATCTCTTGTTTGATAAAATCTAAGCTGCGCTTATAAGCAATCAATTGCCCGCGGGTTTGAAAATCCATACCATTAGGGCAAATGTTAATAATTGGCGGAAAGCAGACACAGAAGGTGACTTTTGTAGCCCCGGCCTGCTTAAGCATTTCCACAATTATTTTAGCAGTGTGGCTGCGAACGATTGAATCGTCAACAACAATAACTTCTTTACCAACGACCGCTTCTTTTTTCAAATGCAATTTTTTTCGAACTACAGCAATCCGTTCCGCGGTAGTCGTAGCGGTGAAAGAACGTGATTGCCCGCCCAAAGGCGAATGTGCTCTCTGAAAAGCTTCTTCGTATAAATCGCCATTGTGGACTTGAAGGCGCGTGCTTAAAACATGCGCCAATCCTTGAGCGAAGTGCTTGCCGGAATCCAGAACCGGAACAACTAAATCACCAGTGAGGTCGGGATTTTCCAAAACAATCTGTTCGCCAATTTTTCGACGAAAATCTTCGTTATAAATACCTTTGTATTTAGAACGCGGATTTGAAAAGTAAATACTTTCAAAAATACAGAAGAACTCTCTCGGTTCAGCATATTTTATGCTGCGAAAATTTTCTTTCTTTTTTTCAAAAATAATCATCTCTCCGGCTTCAACATCGCGCAAAAATTCGGCGCCGGCAAATTGATCAAAAGATACGGTCTCCGAACAGACCATAAATCCCGAACCAAGTTTAGCCACGCTTAAAGGGCGAACACCAAAACGATCCCGAATAGCAAAAACTTTGTCGCGAGTGATAATCAATAAAGAATAAGAACAGGCGACTTTGCTTAAAGCATAGAGAATAGCGTCTTCAACTTTTTTGGCCCCCGAAGACAAAATCAAATGGATTAAAATTTCCGTGTCCGACGTGGCGTCGAATTTGCAGCCCTGCTGTTTTAGCTCGGCCTTCAAATTTTCTACATTCACCAAGGTCCCATTGTGAGCAATTGCAAATGGGCCATACTTAGATTCCGTCACAATCAGGGGCTGAACATTAGCCACTAAACCCGGATCGCCTTTAGTCGCATAGCGGCAATGGGCAATTGCCATGTTACCGGGAAGTTCCTGGCGAAAACGTTTTTCGTCAAAATCCCGAAACTGAACACTGAAAGGGCCGATGCGGCGCCTTTCGTAAATTTTACCTTGGCGCTGTGACACAACGCCACCGCCCTTTTCACCTCGTGTTTCAATCGGCGTGATTAACTGGCCGGATATCCAAGAGGCGCTTGGTAAATTAATAGCCGCTGCCAGGCCGCAATTCTCGGGAAATAAGTCCCGAAAGTTAAAGCCCGCTTCCTTGCAAAATTTCAATTGCAAAGAGCTTTTCCGTAAACAAGATTTTTCCGTCATGATTAATATCTTTTTGGTTAAACAATAAATTTTAAAGGACTAAATTAATAAAAAAATATACCACTGCTGGTATATTTAGTCAAACTTAGTAAAAACTATTTTTCCGCATAAAACACCCTGTGCCCCGCCAGCTGATTTTTAATTATTCGATACTGAGTGATTCCCGCTAAATTATTTAAAGTTAACAAATGCGGCGTCAGTCGAAGCTTCTCGGTCAAAACTGAAAATGGATAGCTAAAAATAGACATTCGATAAATTTTTTTAGCTGATGGCCAGGTCTCTTTAACTTTATCGTAAATTTTTATATTTTGAAATCTCAAATTTTCTAAATCTTTTTTAAATTGCTTCTCCGAAGCTAAATTAGGCAAGGCCATGCCCTCTAAAAAGGCTTCATAATTTTTTTGCTCTTCTTTATCATTCGCTTCTCTTAATAAGAATCCATCATCGACCACCAAGCGCCCGCCGGGTTTAAGAAGACGATATGCTTCTTTCAAAAAATCTTTTTTATCATCAGCATGGCAAACACTTTCAACCGCCCAAACGACATCAAAAGATTCGTCGCTAAAACCAGAGTTCAAAAAATCCCTTTCAAAAAAAGAAACTCTGTCTGAAACTTTTTCTTGAACGGATAATCTGTTAGCCTTATTAATCTGCTTCTCGCTGATAGATATGCCAATAACTTTTACTGAATAATTTTTTGTCAGCCAAATTGAGCTTCCGCCTACTCCACAGCCGGCATCTAAAATAACATCTCCTGATTTTACTTGAGAAATATCAGCTAAACATTTATTCACATTTAACAAAGCTTCTTGATGATTTTTGGTATTTTTATCAAAAAAGCCATAATGAACAGCGTTGCTATTTTTGTGATAGAAAAACTTATAAAACGGTAGAGTATAGTTATAATATTTTACAATAGTTTCTTTGTCCATTTAAGCTTTCTTTAATATTTTAATAACGCCTTTTCCGGCATCAACTTCCACTAAATCGCCACTATGAAGAACTTTGGTGCCAATTTTTGTGCCGATTATACAAGGAATACTTAATTCCCTAGACATAATAGCGGCATGACAAGTTAAACCGCCCTCGTCGGTTATAATAGCGGCGGCTTTTTTCATAATTGGAACGTAGTCTGGCGTTGTTGATGGTACAACCAATATTTCCTTGTTTTTAAATTTCTTAAATTCGGTTTTAGATTTTATAACATGAACTTTAGCGACAACTACCCCGCGACAGGCTGTTTGCCCCTTAATTTCATTCTGTTTTTGTTTTTGAATATCGAGAAACTTTATTTTATTTTTAGCTTGCGCCACAATATTGCCTGAGTAAATTTGCGTATGACGACCATCTGCCCACATAATATAGCCCTGCTTTCTGGATTTAATAACTCCCAAATCTACTTTTAATTCTTGTCGCAAACAATCAATAATTTCAGTCGGTAAAAGATAAAAAATTTCTTCCCAAGACTTAAGACCAAGGCGTTTAGAAACTTCTTGAAGAAAGCTTGATAAATATTGGATATTTCGATAAAACCGCTCGGTTCGCCAACTGCGAAAATAAATAGCCTCTTGAAGCGTTTCTATATGATTAATTAGTTTTCGGCTAAAACCAAAATCAATCTGATATTTTTTAACTTGAGCAATTTTTCGTCGGCGTTCGTTAATAATATTTCTAATTTTTGCCGCCACATCAGCGTTGCGCAAACTATCCAGGCGCTGATATATTTCTTTTTCGGAATAGTAACTATTGTTCATGGCTGAATTTTTTAACCAGCCATAATTTTGAAGATGCCGCTTAATCTCCACTTCTATTGCTAGCCCCTGCCGGCGCTTAAGAGCAATTTTTAATAAGCTTAATTCGTCGTCTTCCGTAGAACTAGACTTTAAAGACGCGCCAAGATTATGAATAACTTCTGGAGCCTTATCTTTACATCGCTTATTTATTTCGGTGCTGACAAAATTCTCTAGATATTCTTCAATGAACAAGGGAAAAATAATAAAAGCGCCCATTGAAAAGCAAAGCTGGCAATATTTTTCTAAATTATCAGCCAATTGGACGTTAGTGTAAATGTTAAATTTTTTTTGGTTCAGCTCTCTCGCAAATTTTTCTGTCTTATCATTTAACTTATAAGCATCGCGAAAACTATTTTTAATGAATTTTGATTCTTTTCCCAATTTAGATAAAGTTAATGCTTGTGTCTGGCGCCAAACATTATCACCAAACATCAGTTCTTGATCTAAATATAAAACCGCCCCCATTTCATAAGGAAAGCGAAGATTATGATTATAATGGCGTGAAACACCCTCCCAAAGCAAATAAGTATAGAAAGGAGTGCGAAAACGTTTATGGATATAATGCCATTTTAAACGCGCCAGCTTATTTATATTGAGGATATTTGGCATACACAATTTTTATGCCGACTTTTTCCGCCTTCTTATTAAACCAAAGACACCAAGGCTAAATATTACAAACCCCAACAACTGAGCCCCCGGACTGTCATCATACCCGCCATAGATAAATATAAATATGCCGAATAAGATGGCAAAAATACAAGATAAAATTTTTATATACTTTTTTTTCATAGTTATTTTTACTTGCCATTAATCAAATAGATGAACATTAAGCTGCTTTTTTATATTGCGACAAACCTAAAATATTACCCTCTGAATCTTTAAACCAAGCTAAAAATCCCATCGCGCCATTTTCTCCGAGAGGAGTTTTGCCACGGACAATTACCCCGCCCTGAGCGACAATTTTTTCAAGCGTCGCATCCATATCTTCAACATCAACATAAAACATCGGGTAGGGCATCTGTGGGTCGCGTTTACTAGAACCGCCATTTATAAATCCCGATTCGGTCGGTTGCATCTTTTCATCAACCGGACCAGTCTGCCAACTGGTATAACCGAATTGCTCCCATTCAAACGGCTTCCAGTCAAAGACGTTTTGATAAAAAGATTTAGCTCTCTCCTTGTCGTCCCAAGGAAATTCAAAATGTGTAACTTTATTCATATATTTACGTTTTAATTATTTTAAATCAAAATAAATCGCGTAAGCAACCGCCAAAAAAGAACTAACAAAGATTATAATATAATTCCATTTTGCTAAACTGGCATTTAAACTTTTCAATATCCCCACTAAAGCGGTTTTATCCTCTTGGTTTAAAATTTGTCCCTGTTGGGTTTTTTCCAATAAGTTAAGCTTCGAAATTAATTTGTTTCGTCGGTTTTCTATTTGAAAACGATGCCAGAAATACCAAGCAAATCCCAGCGTCCCGACATACCAAGCGGTCTCGACCCAAATTGGATCATAGTGGTTTAAAACTACAATCCCACGATAAGCGATGGTCGCAATCACGCCGATAATAAAAAATAGAGCGTGTTTATAATTTTTATGTGAAGTTGGCATATATAATAGTTAATAAATTATCATTTTAAAAACCCAAAATACTTTAAGGCCGGTTTGATGTTGGGAGCTAAGTTCTCTTTGCCCAAATCATTTATATCTAGCCAGTCCCATTCTCTAATATCATCACCGGGGACTAGTTCGCCGACTCTTTTTGCTAGAAAATGAGCCAGAATAACACTAACAAGCTTCCCTTCAATTTCTTTTTCAATGTTTAAAAGATATGGGTTGTCATCCAATATCTCAATCTCAATACCCATTTCTTCTTTGGCTTCCCGTTTAGCGGCCGCCTTCAAATTAATTTCATCTTCTTCAACCCGGCCGCCGCAAAATTTCCAAAAATTATCGTCCCCGTGTTTATTTAATAGAACTTTATTGTTTTCGACGATAACCGGGCCAGAAGCAATAATTATTTTTGACATACGTTTAAAAGATAATTTTGTTATTCGGTCTTTTCTTTACCTCTCCAATTTATCTCAAAAGAAATAGAATATTTATTAGGAATTTTCCATTTAGATATCCGAAAACAAAAAAGCTGAAACTTATTTTCACTAATTTTTCCAAAACCAAATCTATTTAGAGTTAATTCAATGTCTATAACCATATTATAAAATTTTATTACCAACTAAATACTTCTCAATTTCTTCTGGTGTTTCTGCGGGCGAAAAACGTTTCAAGGGGTTGCCTGTGCGATCAATTAAAAATTTAGTAAAATTCCATTTTACGCGCCCACCTAAACTTTCTGGAAGTTCTTTTTTTAAATAAACAAAAAGAGGGTGAGCCTCTTTGCCATTAACCTTTATTTTTTTAAAAATTGGAAAGCTAATTCCGTAATTTAACTGACAAAAAGAAACAATCTCCGCTTCGCTCCCCGGTTCTTGACCAGCAAACTGATTACAAGGGAAAGCTAAAATAATAAAATCTTGATTCTTATAATCTTGATAAAGCTTTTCCAGGCCGGCATACTGCTTGGTAAAACCGCAATGACTGGCAGTATTAACTACTAAAACTACCTTGCCGCGGTAAGCAGACATATTAACAACCTGGCCGCTGGCGTTTTCGGCGGTAAAATTATAAAAGCTATCCATATTTTTATGATTTTCTGTTTTTTCTAAAAATTGCTATTAAACTAATTAAAAATCCTAAAATACACAAACCCGTAGTAACAATTATTCCTTGATACTGCCCGGAAAAACCATCAGTTGATAAGTGCTTTAATAAAATTCCCGCATAAGCCCAAATCAGAACCAAACCATAGGCGATATTTCTATCTTTCCGCATTCTCAGAGAACCAATAAGCAACCCAGCGAACAAAACTATTATAGTCCAAATTTGGTCAGAAATGCCAAACCCGTTCCAATTAATGCTTACTAGAAAAACTGTAATATTGGCAATGGCGGCGACGGTAATCCAGCCGAAATAAACACTAAACGGAACGCGTATAAAAAAATTTTCTGTTAATGATAGTTTTTCTTTATTCAAAATATCGGCAATCTTAATTAGGGAAAATAAAATTACACCCATAATCAAAACGGATATGCCAATAAAATCATAGTGCCAGGCAAAAATCCAGGCAATATTAGCCAGCGAGCTTAAAATAAAATAAAAACCGACTTTCTTAAAAAGCTCTATTTTACCCCGACCCTTATCATTTTGAAAAAGGCCGAACTGATATAAAGAATAGCCGGCCAAAAGCAAATAAATTAAACCCCAGATGGAAAAGGTTAGGCCTGCTGGTGCAAATAAATTGGGGTAAGCATCAGAAATGGCTCCGGTAGAACGGTTATTAATAGGCAAGGCGTTGGCTAAAAAATTTATTATAATCATGGCGATATAAGCCAAGCCAGCGAAAATTTTGATAAACATAAATTTATTGATTATATAATAAAAATACCACGAAAAATGGTATTTTGTCTATCTGATCATAATTTTAGATCTTAACAATTTAAAGCAAATAAAAAACCAGTAAATCAAAGAGATACTGGTTCAAAGAAGTTGAGGAAATTTATATTTCCCGGTCAGTTCTATCAATGGCTATAATAGCCGTTATAATACCGATTTTTAGCGGCAATCATTCTCCCAATTTCTTCCAACTCTGGAATTATTTTTTTATTTTTTAATTGCCCCCTTCCAAATATACCAATTTTCATAATTTCAATTTTACTTATTATATAACAAAAATACCACGAAAGTGGTATTTTTGTCTATTTGCTCGGGGACAAGGATTTCCGCCTCAGCGAATTCGCCGTCGCTCATTCGCTTCGTTGTCGCGGTCAGCGTCCGATATGCCCCCGGCATATCGTCCGACACTCCCCTTTTCGCCGCTTTTGCTAAAGCGGCTCAAGACTCGCTTCTGCCCTGTTCGAATCCCCGCCTCTTCGAGGCTTGTAAAATAAAACAACGCCTTGCAGCGTTGTTTTATTTTACTTGCTCGGGTTCGTGGACGAAGTTCGAAATAGTGTGGCTAATGTTAGATGAGAATTTAGGGGGGGCGTAGTTCATATAATAAAAGTATAACAATTAAGCTATATTTTTATTAATAATATTTAAAATAATTTTAACGAATCATAATTAATGCCATCTTAAATCTCTCTAAAGCTTTTAAGGCGTGTATTTCATCCACTGGTAAAATAATCATCTCGCCCTTCTTAACTATATATACTTTATTATTAATCATAATTTCTGCGTTTCCGTCAATAATATATACAAAAGCATCAAAAGGAGCCTTGTGTTCACTTAATCCCTGCCCCTTATCAAAGGCGAAGATGGTAATAGTACCAGTTTGTTTTTGAATGATTTCTCGACTAACAATTGAGCCAGCTTGATATTCTACTAAACTTTCTAACTCGTAAACACTAGCTCCATCTATTTTAAGCATATTTTTATTTTTAATTAATAATAAATTGAATCAGATACTTTATTAAATATCGACAATAATATCCACCAACTAATATCAGAAGCACGCCAAGCATTAGTCGTGTATTTTTTTCTATCTTTTGAATAATATTAAAAATTTTACCCAACTTATTAATGCTATATGCAATAACAAAAGCAAAAATCATCACTGGCAAACCCGTACCGAAGGCAAAAATAATCGGCAATAAATACCCCTCACTAGAGCTAAAAATAATCGGTATCAAAACTCCAAAAAATATAATACCGCTATATGGACAAAACGCTAAGGCTAATATCATTCCTAACAAGAGAGAACCAATATAACCCTTTTTTAATAGCCACTCATTAATTATTTCGAGCCACTTTTTCCCGACTCTGAACCTCAACTTTAACAAACCTAGCATGATTAAGCCTAGCATTATAAATAGCGGACCAATCACCAAAACTCCCCAGCCCTGGAAAATATTGGATAACAAAAATGATTCTACGCCAAAATATATTAACAAGCCGAGCAAACCATAACTAAGGGCACGTCCTAGAGTGTAAAATAATCCATTAAGCAAAATACTTTTAGGTGTTTTGATATCCTTAGTAATATAAGCTATGGCGCCTACGTTTGCAGCTAAAGTGCATGGACTAATAGAGCTCATTAAGCCTAACAGAAAACCTGATAATAAGGGGATATTGTAGTTGTCTATTAAAAAGTTTATAAAATCCATATTTATTAGAATAGCACTTTAATTTTATTTTCAAGATAATCTTTATAGACTGCCTCATTATTTATCAGACGCCAGACATTAACATCTTGATTTATATCATCATAGCCATTCTTAATAGTATTAATATAAAGCGACGGGCCAGTAGCTTTAAACTTTTTAGCTAATTCCTTATTTTCTAATAGTTCCACATTAACTTCTTTAAACTCAACCACCCCACGTTCTAACTCATCGGCAAATCTTTCACTAATTACTTCTTCGGTCAACCGCCCGATTGTTTTGCAAGTATTACATCGTTGACTACGATGAAAATAAAAAATTTGTATCTTATCCGCCCTTTGTCCGGCCACATTAGTGTTTATATTTTGATATAATTGGCCATTATCCGCTCTTATTTCTTTATTAAATGATACTAAAAAATAAGTAAACCCAATCGCAAACAATAGTGAGGCTATACCTATATATATTTTTCTATTATTTAATTTCATATAATTAATGATTTGAACAAATGGAACACTCAGCAGAGGGAGCGTCATCGTGTTTAATACTTGAATAATCATCTTGCAATAAGGCGGTTACAATATCATTATCTGAATGGTTATCTCCTACTAGAAGCAGCTTTCCATTTTTTACTAGAACAGGACTACTCATGGCGCCAATTTTAATAATTTTACTAAAATCATTAATATATCCAGGAACAATGCCAGGCGTAATTTTACTCATAATACTAACAACGCGCTGATAAAATGCCTGGCAATTGGGACAGTTAGTACCTAATACTTCAATAGTCATATTATTAAATAAATTTAATTAACAAAGATTTATAGCGATTCAACAGATCTTTTTTAAGACTATAGATAACTTGTTTGCCATCTTTACGCGAACTCAATAGCCCAAATTCTTTCATCACTTTCAAGTGATGCGAAACTAGATTTTGTGGTAAATCCAAAAATTGCCAAATCTCCGCTACCGACAGCTCCCTGTTTCGTAAAATACGTAAAATATTTAAGCGATTAGGTTCAGAAACTACGATTAAGAATTTAGTCACTGAATCTAATTTGGCTTTTTTTTCTTCCAACTTACAGCATTGTTTTAATGACATAAAATTTTAATAACATATCAATGTATATTGATATGTTATACTAATATAATATTCTTGTCAAGTGTTGGTATGTTTATAAATGTAAAAAAGAGGACAACGTTCAGATAATTAAATTACAAACCAGAAACTCTAGTTCGAACCAATATTAAACAATAAAATCAGACCATTTACTAAAATGCCTAAAAATATAGTAAAAATGTTCGAACTAATTTAATATAACAAAAACAGGCATTTCTGCTCGTTTTTGTGTTGCGGGCTCCCGGGGTCGTGGACAAAGTTCGAAACGGTGTGGCTAAGATTAAATAAGAATTTAACCCTTAGTATTCAACTCCTTTTTAATATCTTCCTTGCTAATCTTTTTAGTGTAGAAAAACCAATCATAACAATGCATTTCATCTTTACTCTCCATTCTCTCTTTAGCAGCGCCACAAGAACCAGGGGCAGGGACAATTACCTCATCTCCCGGGCGCCAGTCAGCTGGAGTAGCAATAGAAAATTTATCAGAGGACTGCATGGCAAATAATGTTCTATGCAGCTCATCAAAATTACGGCCAAAACTAAGTGGGTGATAAATAATGGAAGGTACCTATTTTCTTTAATAATTATTTTATTGAATAATCTTTTTTATAAATAAGTAAAGTTATTGATATAATTACTTTTTGTTCCGCAGTCTCATGCTAATAATCGCTAAAATCAGAAATATTAAACCAAACCAAACATGTAGGTGAATAATTAATTCTCTAGAAGGTCCTTGACCTAAAATATAATTAGCAAAAAGAGGAATTGATGTTAATAATAAAATTATAAACGTTGTTGTTCGAATACTGTCAAGAATTTTATTATTAGCCATAATATTAATTATTTTAAAATATTTATTTACCTATTAACTATAACATTTATTTTTTTAAAAGTCATTTTATAATACAAATATTTGCTATTAACCTAATAGTAATATATACTTAGATTATCTAACTATTATTCTAATTATATATGAAAGATATCGATGAGTTTGTCGATTTAGTATTTGTAATAAACCGACTAACCAAAGAAGGGCTAGAAAATGAAAAAGGTTCGCCATCTTATATTCAATTACAGGCCTTGTCATTTATATCCCGTCATAAAAAACCAATCATAAAAAGTGTTGCTAAGTATTTAAACATTACCGCGCCATCAGCTACTTTTTTGATAAACAATTTAATAAAACTAGAACTAGTTAATCGCTTACACAATACTCAAGACAAAAGAATGGTACATTTAGTTATTAGTAAAAAGGGCGAAAAAGAGTTAGCAAAAAGTTTTTTGAAATCAAAAAAACACTTATATAAAAAATTATCACTTTTATCAGCCAAAGAACGCCAAAGTTTTATCCTTATTTTGAAAAAAATTTCTTTATTATTAACAGCAGAAAAAAATGAACATTAAAGCCTCGCTTTTTTTGGCTTATAAAACAATTGTTAGGGGCAGCAAGGGGACATTAATAATGACTATATTAATAATGACCCTGGCCTATGTAAATCTAATATTTATATCATCTATTTTTGGTGGTATTGTTGAGGCTATTAATGAACAATATATAGATAATTTATATGGCAATATAGTTATTACCCCAGCAAGTGATAAAATTTATATAGAAAATAAACAAACGAGCTCTATAAACCATATACCCGGCATAGTAGCTATTTCGGCTCACTATATAAATGATGCTTTAATTTCTTATGATGAGTATAAAGATGGTAATAATATACAACAAGGAAAATGGAAAATAAAATCTGTTAACGTTGAAGATGAAAAAAGAGTGACTGCAATTAGCGATTCTATTATAGCGGGTGAATATTTAGATGATAGGGACAGAGATAAAATAGTTATTGGAAAAGAGATAGCTGGTGGCCAGGGCGGGGATTTAGATTATCTTAGTTTAGGGGGCGTTCTTGTTGGTGATAAAATAGATGTAAAATTTAGCAACAATATAAAAAGAACTTACACAATAAAGGGTATTTTTTCCACAAAAAATAATCAAGCTGATCAAATGGCTTTTGTTACTAAAAAAGAAATGGAATCAGTCCTTGGAGTTCATAATTTATCTTCAGAAATAATTATAAAAACAATTGAAAAGGGTCAAGAAGAGCAATATATAGAACCAATAAGACAATCTGGTTTTTACGATGAAGAGATAAGAACATGGGAACAGTTAACTGGCTTTACTTCTAGTGCCAGTAAAAGTTTTACAATGATCAGCATTATTCTTGGTGCTATTGGAACGATAGTAGCGGGAATTACAATATTTATTATCATTTTTGTCAGTATTGTAAATAAAAGAAGACAAATTGGCATACTAAAAGCTATCGGCATGAAAGAAAGTACAATAATTTTATCATTTGTAATGCAGGCTGTATTCTATGCTATCATTGGAATCCTTTTGGGTATTAGCATAATTTTATTTGTCATCAGGCCATTTTTCGTAGACAATCCCTTAGACTTTCCAGTTGGCTGGGTGTCGTTAAAAATAACGTTTGATATAATTAAAATAAGTAATATTAGTCTTATGGTAGCTGCTTTAATTGGTGGTTTTATTCCTGCTTTTAGGGGCACTAGAGAAAGCATTTTAGATTCAATTTGGGGTTAATTTTTAAAATAAAAAAATGATTATTGAAGTAAAAAAATTAAAAAAAACCTACGGCGGAAAAATTCCAACCCATGCTCTTAAGGGGGTTAGCTTTGAGGTTGAGAAGGGAGAATTTATAGCTTTGATGGGGCGTAGTGGCTCAGGCAAGTCTACCCTTCTTCATCAACTAGGCCTACTTGATTCTCCAAGCTCGGGAGATATTATTATAGATGGAATAAACACAATAAACTTTACAAAGAAACAAAAAAATGAATTTCGTTTGAAAAAATTAGGTTATGTTTTTCAAGCTTATGCCCTATTACCAGAATTAACAGCGTTAGAGTCAATTTATTTACCGCTAATGCTTTCTGGTGTGCCAAAATCTCAATATATTAAGAAAGCTTTAGAAATGTTAGAAAAAGTTGGTCTTAGTGAACGAAGAAATCATTTACCAAAAGAAATGTCCGGCGGTGAACAGCAGCGAGTAGCTATTGCTAGAGCACTAATAAATGAGCCGACTATTTTATTTGCAGATGAACCAACGGCCAATCTAGATAGCGAATCATCAGAAACGGTTTTAAAATTATTTAAAAAATTAAATAAAGAAATTGGACAAACTATTATTATGGTTACTCATGAGCCAGATGACAAAAAATATGTTGATAGGGTTATTTGGCTTAAAGATGGCGCAATAACATCGGAAGGAATTTAAGATCCCAAAATAGTAGAAATCGAAACAAATACAGGAAATGGATTCGAACCAATATGGACCAATAAAATCAAGGATATTTATATAAAGCGCTATAAATTCCCCAAAATGTTCGAACCGCTTTGGAACTTTAAATATGTCTAATATTAAAACAAAATCAGGCCATGAGTGCCTGATTTTGTATTTTGCTCGGGGACAAGGATTTCCGCCTCAGCGAATTCGCCGTCGCTCATTCGCTTCGTTGTCGCGGTCAGCGTCCGATATGCCCCCGGCATATCGTCCGACACTCCCCTTTTCGCCGCTTTTGCTAAAGCGGCTCAAGACTCGCTTCTGCCCTGTTCGAATCCCCGCCTCTTCGAGGCTTGTAAAATAAAACAACGCCTTGCAGCGTTGTTTTATTTTACTTGCTCGGGGACAAGGATTCGAACCTCGATAGCCAGGACCAAAACCTGGAGTCCTACCATTAGACGATCCCCGAATATAAGTTGTAAATCAAAATATCCTCTTGATAAGGATATTAATAATTAAACAAAAAGTCAAATCTTTCTAACTTTAAACCAATTACTGCTAAACCTTAGCATAACGTCTCACCGCAAAAAGGCTGGCAAAAATATTAATGGCTAAGATTACTAAAAACTGGAGGCCAAATACTTGCCAAAAATTGCTGATAAAATATGACAAAATATTAACATTATAACCCATGAAAAATACTTCAAGATATGGCTGCAACAGCGTTAAAAATGGATAAAAAATAGCAATTATTATCATGATGCTCAAAAGCGTATAAACAAAGGCAGAGACGACATAGGGCAAATAAATAAAGGAATAGGAGGCTCCCACTAGGCGCATAATTTCAATTTCTTGGCGATGAGTATAAATAGCAACGCGAACCGTGTTATAAACTACCAATAGACTAGTTAAAATAAAAATAGCAATGATAAAGAGACCAACTTCATTTACTCTATCGGTAATACTATTAATCTTATTTAAAATAATGGCATTATCAGCAAAATCACGCGACTCAATAATCTGACTATCCAGCATCTTTAACTCATTAATTAAGAGATTAGATTCGGAAAAATTGCTAGGGATAATTGTCAGACTGGGAGATAAGGGATTGCGCCCTAATTCTTTTAAAGCCGCTAAAACCTCTTGATTATTCTTATACTTATCACGGAAATTGGCGAGCGCGCTTTCTTTGGAAATGTAAACAATATTTTTAACACGCGGGGACGATTCAATCTTGCTTTTCAAGGCCATAATATCAGCCTCTGGAGTTTCCGGTTTGATATATAAACTGATATCTATCTTTTCTTGAACTGCCTTAGAGGCGCTATCGCTAATTACCCGCACAGTCATCAGGGTATTAATAGAAAAAAGCGCGAGCAATAAAATGGTAATCGTGGCGATAGATAACCAAACGTTACGTGCAATATCCTGAAAACTAAATTTTATAATGCGAAATAAAGATAACATCTTTTTTGAATCTTATTATAATAAATATTTACCCTTTTCTTGATCGCTAATTATTCGACCATGCTCCATGGTAACGACACGACGATTAAGATAGTTAACAATTTCTTTATTATGCGTTACCAAAATAACTGTTGTCCCAAATTTATTTATTCTTAAAAGCAAATCAATAATTTCATTGGCATTAATCGCGTCTAAATTTCCGGTCGGCTCATCGGCCAACAAAATTTTAGGCTGATGAACTAAAGCGCGGGCAATGGCTGCTCGTTGTTTTTCACCTCCCGAAACTTCATTAGGATAACGTCCCTTTTTATCATCAAGTCCCACAATCTTCATCACGCTCGGAACAATTTTATTTATTTTAGCGGGCGTACCGCCGGAAACCTCCAAAGCAAAGGCCACATTTTCCGCCAATGTTTTCTTCGGCAATAATTTAAAATCTTGAAAAATAACCCCAATCTGACGGCGCAAATAAGGAATCTCGCGGCGAGAAATTTTAGTGATATCCCAATCGCCGGCAATCACTTGGCCGCTATCAACCCGCTCTTCACCAATTAAAATTTTAACCAGCGTCGTTTTACCGGCACCCGATTGACCGACAATCGAAACAAATTCTCCGGGGTCAATGCTTAAGTTGATATCATCTAAAACTTTGGCTTGTTTGCCATAAGCCTTAGAGGCGTTTTTAATAGTAATCATAAAGATTATTTTTTGGCGCTGATAACTTTTAATCCGTAACGAATAAGCTGTTCGTTGTCGGAAAAATTAGCCGCTTTACTCTTAGAACCAAAGTTAACAACAATCATATTTCCGGCATCAGTCTTAACTCTAGTCATTAAGCAATAACCGGCCTCATCAAGATACCCCGTCTTAGAGCCTAAAATATTATAAGCCGAATTTTTTAACAGCTGATCGGTATTAGTAAGCTTATGCAGTTCTTTTGTATTGATTGTCGTAAAAGAATAAGTCTTAGTAGTACTTATTTTTTGGATCAAAGGATTTTTAAATATCTCTTTTACCATTATAGCATAATCAGAAGGAGAACTCACATTGTCTGGCGACAGACCGGTCGGTTCCACAAATTTAGTATTCGTTGCTCCCCAATCTTTAGCAAGCTTATTCATATTAGCAATAAAATCTTCACGCTTTAACCCGCTCACGCGCACTAAAGACTCAACCGCATTATTAGCCGAGCCTACCAGCGCGC
This sequence comes from Candidatus Falkowbacteria bacterium S5_I03, assembly GCA_019248265.1. Lineage (GTDB taxonomy): Bacteria > Patescibacteriota > Patescibacteriia > Patescibacteriales > UBA12465 > UBA12465. The sequence goes on from JAEHGX010000006.1 coordinate 71,537, forward strand.
TGTAAATTAAATCTTCAACCGTCATCGTCTCACCTTCATCAACACGCAGACGTGCTGACTCCCAGGGTTTACAATATTCATAGTTATAATTTTCATCCTGCTTTTTGTAGGTTACTACGGAAGATAAAGTCGGCTTAGTATTTAAAAAAGTGGTAATAGCGACTAATTTTGTCAGACTGGCAAGCGGCGCTTTATCATTTTGATTCTTTCCCCAAACAAGCTCACCGCTATCTTCCATTATAATTATTGAAGAAGATGCTGTAATATTTGGAACGTCGCTAATTTGTTGGACGGCAGCCGTTGTAGTCGTGGCCGCTTTTAAAACTTCAACGCGAACATTAATTATCCCGGCGTTTAAAGAAGAAATTTTTTCAAAAGCGACTCGATCTAAATCAATAACTCGGTCGGGATGCTTTGTTCTGTCTGGCCCATAATCGTTAATGGTAACATCAACAAATTTGCCATTATCCGTATTATAAACGCGCAGCTTTGTCCCTTTTACAAAATCTGGTGAAGCGGCAAACAGACCTTCCTTATATTTATACCAACTAGCCTTACCGACAGTCATTACTTCAGGCTTGGCTAGAACAATCAGCCAACCGGAAGTAGCATCGGTGGTCATGGTTACATATTGTTCAGTCGGATAATCTTTAGTCGGGACCGGACGCCAAACACCAGATAAAAAATCATAAGAAAAAATCTGTTTCAGCTGATTATTTTTTTGAGGATAATTTATTTTAACGGTCATCGGCCGGCTTGGGTCATAAAGACCGGAACCGACAAATGAATATTGATAGGATGGAGTGAGCGCTTCCCATTCCCAAGGAATGCGAAATTTTTCCGAGTTTTCAGAAATATTCAAAGTTGGCTCAACAGTAAAAGCTAAGGGGTGGCGTTCAAAATTAATACCGCTAGCCGCGGCCAGCGGTGATAACGGAAAACTAAAAGCTAAAAGAGCGATACCTATAATAAATTTACTTTTTTTAAGCATAAAACTGATAAACGTTTAATTGACTAAAAATGTTGTTTAAGTTTATAATGTATTTGCGCCGTTTTTTGGCGTTAAGACGAACGCGGGTGTCGTATAACGGTTATTATGTCAGCTTCCCAAGCTGAAGAAGGCGGTTCGATTCCGCTCACCCGCTCCCTAAGTTTGCCGAGATAGCTCAGCTGGTAGAGCGGCGGTATCGTAAACCGTAGGTCGTGGGTTCGATCCCCATTCTCGGCTCCAATTTAAAACTACAGATGAAATCAGCTGCTAAAAAAATAGTTAAACCATTTTTTAAGATTGCTAATTTCTTCTGAGTCATCTTGGACATCGTCCGAATTTTTTATCTCTTCTTGGTTCTCAATCACCACCACCGTTTCCCCGGGTTTTTTTAGATTGAGATTCATTCTGGCTTGAGCTTCCAGCGATTGGTCGGATTGCAGATAGCTCAACATTTCTTTTAACTCCTGATTGTCTTTTTCAAATTGAGCAATTTCTTTTTGCACGCCGCTAATCTCATTTTCAATTACGCGCTTTTGACTGTAAGTACGCGCTAGTGGCAGAATAATCAACAATAATAAAATCAGGCCGACAATCGCCAAAAATCGCTGATTGGAAAATAAGCGATAAAAAATATTATTATGATGATCCGCCTGGTCGGTATGAAAACCGCGCGGCTTTATTTTATCGGGAGCCATGTATCTTATTATAACATAGCTAGACCAGTGTTGCCAAAGAATTAATTTCTCGATTTTGGAGTCACCCAAAATCCCATATAACGCCCGAACATTAATCTAATTTGTGCTTCCAAACAAGGAACGGCGCCAAAAATAACAATTACAATCGGAACCAGTAACCACTCTAAAATCATCTTTATATTTTTCCAAATTGAATATTTTGCTGGGCGTTTTGGCAATAATAAGGACGAAACTACCGCTGATAAAATTAAGCCAATCATCGCGATATTCATCAAATTCTGAGTAATGGCCGGTAAATTGCTGGATAAAACCGTCGCGTTAAAACGATCGCCGCCTAAAAGCATTGGCATCCAACCGACAACCGCAATAATCAAGGCATTGGTTGCCCAAGCATGAAAACCATAAATCTGAATCAGAATATGACCGATAATCATACCTTTATCCAAATCTTTATTTTTCCAGCGTTTGCTGGCATTAAAAATCAAATAAGGAATGTTCTCGCCGCCCCAAGCCCAGCGTCTTTGCTGCTTATACAGACTGCGTGCTGTTTTGGGCAGATTCTGATCGCAAGTAACATCCATGGAAACATCAAAATAAATCGGCTCTACGCGATAATGGCCATTATAGAACATTAGACAGTGCCAAAAAATACGAGAATCTTCGCTCACATTCTTCGGACCCCAAAAGCCAATTTCATTTAAAGCCTTAAAGGTCATGGAATGGGAAGAATAGGTCACTAAACTCTCTTGGCGGACTTGCATAATCATTTGCCAAAAGGTGTTGGAAGAGGCGGCGACGCGTGAAAAGAAGGGCGCACTCCAAACATTGTTATGATAAACCGGAATTGGCTGATAACTGGCGTGATAAGGGTCGTCCACACTTAAGAATTTATAAGTCAAAGCGAAGAAATATCCCGGACGCACAATTGTATCAATATCAAACACGCTAACCAGTATTTTGTTATAGTCGAAACCCTCTTTATCAATTAAAGTGGCCTTAATTTGCTTAACACACCAAGCTTGATTAGAGCCCTTGCCCTTAAGTTCGCCTTCAATCCCATCTGGGTGAAAAACTACTTCTAAACGACCGAATTGATTTTTAAATTCTTTTTCAATTATTGCGGCTTTCTCGTGGGCGCTAATGCCGGCACGCTCTTCAAAGGCTAGAGCAATAATTATTTTATCGGTTGGAAAGCCGTCATTCTTTATGGCCAAGAGGCAAGAACGGATTATTTCTAAATCTTCGTTATAAGTCGGTAAAACTATCAAATGCCAAACATCGCTCCATTTAATTCCGGCGCGCGCCAAGGAACCGTCTGGGACCTTTTCTAATTCGTAAAGACCGGCAGCTAAATTAAAACACTTTTTTTGCCAATCGGTTTTTAGACCTTTTTTTAAACCGCGATAAGAAGTAATTAAAAAAATGGCCATATAAATGACCAAAAGTAGCCAATAAACATCAAAAGCAATAATAAAATAAGCCACAAAAACGGGCTTAAAATAAGAAAAAATTACCAAAACCACCAAGGTGGCAATTGATAAAAATCCGGGTAAAATCTCTAATATTCGGTAAATTTTATAATCGCGCCCCTCTAAATCAGTGGCCTTGCCGACGCGTAAATAATAATCATCTTTATCCATATAGCCTAGGTTATTTCTAAATCAGACTTCTTCTTTTTAGCTCAAAAAAACAATCTGCGCAAGCTTTGACATCGACTAAGGCATCATGCGCTTCCGGAAAGCCAGAATTAAATAAAAAGCTATAAAGCTGAGTTAGATTAGGCCACTTGTAACCGCCGCGACCATTAGGAAAACGACAGACATCAACTGTCCGCTTCATGGTACAAATTTTATTGGCCGGAGCGACATGATTCTCCATCTTCAAACGTAAAAATTCCGCGCCCACTATTTTTTCATCGAAATCAATATTATGAGCAACCAGATAAGTAGAGCGCTTAACATCTTCCGAAAATTTTTCTAAAGCTTCTTTTAAAGGAACGCCTTCTTTTTCCGCCCGCTCTTGAGTGACGCGATGGATTTTGGCCACCTCTTCAGAAATAACAAAGCCATCGGGTTTAATAATTAAACTTTGGCTACCCCAATGATTGCCATGAAAATCATAAAGACTCCAAGCAATCTGAACGATGCGCGGCCAATTAGAAAAATCATCAAGCGGTGCTTGATAATTTTTAGGTAACCCGGTGGTTTCAGTATCAAAAAATAAATACATAATCTTATTTTATAATAATATCGGCACCTTCCGGCAAATCTTGTTCTTGGCCAATGGCGGCCTTAGCTTCACTTACAATATCCGCAACCGGAATAACACCATCATTTTTACTGGCAACTAAATTTTTATTTTGATTAGAGTTAACAGGGTTCGACTTTGGAATTGATGTTTCTTTAGGGGCTGAGGTTTTAATAACTCGGCCCTTAAAATCAACTGGAGCTAATTTATTTAAATCACCCAAAGAGAAGGTAATTTCCGGCTGAACTATCGGTTCATCTTTAACCTCCACTAGACCTTTTCTTTCTATTTCTTTGGCCTGTTTACGAGATTCTAATTCTAAACGTTTTTCTTCTTTTTTCTTACTTAAGCAATCTTTACAATAAACCGGACGGATACCATCAGGAATAAAGGCAATTTTAG
>JAEHGX010000056.1 GCA_019248265.1 Candidatus Falkowbacteria bacterium S5_I03
CCGGAACGCAGAGTACTAGACATCATTAAATTATTAAAAGTAATTTCTATCGGATCGGTGAGCTTAATATCGTTCTGACTGCTAGCAGGATTAATGTTGGTAATTTTTGGCGGAGTAGTTTCTATTTTGTCATTTATAAAGAAGGAATTACGATAGCTATCGCGATTATTTTTATTGCTAGGAAAATTATCACTGAAAAAGCTAATTGGACCCTCAACAATTGTATCCCGATTACCATCCAAAGAGTTGAGAGCGGCGTCAATGATACCATCCAGCTGGAGCGGATTGGCGCCAGGATAATTGCGGCCGTTAACATCTTGGCAGGAACGATAACCTAGTTGATTTAAGGCGCAGGTTTTAAAAGGGCTATAAGCAGCGCAATCAGCGTCACTAGCACAAACTTTCATATTGGCGGCTTTGACCTCAACCGCTAAATTGCTATTAGCCGGCAAGCAGTATATTTTTTCTCCACAACCATTAATCCCGCACTCATTATCCGAAATAAATTCTACCGTCCTATAATTGC
>JAEHGX010000057.1 GCA_019248265.1 Candidatus Falkowbacteria bacterium S5_I03
GCGGACAGATGGCGGCCATATTCGGATATTGCCGAAAGACAAGAATATTTCTGATCGGACAAAATTAGAACCTAAAATGGCAATTGAACTAATGCGCTTTACAATAGTCTGCGGTTTGGCTTTAGAGAAAGTTATGAATAGACAGGGAATTCCGGTTATCAAAGTTAATTATCAAGACATGGGCAACTGGTTCTGGAAAAGTGCTGGCGCCAAGCCCTTTATCCATGTTCATATTTTTGGCCGCGCAACCAATGCTGTTAAACAGCCATGGCCGGAAAGCATGTACTTGCCTGATAGAAAAACTGGTTTTTATGAAGGCTTTGAACCCCTTAATGAAAAAGATGTTGAACTATTGCAGGCGGAAATTAAAAATATTTTTACTCTTCCAAAATATTCTGATGAAAGCTGGGGCTTATAGATTTTATTCGCACTTTATTACTCGTTAATTAAAATACTCTCATGATGAGAGTATTTTTTATGTTAACACCGTCTAAGATATTTTTTGCGATTAATATCGGCGC
>JAEHGX010000058.1 GCA_019248265.1 Candidatus Falkowbacteria bacterium S5_I03
CAGGATATGACCCCACTTTAATTATTTGTGAGTCTGATAATTTTGTAATGGATGATTATTTGCATTATCAGATATTTAATTTTTGCCCTGACTGCGGTCAGAAACTAGAGGAATCAGAATGACATCGTGGACTACATCTTGCGTAATAATGGGACCCATCGGCTGGATTAATAGTTTTTCAACCTATGAAATTATAGTTTTGATTTCCTTATTCGCCATCTATTTACATCTAGACAGCATCTATAAAAAATTAATTAAGTAATAATCCGACCAACGGGAGTATGACCTTTAAGTCCTTGCATCATCGCCACATGCATGTCATGCAAGAGTTTCTCTCCATCTTGAATCGCTTTATCTTTATCTTGCGCGGATCTCAACACTGGCATGACTGTATTTAGGAAGGCCGATACCGCAAAGCTAAACAAAAGATTCAAAGTGACATTGCCATCTTTTTGAGAAACCTTAGCATCAATAATCTCTAACTCTTTCTTTAAGAAATCTTCTCT
>JAEHGX010000059.1 GCA_019248265.1 Candidatus Falkowbacteria bacterium S5_I03
GGTCAAGAATCATATCTGGAGGAGTGAGATATAGTGGTATGATTGGGAAATAATTTGGACGAATGCCTTGTTTAAAATCTAAGATAATATTTCCTTGAGTATAAATGATTTGGTCAATACGATATCCACCATCTTTAAGTGGCACTTTCTTGAAAGCAATCCACACAGGAAGCATACCAGTAGGATCTTTTGTTTCTGCAACATAACCCCGTCCAGAATCTCCTGCAGATGCAGTAGAAACTGCTACAGTGTAATCTTGTTGTGTAATTGGATATGCACTAACAAGTTCTTTACAATCACTATACTCTGCTAAAAGATTTTCAAGACTTTCTTCAGAGTTAATGAATACAGCACGACCTTCTTGTAAATCTGAATAGTTGGGATCAAGAATTACTGAGAGGATATCTCTAGGAGTAAAACTAGTTCCACCACTATTGTTTTCACCTAATTGTGAATACTTAGTGTTAGCGTCCCATCCACATTGTAGGAAACCAACATT
>JAEHGX010000060.1 GCA_019248265.1 Candidatus Falkowbacteria bacterium S5_I03
AGCCGCCGGCTGGAACTTCTGTGCCATATTTTAGTAAACCCAAAGAATTATTTTGCGCTTGATGAATATCAGAAACTAGCGCCTGCGACGACATGGCAATATCCGTGCGCTTATTGGTCGCGTTATAGTTGGTTACAAAAATTGCGGTAATGAAAGAAATAATCGAAACCGAGACAATCATCTCCACAAAAGTTAAGCCGGATTTAAAAAATTTTAGTTGCTGATTGCTATTCATGTAATTTTTATTGAGCTTTAATTTCATGCCAAATCGGCAAATCATAATTTACCCTAAACTCCGCCGAGGAGCTGCTGCAAACATAACCCTCGGCATCGGTAACCGCCAAAGTTACCCGGGTATTGGTCGCGGTAAAGAAATTAATACCGGTGACCGCACTGGTGGTAGCGTAAATAGTCGCATCCGCATCAGTGGTGCTCCAGAAATAAGAACAGCGTCCCGGCTCGCAACTGACGGGCAATTGGGGATTGGAATTAAGAA
>JAEHGX010000061.1 GCA_019248265.1 Candidatus Falkowbacteria bacterium S5_I03
GACCCTGCGGATATAGAATTATGAACATTAACATCAATCAAGAGTTTCCAGAAATTATCTATATAATCAGAAAAACACTCAATAAACGAGAAAATAGAGTTATCTTTAGAACTATTAATGGTATGCGATATAAATGTATACCTGAAAAAGCACAATTAGATGATTTAAAAATAGAAATCATTCCATTATCTTTTCAATCAATAACATTTCATACAAATAATTCATCATACACTATTTATAGTAATCTAAAAGAGTGGTGTGAAAGAATCATTACACCAAAAGTGATTCCAGGTAAAGACTTTTTCCTAACTAAAGCTGATGCTGAGGCATTCCTTGAGAAAGAGAAGGAGACTCTCAAATGCAAGAACTCATTAAATTAGGTTTCAACCTTGAAGAAGATAGTGAAACAGAAACTAAACTCACTATGAGAGATCCAGTTAAAGGATGGAAAACACACGTTATTATCCT
>JAEHGX010000062.1 GCA_019248265.1 Candidatus Falkowbacteria bacterium S5_I03
GTTACTACCTATTGCTAAACCTAAGCTAGCTCTAGCTGTTGAACCAGACTCTGCAACCCAAGTCGTACCATTACCAACAATGATGTTTCCATCGGTCTTTGCTAATGCAACAATGGCAGCTAAATGTTGATCATAAGCTTGTACATTAGTACCAATGACCAAACCAAGTGTAGTTCTTCCTGCTGCAGCATCAGCACCACCAAGTATGTCCCTACCAAATGCTGTAATTGGTGAAGATGCAAATGTATCAGTACCTGTCGTGTATAACATATTACCTGCTGCTAAAGGAGCAAGTGCAGCAATACCTGCTAGAGTTGCATCATATGCTTGAACATGCGTACCAATTGTTAATCCAAGAGAAGCCCTCGCTGTTGCACCACTCTCAACTGTCCATGCAGAACCGTTACCTACAATAAAATTACTATCTGTTGGAGTAAGAGCAGCAATGGTAGTTAAATCTG
>JAEHGX010000063.1 GCA_019248265.1 Candidatus Falkowbacteria bacterium S5_I03
CAGAATGGCTAAGCCAATGACAATCGGAACAAAAATGGCTGATATCCGATCAGCAAAACCCTGAATCGGCGCTTTAGAGCCCTGGGCGTCTTCAATTAAACGAATAATCTGAGCCAGCGCCGTTTCACTGCCGATTCTAGTGGCCTCAAATTCAAAACTTCCAGTCTTATTAATTGTGCTCCCAATAACCATATCGCCGACATTTTTTTCTACCGGCAAACTTTCCCCGGTAATCATTGCCTCATCAACTGCGGATGCTCCTTTGACAATTTTCCCATCGACCGGAATTTTTTCTCCCGGACGAACTAAAATAACATCACCGTGAACAACATCATCAATAGAGACATCCAATGCTTTCCCGTTCCGCATAACTCTAGCTGTTTTGGCTTGTAAGCCCATCAACTTTTTAATGGCATCTCCGGTTCGGCCCTTAGTTTTTATTT
>JAEHGX010000064.1 GCA_019248265.1 Candidatus Falkowbacteria bacterium S5_I03
TAGAAACACGCGCCGCCTCTTGAACGTTGATGAATATATCTCCTAAAAATTCCGGACTATTTTTAACAGCTAATTTGTCGGGCAAAAAAGATAAAACATCAGTTGTCTTATCAAGCCCGCGAAATTGGTAATTTAAGCTCTGCATTTTTTTGTCGCCAATAACGACTAAAGACACTTCCAGCGCTTCTTTTTTATAAAAACGCAAAACGTAATCGGCCAGTGCCTGGGCGGTCTTTTGATTTATTTTCCGCTTGGTTTTATTGGTAATTTCTAACATATAATTATTATTTTAAAATCCGCTTTATTTTTTTTAATCCTTGATATAACCGGTAAATAGGGCCGCGCAAAATAATATCATAAACGCCAAAATAACTGCGCACTTCCCCGCCGAAACCGAGCTTAAAACGCGTCACTCCCGGCCATTTTTTTT
>JAEHGX010000065.1 GCA_019248265.1 Candidatus Falkowbacteria bacterium S5_I03
GGAAGGATCTTCTACATCTGCATCCCAACAACCATGAGCTTCTAAAAACTCTTTACGTTTTTCTGGAAGTAAATCCATTAAAAATAATTCAAACATTTTCTATCTTCCCTTCATAACTTTCTTGATTTGGCATTAGAAAAAAATAGAGAGAGACTATCTCCTACTTAGTCCCTCTCTATTTAGATATTGGCGTCTCTTAAACGCCGTCTGGTAAATCTAAATCATCTGTATCATGGTCAACGTCCACTGGTGCATTTGTATCATTTGGTCCGTATAAATTCCATGACTTAGACAACTTTTTAATTTCCGTAGTATTACCTTCACGGTCCTTAATTGTTTGCGTGTAACTGTGTGCAAAGAATAAAGGAATCTCGCAACCCACTAAATCTGCTGTATCTTCAATGTCTTTTTTAGCCTTATCTGCT
>JAEHGX010000007.1 GCA_019248265.1 Candidatus Falkowbacteria bacterium S5_I03
TATAGCGGTCTTCCCCGGCGGCCCAGGCCTTAATATTGACTGTGACGGCGACTTGTCCGGTTTCGTCAACCGCGAACTCCAAGGCATCAATTAAAATTTTGGCCGGTGAAATAAAACCGGCGGTTAAATTACCCGGGGTGTTAGTCGTGGCGATGAGCGGTTCTTACATTATTGTTTCCGGTATTAAAGCTGGCGGCACACAAGCGCAGTCTACCAAGGCTTATTTTGCGGCCGAGGCCGGTTTGGAAAATATCTTATATCAAGTTCGCAAGGAAAACCTACCGCATACCAGGGATGATATTTCCCTGGATACCCCCATTATTAGCGGTGATTTAGAGAGCGCGGGTGTTTCTTATAAAGAATATTTTACCGATGCCGAGCCGACGCGCGTTTTCGTTTCTGTGGGTGAATATCAGAGCGCCAAACGAAGCGTTGAGGCCAATTTTTAAGGCTTGGAAAATTCAGTTTTTACTGTCAGAAGGAGTCGATTTTTGACTCTTTTTTATTTTGCTAATTTATAGCCAATTTCTCTTGTCAGCTAAATTGAAAAATGATATAATAAAGGCAACAACAACTGACAGAAAAAAGGGTAATATTAAAAGTTTTTGATTAGCATTTCATGCCGCGTATCACCCAGAAAAATAAGGTCATAAGAGCGACCGCTATTTTAATAGTTGGGTCTTTTTTCTTATTTTCCGGACGCTCGGCACAGGCTTTTTTAAATGATTATAGCAAGCTCTGGGACGGAACTTTATCAGCCGCTGAATGGAATAATTTGCCTACTGACTTTTTGAACAAAACCGGCTCCTCCACGATGCAGGGACCTTTAGGTATTAATATAGCGGCACCAGCCGCGGGGCTACAAGTTAATGGCCCGATAGTTGGCACTTCTTATGGCGGCAGTATGAGCGCCGGAAATATTTCCGCCGGAGCTTTCGGTAGCAACTTGGGCGGTGGCAATTATTCTTTCCCAGGGAACGTGGGAATTGGTACTACTTCGCCAATTGCTGCTTTGTCAGTCGTCGGCGATATTAATTTGACCGGTAATTTACTTTATAATGGCAGTGCGTTTTCTTCTAGCCAATGGTTAGCAAATGCGACGGCTATTTATTATAATGCCGGTAACGTCGGTGTCGGAACCAGTAATCCCAATTCACGTTTAACAGTTACCGGCGGCGATTTTCAAATTGATCACAATCGCTCTTTGATTGTTAATTCCAATTTAAACACGACTTTGCTTTTAGGTAATTATTACGATGGCCAGGGTTTTGGTTACGGAACCTCAACAACTTGGACCGCTTCTTTGGCAGTTGAAGGCGATGTTAAAGGAAATCGTTTTTGTATCAAGGAGGATTGTAAGGCGGCTTGGACCGATATCGTTGCGGCCGGCGGCGGCGGACAATGGACAGTGAATGGTAGCGATATGTATAACGCTAATTCCGGAAATGTGGGGATTGGCCTAACTAATCCTAGCGTTAAATTTGAAGTTAATGGCCTTTCTCGATTTGGTATAACATCTCAAAATGCGCATATCGGTATTGGCGTTGGTACGGAAAATTATTCAGGAATTTGGCAGATTATCAACGATAACTCTCATGGTGATTTTACATTTGGCAATAATCTTTATACCAACAATGATCATTTATTGTATGTAGCTAATAACCACGCTTCAATGACTGGTGGCGCGATTGTTATTGGCGGTAACGGTTACACAAATGGAACTAACAGTATTAATTTTTTTGCAAATACATCTGGAGCCGCTACAGCCGGAGCGACAACTTCTCCATCTTCGGCGGCCATGATTATTAAGGGTGGCGGCAATGTCGGTATTGGTTTAACTAATCCAACCACTAAGCTTGATGTCGTTGGCTCTTTCCGTAATACTTTAGCGACCACGCATTCTTTGCTTGGTGGTGCCGGAAATGTGATAGTAATGGCCGATAATACCGGAACTTTATATTCAACTACTACTTCAGCTCTTATTAATCCCATCGTTACTTCAGCTTCCGGTTGGACAGCTAGCGGAACAACGGTTTATAAGACGGATACGAACGGGAATGTGGGGATTGGAACGACAGCTCCACAACAAAAACTTACAATAACTGGAACATCCGTTGCCACCTCTACTGCTCAAACGAACATCAGCGCTTATGTTAATGGCGGCATAAGAATTAATGGTGCCGGATCTTATTCCCAGGACGCAATTACTTATCAGGCTAGCAGTGGTGGCGGCGCAGCCATTGCTTTTAGACGAGGTGGCGGTTACGATACTTATTTAGATTTTTATACAAATACAGCATCATCAATAGGCGCAATTACCCAAGCAATGACTATTAATAATAATGGCAACGTCGGAATAGGCACAACCGCGCCTACTCATAAACTTGATATCAGTGGCGGAAATTATAATAACCAATTACGTATTATTTCTAGTGATCCACTCGGAACCGGAATCACATTAGAATCTACTGATACTGGTGGTAGAGAATTTTCTATTATATCGACCGGAACTAATGATTATCCGGGCGCTGGTACTTTAACTTTTTGGGATAACACAAACGGTGCCTTTGCTGCATCGGCTAGAATGGTTATAAATTCCGCGGGTAATGTCGGCATTGGGCAAACTAATCCAACTACCAAACTTGATGTCTCTGGTTCTTTCCGTAATACTCTCGCCACTACTCATTCTTTGCTTGGTGGAGCTGGTAATGCAGTTGTTATGACTGATAATACGGGTACGCTTTATTCAACTTCTACTGCCTCTTTCATCTCTGGTAATTCTCTTGATTTATGGAAGGGGACTAAGAACGGTAATATTTGGAATGGGGACGCGGGAGTGGGAAATGTGGGCATTGGGACGACAGCACCAACGGCTCAATTAACGATTAGTAGTTCCGCTACTTCGACCTTAACTCTTAATTCCACAACCGCCGTATCCGGAGCTTATAGCGGTCTCCTTAAATTTCAAGGAGGCTCTACGGCGGACCATTCTTGGGCGGGGATTGCTGGTGTTAAGGAATCAATCTATTCTGATCAAAATTCTTTAGCTTTCTTTACAACTATTGGCGGAAGCGCTCCGGCTGCTGAAAGAATGAGAATTAAACATAACGGAAATGTGGGTATCGGGAATACAAATCCTACTGATCTTCTAATGGTTGGTAATTCAGCCTCAACTGGCGATGTACATATTGGAGTTAATGCAGCGGCGGCTGGCGAAGCAGGAATTGAGTTCCTAAGCGCCGGAAGTGGTCAGAGTTGGTTATATAGACCATCAAATAGTAATGATTTGCGTATATATCATATCTCTGGCGGAGACGCTGTTACTTTTAAACAAGGAGGAAATGTTGGAATTGAGACCACAAATCCTGGGACTACTTTAGACGTCTCCGGTACTCTCCGTAACACTCTCGCTACCACCCATTCTTTACTCGGCGGCGGCGGCAATGTGCTCGTGATGGCTGATAATACCGGAACTCTTTATTCTGCCGCTAACCCAACCGGTACTGTTTTATTACCAACCGGTACTAATGGTCAAACTTTGCGTAATAACGGCGGCACAACTTGGGTTGCTGATTCCAATATTTATAACAACGGAACAAATGTTGGAATTGGAACGACTAATACTACACTTGGTAAATTTACTGTTGTGGGCGACGCTTATATTGGCAGTTTAGGCGATGGCATGAGATTGTCTGCTGATGTTAATTATAGTTATATTGACGGGATAGAAAATCCTTTAGTGTTTAGAACCCGCAGAACTTCTGGTAGTGACAATATTTATTTTGAAACTAGCACGACCACCAGGTTATTTATTAATGGCCCATCTGGTAATATTGGCATTGGGACAACGGCGCCAGGTGCTTTGTTAGACGTTAAAAAGGAGGGGACGGGAGTCGAGAGTAGATTACGTATTAATGCAGGAACTGATGGTGCCGCTTCATCAGCTAACGTCGCTAAATTGACTTTTAGAATTGTAGGCGCTGGAGGAGGCGGTATAGAGGGTAATATCTCACAAAAGTTAGTTGGGTCAAATTTTGATTTATATGTTGAACCATATACTAATACCATCTTCAATACTGGTAATGTCGGAATTGGTGCTACTACCCCCGGAACAAAACTAGACGTTTCCGGTACTTTCCGCAACACCCTCGCCACCACTCATTCTTTGCTAGGTGGCGCTGGGAATGCCCTCGTAATGACGGATAATACTGGTACTCTATATTCAACAGCTGATGTTTCTACAGCTGGGCTATCACTAACGAGCGTTAATTTGGTTAGAAATGCTGATTTAGCTTTCGGAGAAAATTATTGGCAGGCGATTGGCGGTTATGCTGGCGTGGTTTATAGCCGCGTTTTAGCAGACGACGTTACAGCTCCTGTACAATCTCATAAAAAAGTTACTGTTTCTATTACTACTTTAGGAACTGGCGATGTTTGGGCAACAGGTTTTAGAATTATTAATTTAAAATTAAATACCGATTATAATTTTTCTTGTTATTTTAGAACTACTAGTACGGTTGACGGTTATTTCCACGCTGAGCGACATTATGCCGATTGGACTGGTAGAAGCGACGTTAATTCCTCCGGCTTTACTTATGCTAACGACGGTAATTGGCATCGAGAAAGTTACTACTTTAATACTGGAGACAGACCTAATGTTGATATGCGTATTCGTGGTTTTGATGTTTTAGGAACTTGGGATATTACCGGTTGTCAATTTACCGAAGGTCAACAACTAAATTCTTTTGCGGTCAACCCGATGGATAGTGTTTATGTGACTGACTATAAATATCCGACCGCTTATGCCTTAACTCCGAAAATAATTAATAATTATGGGACAATGACTAACGGTTATGCGATTTATGTTCCGGCTCCCGAAGGGACGATAACCAATAAATATGCCTTTGCATCTGAATCTGGCGCCGGCAATGTCGGTATTGGGACGACTGCTCCGGCCACTGCCTTGGACGTCTCCGGTACTTTCCGAAACACTTTAGCGACAACCCATTCCTTGCTCGGCGGCGGCGGCAATGTGTTGGTTATGGCTGATAATACTGGAGCGTTATATACAACGACAACCTCCTCATTCTTATCCGGTAATTCCGGTTGGACGGTGAGCGGTTCTGATGTTTATAAAACAATTACCGGCAATGTCGGCATTGGGACAACAACTCCGGCGGCCAGATTAGAAATTGCCAGTGCTAGTGAAACATCGGCTATTTTCCGCACTTATGGCAATGATAATAATATCCATATTTCCGGGGCTGATTATAGCGGGGAAGTTTATGTCCAAACTTCCAATGTGACAACTGGCGCTAACGCTTGGATGTTTGGTTTGGATGATGATGAAACTTTTAGAATCGGGTATGGAGCTAAAGGTGAAATTACTGACGGCAATACCAAATTTTTCCTTTCTCAGGCGGGGAATGTCGGGATTGGGACGATTAATCCGGCGTATAGATTGGACGTGAACGGAACTATTTTTGGTAATAAGTTTGTTAATACTGGCGTCGGAATTACTCCGACTACTACCGGTTTATTTATTTATGATGTAAATGGACAGCTTGCCGCCAATGATTCGTTGGCGGTTATCAGGGGCTATAATTATTCTAATGATTCCGAATCTAATTTATTGGTTGTTGGCTCGGCTGGCGCGTCTAATTGGGAGAGATTAGTGGTTAAAAATGACGGTTGGGTTGGAATTGGGACCACTAATCCCGGGGCTCAGTTAGATGTTACCGGTTCTTTCCGCAACACCTTATCCACCACCCATTCTCTGCTCGGCGGCGGCGGCAATGTTTTGGTGATGGCGGATAACACAGGCGCTTTATATACGACTAGTACAGCTTCTTTCTTGTCAGGCAATTCCGGATGGACGGTGAACGGTTCTAATGTTTATAAAACAGTTACTGGTAATGTCGGAATTGGAACGACAAATCCCGACGCTCGTTTAAGTATTGACGCGATTGATAATACGGAGGCTTTTAATATTTATGCGGGCGGCACAAACAGATTTTCTATTCAAGTAAATGGATCAGGTACTGACTACGCCTCCTTTTTCATTCGTGGGTTACGGGCAATGACTTTATTAGAGGGTGGCAATGTCGGCGTTGGGACTATAACTCCAGCCTATAAATTAGATATTAGTGGCACATTCAGAGCAACGGCTAGTTCTAGTTCAATCCTTTTAGACGCGGACGGTAATATTTCAATCGGCATATGATGAGTAAGAGATATATAATTATTTTGACGATTATTATGTTGACTGGCGCGGCGGCTTTTTTTGCTAATGCCGCGGGGATTACAATATTTGGCGGCAGTATTTTTAGAGACGTGAATGATGGTTTAGTTTTAGATATGAGTTTGGCTCAAAGTAATTATACTAGCGGTACTAAGACTTTCGCTGATGCCAGCGGTTTAGGAAATAATGGCGTTGCTTTGGCGGCTGCGAGTTTTGCAGCTGATAATTATAATCAGAGCAATAGCGCTATGAGTTTTACGGCTAATAATTATGTTAACGTCTCTTCTTTATATAATACTAGTTTCCCGCAGACCGCCGGCAGTATCGCTATCTGGGTTTATGGTGATTTTTCTACTCAGAATACGAGGGCAATTTTTGATGATTATGATGATACTAGAAAACACATTTTTATAAGAGGCTATAGCGCTAATAATGGTTTACAAATTGTTGTTCAGGATCCGGTCGGTGGTTATCTCGCCCAAACTTATCCGGCTTTAGAAAATAATAAATGGAATTTTGTGGTGGTTACTTTTAATAATACAACCGATAAATTTAATGTCTTTGTTAACGGCAGTCCCTATTCTTCAAACACTATTACCGATGGCACTTGGGTTCCAAATGCTCAAAGAACAGTTTTTGGTGGCACAGGTAATAGATTTACGGGGCTTATTTCTAAGGTTAGAATTTATAATCGCGACTTATCTTTAGGAGAAGTTCAAGCCCTTTATCGTCCGCGTGCTCTTGGAGGGAGTTCTTTACAAGCAGGTTTAGTCGGTTATTGGCCACTAGATGGTGATAATTATAACTCCACTACCGGTCGTGTGAGCGATAAGACGCCATACCAAAATCACTGCACTAATAATGGCGCGACTTTAGTTGCTGATAGAACGGGGCAGGCAAATGGCGCTATGGATTTTAATGGTTCAACTAGTTATCTTGATTGTGGGAACGGCGATAGTTTAAAAATAACCGGTAATCAGACTTACGCTTTTTGGATATATCCCCGCACTTTTGCTACGAGACGCAATCCGATTGATAAGGCGTATGGCGGCGAGGGAACAATTACCTTGGAGACTAATGGCGCCTTTAATTATTATTGGGGAACGGGCGGCGGCAACACCACTCCTTATACTTCTCAGGCGTCAGGAATTGGCATTCCCACTAACCAATGGACGCACGTTGTTCATGTCCGCGACCTAACTAACAACCGAATGGTTTGGTATTTTAATGGAGTTCCTAATGCGACTTCCACTCCTTCTTATGGAGCGGCGGTCGCCTCGTCCAATAATCTTTCAATTGGTGATGGTTATACGTCTCCGATCAATGGCTCAATGTCTGACGTCCGGATTTATAATCGAGCTTTAACGGAGGCAGAAATTCAGACACTTTACAGCGCTTATCGTCCGAAAATTGTGGCCGATTCTTTACAACAGGGTTTAATTATTGATATGCCGCTCACTACTGACTGGACTAAGAGCGAAACTGCCGGCTCTCAGATTATGACCGATAAGACCCCATATTCTCGTGATGGCCAAAATACGGGCGCGACAATTTCCAGTGATGGGGCGAGTTTCAGCGGGTCAGCCAATTGGGTTAGTATTCCTTATGGCGCCGGGATTGATCCTTCAGTAACGCCGATTACTTTTTCCATGTGGGTTAAACCGAACGTTACGACTGATTCAATGTTTTTCTCGGCCAACTATAGTCCAAGATTATATTTTGGCGTTCAGGGCGGTGACTGGGAAATGGGCACTCAAAATAGTGCTTGGGGCGCTGGTCCAACCGACGCAACTACTACCTGGACACATTTTGTAGTAACTATGGATGGCGTTTATGCCAATATGTATATTAATGGAGTTTATAATCATCAAAAAGCCTATACCGCTTTTAATTTTGTAAACAATTTTAATGTTGGTCGTAATCCGGCAGGAAATTATTATTTTAACGGTTCAGTTTCCAATTTGAAAATATATCAGCGCGCCCTATCAGCGGCAGAGGTTACCAGTCTTTATGAGAAGGGAAGATAGCGTTGGAATAAAATATTTTGTGCTATAATAAAAGGAAAATCAAAGTTAACATGAGACAGCAAAGTTACAAAATAATATTGACAGTTACCCTCGGTTTTTTGCTGTCTTTTTCGGCAGCGAACGCCAAGAATTTTAATATTTTTAATGCCGCCTCTCCAAGCCAATCTTATTTTATGGTTAACGGCACGAGCGGTAATGTTGGTATTGGGATTACTAATCCGACCACGCTGTTACAAATTTTAAATAATGGTTGGATTTCCGCACAAAACGCGGCCGGTACCGGAGTGGTTAATATGTTTAAGGTTAATGCCAGCAATCAGATTGAGGTCGGTGCGCCTTTAAACATCGGTAGTTTTGAATTTAGTCCGGATTCCGGTTTGGTATCTTTTGTTGATATGCCTGTTACTTCCGGAGCAGCCTCCGGCACTCCTGAAGGTTATGCGTTTAAGGTTGACGGTGATAATATTATGACCGCCTATTCTGAATCTAATGGTACTGGCGGAATTCAAAATAAAAGATTAGGTATTGGGCTAACTAATCCGACAACTGCTTTAGATGTTTCTGGTTCTCTGCGCAACACACTGGCTACTACTCATTCCTTATTAGGCGGTGCCGGTGAAGTTTTGGTGATGGCTGATAACTCCGGTAATTTATACGCAACCAGTACCGCTGGGTTTTTAGGCGGAGGAACTAATCTTTGGGGAGGAACAACCGGTGGAAAAATTTGGAATGCTAATTATGGCCATAATGTTGGTATGGGAACCACCAATCCTTTTAGAAAATTAGATATTAATCAGGGGATTGATGGTACTCAGTTGCAGGTAAGAAATAACGGAGCAGATACTCTCTCTCAAAGTGCTGGTATTCAATTTAGTCTTGCTGATTCGGGGGTAACGACCGATGAATATGCCAAAGGCGCACTATTCTTTAAAGGTGATGGTTCAGATTGGGGCCGCGGAGATTTCATTTTTGCTTTAGATAATGCCGCTGATGCCGGGAATGCTTCTACTAGTGATGCTAAAATGGTTATTAGAAAGGATGGGAATGTGGGGATTGGAACTACTAATCCACAAAATAAATTACAGATAATTGGCGGAAATGTTGGTATTGGAACCGCTTTTTCTAATGGTTTGTTAAATTTTGAAGGTAATTCTACAACTACTGTAATTAGCGCAACCAGAAGTGATAATAGTCAGCCCGGTTATTTGATATTTGATGGTTGGGGTAATTTTTCATTTAATAAAAAAGTTGGTATTGGTACTACCGATTCCTTGTTCGGCAGCACAGCTGATTTATATGTTAACGGCAACGTCGGTATCGGAACGACTGCGCCAGCCGCTAAATTAGAAGTTAGAAATCAAACTGTTAACAATACGCCTTTTCAAAATCTGCAGACTATTTTTGCTAATGTTTCAAACGAGTCTTCCGGTGAATCATTTACCGCCACCAATGCTTCTTTTGGTTTATCATTTAGACGAAACTGGAATGGCGGCGCGGATTCCTCTAATGTCGCCGGAATATATGGCTTTAGTTCTGCTAATTATCGCGGCGGCATGGTTTTTAGGACAAAGGATAACACAAGTTCTACTGGAGATACGGATGTAACCGCTATGATGATTTCTCCTGTCGGCAACATTGGCATCGGGACAACTAATCCAACAACTAAACTATATATTGCCGGCACTTCATTAAATACTTTAGCCACTACCCACTCTTTGCTTGGCGGCGCTGGCAACGTTTTAGTAATGGCTGATAATACCGGCGCGCTTTATGCGACGAGTACGGCCGGCTTTAGTGGTGGCACTAATTTCTGGGGCGGTACTAAGAATGCTAATATCTGGAATGGCGATGCGGGGGCGGGGAATGTTGGGATTGGAACTACTAATCCCGGTTATAATTTGGAGGTTAGCCAAGCTAGTACCGGGACAATAGCTGTTCGTAGTACAAACTGGACAGCTAACAATAAAACACGCTTTATATTTAGGCATGGCGGCACATTGGGAGTAGGAACCGGGGCTGAAGCTGTTGTTGAATCTAATTTGCCGGGGGGAGATGATGTAGATTTGTTATTTAAGACTTGGAGCAACGGTTCATCTAGAGATACTTTATTCTTAGATGGTGATGGCAGTGTCGGAATTGGACTCACTAATCCAGGTTATCCACTAGATGTTAATGGTTCTATTAGAGCTTCACAGGGAGATATTATATCTACTAATTCTGGTTCTTATGCCAATATGAGAGTCCAAAGTTACTCCGATACCGCTTGGCAAGGTTCTAGAATAGAATTTTTTCGCGCTCGCGGTACTAGCGCTGCTCAAACAGCGGTTGCTAGCGGGGATACAATTGGTTGGTTTGATTTTTACGCTTATGACGGTTCTGCTTCTAATCGTGCCGCCCAATTTAATGTAATTGTTGATGGCACAGTTAGCTCAGGTATTATACCGGGAAGATTTTCTTTATCGACCGTAGATTCCACCGGTACTAACAGAAATCGCTTTACAGCCTACTCCAATGATAACATTACCATGGCTAATAATGGAGGAAATGTTGGTATTGGAATTGTGAGCGCAACCACAAAACTATACGTTGCCGGCACTTCGTTAAATACTCTTGCCACCACTCATTCTTTGCTTGGCGGCGCGGGCGATGTAGTCGTGATGGCCGATAATACTGGCGCGCTTTATGCAACTAGTACGGCGTCTTTACTGAGTGGCGGCACCAGTTTATGGAGCGGAACTAAAAATGGAAATATTTGGAATGGTGATTCTGGGGCGGGGAATATTGGAATTGGAACGACTAATCCGATTAGCCAATTAGAATTATATAAAAATACTGGCGCCGGACTACGGATAACGGGCGATGTAAATTCAACTTCCACTTTGATTGATTTGTTAGAAGGAACTGGTGCTTTTGGAGCTGCCGGAACTTACGGATTTCGTATTCTCTATAATGGAAGTTCTAATTATTTTAATTTAAATAGTGGTAATGGCACTATGGTCAATACTAGAATGGCCATAGATAGAGATACTGGAAATGTGGGACTTGGCGTTGCAACTCCCGGAGCTAAATTAGATATTAACCAAGGATCTTATGGCTTACCGCAAACAATCGCTACCTCTACTCAAACCTATGGTGCTCTAAGAATTCAGGCCGCCTCCGGTGGTAATGTGACTTTAGATATGGGAAACGGTGGCAGTTCTTCCGGGGCCTGGTTGCAGGTGACCAATAGAACCGATTTAAGCTTGGCTTATTCTTTATTACTTAATCCAAATGGTGGCAACGTCGGCGTCGGAACAACGAACCCGGGAACAAAATTAGATGTCTCCGGTACTTTGCGCAACACTCTCGCGACCACCCATTCATTGCTCGGCGGCGGCGGCGAAGTTTTGGTGATGGCCGATAATGCCGGTAATTTATACGCGACCAGCACTGCCGGATTTATTGGCGGCAGCGGCAGCTACTTACCACTCACTGGCGGCAGTTTAAGTGGCAACTTGAATATGGGCGGCAATAATATTACCAACGTTAATAAATTAACGGTTAATACGATTGACCCTCTATATAATATTCAGGGGATAAATTATTCCACTTTTGCATCTTCTATTGCCGGTGGAGTTAAGGAAGAATATGTTGGCCGCGTAAAAATTAACAAGTTAACGGATGATGGCGAACGGGAATATATTATTGATTTTGATAATTTAACTAAAGGCAGTGATCTCTGGGTGTGGCGGAAGACGGTTGATTTCTCGGTTGATAATGTCGAAGTGATTGCTACTCCTTATGGCAATTTCGCCCAAGTTTATTATAAGATAGAGGGCAATAAAATTATTTTCCGTGCCGATAAAGCAACCACAATTTCTTATCGTTTATCCGGTCGCCGCGTTGATTGGAGAAACTGGCCGACCAAGGCGCTTGATCAAGAAGAAAAGGCGGGTTTCGTTATTGAATAAAAAATTAAAAAAGACTATAATTAATATATAATTAAATTATTAAATTTATGGAGACTCAAGAAAACACAAACATCGGCGCTAAGAAGCCGAACAAGTTAGTGCTTATTCTTGCTGCAGTCTTACTTGTTGTCGTCATTATCGTGATAGCAATGTTAGCCAGCAAAAAGAATGAGGCGCCAACTAATAATAATCAGGGAACAGCGGTTAACGAAGAAAACGCCGCCGAGACCGCTCAAGAAGGTCAAGACGCTGCTACCCCAATCAACTCCGCTTCTTTGCAAGAAGCTAATGTTGCCAATTTAGAAGGGGCTAAAGTGGTGGTTCCTGGAGCTAACCCAATTACTGCGGACAATAAAGTCGTGACTGCTAGCGGCCAAATGACAGAAAATAACGCTCAGCCAATGACAGAAACCGCGCCTAAACAAACCGGATTTTTGAATAAGGACGAAATTTCCAAGGATGTTGTCGGTATTAGTGTTGGCAACAATAAATTCAGTCCAACTTCATTCTCTACTACTGCTGGCGCTCCAACCACCTTTACTTTAACCGGAGTTGATTCTTATTCTCACGTTATTGCTTTTGATGATCCAAGTTTAGCGGCGATTGCGATTTTAGTCGGCCCTGGACAAACAAAGGCAATTACTTTTAATGCTCCAGCCACCGCTGGCGAATATACTTTCCGCTGTGCTTCTCCGGGTCATGCCGAGGCCGGTGAAGTCGGTAAAATGATTGTTAAATAGACTTTGAAAATAGTTCAAAAAGACGCGAGTTTCTCAGCTCGCGTTTTTTGTTTTTAAAGGGCTGTAACCCGTTGCCTGATATTTTGAAAAATGTTATAATAGAGATAACTTACACAATTAGTTTTTGTGTTGGAAATAGACTAACATAAAATTAAAACGAGGATTATTTCTATGCTAATTTCCTCATATCCTAAACACAACAAAAACAGGCTGGCACTGCTGATTTTTTCTTTGGCCGGCCTTTTTATGTTCGGAGTAATTACTCAAGTTCAAGCAAAATCAATCAGTCTTGGAACGACCACTGACACTATTTATACCGGCGGTAATTTTGGTGTTGGCACCGGAGTAGTCGGCGCTAATGAAAAAGTTAGAATTGAAGTCCCGGATGGTTATTGGGGCTTGCAGTTTACGCGTTCAGGAAATCCGGTTGGCGGTATTTATACTAATACCGGTAATTTGTATTTAGAGAACGCCAGCGGCGCGCAATTAAATTTGAATGGAACTAATATTGGAATGGCAGGGAATGTTGGGGTTGGGACTTCAACGCCAACTCAGAAATTAGTTGTCAACGGTAATCTTTTATTTGCCACAACCGGCAATCAGATTTTATTTACCAACAGCAACGTCAAAATATATCGGAGTGCTAACGCCATGCGGATTGATTCTTACGACGGCTGGCAATTTTATGACATGCAAGGCGCTGCTGAAAGAATGCGCTTAACTTATTTGGGAAATCTCGGGATTGGAACAACTAACCCGACAGCTAAACTTCATGTTGTTCCTGGTGCAACCCCAGGCCTTATCGGTAACGGTAGTATTCAATTTCCACTTTTGGGCGCGGCCGGCAATGTCGTGATTATGGCTGATAATTCCGGAACCTTATATTCAACAACTACGGCTGCTTTTTTTAGTTCTTATTCCCCGACTAGTTTATGGGGCGGGACTAAGAACGGTGTTATCTATAACGGTGATGCCGGAGCGGGGAATGTCGGAATTGGCATAACTAATCCCGTTCATAAATTATCAGTTGTGGGCACCAGTTATTTAAATGGCCAAATCTCCACGGCTTTATCTGGAAGCGGAAACCGCTGCGTTTATGTCGATGCGACCGGAAATTTATTAGCTAAGACGGCTGATTGCGGAACAGCAACTGGCGGCGATAATTTAGGTGATCATATTGCCACCCAAAATATTAGATTAGGTAATTACTGGTTGTCCGGTGATGGTGGCAATGAGGGAGTTTTTGTGACTGCGGCTGGTAATGTGGGGATTGGCAATAGCAGCCCCGGGGCTACTTTAGATATTCCTGCCGGAACTTTTCGCAGTTTAGCCGGAACAGTAACAGGTCTTGGCGGCGCGGGCACAGCCATCGTGATGGCGGATAATACTGGAACTTTATTTTCCATGACCCCGACCGCCTTTATTAGTAATAGCAATGTCAGCACTCTTTATCATATTAAAAAATGGTTCAATCCTAATTCTAACCAAAGTATTAGTACTAGCGGTGCCACGGTCACAATTCTTAACCCGGTTGCTAATTTTCAATTTTCAGCGAGCATGCTCGGTTCACGTCTTACAATTAATGGCGAGAGTCGAATTATTACCGGCTACACCTCAACTTCAGTGGTTACTGTTGATAGCGCTTATAGCGCCAACTATAGTAATTTATCTTATACCTTGTGGGGAGTTTATGGCCGGGCGGTAGAAATTGCTAGTGATGGTTCGGTTTCTACTTATTCTGAGACTGGCAGTATGGCCATTCAAAAAAGAACAGGCGATACTAATGTTTATATCCCTAATTTATTAGATTTATCTGGCAATTATTATTTTACCTCTTCTTATCTTTATTTGAATAAAGATTTCCCGTTAGCTTGGTCAGGTACTACTGCTTATAGCGGCACTAAAGATGTTGGTTTGAGAAGAACAACTACCGGCGCTTTAGAAATTTATGACGGCGTCACCGCGACAGCAGGAACCTTGAGTGCCTATCGTGATTTGAATATCAGAAATTTATTTGCCAACGGGAATATTGGCATCGGCACTTCTAGTCCGATGTATAAATTAGATGTCGTTGGGGATGTTAATGTGACCGGAGCCTTTAGAGTTAATGGTGCCGCCTTTTCTTCCAGCCAGTGGACGACTAACGGAACATCAATTTATTATAACACCGGAAATGTGGGCATCGGGATTACTAACCCAGCAGCGAAATTGGATATTGTCGGCTCCTTGCGCAATACTCTAGCTACTACTCATTCTTTACTCGGCGGAGCCGGTAATAAATATGTGGCGGTTGATAACACCGGCGCTTTATATCAAGGTCTGTTGTCTGAAGTTTCTTCGGCAATTAGTATCGGCGGCGGCGTTATTAATAAGAGAACGGCCGTTTCTAATGCCAACTACACCGCCTTAGCGACCGATTATATTATTGCTTATACTTCTTTAACGGCTAATCAAACCGTAA
Organism: Candidatus Falkowbacteria bacterium S5_I03; assembly: GCA_019248265.1. Taxonomy (GTDB): domain Bacteria; phylum Patescibacteriota; class Patescibacteriia; order Patescibacteriales; family UBA12465; genus UBA12465. Next base: position 15,420 of record JAEHGX010000007.1, read on the forward strand.
CTTTACCGACGGCTTTGTGCGCTTCCGGTCGCACCTTTATTATTGTTAATGAAACTAGCGGCGCCTATTCAGTTATTATTGATCCGGAAGGGGCGACGACAATTGCCGGTCAAGCGACGATTGAACTTGATTCTAATAATGCTACCCCGGTTTATTGCAATGGCACCAATTGGTTTATCTACTAAATTGTTATTAATTTAAAAATAAAAATATGTACAAGAAATTATTAATTTCCTTTGGTTTGTTAGTTGTCCTAACGGCTGGCGCGGTTTTAATTAATTTTAACAAACCAGTAGAAGCGGCCTATTTAGGCAGTGGTTTGCCAAATGGAACCAGTTCTCAAACTTTGCGTTATGGAGCTAGCGGTTGGGAAGCAAGCAGCATCTTAACTAATGATGGCGCCAATTTAGTTTCTACCGGTTCGATGACGGCGACTGAATTTTTATATTCTTCCGATGCTAGATTAAAAGATAATGTTGTTCAACTCTCGGGAGCGTTGAACAAAATTAATTCCTTGGAAGGGGTTTCTTTCAATTGGAAAAAAGACGGCCAAGCGGAAATTGGTTTAATCGCTCAAGAGGTTGAAAAAGTAGTTCCGGAATTAGTAGTTACCGGTAATGATGGCTTGAAAGCGGTTAAATATGGCAATGTAGTTGCTTTATTGATTGAGGCAGTCAAGGAGCAACAAGCGGAAATCGATTCACTTAAAGCTCAGGTCAAAGAATTGTCTAAATAACAGGGGATAATCAAAAATTAAAACCCACTCGTATGGTTAAGCGTTTTTCAAAATTTAAGAATTATTTAGTGGCGGCGGCTTTTATTTTTTTACCGCTTATCGCTTTCGCCGGAACTTATAATACGGTTTCTACCGGTTGGGTGGCTTCTAAAAATACTTCCGGGGCATCAATTACTGTTCCTAGCGCTTCCGGTGATATTTGCCAAGTAGTTTCTAATAGTTCGCTGACCAAGAATTTTTTTATTCCGACTAAATCACTGAACGAGTGGAACGTTTTTGTTTCTCATAAACCAGCAGAAATTACTTTAGCTAGTTGTTGCGCTTGTTCTGCGGGTTATTATTTAAATGCGAGTGTTTGCGTCGCTTGCGGCGGTAATCCTAACTATTGCGTCGGTGACTGCAGTCGTTCGACCGTTAGCACCGGCTATTATTCTACCGGGGGAACAGCGACCACTAGAACCGGACAAGCCCAATGTGGCTATGCCTATTATTGTACTTCAGGAACTTCAAATCTTTGCAGCGACGGCTATTGTTGCGGGACAGGGAATACCACTATAAACAGTAACGCTTGTGCCGCCGGATATAATTCAGCTGTAACCGGCACTTATACTTGTTCGGCCGGATATTATGACAGTAATCGTGATGGTATTTGCGAAGCGGCCTTAGCCGGTTATTATTCTCCCGTTAATGATTATCAACAATATGCTTGCGGCGCCAACGATAAATGGTCTGATGGCGGCGAGGCTTCTTGCTTTACGGTTTCCGCGGGGTATTACACAACCGGCGGAACAGCGACCACTAGAACTGGACAGACACAGTGCGCCACTGGTAGCTATTGCACTAACGGCACGCAATCAGCTTGCGCTTTTAGTACTTATAGCAGCGCTCCAGGTTCGGCAACTTGCACAACTTGTTCCGATGGTTATTGTTGCGCTACCGGTAATGTAAGTGCGACAAGCGGTATTTGTACAGTTGGTTATAATTCTACTCCTTCGGGTTCTTATACCTGCGCCGCCGGTTATTATGATAGTAATCGTGACGGGATTTGCCAGTTAGTAGAAGCCGGTTATTATTCTCCAGCTAATGATTATCGCCGCTTTGCTTGCGGCGCCAATGATAAATGGTCTGACGGTGGCGATGCGGCCTGTTTTACGGTTTCAACCGGTTATTATACTACTGGCGGTACTTCCACTACTAGAACCGGACAAGCAGCTTGTGGAGCCGGTTATTATTGCACGGGCGGCGTTCAGACCGCTTGCGGTTCCGATGCTAAGTGGTCAGACGGTGCCGATGCGGTTTGTTTCGATGTTACGAATGGATACTATACTACTGGAGGAACCTCTACAACTAGAACGGGGCAGGCTCAATGTACAGCCGGCTCATACTGTGTTGGCGGTATTATCGCTGGCACTTGCGCCGCCGGTTATTATTGTCCAGCCGGCAGTTCCAGCTCTACTCAAACTGCTTGCGCCGCGGGAACAGCTAACGCCTTAACCGGTCAAACTAGTGCGGCCGCCTGTATTGCTTGCGCCGCTGGTTATTATAATACGACTACCGGAAATACCACTTGTGGCAATTGCGGAGCCGGTTATTACTGCACGGGTGGCACTAGCCAAACGGCTTGTCCAATTAATACTTATAATGCTGGTGTTAACGGCGCTAGCGCTGCCGCTTGTACGGCCTGTACTTCAGGATATACCTCGCCTGCCGCCTCCACTTCTGCTTCCGCCTGTACGGCGTCTTATTGTGCTGCCGGGACGGTCAACGGTTATACTTTTTCTAATATCAATTACGGCTTCACCCAAGCTGTTTCTAAAGCGGTTACGCAGGGAACTTGTTCGGGAACGGCTAATTGTAATAGTGGCACGGTAACGGTTACTGGAGAATCGGCCACTTGTAATGCCGGTTATTTCAATATTAATAGTAATTGCGCCGATGGCTGCGAATCGCGTTGCGGTGATGGCGTTTGTAATAATGGCGAGACCTGCGCGACTTGCGGCGATTGCGGCACTAGCTGTAGTTGTACCCCAGGGGCAACGCGGGTTATGTATGCCGCTTTGAGCTCTGCTTGCGGCACTTATTCTTATGCTCAAGAAACTCAAACTTGCCAAGCAACCGGTGTTTGGAATGGTACTTATTCTTTAGCTTCTGTTCCAACAAATACCACTCGCACACGTTATGCCGCCGCTACTTCCGCTTGCGGTACTTATGGCGCTAATAGCGAAACTCAAACCTGTCAGGCATCTGGTTCTTTTAACGGCACTTATACTTTAACTTCAGCGCCTTCAGCTAGTACGCGGACGATGTATGCTGCTGCCACTTCCGCTTGCGGCACCTATGGCTCTGCTAGTGAAAGCCAAGCCTGCCAAGCTTCTGGTTCTTGGTCCGGTACTTATACTTTAAGCTCCTCTCCTGCGGCCAGCACTAGAACAATGTATGCGGCCGCCACTTCCGCTTGCGGCACCTATGGCTCTGCTAGTGAAAGCCAAACCTGCCAAGCTTCTGGTTCTTGGTCAGGCACTTATACTTTAAGTTCTGCGCCTTCAGCCAGTACTCGCACGCGTTATGCGGCGGCGACTTCTGCTTGCGGAACCTATGGATATTATAGCGAAGGTCAAACTTGCCAATCCACCGGTTCTTGGTCAGGAACTTATGCTTTAAGTTCCGTACCTTCTAACACCACTCGCACTATGTATGCTGCTGCCACTTCCGCTTGCGGCGTTTGGGGCGCTTATAGCGAAACTCAAACCTGCCAAGCATCAGGTTCATTTAATGGCACCTATACCGCCGCTTCGGCTCCGGCTTTGAGTACCAGAGTCAGATATGCGGACGCAACTAATAGTTGTGGTGTTTATGGATTTTATTCTGAAACTCAAACCTGCCAGTCATCTGGTTCTTGGAGCCCGAATAATTATTCAGCCACTTCGTATTCTTCAGCTAGTACCCGCACCATGTATTCTACGGCCACGGTTGCTTGCGGTTCCACTTGTTCAAGCCAAACTCAAACTTGTACTTCCGGTGGTTGGAGTCCTAGCAATTATACTAATTCGACTTGTACGGTAGATACCTGTAATTGTCCAGCAGGCCAATATTTAAGCGGTTCAACTTGTTATGATTGCGGTTATCAGGTCTCACCTAATCAGTATTATTGCAATAATAATAGTCGCTATAATGTTTCCCCGGGGTATTACACAACCGGCGGGACTTCGACAACTAGAACCGGACAAACACAATGCGAACCAGGTTCATATTGTAGCGGCGGTGTAAAGGCGAGTTGTTCGGCCGGTTATGCTGGCTGGACCTATGGTAATACTTCCAGTACTTGCGATGGCGGTTGTTATGCCGGCTGGTATTGTCCGGCTGGCAGCACTGACAATCATCAAAATATTTGTCCAGGAACCACAACTTCTGATTGTAATGCTACCTCGGCGGCCAGTTGTTATGTTTGTCCGGCCGGAACTTATTATGTTGATAGTTTGAGCTATCCATCAGGGCTGATGGTTGATTATACTTATTGTCATTCCGGTAATAAATTATGTGTGACTTGTCCGGCCGGTGCCTATTGTTTGGGCGGGACTAAATATAATTGTCCGGCCGGTAAATATAATTCCAGCAGCGGCAGTTCAAGCTCTGCAGCTTGCACTAATTGTCCGGCAGGATCTTATTGCGACGGTTCGGCTGATTATTATGATTATTCAGGCTCATCTTATACCGACAATCAATATCTAAATAATTAAAATTTTATGAAGAAGGCCATTATTATATTTTCATTCTTTATTCTGGCTTTTGGTGCCGTCTTGATTGAAAGATTTGTTTTTGCGGCCGGAACTCCCGCCGCCAGTCCCTTTTGTTCTGAATCTGGCTCTTCATATTGCAGTACCGGCAACACGGCGGTTTCTGGAACCTGCGCCGCCGGCACTTATAGCGCCGCCGGAGCATCTAGTTGTTCAACTTGTACTGCTAATTACTATTGTCCGGGATCAACCGATAGAATCGCTTGTACTGGAGGCAAGGTTTCTCCAGCCGGTTCTGATACTATTGACGATTGTGTTAACCCGCAATGTTTAGCCGGCACAACAAGCGGCTGGTCTTATCAAGCTATCGCTTACGGTTCTACAGGAACGGCGACTAAACCGGCTTGTTATCATACTGACGGCGGTTATTTAAGCGCAACTGCTAACTGCAGTGCTACCGGAGTTATTACGATTACCGGTGCGGGCACAGTTCCGACCTGCTATGCTCCCACCTATCGCTTTACTAACGGTTCTTGGTATCAAACGAACTATGGCTGTTATTATGTTTGTATGTTAAACTGCAGCGCCGGTTCCTCTGGCGGTTATTCCTATAATGCCCTGGAAAGTGGCGGCGCTAACAGTACCCAAACTGTTACCCGGACAATTACTAATGGCTCCTGTTCTGCCACGGCGACTTGTTTTGATGGTTCCGTAACTATTACCGGGGAAGCTTGTTCTTGTAATGCTGGTTATTATATTAATGGTACAACTTGCGTTCAATGCCCAGTCGGCTCCTATTGTACGGGCGGAATCGCGGCGGCAACCGCTTGTCCGACTAACATGACCTCTTCTGCCGGAGCGACTGCCGCTTCAAGCTGTTGGTGTACTAATACCCGCTGGACCTCCTGCCCTTATCCTTCCTGTAATCCGGCTAAATGCTCAGGTGGCCAAAATTGTAATTGTGACGGCAGCTTAGCTAATGGCTGTGAAGTTTCATATACTTTTTCTAATACCGTTTGTAAAACTTGCGCCGAAATTTGTTGCGGTAATGGCGTTTGCGATAGCGGGGAAACGGCATCTAGTTGCGTAAAAGATTGTGGTTATTGCGGCGACGGCATTTGTTATACAGCCACTGAAGGACCATATGGTTGTTATCAGGATTGTGGCGGCGACGTTTGTTCGGATCAAAGCGCTTGTTATGGATATGGTAATAGTTTCTGTACTTCTATCGGTTATTCTGGTGGCTATTGTAACGGTGGTTATGGCTACTGTCAGGGTTGTATGGGCGATCAATATTATTGTGACATGTGCGGTTATTGGGTGGCCCAGTCATACGGGACTTGCGAGTGCTACTAATAATAATTAGTATTTAAATAGTTATAAAAAGGCATTAATTTAATGCCTTTTTGTTTAATATTAGTAAGTTGATTCTGATGTCCACTTCTTTTATATTTGACAAATGTTTAAAAATATTATATAATATTAGCATTAAAATTGAAAGTTGCGATCTTTAAAAATAAAATTATTATAAACCAAAAAATATCAGTCATGAAAAAAAGTTTATTGTTACTGGCCTTGGTTGCCATAATGGCAACCTTTTTTCTGACAAGTTGTCGGGAAGAAAATGAATTTGAAACCCCGACCCCTACGGGTCTGTATATTTACACTTTTGTTAGGGAATATAATTTTCCGGATACCGAAGTTGTAAAATCGGCGACAATTACCGATACTACCGAATATTTATTTGAAATCACTAGCCTCGGCGCTAAGATTTTGAACAATAATTCAATTACCGTTTCCGACTTTAAATTCAAAGTTGGAAGGGTTGAGTTTTATTTATCTGACGGCTCTCAAATCGAGGCTTATCCGCTTCCGTTTTCTAAATATGGCAAGAGCAAGGATTTTCCTTTCAACGGGATTCTCCGCGCTTACAATTTTATTTTCGTCGTTAATGGTGAAAATAATGTTAAAGTTTTAGATTTAGAAACCGGCGACTTGATTTTTTCCGGTCACGGAGACGTCGTTAACGATGAATTGTATCTGCAGATGGGATTTTTAATTCCCAGCTTGAAGCTTATCGGCCCTAATCCTAACGGGGTTGGCAACATTTTTCAGTTCTCCTGGATTACTAGAGATTATCCGGGATATTCACTCACACCTCAAAATTAGCACCATGAAAAAATTGTTATTGATTTCAGTTGTAATTTTTATTTCTAGCTTCGCTGGAGCTAAAAATTCGTTATTGTTCAATAAGGTGCTGGTAAACGGTGCTTATGAACAAGTGATTTATAACGACTTTGACGTCGTTTCGATTCTTCCAGGAGAAAAGTACTCCGCTTCTTACTTCATTAATACCCCGAACATTAGTTCGGGAACTATCATCGTAGAATTTTTATCCATTCCTGATTATATTAAGTTGCCTTTCGTTTTCAATGATACTACAGAATTAGGATTTAATTTCTACTTTGCTGACAACGAGTCTGGCCAGGAAGCTTATTTCCAAACTGATATAACCGAAAATGGTTTTAAAAGTTCTTGGTCTTGCTGGCGTTATCCGAGCGGCTGGCTAGGAGATATTGAATTTATTAACCAACTTAAAGTTGGCGACTCAATTCAGTACAGAATTACAACCGATTGCTATAAGCTTGGGGATGATAAAAGGTATTACAATCACCACACCCGCACAATTAAGTGCGTTTCTCAAGACAGTGTCTTGAAAATTGGTGGTTTAACCAATATCGCAGATCCTTTAGAATCGCCGGTTAGCGCTTTCCCAAATCCGTTTGTAAGTGAGTTGAACATCAATTCCTTCCAAAACGTGGACGCGTCTATAGTTGATCTTAGCGGTCGTGTTTTAGCCAGTCAGCGCTTACAACCTGGATTAACCAGGGTTTCTACTGCCGGCTTAAAACCCGGAATCTACTTTCTTAAAGCCGGCAATACGGCGATTAAACTTATAAAACAATAGGCGATAAAGTCTAAAATATAAGTTAAGGGCATCTTTCCAAGATGTCCTTTTTTGTTGACCCTAGAGCCTGAAATTGCTATAATTATAATATCTTAGATAAATAATACCCTGGAAAATATGAAGAAAAATATCAAAAAGATTTTGCTATTAATTTTTGTGTTAGTGCTTATTTTTTTAGCTTATCTTTTAGTGAATATTAGTTTAAAGGAAAAAACGACGAATACCCCAGCGGCTAATATTTCAACCGAACAGAACTCGGTAGGGGATATTGATAGCCAAGAAGCTGCTCAGCCGGCCTCGGAGTTTGTGCCGGAAATGATGACTAGTGAAGAGAAGGCGGAAATGAAGCTCGGCGCGCAATTAAATTTGCAAGTCATCTCTCGAGATGCTGACGGCAAGGTTGAGGCCTATAAAATTATCCGCTCCGAGTCCGATATTATTAATCTAAATCAATAAATTAAAATAATATTATTATGAATAATAAAAAAACAATTTTAATGGCGGTTGTCGGCATAGTGATTGTCGCTATCGCTGTTGCTTTGGCACTAGCGGGGAAGAAGGAGGCTAATAATTCAAATAACGAATTAAACACGGAAGCGTTTAATGAAAACGCTACTCCGCAATCCGCCGTGCCGGTACCGGAAACAATCGATTGGAAAAAAGAAGCGGGCGCTGATTTCAAGGTGGAGTTTATGAATGATGAAGAAAAACAAGCCATGGGTATCAGCACCAGCACTCGGGTTCAGGTTTTAGCGCGTGATAAAGAGACTAATGTGGTTTTGGCTTACAAGGTCATTAACGCTGACGTTGATATAATAAATAATCTAGAGCAATAAAACTCTTTAATATTATGAGCCATCAAAAAAAGCTGATTATTATCTTTGTCTTGTTGGTTTCAATCGCGGCCATCCTGTATTTAATTTTTTTAAAAAAATCCGCTTCGCAAAATCCTAATTTAGCAGCTCCAAAAAATTTAGAATCGGTCAGCACCGGACCGGTAGCTTCGCCGGAACCGGAAGCTTTGGTTAATAATGCTAATCCTAATACCTATTCTTTTGCTGGCGACCCTAAAGCGGAGAAAGTGGAAGTAGAATTTATGGATGACACGGAAAAACAGACGCTAGGTATCCCCGTAGCTGCGCGAATTCAAGTTTTAGAGCGCGACGCCGATGGAAAATGTATTGCTTGGAAAACTATTAATCAGGATTCTGAGATTTTGTACGAATACGTTAAATAAGACTATGGATAACAAGAAAAAAATTATTTTGGCTTTAGGTCTTATCCTTATTTTGGCTTTGTTAGTGCTTATTATCTGGCAATTAAAATTTGGTAATCAGCCGGTTGCGCCAGTTGTTGAAGTTGGTAATCAATTTGTGCCCGACGCCTCTCAGAGTTCGTCCACGCCGCGCGACTGGGAAGAAACTGATGATCGCAAGGCGGTGCCAGAAGGTGTTATTGTTCCGACAATGACAACAGTTGTGCCCGATAATTTAAAAGAACAAATTGCCGTTCCAACCGCCGTCGTGCCGGTAGTAGAAGGTTCATCCGCTCAGATTAGAATTTTTAGCATTAAGGCGGAAGCCGATAAGTTTATCCCGGAAAAAATAATTGTTAATCAGGGCGATACTGTTCATATTGAATTTACAGCTGTTGATAAGAATTACGATTTTACGCTTTCCGGTTATAATATGAAACAAACTCCTCAACAAGGAGAAACCAAGTCTTTAGAATTCCAAGCTTTGCAAGATGGTGATTTTATTTATTACTGTTCCGCTTGCGGCGGCTTGCAATCCGGACCGCAAGGACATATTATTGTGGTTAAATAATTGCGGTTGTCAGAAATTTTTAGAATTGCTATAATAAAATTTAGATAATAATTTACAGTTTAAAGAAGTAGAGAAATCTTCTTCTTTTAAACTTTATCCTTAGAATATGAAAAAAAACATGCTTGGAAATCTGGCGGCAATTATCTTAATTTTAGTTTTCGCCGGACTGTTAACTTATTTTTACGTGTCTTTAAATCGCATGGACAAGAAAATGATGGAATTGCAAACTACTATTGGCCAAGACTCCGCCAAAATTACCAGTATTGTTAATTTCTTTAATGCCAACATCAATGCCCAGAACACTACTAAATAATAAAAATATAAAAAGACCGTCGACCAAGGCGTTTGCCGGAGACGATCTCAATAATAATTCTATGAAAAAAGAAATTGTTTTTCCGCTTATTGTCGGAATCATCTTCGGTGCTATGGTAATGGTTTTTTGGCAATTTACCGCCAGTTTAAGAAACCAAAGCGCGCGTTTAGCTCAATTGGAAACAGCTACTAATCAAAACACTCAGACTGTTAACGACATTGTGACTTTCATCAACAATGCCACTAAGGGCGCAGGCGCTGCCGAGACTCCAGCCGCTACTCCAGCCGAATAAATTAGCTTTCCGAAGTTTAAAAAGCCCTGCCAAAAGCAGGGTTTTTGTGTTATAATTTTAGTATATGAAAAAAGAAGCCGCTAAAATCAGAATTGAAAAATTAAAAGATGAAATAAATTATCATCGTTATAATTATCATGTTTTAGACCGGGAAACAATAGCTCCGGCGGCTTTGGATAGCTTAAAGAATGAATTGTTTTCTTTGGAAAATGAATACCCGGACTTGATTACTTCGGATTCGCCGACTCAGCGAGTTGCCGGAAAACCGCTTTCTAAGTTCGTTAAAACCAAACATTCGCGACCGATGATTTCTTTGTTTGATGCCTTTTCCGAAAGTGATATGCGCGCTTGGCAAGAGCGAAATGAAAATTATTTAAAGCAAACTTGGAATCAAGAATATTATTGTGAATTGAAATTGGACGGCTTGGCCATCAGCTTGCATTATGAGTCCGGACAACTACAAATAGCCGCGACCCGCGGCGATGGAGTGACCGGCGAAAATGTGACGGCGAATGTTAAAACTATTCAAAGCATTCCTTTAGTCTTAAGACGTCCGACGACGGCCGAACTTAAAGCGGCGGAATTTTCGGCTCGCGAAACTAAAATAATTTTTGACTTATTGGATAACGGAGTTATTGAGGCGCGCGGTGAAGCTATCATGACTAAAAAAGTTTTACGTGATTTGAATAAAAAATATGAGTCTTTAGGAAAGCCGCTCTTAGCTAACGCTCGAAACGGGGTTGCCGGTTCTATCCGCCAACTGGATTCTAAAATTACCGCGGAACGTCATCTAGATTTTTATGCCTATGATTTGCTGCTGGGAAATTATGAACGCGGGGAAGTTGTCGCTACTAAATCACAGCTCGATTCTTTGTTGCGTCTTTTGGGATTAAAGGTTTTAGCGGATAATAATATCTGTAAAAATTTAGAGGCGGTTTTTACTTTTTTTAATGGTGTTGGCGAGCGTCGAGAAAAATTAGCTTTTGATATCGACGGGATTGTGGTTAAGGCTAATAATTTAAAAATGTGGCCGACGCTGGGGGTTGTCGGGAAGGCCCCGCGTTATATGATGGCTTATAAATTTCCGGCTGAGCAGGCGACAACCAAGGTTAATGATATTGTTTGGCAGGTCGGGCGCACGGGCGCGCTTACGCCGACCGCGATTTTAGAGCCGGTGGCCGTTGGCGGGGCTACGATTAGCCGTTCCACTTTACATAATTTTGACGAGATTCAGCGTTTGGATTTACGCTTGGGAGACACGGTCGTAATTGAGCGTTCCGGAGATGTAATTCCTAAAGTTATTTCGGTTTTAAAAAATCTCCGCACAGGAAAAGAAAAGAAAATCACTCCGCCGGCAGCTTGCCCGATGTGCGGTGGCCAGGTTGAACAGGTTGATGATGAGGTGGCTTATCGCTGTTTAAATAAAAAATGCTTTGCGGTCAGTTTGCGCCAGATAGAACATTTTGTTTCGCGCGGGGCGGCCGATTTTGACGGCTTAGGTCCGAAATTGATTGAACAATTTATGGCCGCCGGTTTAATTAAAGACGCCGCCGATATTTATGCTATTGATGAAACTAAGAAATCTGATTTATTAAGTTTAGAAAGATTTGCCGAGAAGAAGGCGGAGAATGTAATCGCGATAATCAACGCTAAGCGCGAGTTGGACTTGGCCCGCTTTATTTATAGTTTAGGAATTAGGCACGTGGGCGAGGAAACGGCGCGGACGCTAGCGGTGATGATTGCTGAAAATTTGCATCCAGAAAAAAAACAGGCAGTAGCGCTTAGTTCGCTAATTTCAACTTTTCAATCAAAGAGCAGAGATGATTTAGCTAATATGGAGGATATCGGTCCTGTTGTTGCCGAGAGTATTTATAGTTTTTGGCATGATGAAAAAAATTTAGAATTATTAAAAAAATTTGAACGGAACGGGGTTAAAATAATTATTGAAGCATTTGGCAAAAATAAGTCTGTTCAAACAAAATTAGCCGGCAAAATATTCGTGCTCACTGGTTCTTTACTTGGTTTGACACGTGATGCCGCAAAAGATAAAATAAGAGCATTAGGCGGCAAGACCACTGAAAGCGTGACAAAAAATACCGATTATGTTGTCGCCGGAGAAAATTCCGGCTCTAAATATGATAAGGCTAAAGAACTGGGAGTTACTATTTTAAATGAAGAGGAGTTTTTAAAAATTATTGAATAGGCTAGCTATAATCTTAAAATATGCAGTTAACTAAAGAAGAAATCCAACATATTGCCGAACTTTCCCGTCTGAACCTCAGCGCGGAAGAAGAAGAAAAATACCGCAATCAGCTCGGTTCGATTTTGGATTATGTCAAAATGCTGGATGAAGTTAAAACTGATAAAGTTATGCCCACCGCTCAAGTCAGCGGTTTAATGGACGTTTTTCGAGAAGACACGGTTAAGCCTTGGAATCAAGAAGAAGCCGAAGCCTCTCTTAGCCAAAGCGAACGGGAAAACGGTAATGTTAAAGTTAAAAGAGTTTTGCAGTAATTAGTATGAATTTAAACGAATTAAATATTAAACAAGCGCGTGAGTTATTAGATAGCGGGAAAACTACTTCCTTGGAGATTACTGAGGCCTGTTTGGCGCAAATAGCGGCTCAAGACGGACAAATTCATGCCTGCCTGACTGTTTGTGCCACTGAAGCCAGGGAAGCCGCGAGAGCCGCTGATAAACGGCTTAAACAGGGTGAAAAAGGCCCTCTTTTAGGCATTCCTTATCTTTGTAAAGATATTTTAATGACTAAGGGAATTCGGACGACTGCCGCTTCTAAGATCTTAGAAAATTATGTGGCGCCCTATGACGCGACTGTCGTTCGCAAACTTAAAGAAGCGGGGGCAGTGATGCTGGGTAAAACTAACTTGGACGAATTTGCTCATGGCGCTTCTACGGAAAATTCCGCCTTTGGCCCGACTAAAAACCCTTATGATTTAACGCGCGTTGCCGGCGGTTCTTCCGGCGGTTCAGCCGCAGCCGTGGCGGCTAATATGTGCTTATTTGCGCTCGCCTCGGACACCGGCGGTTCTATTCGCCAGCCCTCCAGTTTTTGTGGCGTGGTCGGTTTAAAGCCAAGTTATGGCCGTGTTTCTCGTTTTGGTTTGTTGTCTATGACTTCTTCTACTGACGTTGTTGGTCCAATTGCCAAAACGGCCGAAGATGCTGAAATAGTTTTTAAAGCAATCGCCGGTCAGGATGAATTAGACGCCACGAGCGCTCCGGAAAAAATAATTATTGATTCACAAAAGAATATTATTGATTCACAAGCCAAAACTTTGAGCGGTCTGCGTGTTGGTTTGCCCAAAGAATATTTTTTACCGGAACTGAATCCGGAAATTAAAACTCGCGTGATGGCTTTAGCGGACAGATTGAAAGAAGCGGGCGCAGAAATTAAAGAAGTTAGCCTGCCTTACACTAAATACGGCATCCCGGTTTATTATATAATTACGCCATCAGAAATTAGTTCCAATTTGGCGCGCTTTGACGGTATCGGCTGGGGCTTGAAAGATGAAGAGGCTCAGAACTTGCAAGAGTTTTATAAGAAAAGTCGCGGCGCCGGTTTCGGTCCGGAAGCCAAAAGAAGAATTATGCTCGGCACCTATACTTTATCAGCCGGTTATTATGATGCTTATTATAAGAAAGCCCAGACAGTCCGCACTTTAATCATCAACGATTTTAATCAAGCCTTCAAAAAAGTTGATGTCTTATTAACGCCGACTGTGCCTCATGGAGCTTTTAAAATCGGTGAAAAATCAAACGATCCACTAGCAATGTATTTGGAAGATATTTTTGTAACCGGCGCGAGTCTATCAGGCTTGCCGGCAATTTCTATTCCGGCGGGGACAGTTAAAGTAAAAGACGGGGGCGATATGCCGTTAGGAGCGCAGTTAATCGGCGCGCGCTTTCAAGAGGAAATGCTGTTTAAGATTTCCGAGTTTTTAGTTTAAATTTTATAAGATAAAAAATATTTGTATGACAAACACAAAAAAGATTTGGTATCTACTCGCCGCCCTGTTAATCATTACGGCCACCGCCTTAGCATTCATTAGCAGCCGTAAGCCAAAAACAGAAATGGTAACGGGTGATCCTTACCAAGCCATAGCTGGCGCCAAGACCAGCAGTTATGAGCCAGTGGGGGAAATTTTAAATTTAGCAGCTGATGATAATATTATTGGCGAGCCAACAGCGCCGCTAGCCATCTTTGTCTATGAAGATTATGCTAGCCCTTATAGTGCCGAGCTCGCTACGACTTTAAAAAGAATAATTTCCGAGTCCGGCGATAAATTGGCGGTAGTGATTAGACCTTTTGTGACCGTCGGCAATAATATTTCGCGCGAAGGAGCCTTAGCTTTGATGTGTGCAGCGGATGCTGATAAATTTACGGAAATGCGTGATTTAATTTTAAACGCTGCCAAGGAAGGGAGCCTAGTGGCTGGCGGGTTTGGTCCTTACGCGACTCAACTCGGCTTAGATGAAAGCGCTTTTAATGCCTGCTTGACTAATGAGGAAAAATCCGTAAAATTGGAGGCAGTGATGGCCGAGGCCGATAAAAATTTAGTTTTAGGCGCGCCAACAATTTTTGTGGGAAATGAAATGATAATTGGTGCTCGACCTTATAGCGATTTTGTCGATTCTAATGATGATGCTATTGAAGGCTTGAGAGCGGTTATTGATAGACAGTTAAACCAACTGCCGGTGGAGGTTAAATAAAAAATAAAATTTGAATATTAGAGCGGTTTAATCCGCTCTTTAATTGGAGAGGTCGCATAGTGGTCGATTGCGCTCGCTTGGAAAGCGGGTAAGGTGTCAAAGCCTTCGAGGGTTCGAATCCCTCTCTCTCCGCTAATAAAAATAAGCTCACCTGCGTGAGCTTATTTTTATTAATGTTGAATTGAGCAGGGATTCGAAAGCCGGAGGCGATGCGCACTTGTGCGCCGCCGAGGCCGGGTCGGGGCGCTTAGCGAGCAACGAGCGGAGCGAGGAAGCGAGGCTTAGCGACCGTGACCGAATCCCGGATTATTTAGTTTGGACAAGTGAGCCTCGCCCATTATGGGGCGAGGCGAGGGCGATAAATCACCTCATCCGCAACATCGTGTTAGCACGAGGTACTTAAAAATAGGGTTTATTTAGGATCTATTTTTGTTTATAAAAAACTCTAGTTTTGTATAAACTTTATTACGGTAACCCTTGGTATTTTTCATAAAAAGTGCTAGAATTTATATGAAAATGCGGGCAGGCGGAATAGTAAATTTAAAGTTGTAGAAAATAAAGATATAATGAAAAAATTTTATATTACCACAATTTTATCTGTAATAGCATCTCTTTTTGTTATTATAAGTAACCAGCAAGTTTGTTTACCTGATGGTTGTTTTTTTGCACTACAAAACCAGGTATGTAGCGATGGAAATTGCATTAACGAGGACGTTAGCGGCCATTTAGAGGAAAGAGGCAGTTTTTTAATGGTCATAGTTAGAGATAACCAGATCTTGATTCAGTTGACTCTTTTACTTTTTATTTTTGTCTTATTGCTTAATCGCAGTTCGCTATTATTGCAGTTCTGTTTGCGATTTAAAGCGCTTATCAGAAATTACTCTTCCAGGTATAACATATTAATTGATCTGTTTGCCAAGGGCGTATTACACCCAAAAATTTATTAATATTTTAGTTTTAAACTGCCTTTTTATTACTCTGGCGGTTTTTAATTGGCTAAATATTAATAAATTTTATGAACAAAACAATATTAAATAAACAAGTATTAACTGGTTTACTGGCTGGGATAATATTAGCGAGCATTGCAGGATTTGTAGTATATTCCGTTAATGCTCAGAAAGAAAAAACATTATGGCTTTCAGAGCAAGACATTGAAACAAGGGCAACCGACTATGTAAATACGGAATTAATACAGCAAGGCAAGGCGACGGTTAGTGTTGTCGGTCGAGAGGGCGATATGTATAAGCTAGAGGTTGAATATAACGGACAGAAGATTCCTTCGTATATTTCTAAGGACGGTAAAAGATTCTTTCCGCAGGCCATGGATATTTCTGAAGGTAAGAATACTGAGAGCGATGTAAAAAAAGGGGGCACGGATTCAAGCCCGGTAGTTGATAATGTTGAAAAAAAATCAGATAAGCCGGTGATTGAACTTTTTGTTATGAGTCATTGCCCATATGGTTTGCAAATGGAAAAAGGAATTATCCCGGTGGTAAAGGCCTTGGGAGACAAGATTGATTTCAAAATCAAGTTTAATGATTACGCTATGCATGGCGAAAAGGAGCTCAAAGAACAATTGAGCCAGTACTGTATCCAAAAGGAACAATCTGATAAGTATATGGTATATTTAGGATGTTTTACTAAAGATGGTGATAGCGGTGTTGAGAGTTGCCTTAGTAATGCCAAAATTGACAAGAATAAGTTAAATGGTTGTGTCGCAAAAACAGATAAAGAGTTTAAAGTACTTGAAAATTTCAATAATAAGACTGGCTTTAAAGGTAGTTATGCCGGATTTGAAATTTTTAAAGCTGATAATGAAAAATATAACGTAGGAGGTTCTCCGACCTTAGTCATTAATGGTGCACAAAGTAATAGTGGCCGGGATAGTAAGAGCTTGTTAAAGTCGATTTGCTCGGCTTTTAATAACCCTCCAAAGGAATGTTCAACTGAGTTAACCAGCGATTCGCCAACTCCAGGATTTGGTGCAGGGGTGGCGCCATCAGGCGGCTCCGGGGGTGCTGGTTGCGGTCAATAATAATATAATTTCAATCAGTCGGGCGAGTTGTTCCCCGACTGATTGATTAGGATAAATTGTTAATAGTATGATGAATAAAATTAAAAAAATATTTGTCGGAGGCCTCCATCAAATAGTTGAAAGGGCGAGCGCGGGTAACTCTAAGCTTGTTTATATTTCACTAGCTTTAATGGTGATAGCACTATTCGCTTTTGCGTTTAACGGTTTTGGTTTTGTTAAACCTGTTAATTCTACAGGCTCAAGTAACATCGCTTTGGTTGATAAAAGTAAATTTCAGGAGGCGTCTATGGATCTCACTTATGACGGCTATAGTCCGAATGTAATTTATATCAAAAAGGGAATTCCCGTGCGCTGGAATATAGATGTTAAGCAGATGACCGGCTGTACTAATGAGATTATGATTGAATCATTAGGAATAAAGAAAAGCTTGGAGGTTGGAAAAAATGTTATTGAATTTTCAGTTCCCTATGGTGAGAATGAAATCAGATTTTCTTGTGGGATGAGAATGGTTTGGGGTAAGTTTGTAATAACCGAAGATGGTTCACGGCCATCTGGAATGGCATCAACCAACTCAATTAATGATTTGCCGAACGGTGGTTGCAATGGCAATTGTGGCAGTCCTAGTTGTGGAGCCGCTAAGGGCAGTGGTTGCGGTTGTGGCAAGCATTAATTTTTAGTCGGTTAAATATGGATATGGAAAAAATACAACATGACTTTCCGATATTGAGCAAAGAAATAAAAGGCAAAAAAATTGTTTATTTTGATAATGCTTGCATGAGTTTAAAGCCTCGACAAGTAATTGAGGCAATGGATGAATATTATTATGAATATCCAGCTTGTGCCGGCCGGAGCCATCATAAATTAGGAGAGATAGTAACTCAAAAGGTTAAGGAAGCAAGAATCTCCATTGCACGTTTTATCAATGCTAATGAAAATGAAATCATTTTTACCAGAAATACGACTGAGGGCATAAATCTATTGGCTAATTCTTTTGACTTTAAGGCTGGCGACATCGTATTGGCTACCGACAAGGAACATAATTCAAATTTAGTTCCATGGCAGGCGCTTGTTAAAAAGAAGGGTATTAAACATCAAATAATTAAGTCAAAAGAGGATGGGACATTTGATCTTGATAGTTACAATGAAAATATAAATGGAGTCAAATTGGTGGCCATGGTATTAACCTCTAATCTAGATGGTACAACAATTCCGGCTAAGGAAATAATTAGGACTGCTCATGAACATGGAGCCTTAGTTTTTTTGGATGCCGCGCAAGGCGTGGCGCATCAGAAAGTCGATGTCAAAGATTTGGACGTAGATTTTTTAGCGTTTTCTGGTCATAAAATGCTTGGGCCAACTGGCACGGGAGTGTTTTATGCCAAGCATGATTTATTGGAAACACTCGAACCATTTATGGTGGGTGGTAATACGGTTGAATATTCGACTTATACTGATTATAAAATGCTTAAAGCGCCGGAGAAATTTGAAGCTGGATTACAGGATTACGCCGGTATAATCGGTCTAGTTGAGGCAGCTAAATATATTGAAATAATCGGGTATGATAAAATAAAAGAGCAGGAATTGAAATTAAACAGTTATATTACAGACGTCTTGAGAAAGTGGCCGAAGATTAAGATTATTGGCCCAGTAGACCCGGCTTTGCGCTCTGGTGTTATTTCTTTTTACATCGATGGCGTTGATATGCATAAGTTCGCTTTAATGCTTGATGAGATGGCGAATGTCATGATTCGATCAGGGCAACACTGCGTTCATTCTTGGTTCAATGACAAAAAAATATTCAATTCTGCCCGGGTATCGCTGTATTTTTATAATACCTTGGATGAGGCTGATATTTTCTTGAAAAACTTAGAGTTAATATTAAAGATACTTTAGATATGAATAGAAAAAGATTATATATTATATTGGTTGTCTTAATAATTCCTATATCAGTCTTTATTCTTAAGGACGAAGCATACAGCGATCCGATAAATAAAGCTAATTCGAAAGTCACGGCGGTCAAGGAAAAAGGGCCGGAAAATAAGGCCAGAGAACTTAGAATTAAGGTTGAAGAAGGTGATGTTTTTAGTGTGATTGCTTTAAGGGCTGGTATAGACGAAAAACAGGCTCTTGATCTTTATGAAAAAGTCAAATCAGTTTATGATTTCGCTGATTTAAAAATTGGCCACGAATTTATTTTTAATAGAGATGAGAATGATAATTTGGTTAAGATAATTTATAATATTGACGACGAACGGGAGTTGATAATCAGTCGAGAAAATAATGAAAATTGGCAATCGAGAATTAATGCGATTGATTACGAAATCAGGGAAAAGGTGGTTGAGGGGCAGCTGGACGGATCTCTCTATGAATCAGCGTTAAAGCAGGGCGCCGACGAAAAAGCTGTTATTCAGTTCGCCGAAAGCTTGGAATACAGCATTGATTTTGCTAATGACCCGCGAGAAGGAGATAGATACAAATTTATCTATGAAGAACGCTATCGTGACGGAAAATATGTGATGCCCGGGCGGGTTTTGGCTGGTGCTTATTTGAATGGCGAAAAATTGCATCAATCTTTTTATTACAAAACTTCTGCTGGTGGTTATGACTATTATGACGAGAATGGTAATGCAGTGCAAAAAAAGTTCTTGCGTGCGCCCTTGTCATTCAAATATATTTCATCGCCCTTTACTTTGGGCAAGAGGTATGTTGATAAGTTTGGTTTAGCAACAAAACATCAAGCTGTTGATTATGTCGCCTCGGCTGGAACGCCAATCAGGGCGGTTGGCGATGGCGTCGTTGTGTCTGCTGGCTGGAGTACGGTTGGTTATGGTAATATGACTAAAATTAAGCATGATGGTGTTTACTCAACTCTTTATGCTCATCAATCAAAAATACTAGTCAAAAAAGGTGAACGTGTGAGCCAGGGCCAGGTAATTGGTTATGTTGGATCCACCGGATTTTCCACTGGACCGCACTTGCATTTGGAAATGTCAAAAAACGGTGTTAATATAAATCCCGCACAAGAGATATTGCCTCCAGGAAAGCCGATTAACGCTAATGATAGAGATAATTTTAATAAAATGCTTCAAAACATGAAAAATAAGATAAAAATATGATATGTATAATTTCACTAATAATATTTTCCATTTTGGGAATATTCAGCGCCACACATCGGGCGTTAGCCAAGGAAGCGCTCGACTGCGTATTTAGACGAGTAACATTCCGTCCTTGTAATACTGGTTTCAAAGAAAAAATAAAAAATCGAATTATCGGAAGACTGTTGAATAGATCAATATTTCTTGCGCGGATTACAAACAAACATTTTGAGGTTTTTTCTTGGGTGTTTTTTATTCTTATGATTGGTAGTACTTTTTGGGTAGTAAAAGGCGGCTATAACTATTATATTTATGGTAGCTGTAACGGATTAAATCAATCCGGATTTTGTGCCTTTGATCCAAAGGGTGAAAATAATAAAGTAACAGATATTAACCAACAATGCGGAGTTGAAGAAAAAACGGAAAAAAATGTAACTTTAGAAAATATTGATTTATCAACATTCCCAACAAAGAACATTGGTTCAAAAAATACGGTTGTATTGATCGGTTGTTATGAATGTGATTATACCAGAAAAGCATATTCTGATATTCAGAAACTAGTTAGAGAGAAAAAAACTAACTACATATTCGCTCATTATCCGGCTAAAGAAAATACTAACTTTTTATCGGAAATTGGCTATTGTGTTTATAAAGACTATGGAGATAGATTTTGGGCATTTAACGATTATTTATTTACGGTAGACAAGGTTGAAATTTATCAATCAGAATATATAAATACTATATTAAGAAATTTTGATTTTGATGTAAAAAAAGTTAACGATTGTGCTCAAAATCCAGAAATCAAAAAATTGGTTAATGACCAAATTACACAACTGCGAAAAACTCATTTGTATGGAACGCCAACCGTGTTTATCAATGGCAAGGGCTTAGTTGGCCCAAAACCATATCGTGTATACAAAAGCATGCTAAATAAATTTATTTTATTCTAAATATATGGATAGTTGCGATAATTGCAGTTGTTCAAGTGAACATAAAAACAAAACAAAATCTGAATATGATAAAATTTGGTGGCTAGTTGCGGCTTTGGTGTTTATTATACCCTTAGAGGGTTTATCACTATTTTCTGTTGATTTAAGTTTATGGTTTAAACTGCCTGTATTTATAGGTATAATTCTGGTTTTTGGCCGAGGTATTTTTGTTAGCGGAGTAAAAAGTTTATTTAAACTCAATTTTTCTGACATCAACTTGTTAATGACCATTGCTATTATTGGTGCTATTGTTCTGCAGAAATTTGAAGAAGCGGCTGTAATTGTAGTTTTATTTGGCTTAGGCGAAGCGCTTGAAGAATATGGCGTTAAACGTAGTCAAATAGCCTTAGAAAACCTCATAACTAATTCTCCGAAGACGGCCGAGCTAAAACTTGGCAATAAAAAAGTGGCGATTGAGGAAATTAAAATCGGCGATATTACAATTATTAGACCCGGTGATAAAATCGGTCTAGATGGTGAAATTATGATGGGCGATAGTTTGGTCGATGAGTCGATGATTACCGGTGAGCCGCTGCCTAAAAGTAAGCTAATCGGTAGTTTGGTTTATGCCGGTTCAGTTAATACCAGTGGTTATTTAGAAGTTAAAGTCTTAAAAGAATCTAAAGATTCAACTTTAAATAAAATTATTCAATTAACCGGAGAAGCGGTCAAGAAAAAAGCTGATTCTCAAAAGTTTATTGAAAAATTTGCTCGTTATTATACGCCCACCGTTACTGTGTTAGCAATTTTGTTGTTTTTTATACCGGTTGTATTTTTCCATGGCTTGGTTCAATTTTGGTTAATACAATCGTTAACTATTTTGCTTATTTCCTGTCCTTGCGCTCTGGTCATCTCAACTCCAATTTCTATCTTTTCCGCTTTAGGTAATGCCAGCCAAAGAGGTATTTTAATCAAGGGTGGAAAAGTTATTGAGAATCTCGCCTCAATTACAGAAATTGGGTTCGATAAAACCAAGACGCTTACTATCGGTAAGCCCGAAGTAACTGATGTTATCCCGTTTAACGGTTTTACTAAAGAAGAGGTATTAAGTTGTTCGGCCGGCTTAGGTTTATTTTCCGAACATCCACTTTCTCAAAGTATTGTTGAAGAAGCTAATAATAAAGAAATGCCGGTACATGGTTTTAAAAATTTTCAATCACTGCAGGGGCGAGGCGTTATTGGGGATTGTTTGGTTTGCACTGATATTAAACATTGCTTAGGTAAAATTGATTTAATTGAAAATCAGATTGCTGGTGTAAAAATTGAGAGTATTATGATCCAAGAAAAGAATCGTTTGGAACAACAGGGAAAGACAGTAGTGTTCCTTGGAGACTCTAAAAAAATAAAAGGCTTGATTGCATTAGCCGATAAAATTAAAAGCGATTCCAAATTTACCATTGATAAATTAAAAGATTTGAATGTTCGTAGTTATATGGTAACAGGCGATAATAATGGTGCGGCTAATTTTATTGCTAAAAAATTAGGGATTACTGAAATATATTCGGAAAAGCTACCAGAAGATAAGGCTAAGATTGTAGAAGAAAAATCTAGTAAAAACATAAAATTAGCTGTTGTTGGTGATGGTGTCAATGATGCGCCGTCCCTAGCTAGCGCGAGTGTGGGGATTGCAATGGGTTCACTTGGTTCTGATATTGCTATTGAGAGCGCTGATATAGCCTTAATGAATGATGATTTAAAATTAATTCCGTTTTTAGTTAGCTTAAGTCGAAAAACGGTTAATAAAATCAAGTTTAATACTTATTTCGCCCTGGGTACTAAATTTATCTTTTTAGGTTTAGCCTTAGCGGGTATGAGTAATCTATCGCTGGCCATCTTTGCCGATGTTGGAGTGACTCTGATTGTTGTGGTTAATGGATTGAGTTTATATAAATTTGAAAGTTAAGAAATTAAAGTTTAAATTTTAATTTTTTAGTTTGTAATAATTATTTAAAGTATTTCTTCTACCTTTAAAGAGGGGGTATCCATTCTTTTTAATATGATCCGCTATAAAACCCTTTATTTTTACCTGTTTTCTTTCTGGCATGGACATAATTTAGATATGTAAAGTTATTCTAGGGTCTACTAGGCTTAGGTTTAATTTTAAAAAATGTTATAATAAAGTAATATACTACTTTATTAAATTTTAATCTATGACATACCAATGCCAAATGCATCCTGACATAACTTCGGACAAACCGGGAAATTGTCCGAAATGCGGGATGGAAATGATTCCCATGGAAAATAAAAAAGAAGACCATGGCGGCCACACTCATCATGAGCATCCTGAAAACCACGAGCAACCAATAATAAAAGCTGAAGACAAGCATGCGCATCACATAATGAAAGATTCATCCAAGATGACTTGGTGGGGAAAATTTAAAATGAGCATGACCATGACGATGGGCATGGAGCATAAAGGCCTAGCCGGGCGTGAAATGGCACGGCTTATGGAAGAAGACATCCGCCGCAAGTTTTATTTTTCTCTCATCTTCACTTTGCCAATCATCGCTTATTCTCCGCTCGGAGAAAAAATACTAGGTTTTAATCTACCCGCGCCTATTTCAGTCCAATGGATATTATTCGTACTTACCACTCCGGTATTTTTTTACGCGGGGTGGATTTTTATTTATTCTAGCTTCAAGGCTTTACAGAAAAAGATTTTAAATATGGCAGTGCTGATTGCCATTAGCATTACAGCCTCATATTTATTCAGTATTATTTTAACCTTCACCGGATCGAAAGACTCATTTTACGAAGCGGCTGCCATGCTTACTACTTTCGTCTTGTTCGGGCATTGGATGGAAATGAAATCACGAAGAGGTACGACAGATGCTTTAGCCGCACTCTTTGCCCTCATCCCCACGCAGGCAAGAGTGGAAAGAAATGGCAAAGAAGTACTTATTCCGACTGCTGAAGTTCAGGTTGGTGATATTGTAATCTTAAAGCCCGGAGATAAAGTTGCTGTTGACGGAGAAATTATCGAGGGCGAAACTACTATCGATGAATCACTGGTTACCGGCGAATCATTGCCGGTGGCAAAAACGACAGGCAATAAAGTTATCGGCGGATCTATAAACCAGACTGGTTCGGTTAAATTTAAAGCGGTCAAAGTCGGAGGTGATACAGTTTTGTCGCAAATCGTGAAGTTAGTAGAAACAGCCCAAAATTCCAAAGCTCCGGGACAAAAGCTGGCTGACAAATTTTCAGTTTATTTGATTATCTTAGCGGTCGGCGGAGGGATAATTACCTTTTTGGTTTGGTATTTTGCAATGGGGGAGTCTATGCTTTTTGCTCTGACATTTGCCATTTCAACCGTAGTAATCGCTTGTCCTGATGCCCTTGGACTGGCCACGCCTACTGCGGTGGCGGTTGGAACTGGATTGGGAGCGAAACATAATATTTTAATTAAAGATGCACCGACGTTAGAGCAAGTTTCCAAGATTCAAGCGATAGTATTTGACAAGACCGGCACCTTAACTGAAGGCAAGCCCAAAGTAACGGATGTAGCTGTTATCCAAGGTTTTTCAGAAGAAGAATTGATTAGGCTGGCATCATCGGCTGAAACTAAGGCAGGGCATCCTTTGAGCAAAGCATTGCTAGATGAGGCGGAAAAAAGAAAAATAGACCTATCGGCAAATGTTGAAAAATTTAATGCGATCTCCGGCCATGGCGTGGAAGCCGAGGTTGACGGCAAATCCATTTTAGCCGGAACGGTGAAGCTGATGAAGGATAGAGGAGTAGATATAGATCCTTTGAAAAATCAAATAAACGCTTTGTTAAATAAAGGGAAAACTCTCATAATTATTGCGGTGGATAATAAGATTGCTGGCGTTGTAGCAGTAGCTGATTCGCCAAGAGAAACTGCCAAGAAGGCAGTGAAAAGTTTGAAAGAATTAGGCATAGAGGTGGCTATGCTGACCGGTGACAATAAAATGACCGCAGAGTCGATCGGCTCACAATTGGGGATAAATCGGATATTTGCCGAGGTTTTGCCGGAAGAGAAGGCGAATTATGTCAAAAAATTGCAAGCCGAGGGCAAATTTACAGCCATGGTCGGTGATGGCATAAACGACGCTCCGGCTTTGGCTCAGGCCGACATTGGAATAGCGATCGGAGCGGGTACGGACGTGGCCGTGGAAACCGCCAATGTGGTCTTAATGAAATCCGATCCGGCGGATGTTTTGCGAGCAATACGATTAAGCAAGGCAACAGTTGCAAAAATGAAACAGAATCTATTCTGGGCTTCAATTTACAACATCTTAGCCGTGCCGATTGCGGCCGGCGTTCTGTATCCGGCTTATGGCATAATTCTAAGGCCGGAAATAGCAGCTTTGCTCATGAGCATCTCTTCAATAATTGTGGCCACTAATGCCGTACTGTTAAAAAGAGCTGAAAAGCAGTTAATTGAAATTTAAGAATTCATTTGTAAAATAGTTAATAGGTTAGCTGAAATTTAATTAGAGCTGGTTTGTATTACTTAATATAACTATTAAATTAAACATATGATGGGAGATTTTTATAATTTAGGTTTTGAGGGTATGTTCGGTTTCGGCTGGATTTTTATGGTTCTCTTTTGGGGTTTAGTCATCTGGGGCATCGTGGCCCTGATCAGGGGTGCCGGTTATAGCGATCATGCTGTCAGGAAAGACGAAGACAGATCAATTGCCATTTTAAACGAACGTTACGCCAAGGGCGAAATTCCCAAAAAAGAATACGAAGAAAAAAAGAAAAGTATTTCCAATTAATATGCCGTATTTTTATAAAAAACAACTGACATTACCGTTTGATGAAGCGCTTCAGAAAACTAAAGAAGCACTAGACGCTCAGGATTTTGGAGTTTTAATGGAGCTGGATATAAGTGGTGCTTTGAACAAGAAAATTAATGCGGTTATGGGCAAATACGTTATCCTTGGGGCCTGCAGCCCGAAGCATGCCTACGAGGCTATTAAGGCAGAAATTGATATTGGTCTTTTGCTGCCATGTAACATTGCAGTTTACCAAGACGGAAATAAAGTGTTTGCATCAGCGATTATGCCAAGTGTAGCTATGTCTATTGTAGAATCGCCTGAATTGATAAATATTGCCATAGAGATCGAAGGGAAATTGAAATCGGTAATAGACTTGATTTAATTGAAACAGTTGAAAATATTTAATTTTAGGTATAAAAAGTATGAAAAATAACAATAATCATAATTCAAGCATGATGTGGTGGATGGTTGCCGGTTGCCTTTTGTTGCCGATCGCATTTATCGCCATATCTTCTGGACTTGGTGGATTCGCCATTGGATCAAATTGGCCATGGCTGATTTTTGTTTTGCTTTTCATTGGCGTACATGTAGGAATGCTGTTTCATGGCGGGCATGGCAATGAAAGCCATAAACATGGTCAAAATAATAAAAAATAAGAATAATTAATCCTATGATCAAAATAAATTCCAAAAAATTTGCTTGGGAATTATCGTTGACTTCCGGATTTGTTTATACAATTTGCACCGCCTTTGTTACGCTGTTTCCGGGTTTTTCCAGCCGACTGCTTGGCTGGCTGACGCACATCATGAATCTGGAAGCTCTGCCAAGAGGGATGAACGTAACTCTCGGCTCTTTTATTGGCGGTCTGGGACAGGTCATACTTTACACTTACTTAGCTGGATGGATTTTGGCATGGCTGTTTAATCGGTCCGTAAAAGGGTATTAAAATACGGAAAAGTTAGAAAGTGAAATTAATTATTTGGTCGCCGGTAATACTTATTAGAAAGGTCAATGAGCTCAAAAGACCAAGCTCGAAAGAGCATTTAATAATTAATTTTAAATTTATGAAAAACAATAAATTCGCTTACAAAATATTCACAGGCCTAGGCATGTTAGCTCTAATCATAGGTGTAGGTTTTACCACTGGCCTTTCTCCGGCAAACGCTCAAACCAACAATGCAAACAATGCAAATCCGAATGAAAATTTCAACGGCATGATGGGAAATATACCCAATTCGGGGCAATTTTATAACGAAATGTCCGATCTCATGAAAAAGTACAATGTCAATTGTCCAATGCTCGGCAACGATGGAGATGAGAATGATGCCAATCAAGGAGCAACCTCTGGAAATTTTCGAGGAGCAGGCATGATGGGCGGCAATGGCGGAAGCATGATGAATTTCAGGCCAAACACCCCAAGTCAACAGCTGTAATCAATAGGCAAACTGGCGGATAAATACGTCCGCTTTTTGCTGTTTATAATCAATAAAGCTATAATATATGCATTATATAGACCCAGTTTGCAAGAAGAAATTGCATAAAAAACAGGAGTATGCAATTAAGAAAGTTAACGGCCAATCTTTTCATTTGTGCTGTCAGATGTGCAGCGAAATGTTCGAAAAAGACCCGAACCGGTACATGAAAAAGTATTGATTAAAAATAGAATTGACCCTTTCTCGGGCTAGCGTTCAAAAACAATGGCGGAAATTAATGAACAAACAAGCGATGAGCAGTTGGTAGATCTTATTCGGAGTGAAGACAAAGAGCTTTACGCTTTTATCATTGACCGCTATGAGAAGAAGCTCAAGTCATATGTCCGTAGGCTAACCAATGGTTCTGATGAAACTGATGATTTGGTTCAACAGACATTCGTGAATGCTTTTCTCGCCCTGCAATCTTTCGAATCGGACAAAAAGTTTTCTTCTTGGGTTTATCGGATTGCTCATAATCTGACCATCAACTGGCTGGCCAAGAAAAAAGCGCATATTTTTTTGAGCGAACAAGAGGGTTTAGCAGACAGTATTAAATCGGAAATCGATATCCATGGAGAAATCGCCAACAAGGAGCTGTCACATAATCTGACCAAAGCCATAAACAAGTTGCCGGAGAAATTTAAGGAGCCATTCGTATTGAAATATATGGAAGATTTTTCGTACGACGAAATATCAGACGTATTAAGAAAGCCTAAGAATACTATCGGCACGATGATTAGCCGGGCTAAAATCCTTTTAAAAAAGGAACTGGAAAAAATATATGGAGAAGAATATAAAAAATGACGTAATGTCACAAATAAAATCAGGAAAGCTGGACATGAGGGCCCGCTGGGTTTATGTAGCTAAAAAAATTGGCCTGAAAAGTGGTTTAGCCTTAACCTTGGTAGTCTTAGTTTTTCTTGTTAATATTTTTTTCTTTTATATTAAGATTAACGATTTGATTCCTCTTTTGCACGAAGGAGGAAGGACTTGGCAGGAAATTTTACATAGTCTTCCTTATGACTTAATTATAATAATTTTAGTGTTTGCATTATTTTTAAATTTTATTATTAAAAAATTCGATTTTTCTTACAAAAAACCCTTTAAAATTATTTTTTCTGCTTTTATCGGACTTGTTGTCTTGGCTGCAACCATGCTGTTTATAAGTAATTTTAATATTACGGTAAAAGATAACTTTGAACGAGGCGGGTATTATGTGCCTTATGTTTCACATTTTTACACAGAAAGATGTCCAATGTTTAATCGATAAAAATGTAATATTTGATAATATTTTCACAAAAAGCTCGGGTTTATTACCATTTTATTTTATTTTATTTCAGTTCGGATATAGTCCCGGACTCTCCGCCAAACAAAAACCCAAACTGCTTTGGGTTTTTTGTTTGCGTAAGATAAGAAGAGGGATTCAAAAGCCGGAGGCGATGCGCACTTGTGCGCCGCCGAGGCCGGGTCGGGGCGCTTAGCGAGCAACGAGCGGAGCGAGGAAGCGAGGCTTAGCGACCGTGACCGAATCCCGATGATATTTGATCTGGACAAGTGAGCTTTTTGCATTATGGCAAAAAGCGATCGCGATAAATCCCTCTCTCCGCCAGACGTTAAATAGCTCTAATATTAGGGCTATTTTTATAGGGATTTTGTTGCTTTTGGGGGTCTCGTGTTATAATATAAAGGCAATAAACATATATGAATTTCAATAATGACAAGAATTTTTTAACTTTTAACAACAAGGCGGTCAGCCCTGATGTTGAGGATGAAAAAGAGCTTACCAAAGAGGAAGTGTTAAATTTAAACGATGTTGAGCTTGTTGTTAAATATGCCAAAGAAAATCGAAGCCAAGAGGCAATAGACAAAGCCAGAGAACTTTTAGAATTAGCCAGAAGGACGGGGGAGGAGGTCGTGCAGTCTTTCCTTCATTCATTTAAAGAATGTGAAGCCCAAAAGATAAGTTATTTAAATTTTGAAAATACGGCCAGCGGAAAATTAGCTTTAAATTCTTTAGAGAAAATGCCTGAACCATTTAAGACAAGTGCTTATAAAAAGTTAGCCGACTATAAAGAAGAATTGGCCTATAATACTGAATTATTTGAAAAACATGAAGGTCATCCAGAAAAAATATGGAAAGAAGTTTTTGGTTTTGACTATTATAATATTCCAGAGTTTAAGGAAAGATTTAAAACTTTTCTCTTTAAGGATATGGGCGCCATATCCGAAAAATACTATAAAAAAAATGGCATAGAAGTGGCGCGCGATCCATTTGCTATTAATTTTTTTGTTGAAGACCCGGAAAATTTTAATAGAGCTTATAACGAAGAGATAAAAGATGCTGATGATAAATTTGGCGGATTTTCTAAAACACAAGGCAAAACAATCGTTAACGTTATCAATACTGGAGCCTCATCCCCGGATGACGATGCTCGTCGTAGTAAAAGTGAAGTTATTGCTCACGAAGCAGAACATGTTATTCATAAAAAAACAAATCCAATCAATGCGGTTTTGTTAGAACCAGATGTTTTAGAACAATGGATGGATTTTGATTACGGAAAAGACCGCCTAAACTATGCAATAAAATTTGACTTCAACGAAAGATTAAAAAAAGCCAAAGATGAGCTTTTTGCATATTTTAAGGGGGGCGCGGAAAAAGAAGGGGTGCGCCAGGTTTTGCTTGATAAGGAAATAGATGCTTCTTATGATTATAATAAAGATGTAAGAAATCTCAACTATAAAAGTATTGATAGTAATCAAAACTATTCAGAAGCGGAAAAACAAAAATTAAAAGAGGCAATAGATTTTTTGCAATCAGAATACGATCGTGTTTTAAAAAATATGGTTGATATAGTTTATGATAGCAACCAATCGGTAGAATTTTTTAGAAACGTCCCCATAAATGAATTATGGAAGTATTCAAACGGAAAATATAATAGACTAGATTTTATAATTAAAGAGTTTAAATTTTAAAATAATTGTATTGACAAATAAATAATAATGCTATACAATATAATTATAATAAAAAATATATGATTGCTAAAAATAATGAACAAATACAGATTCGCATCGACGCTGAAACTAAAAAAGAGACTAAAAAAATTCTTGATAGTTTAGGCATCGATATGAGCTCGGCTATTAAATTGTTTTTTCGCCAGATAATCAATGCCAGAAATATCCCCTTTGAGCTAAGAGGCGAAAACGGCCTTACTTTGCGTAATGCCGAATTGCTGAGAGAGTCAATTATCGACGCCAAACAAAGTGCCAAGACTTTTAAAGGCGGGGCGACTTTACTTCGTGATGCTCTAAAAGATTAGTATATGTTTTTGTTAAAATATTCCAGTCGCTTTAAAAAAGATTTGAAGCCTTATGGGCGCGATAAGAATTTTTTGAATGAATTAGAAAATGTTTTAGATATTTTAGCGAAAGGCAAGGACTTGCCAGATAAAAATCACAATCATCGGTTGATTGGTGAGTTTAAGGACTGTTTTGAATGCCATATTAAGCCCGATATTCTTCTTATATATAAAATAGAGCAATCAGAGTTGATAGTTTTATTGCTTAGAATCGGTTCGCATTCAAATCTTTTTTAATTACCTTTATCAAATAATAATCTAATTAACTTATGAAATTACTTCTAACTTCCAACGGTCTGGCCAATCAATCAATCGCTAATGCGCTTATTGAACTAACGGGAAAGCCGGCATCAGAAACAGTAATTGTTTTTATTCCGACGGCGATGAATGTTGCCCGCGGAAATAAGGGCTGGTTTATAGATGATCTTAATAATATTAAAAAACAAGGGTTTAAGTTTATTGATATCGTGGATATTTCTGCGCTTCCGAAAGAAGTCTGGTTGCCCAAAATAGAAAATGGGGATGTTTTATTTTTCTCGGGAGGGAATACCTATCACTTGATGTATTGGTTGCAGAAATCGGGTTTAGCAGAATTATTGCCCGACTTATTAAAAACCAGAGTCTATGCCGGAATTAGTGCCGGGAGCATAGTCGCCAATCCAAGCATTGCTTATACCAGTAGCGATAAAAAAGAATATTACAAAAATCAGTTCGGCTATACAAGCGAAACGGCTTTGAATTTGGTAGATTTTTATATTTATCCTCATTTTAATTCTCCGCATCATTTAGGTTCTAACGAGGAAAATTTAAAGAAGACTGCCGCGGAAACTAAAAAGACTGTTTATGGCCTTGATGATGAATCGGCTCTCAAAGTTGTTGATGATGTTATCACAATAGTTACTGAGGGTGAGTGTTTAAAAATTTAAAAATAAAAATATATGAATTTACAAAATAAAGTCGTGGTCGTTACCGGAGCTAAACAGGGAATTGGCCGTGGGATTGCTTTGGTGTTAGCTAAGGCTGGAGCCAAGGTAGTTGTCACTGATCTTGACCAGTCAGCTTGCCAGCAGGTCGTAGACGAGATTAAGCAATTAGGAGCCCAAGCACTGGCTCTTAAGTGTGATGTCAGCAATAGGGCAGAAGTTGAAGTGATGATTGCCGCCGCTAAATCGGAGTTTGGTTCTTTGGACATCTTGGTAAATAATGCCGGTATTTTTCCTTTTATTGCGTTTGATAAGATGACTGAAAGCGACTGGGATAAAGTGATTGATGTTAATTTAAAAAGTATTTTTTTCACTTGTCAGGAAGCATTGAAAGTTATGCCCGATGGCGGTCGGATAATTAATATCTCTTCCATTGCCTCTGTTGTCGGTTTTGCCGGCTTGACCCATTATTGTGCCTCCAAAGGAGCGCTTAACGCCTTCGCCAGAGCTCTAGCCTTAGAGGTTGCGCCGCGAAAGATTACGGTTAATAATGTTGCTCCAGGAGCGATTGATACTCCGGGAGCCAGCCAGCCTGATCAGCCACGGACGGCTACTGAAGAGCTTCGGAAACAAACGGTAGCGATGATTCCACTCTCCCGCTACGGTCAGCCGGAAGATATCGCTAACGCGGTAGCCTTCTTGGCTTCTGAGGGCGCGAGTTATATTACTGGCCAGACGATTGTCGTTGACGGCGGCTGGACTTTGCGTTAATGACAGCGGTTCAGTTTTTTATTAAAGCGGGATATCTAAAATTATAATATGACCAATCCCAATAATTTTGGCTTGATGAGCGCTGATTATGATTTAGCAAGAAGGGGATATCCCGATGAAGTATTTGAATATCTTAAGTCTTTTGTTAAAAAAACTAGGCCTGAAACTTTAGATATCGGTTGTGGAACGGGGATATCTACGCGTCAATTAAAAGAAAACGGTTTTGAAGTAATCGGAGCCGATAAAGATTCGGCGATGGTTGAAGTTGCTAAACAACGTAGTCCGGAAATATCTTATTTTGTTGCTCCGGCCAATCAGCTTCCTTTTGAGGCTGAGCATTTTGACATCGCGACGGCTTTTACCGCCTTCCATTGGTTTAATGATGAAGAATCTTTAACGGAAATAAAAAGAATTTTAAAAGTTGGCGGTATTTTTTCCGCGGCCTTAAAGGTTAGCGGTAATAGCGACGACCGCCGTTCCGCTATTTATAAGAAATATGCCGGTGACAATTTTGATAGCACGCGAAATCATTTTAACAAAGAATTTTTAATTAAATCCGGCTTTTCCGACATTGAAGAAAAATTTTTTTATGTTGATGAAAAATATACAATTGATGAAGCGTTAATATTAAATAAGACATTAAGCCTTTGGAATCTGGTTCCGGAAAATAAGAAGCCGGAAATGTTAAAAGAGTTAAGAGCTCTTTATGAAACTGACTTTGCGGATGGGGTTGTTATTATTCATCGGAAAATATCGACAGTTGTTGCTTTCAAAAAATAAACACAGCTTGATGATTTATTGGCTGGCAACAAAAAAAACTCCCTCACGGGAGTCTTTTTTTAAACTGTGCGCCCAGTAGGATTCGAACCTACGACCGTCTCCTTAAAAGGGAGCTGCTCTACCAACTGAGCTATAGGCGCAATAAATATTGGCTAATTTAGCCTTATTAATTTATGTATTTGATAATAACAAAAGATTTTTAGTTTGACAAGAGCTGGACCGCTTCCACATTTACATGATTACTTGGCCGTCCGGGATGCTATTTAACTCGCTCGCCGAAATAGTTCTGACTGATTTAAAATTGTAGCCGCGATTTTTAAAAGCACTCTCGCTGTAAAAAGGCATTTTTTTGCCGTTGGCAATTAAATAGACCGTCGTTCCGGAATTTGATTTTACTAAACGGTTGTTCAAATAAGCCGTTGTTCCGGTTATCTCTTTGGAATTTTTAATTACCGTTCCTAACTTATACGCATTTAATTCTCCTTTTTTAGAAATTATAATATCTTGAGACTTATAATTTAGATAAGTGAAAACATCCCAGTTGGCCAGTGGGCGCTTGTAATTTCCGTCGATTAAATAAACTGCGTTTTTATTTGCTTCCTTAACTACTTGCCCATCGCTATACATCCCCCAATAAGGAGTGCCGTTTTGATACTGGTTGAAATAAGTTTCAGTAATTGTTTTCGGGGTCGCCTTAGAAATGCTTTTTATTTTGTCGTTATTATTAAGGGCAATTTTGGTATTGTTATAAATAAAATAGGTAGTTGACTTATATTTTACTAAATCGCCATTTTTAAAATAAGTGTTTAAATATTCACTGGTTAAGGGCGCGGTTTGGAAGGAGTAGATTTGGCTTTCGAAACTTTTTTTATTCAGTTCGCTTTTGAGCTTTATTTTATAATAATAAGTGGTATTAGGAATTAATTTACTTAAGGTCGCCTTATGACTTAGGCTGGAGGTCGCCGTTACTTTAACGTTGGTGTTTAATTTATCAGGTTTAATGCCGTAAGCTATTTCCGCTGTTGCCAGAATATTAGTGTCCCAGGTAATTACCGCATTTTCGGCTAGAAGTGGCGCTTGTCCCGTACTTTCCGGAATTAAATTGCTAATCTTAAGTTCATTAACGGCGTAACTGGAAGTTGTCAGATCGCCGGAGTAGGAAGAAATATTTTTATCTTCATCGGTCGCAATGATTTCATAATAATAACGCGTCGCCGGTTTAAGGCCAGTGATAATTGTTAAAAATTCCTGCTTGCGATTACCATAGCTCCAAGTCTTATCTAGCTTATCGATGGCCGTACCGTATTTTATTTTAATGCTCACCGGTTCATTGGCAAAAAAAGATAGGGCAAAAGCGGTGTCAGTCGCTTGTAATTTTTTAATATCGTAAAGAGTAGCGGACTTGGTGTCGTTAAGATTTTTGGTATCTATATAGTTTATAAAAGATTCGCTGCGACCGCCATTTTCGCCGACTGCCACGATTTTATAATAGTAGCCGGTTTTAGCTTTGAGCCCGGTTAAATCGGCGCTATGAGAACGGCCAACGTTTAAGTCGCCGACGTAGAAGGGCATATTATCCCCACTTTCGCCAAAATAAAGATAGCCAGTGCTATTTTCACTAGTTGACCAAAAAATACGGACAGCATTATTTTGAAGAGAAGTGGCCCGAATATCACTAATTAAGGGGCTGGCGCCAGTATTTGTGGCCGTTAAGATAAAACTGCTAATAACAGCCAAAAAAATTAAAATAAGTCTATTTTTCATAATTTGATAATTAACAAGCTTATTGTATCACATTTATTAATTATTGTCAATATATTGCGCTTCATTTTAAGGGCTAACCAAACACTAAAATGTTACTTTTTCTTATCTGCTCGCGTCTGCTATAATAGAGATATCATTATGGCCATAATTTCTCCTTCTAAAATCGATTTAGATTTGGTTCTAAAAGCGCAAGCCGGAGACGGCGCGGCTTTTGGTGAGCTTTATGATATTTATATCAAGCCGATTTATAACTTCATTTTTTATAAAACCTTGGTAAAAGAAACGGCTGAAGATATTACCAGTATCGTCTTTACTAAAGCCTGGCAAAAGATTGGACAATTTCAAGGTGAGAGCGTGGCTGCCTGGCTCTATGCGATTGCTCGCAATGCGGTTGCCGATTATTATCGAAGCGAAAAAAATAATTTGAATATTGAAGATTTTTGGGATTTGGCCGCCAGCGATAATTTTTTAGAAAAAGTAGACTTAAGTTTAGCGACCTTAGAAATTAAAAAAGCTTTGAGCCAGCTGAGCGTCCGAGAACGGGAAATAATCATTATGCGTTTTTGGTTGGATATGCCGTTTAAAGAAATTGCGGCTAGTTTAAACAAACAAGAGGGAGCGGTTAAGATGTCTCTTAAAAGAGCTTTGCAAAATGTAAAAAATCAGATTCCATTAGCGCTAATAATTTTAGGACCAAATATTATAAATATATGTCAGAACAAGAATTAAAAAAAATATTGTCAGAATTATATTCTTTAGAGCCCAGCTTAAAAGAGCGGGAGGCGGATTTAATTGTTTTGGTTCAGAAAATGATATCTTCTAAGCCAAGTCTTAAATTTGACGCGGCCTTTGCGTCTCGGCTGAAGGCGGAAATTATGAAATTACCGTTGACGCCTAAAACAGAAACAAAAATAAATATAAATAATAATTTTAATTATATGAATAAAAAACTTTATTGGGCTTTTGGCTCTTTAGCGGTAGCGAGCTTGGCCTTCATCTTCTTTCTGCAGACTACCGGTGTTAGTCAGCAAACTCAGATTTTAATCGCTGATAATAAGCAGGAGAGAAAAGCCGCTGTTGATGTTTTGCCTGCCGGGGCTTTTGGTAGCCTAGCTAGTTTAGGGGCTACGAATATTAATGAAAGCGCTAACAAAACAGTTGCTTTCGGAATGGGTGGCGGCGGCGGAGTAGCGGCTAGCGCGGAAATGGCGACCTTCACCAAGGTTAGCGCCGACGCTTCAAGTGTTGCGGCTATTTCCCCAATGGCTGGAATTACTACCGATATGAAAATCATGCCTCCTTATTATGGCTTTAAATATGTTTATAAGGGGGAAGCGCTTAATTTAGAAGACACGAGCGCGGCTGTTTATCGCAGAATTAAAGGCGACGATGCGGCGGCTAAAAATATGGCCAGCTTAATCAGCGCCGCTTCTTTTTCCGGTTTAGACTTTTCTGCTTTCAGTAATTTAAAGGCGGCTAACGTCACTTTAATGGAAGATAAGGATTTAGGTCTAGTAATTTCTTTTGATTTTAATGAAGGCAATATTAATATTTATGAAAATTGGGAGAAGTGGACTTATCCGGAAAGAGACGCCTGCGGCAATGAACAATCTTGCTGGGATAGATATCGTTTGAAGATTGGCGATGTTCCAGCTGACGCGGATTTGATTGCTATGGCTGATAAATTTTTAACAACTCACGCCGTAAATTTAGATCATTACGGGACCGCGATTGTGGATAATTATTGGCGCGATAGTTATGAGCAAACTGCCGATAAGACTAATTTCTATATTCCCGAATATGCGACCGTTATCTATCCTTTGTTAATTGATGGTCAGGCAGTTAGAGACCAAAGCGGAAATTATGCCGGTTTGCGCGTTACTATTAATTTAAACAAAAAAGCCGCCTCTGGTTTAAATGGTTTGGTGCCATATCGTTATGAGTCTTCACAATATGATTTAGAAACGGCCTCCGAGACGATTGTTAAAATTGCCGAAAACGGCGGTTGGAACGGCAACTATTATTTTCAAGCAGAAAATGTACAGACGATTGAACTGGGAACTCCGGAAAAAGCTTATGTCCAAATTTATCGCTATGTTGGTAATCGCAATGAAGAATTATTAGTTCCAGCTTTGATTTTCCCGGTTATAAATGTTCCGTCAGGAGCCTATTATTACGGGCAAAAATATGTGACCGTGCCGCTTGTTAAAGAAATGTTAAGTGATTTAGGCAATCAGCCGATTCCGATGCCGTATATGATTAAAGAGGGAGGCGGCGCTTCCGGTTCTACCGGTGCTAGTTCAGGAGCGGCCGAAGAAGTTCCGGTTAGTGAGCCGGCGATTGACT
Source organism: Candidatus Falkowbacteria bacterium S5_I03 (assembly GCA_019248265.1). GTDB lineage: Bacteria > Patescibacteriota > Patescibacteriia > Patescibacteriales > UBA12465 > UBA12465. The sequence continues at coordinate 52,299 of JAEHGX010000007.1, forward strand.
TAGTTGCGCCGACACCAGCCTCCAGACCAGTTTTGAGATAATAATTAGATAATCCCGCTCCTGGAATATTAGAAAATATTTACGGAGAAAAAAAATAGAAAACCCGGCTTTGGCCGGGTTTTTGTTTTTCAATTTTGAGTTAGCTATTTTGTATCAGTTCTTTTAGAAATTTAAAACGGTGGGGAAGGGCAAGCGCGCTGGTTTTATCAAACCATTTTAAATCCAAGGCCTCATTATCTATTTGCATCTGGCCGCCGGTTATTTCGCCTTGAAAAATAACCACTTCTATCAAACCCTCGGCTGGGTTGCCGCTGTATTCAATTCTGGGGATAATGTTATGATAAATTTCTTTTACGATTTTGATTTGATAACCACTTTCTTCTAGGACTTCTCGCGTTGCGCCCTCAACAAACGATTCCCCCGGCTCCAGATGTCCGCCCGGAAAAGACCAAAGTCCGCGGATAAAGCGCCCGTCTTCTTGAAGCAGTAGTATTTTATCGTTTTGTTTCAAATAAACAAAAGCGGTTTTGGTTATCTCTTTTTTCATGTCAAAAATAGTTCTAACGTTTAGGCTTAAATGTTACCATAATGCGATAATCAAAACAAGGATTATTATGTGGTTTAGGTGCTTGTTTAAAGCCTGTTTTTTTATTTACAACAATAGTAAATTTTGGTAAAATAACTACATGTCGTTACGATTTAATAAAGTAGTTTTACTTTTACTTTCTACTTTTTTATTTATTATTTTTAGCACCAAAGCTTCAGCTGATGAGAGCTTTTTTTTAGTTCCAGAAAACGGTAATTCGGAGGCAGTTTCAGAAGTCGCATCAGCGCCAGCAACCGAAGAAGCAATAGCGCCGGAGGCTGAGCCGAATCCAGTAGTTGTGACGGAAACTCCAGCCGAAGAAGTTGCGCCGATTTTAGAAGAGACTCCAGTCGAAGAAGATATTCTGATTGAGGAAGAAACGGCCTCAGAAGATACTTCTGTTGATGAGGAGGCCGTGGCTGGAGAAACATCTCTAGCTGAAGAAGATGGGGTCGTTGAAGAAGATATTGCTACTCCAGAACCAGAATCCACCACCCCCACGGAAACGGGAACCGAGACTGAAATTGAAGAAACTGTAGTTCCGGAGGCTGAACCCGAAACAGTAGAAGCAGAGGCGGCAGCTTCGGCTCCGATAGCAACCCCAGACATGACCCCTAGTATTGTGGAGGAACAAACAAGCAGTGGTAAAACGGTTACCGTTTCTTCAACCGCTGAGCAAGAGCTAATTTCTCCAATGACAGATATTCCGGTTAGAACAGCCATTCCAGAAATATTTAAAGTTGGTCAAGAAGACCAAATAAAAATAAAATGGAAAAATAACGATGGGCAGGAGATGCTTTTTACTACCGCCGATGAAGATGGGAACGGCTATATTGATCATGTTGAATGGATAGTTCCTCATCTATCAACTCAGATTTTTGAGATTATTTATATTTCTCAAGCCTGGCAATTAGATGCTCAAAAAAATGTAATTGCTGATATTTATGATGCTGTCAGCTTGCGGGATCAAAATTATGTCAACCTGACTGATGGGCAATATGTTCGAATTACCTTTGAAAAATTATTAGATAATGAGCGCGATATCACTATCTATGCCAAGTCTCAAGCTGAGGGTGAGACGGGCATTATTGAGGTTTATACTTTAAATGGAGATTTGGTGGCGACGTTTTCCGATATTAATCATGACGGCAAATATCGTGTTCTATTAACCGCCTTACAAACTCCGAGCGATATTTTTGATTTAAAAATTATTGGCAATATTGATATCGACCAAATTATTGATCCGCCCGCCAATGCTTATTGGGTCGGCGGTTCAGGCGATTGGTCTGATGCGGCTAATCATTGGGCGACAGTTTCCAATGGTACACCGGATATCGGTAATTTACCGGATGCCACGACTAATGTATTTTTTGATGCTTCATCAGGAATTGCTTCTTCAATTATAAATATTGATACCGCCGTTAGCATCGGGTCCTTAACGATTAATGGCTATCTTGGCACTATCACTCAAAATGCCAGTTTGGCAATCACTAATTCTGGGGGGCAATCTGGCGATTATTTACAAACTTCAGCTGCGACTTTTACCGCGTTTAACCCGGCGGTAAATACTTTTTCGGTTACCGGTAGCTTTTCGGTGACAGTCGGCGGCTTTAATCGTTATACGGGAATGGGTATTAGTGATGACCCTTTTTTGATTTTTGATGTTTATGGTTTGCAGGGTATGAAAACAGGGCTTACTAATTCTTATAAATTAAATAATGATATTGATGCCACGGTCACTTCTAACTGGAATGCCGGCACCGGTTTTATTCCGGTCGGAACCAACACTACTAGTTTCAGTGGTGATTTTGATGGCGATAATCATACAATTAGTAATTTGTATATTAATTCGACATCCATAAATTATGTCGGTTTATTCGGTTATTCTATCAGTCAAATCAAAAATGTTAATTTAGCCAATGTTTCAATTACGGCTATTAGCACCCCTGGTACTAATGGTACTAATGGAGCGGACGGAACTTCAGGGACTACTCCGGGCGTTGCTGGAACCGGTACGGCCGGAACGGTTGGGAGTAATTTATATATTGGTGGGTTAGTCGGATACAATATTGGGGCTATTATCAATACTACAATTTCTGGGAGCGTTACTGGAACTGGTGGCGCCGGTGGTACTGGTGGCAATGGCGGTGCTGGTGGAAATACAACTAGCGGAGCAACCGTTGCTGGTGCTGGTGGTACTACAGTGACTAATGCGGTGGCAGTTGGCGGAACGGTATATGCCGGAGGTTTAGTTGGCTATTCCCAACAAGGAGGAATTAATGAGGTTGGCAGTTCAGTGAATGTAGTCGGAACCGGAGGAAACGGCGGTAATAGTGGAAGCGGTGGAAATGGAGGTACAAACTTGGGAACCGGGATTGGCGGCGCCGGTGGCGGCGTTGGTGTTTCTGGAGCTGGCGGCGTTGCTTATGTTGGCGGTTTAGTCGGCTGGGTTAATTCTGGAATTATTTCTGCTTCATCAGCAACTGGGAACGTAACGGCTACTGGCGGAATAGGCGGCTCGGCTGGAAATGCGGGCGCTGGCGGCAATGGTGGCGGTGCGGCAATTGGTGGCGCTGGCGGCAATGGCGGTACGGGTGCGGCTGGAGGAGTAAGTTATGCCGGCGGCTTAATTGGAAATAATTTAGGTGTTATTAAAAATACTTCGTATGCGACTGGTATTGTTCAGGCTTTTGGCGGCGCTTCCGGTAACGGTTCTGTTGGCGGAACGGCTGGTGCAAGTGCGGCAGCTACAACGGGAACGGCTGCTAATGGCGGTTCTGGAGGAAGCGGCGGCGCAGGCGCAGTTGCTTATGCCGGCGGTTTAGTCGGGCAAAATAGTACCGATGGAGTTATTACTGGAGAAACTGGCGCTAATTATGCAACCGGAGCCGTAACTGCTACTGGTTCTGTCGGACAAGATGGAAGAGTTGGTGGAAACGGCGGTAGTGCTGCTTCAGGAACCGCTCATACCGGCGGTTCGGGTGGTCCTGGTGGTACTGGTGGTGTCGGCGGCGGCGCTTATGCTGGCGGTTTGGTTGGTCTTAATTCCGGTTTTATAGTTTCCTCTTATTCCACTGCCGGTTTAGTAACAGTAATTGGCGGAGCTGGAGGGGCGGGAGCAAGCGGTGGTTCAGGCGGAGTTAAAGGATCTTCGGGAGCAAGCGGGGCGGGCGGTTTATCAGGAACCGGTGGTTCGGCTAATTCAACTTCAGCTTATGGTGGTGGCTTAGTTGGTAATAATATTGGAGGCATTCAATTATCTTATTCAGAAAATTCAGTTTCCGGAGTTGGTGGCGCCGGTGGCTCCGGGGCAACTGGTGTAGCCGCTTTAACTGGTTTAGCTGGTTTAGCGGGAGGAAGTGGTGGCGCCGGTGGCGTTCTATATATTGGAGGCATTACCGGAAACAATACCTATCAGATTAATAGCAGTTATTATACAACCGGCACTGTTTCTGGAACTGCGGGTGCTGGTGGCGCGGCAGGTGCTGGCGGTGCCGGGGGAAACTGGACAGGCGGTTTAGCTGGTGCGGCCGGAACGGCAGCTGCCGGAGCAATTATCTATGCTGGCGGTGGCATTGGTTATAATGCTGGAACTACGATTACTAGCGACTATTCAAGCGGGAATGTTACCGGAACTTCCGGTGCTGGCGGCGCGGGTGCAAATGGTGGTAATGGCGGTACCAGTTTAGCTGCTGTAATTGGTAGTGCTGGCGCGGCCGGCGGCATTGCTTATGTCGGCGGTTTAATTGGTTATAATTTAAATGGACAAGTAATTACTTCATATGCGAGCGGGAATGTTATTTCTAACGCTGGCACTGGAGGAATGGGTGGTAATGGTGCCGATGGCGGCAACGGAGCGGCTAGTACGGTTGGTGGCGCTGGTGCGGCTGGTTCTACTGGCGGTGCTGGCGGTGCTGCTTTTGGCGGCGGTCTGATTGCTTATTATGCTCTCGGTCCTATTGTTACCAGCTATGCTACTGGTAATGTTGTTGTTACCGGTGGAACTGGCGGCGATGGCGGTTTAGGTGGCAATGGCGGCAACGGAGGAACAAATGCTATTGGTGGTGCTGGTGCAAATGGGGGCAATGGTGGTGCTGGTGGCGTAGCAACGGCCGGTGGTTTAACTGGATTCAGTTCCGGAGTAATCACTTCGCCGACCGAAGTATATGCCAGCGGAAATGTCACTGCTTTAGGAGGCACTCCCGGTAATGCTGGTGCAGGTGGTAATGGTGGGGCAACTACAGCGACAGTAAATACAGGAACGGCGGCTGCTGGTGGAAATGGTGGAACTGGAGGAGCTGGCGCTATTGCTTATGCCGGTGGTTTAGTTGGGAACAATACTAATACAATTTTTAATTCATATGCTTCTAGCACTGTTATAGCGGTTGCTTCAGCTGGAAAAAATGGCGGAGCAGCCGGTTTAGCCGGCAGTGGAGCGGCTGGTGGAATAAATCATGCTGGAGCAAGTGGTGCCACTGGTGGCGGCGGTGGAGCTGGAGCAGCTGCTTATGGCGGCGGAATTGCCGGTATTAACACTTCAACAATTACAAATTCTGATATTCAATTTGGTTCAGTTTCAGTTACTGGTAGTAATGGTGGGGATGGAATAATTGGTGGAAGCGGCGGCGCGGGTGGGTCTGGTGCTATTGGTGGAGCTGGCGGTTCTGGTGGCGCCGGTGGTGCGGGTGCTATTGGTCATGCCGGCGGTTTAGTAGGAAATAATTTAGCTGGCATTATTCAAGATAATTCTAATGCTAATATTGATGTTGTCGTTGTTGGTGGAAGTTCTGGCGCCGGCGGAGCCGGTGGTGCAGCGGGAACGAGAGCGGTTGGCGGCGCTGGCGGTTCAGGTGGCGGAGCTGGTGCTATTGCTTATGGCGGTGGTTTAACAGGACTTAATAGTGGTATTATTGATGCTTCACATGCGACGGGGAATGTTTTAGCAACCGGAGGAGTAGGTGGAATGGTTGGGATGGGCGCTGATGGCGGTAGCGGTTCAGCTGGCGCGACCGGAGGTACTAGCGGTTCCAATGCTACAGCCAGCGTTTTACTACGTATCGGAGGAGCGGCTTATGTGGGCGGTTTAGTCGGTTATAATAATACCAACGGTGTTATTAGAAATGCTTCATATGCTACTGGAAATGTTGTTGCTATCGGCGGGGCTGGCGCTAATGGTACTGATGGCGCTAATGGTGGTAATTCAACTGGTGCATTTGCTGGTGGCGCTGGTATTGCCGGTGGTTATGGCGGTGTGGGAGGCATGGCTGTAGCCGGAAGTTTGGTTGGTTATAATGTGGCTATTATTGGTGCTCACTCATATGCAACCGGTAATGCTTCTTCAACTGGAGGCATTGGCGGTATTGGTGGCAATGCCGGACATGGTGGAGCAAGCGGTGCTGGGATTGCTGGTGTGGCTGGTGTTGCTGGTGGTAATGGTGGTATTGGCGGAGCCGCTTATTCGGGTGGGGTGGTTGGTTGGAATGGAGTACTGGGGACAACTCTTAGTACCCCAAATAATACAGGGACAGTCACTGCAAATGGAGGTCTTGGTGGAAACGGAGGTGTTGGTGGTAATGGCGGAAATGGTGGAAGCACAGCTGGTGCTATTGGCGGCAATGGCGGCAATGGCGGTGCTGGTGCGGCTGGCGGCTTAGCGGCTGGCGGCGGTGTTGCTGCTTATAATCTTGGTATTATTCAAGATATTACTTATACAATTACTGATATTATTGTAAATGGTGGTGCGGCGGGCAATGGTGGTATTGGTGGTAATGCCGGAGCTTCCGGTAATATTTCTGGTGGCACAGGAGCCACGGCTGGTAACGGAGGTATTGGTGGCGTTGGTGGAGCAATTTATGTTGGTGGTTTGGCAGCTGATAATGCGGGAGTGATTGTTGGTTCGGTGGTAATTGGCAGTCTTTCTGCTAGTAATAAAGCTGGTGGAAGTGGCGGACTTGGTGGTAATGGTGGAAATGGAGTTTTAGGAACTGGTGGTCATAATGGCGGCGTTGGCGGCACTGGCGGCACCGGAGGTTCTAGTGGCAATGTTTTTATTGGTGGACTAGCCGGACAAGGTAACGGCAATATTTCTAACTCTAGAAGTATTGGCGGGACAATTACAGTAACTCCGGGAAGCGGTGGTGGTGTTGGCGGTAATGGCGGAGAAGGAGGAACTAAAGGTACAGGAGGAAGAAATGGTACTGGAGGTACTGGCGGCATCGGTGGAGCAACAGGAGCAATTTTTGCCGGTGGAGCAGTTGGACATAATTCTTTAAATGATGTTTTATTCGATACTATATATTCCACTAATAATATTAATGTTACCGGCGGAACGGCTGGGACTGGTGGAAGCGCGGCTGATGGTGGAGTTGGTGCTATAGCTGGCAATGGCGGTGCTGGAGGATCAGGAAGTTCGGCTCAAAGTAATTCAATAAATGTTGGTGGCTTGATTGGCGATATTGTTGGTACCGGAGTTTCGGTTATTGATTCCTATGCCACCGGAACAGTATTTGCGATTGGGCAATTAGGAGGAAACGGCGCTAATGGTGGTAATGGTGGTAATGGTGGCACGTCAATGTCTGGTGGTGCTGGTGGACTTGGTGGCGCTGGTGGCGCTGGTGGTTTAGTTTACGGCGGCGGTTTAATTGGTTTCACTAATACCACAGTTTATGTTGATAGCAATTATTCAACTGGTAGTGTGACTTTAACCGCTGGTTACGGTGGAGCTAGTGGTAATGGCGGTGCGGGCGGAACGGGTAATGCGGCCGTTGGCGGTGCGGGAGGTAACGGCGCCGCTGGGGGAGCAGGGGGAGCAGTTTATGCTGGCGGATTGATTGGGTTTGTTACTTCTGGAGAAATTATTATTTCTTATTCAACCGGAGCTGTTAGCGGTACAGCCGGAGCGGGAGGTAATAGTGGTAATGGCGGTAATGGCGGCAATGGTGGTTCTGGCGCTATTGGCGGTGTGGGTGGCGCTGGAATTGTTGGAGCGGCTGGCGGAGTGAGTAATACTGGCGGACTAATTGGACAAAATAGTGGCACAATTCAAACAAGCTATCATATAACTGGTTTGGTTTTTGCTAATGGTGGAAAGGCTGGTAATGGTGGTAATGGTGGCAATGCTGGGGCATCGGGAAATATTTCTGGTTCTACTTCTGCTGTTGGTGGTTTAGGGGCTAATGGTGGTGTTAGCGGAGCAACAAATGTCGGCGGTTTAGTTGGTTTAAATAATACAGCTGCCGGGATTATTAATAATTCTTATGCCAAATCAAACGTAACGGCTGTTGGCGGCGATGGCGGTAATGGCGGAATCGGTGGTAATAGTGGCGATGGTTCTGCTGGAACAAATCATTTAGGAGCAATAGGTGGTATTGGCGGTAATGGCGGCGCTGGTGGTGGCGCAACAGCTGCTGCTCTTCAGGCCGGCGGTTTAGTCGGACAAAATGCTTTAGGAACAATCACTACTTCATATGCTGAAACCGGAACAGTTACTGCTACCGGTGGCGCAGGTGGAAGTTCGGCAATTGGCGGTCTAGGAGGAATCGGTTCCGGTACAGCTTTATCAGGGGTTGCTGGCGCTGGCGGTGCTGGCGGTGCTGGCGGCGGCGTTTATGTTGGTGGTTTGGTTGGTTACACTACAGGAATTATCACCACCAATTCATATTCTAAAACATCGCTAAATATTACTGGTGGCGCCGGAAAAGACGGTTCGGTTGGTCAAGATGGAACAGTTAATCGTGGTGCAGCTGGTTCTAATGGTGGTGCTGGCGGTGCTTCAGGTATTATTTATGCCGGTGGTTTAGCTGGTTATACTACTTCTGATGTCATTTCTTCTTATGCTAGTTATGATGCTGTTTCTGGAAAAGGAAATATTGTTGTTAATGGTGGTGTATTTGGAAATGGCGCTAACGCTGGTCATGGAGGTTCGGGTTTAATTGGTGGAGGCGTTGGTGGCGCTGGTGGGACAGGCGGTGTCGGTGGCGCTGGCGGCGGATTTTACGTCGGTGGTCTCTTGGGTGCTAGTTCAGCGACCGGTGTAGTCACCTCTTCCTATTCGGATTCTATTACTATTTTCGGTTCTGAACTGGTTGCGGGTAATGGTGGCGCCGGCGGTAATGGTGGAACGGGTGTGGGAACTTTCATTGGTGGAGCAGGAACTATCGGTGGAGTCGGAGGAGCGGGAAGTATTAAGGCTTTTGGTGGTCTAGTCGGCGATAACGTTGGTGTTATTAAGGGGTCTTCTTATTCTTCAATTAATATTTTAGTTAGCGCCGGTAGTGGCGGCAATGGCGGTGCTGGTGGGACTGGCGGAACATCTGGGAGCACGATGGCAACTTTAACAGCGGCTGTCGGTGGCGCTGGTGCTGCGGGAGGCGCTGGTGGAGCGGTATATGCCGGCGGTTTAGTCGGTCGTATGACAGGAACCAATCAAGCCAGAATTGGTGAATCAAGCGCTTCCGGAAATGTAACTGGCACGGGCGGAGATGGCGGAAATGGTGGACTAGGTGGCAATGGTGGTGATGGTTCAACCGGTCTTTCAACTCATGTCGGCGCCGCTGGTGCTTTAGGTGGCGCCGCTGGTTCTGGTGGAGCAGCTTTTGTTGGCGGCCTGGTAGGCTATAGTAGTTTTACAACAGGAACAAATAATTTTTTAAATACTTATGCAACTGGAAATGTTTTAGCAAACGGAGGAAACTCTGGTACCGCCGGAACATCGGGTAATGGTGGTGCTTCAAGAACAACTATAACCGGCGGCGCCGGCGGTGGTGCCGTTGCTGCTGTTGCTGGCGGCGCTGCTTATGCCGGAGGTTTAATCGGTTATAATGCGATTAGCACCGGTCTCAGTGATATTATTAGTTCTTATGCTACTGGTAATGTTAATAGTGTTGGCGGAGCTGGAAGCACTGGAAGTATTGGTGGAAATGGAGCTAATGGTGCCGTTAGTGCTATTGGTGGTGCTGGCGGTGTTGGAGGAACTGGCGGTGCCGGTGGTGAAGCTGATGCTGGTGGATTATTGGGTTTTGGTAGCGTAACAACTGGAGGAAGTCGATATTTAACTTCTTATTCTACTGGCGGTGTTGTAACCGCTACCGGAGGAACTGGCGGAGTTGGTAGAAGTGCTGGTACCCCAGGGACTAGCGGATCAGGTGCGGCAGGGGCAACAGTTGGCGCTGGCGGCGCTGGCGGCGCTGGCGGTGCTGCTTACGCTGGCGGTTTAGTTGGACAATCATCAGGCAGTATTTTTATAACTACTAGTTATTCTACAGAAACGGTAAATGCTAGCGGCGGAGTTAGTGGCAATGGAGCAACGGGAGTTAATGGTGGAGATGCAGTATCTGGAGCTATCGGTGGAATTGGCGGCGCTGGTGGAGCGACTGGTATTGGCGGCGCAAGTTATGCTGGCGGTTTAATCGGTTCAAATACCGGCATTATCGGCGGTGTATCTTATGCGACGGGAAATGTTAATTCAACTGGTGGCTCAACTGGTATTTCGGGAGTCGGTGGTAACGGCGGGGCTAGTGGAAATATTTCTGGTTCCACGGCGGCGACTGGCGGCGCTGGCGGCGCTGGTGCGGCTGGAGGCGCAAGTTATGCTGGTGGTTTAACTGCCAATAATTCCGCGATAGGTGTTGTTTTAAATGCATATTCATCTGGCAATGTTACTGCTCTGTCCGGAAATGGAGCCAATGGTAATACAGGCGGTATCGGCGGCGATGGTTCTCTTGGAGTCGGCAACCATATTGGCGGAACTGGTGGCGGCGGAGGAGCGGGGGGAGCTGGTGGCGCTGTTTATGTCGGCGGGTTAATTGGTAATAATCTTAATGCTTTAAATACGGTCATGACCAGTTATTCTAATGGGACTACAGTTACCGGCACGAGTGGAAATGGTGGTAATGGCGGTATCGGCGGTAATGGCGGTTTACCGGGTAGTGTCGGTGCTGGAGGTGCCGGCGCCCTTGGTGGTGCGGCTGGAGCTTCCGGCGTTTTATATATTGGTGGGCTTATCGGTTATAATGATGGAACAGTTTTATTTTTTTCATATTCAACTAGTAATATAATCGGTACCGGCGGTACCGGCGGTACCGGCGGTACTGGAGGTAATGGAGCTAATGGTTTTGTTGGTACTACAAATGGCGCTAATGGTGGTGTTGGTGGCGGAGCGGGTACTGCTGGAGGAGCCGGCGCTATTTATGGCGGCGGTTTTACTGGTTATAATAATACAGCTCGAAATATAAAAGACTCATCAGCTAGCGGTAATATTACTTTGAATGGTGGTACTGGTGGTACTGGTGGGCAGGGAGGTACTGGTGGTACTGGTGGTGAAGGAACTACAACAGGTACCGGTGGTACTGGCGGTGCGGCGGGAGCTAGAACAGCCGGAGCTGCTGGTAGTACTGTTTATGGTGGCGGGTTTGCTGGTTATAATTTAGGTATCATTTATACTAATTATGCTTTAGGCGATGTTACAATATTTGGCGGCACCGGCGGAGTTGGCGGTGCCGGAGGGACTGGCGGCAATGGTGGTAACGGTGGCACGACTGGTGCTGGTGGAATTGGTGGTGCCGAAGGCGCAACGGCAGCTGGCGGTGCTGGCGGCATTCTGTATGCCGGTGGTTTTGCGGGACAAAATAATACGGCTGGTTTAATTCAATATTCTTGGTCTGCGGGCGATGTGATTACTACTGGTGGTAACGGTGCTATAGGTGGTTTAGCTGGTTCGGCAGGAACTGGTGGCAATGGCGGAACTTTGGCCGGTGGCAATGGTGGCGCTAGTGTTGCTGGGGGTGCTGGTGGTGCTGGTGGTGCAAGCTATGCCGGTGGATTTATCGGTGCTAATTTAACAGCCGCCAGTTTTAATACTAGTTATTCCTCAGGTAGCGTAACCATGACTGGTGGAAATGGCGCTAATGGTGCTAACGGCGCTAAAGGTGGTGATGGCGGAATTGGTGGTTCCGGGGCAGTTAACGGTGGCAACGGTACTAATGGAGCATTGGGAGGCAATGGCGGTATTGGCGGGAATATTTTTGGTGGTGGTTTAGTTGGACAGAATACGGGTGCAATCTCTAATGCTTATTCAAAAGGAAATATCAGTTCCGTAGCCGGCACTCCTGGCAATGGTGGACAAGGCGGCAATGGTGGTAACGGTGGCGCGGCAGGGGGTGGAAATCCGGGTGTAAATGGAAATGGTGTAAATGGTGGCGCTGGTGGCGCTGGTGGAAATATTTATGTTGGAGGTCTTTTAGCTAGCAACAGTGCGGTTATTACTAATACTTATTCAAGCGGAGCTCCGTCTGGAACTAAAACAGCCGGTGCAACTGGTGGCGCTGGCGGCGTAGCCGGCGTCGGCGGTACTGGTGGAACAAATGGAAACACCGGCGCAACTGGCGCTGCCGCGGTTCAATATGTCGGCGGGATTGTTAATGCGACTGGTGGTACTTATGTTTCTACATATTGGGATACCAATACTTCCGGTATTGCGGCTGGAGACGGAGTTGGAAACGGAACCGACCCGGCTGGAATGACCGGTAAAACTACTAGCCAAATGGAGCAGCAAGCCACCTTTACCGGTTGGGATTTTTCTTCTTTAGTCTGGAAAATTACCGAGGATGAAACCTATCCACTTTTTAATTATCAAGTTGCCCCCGACGCACCAACAAACGTTGTTGCAACTAGAGGAAACGGGGAAGCAACTATAACTTTTACACCCCCAGTTAATAATGGCGGTTCCGCCATTACAAACTACACAGTAACTTCAAGCGGCGGACAGACTGCTAGCGGTGGAACATCGCCGATTACCATTACCGGCTTAACAAATGGAACGACTTATACTTTTACAGTTACGGCTACTAACAGTACTGGAACAAGTACTCCGTCTGGGACTAGTAATTCGGTTACTCCAGCGAGCGTGCCAAATGCTCCGACTGATGTGACCGCCGTGAGAGGAAATGGTGAAGCCACAATTACTTTTACGCCACCGGTTAATAATGGCGGTTCAGCAATTATCAGTTACACAGTAACTTCAAGCGGCGGACAAACTGCTACCGGCGGGACATCATCGATTACTATCACTGGTTTAACTAACGGGACAAATTATACATTTACCGTTACTGCTAATAACGCAGTTGGATCAAGCGCCCCATCCGGAACCAGTAATTCAGTTACTCCGGCCACAGTCCCCGATGCTCCAACTAGTGTCACTGCTGTTAGAGGAAATGGGGAAGCGACAATTACCTTTACGCCCCCGGTTAACAGTGGCGGCGTGCCTATTACCAGCTACACCGTGACCTCAAGCGGCGGGCAAACTGCTAGCGGTGGCTCTTCACCGATTACCATTACCGGTTTAATAAACGGAACGACTTATACTTTTACAGTTACGGCGACCAATGCCATTGGTACCAGTACTCCATCAGGAACCAGTAATTCCATTATTCCAGCGACTGTCCCTGATGCGCCAACCGATGTTGTTGCTGTTAGAGGAAATGGGGAAGCGACAATTACTTTTACCGCGCCAATAAATAATGGCGGTTCAATTATTACCAATTACACAGTAACTTCCAGTGGTGGCCAAACTGCTAGTGGCGCATCTTCACCGATTACAATTACCGGTTTAACAAATGGCACAACTTATACTTTTACAGTCACGGCGACTAATACAGTTGGAAATAGCGCAGCTTCAACAACTAGTAATTCGGTTACTCCAGCTACAGTCCCTGACGCGCCAACAAATATTGTTGCCGTTAGAAACGACGGCGAAGCTACAATCTCTTTTACACCCCCGGTTAATAACGGCGGTTCAACTGTTACCAATTACACCGTCACTTCTAATGTTGGTGGGTTTAGTGCGAGCGGAGCAGGCTCACCAATCACTATCACCGGTTTAACAAATGGTACCGCTTATACTTTCACTGTTACTGCCACTAATGCTATTGGAACTAGTACTGCCTCGGTTGCTTCTAATGAAATAACTCCAGCTAGTATTCCGGATGCGCCAACAAATGTTGTGGCGACAAGAGGAAATGGGGAAGCGACAATTACCTTTACGCCCCCGGTTAATAACGGTGGATCAACAATTACTGGCTATACTGTCACTTCAAATATTGGCGGTTTTACGGCTACTGGCGGAACATCACCAATTACCATCACCGGCTTAACAAATGGAACGACTTACACCTTTACAGTTACGGCTACGAATGCAATCGGGACAAGTTTATCATCCGGAACCAGTAATTCTATTATTCCGGCTAGTGCGCCTGATGCGCCAACGAATATTGTTGTTACTCCAGGAAACGGAGAGGCCTCCATTGCTTTTACGCCCCCAGTTAATAATGGCGGTTCAGCTATCACTAATTACACCGTAACCTCAAGCGGCGGACAAACTGCTAGCGGCGGTTCTTCTCCAATTACTATTACCGGTTTAACAAACGGCACAACCTATACTTTCACTGTCACCGCCACTAATGCCATCGGCACCAGCACCATTTCTACAGTTAGCAATTCAATTGTTCCGGCTAGTATTCCTGATGCGCCAACAAATGTTGTCGCAACTAGAGGAAACGGAGAAGCGACCATTACTTTTACGCCCCCGGTTAATAATGGTGGTTCAAATATTATTAGTTATACGGTTACTTCTAGTATTGGCGGCTATACAGTTGTTAGTGGTTCCTCGCCTGTTACTTTCATCGGTTTAACCAACGGTTTAAATTATACATTTACCGTTACTGCTAATAACGCAGTCGGATCAAGCGCTCCATCAGGAACTAGTAATTCAGTTACTCCGGCCACTGTGCCTGACGCGCCAACTGACGTGGTTGTAACCAGGGGTAACGGCGAAGCGACCATTACTTTTACCGCCCCTGTTAACAATGGCGGTTCGGCGGTTACTAGTTATACAGTAACCTCAAATGTCGGTGGTTTTAGTGCTAGCAGCGCTAGCTCCCCAATTACTATTACCGGTTTAACAAATGGCGTAAATTATACTTTTACGGTTACCGCCACTAATGCCATCGGCACCAGCGCTTTGTCAGCTACCAGTAATTCAGTTATACCGGCTACAGTTCCTGACGCGCCAACAAATGTTGTCGCAACTAGAGGAAATGGAGAGGCAACAATTACTTTTACGGCCCCCATTAATAATGGCGGCTCAAATATTATTAGTTACACGGTTACTTCAAATGAAGGACATACAGCTACCGGTGGCTTATCGCCAATTAATATTAGCGGCCTAACAAACGGCACAACTTATACTTTTACCGTCACGGCCACTAATGCGATTGGATCTAGTGCCTCATCGGCAACCAGTAATTCTGCTACTCCGGCCACTGTGCCTGATGCGCCAACTAATGTAGTTGCAGTCAGAAATGATGGGGAAGCCACTATAACTTTTACAGCGCCAGTTAATAATGGCGGTTCCGCTATCACGAGCTATACCGTCACTTCAAATATTGGCGGCTTCAGTGCAACTAGTGCTAGTTCGCCAATTACCATTACTGGTTTAACAAATGGTGTAAATTATACTTTTACGGTTACGGCAACTAATGCGATTGGCACCAGTACGACGTCAGGAACCAGTAATTCAATCACTCCTTCTAGTGCTCCTGATGCGCCAACAAGTGTTTCCGCAACTCGAGGAAATGGGGAAGCGACAATCACCTTTACGCCCCCGGTTAACAGTGGCGGCGCGCCTATTACTAGCTACACTGTAACCTCAAGCGGCGGACAAACTGCTACTGGCGGTTCATCACCAATCACTATCACCGGCTTAACGAATGGCACAACTTATACTTTTACAGTTACCGCCACTAATGCTATTGGCACTAGCACGCCGTCAGGAACTAGCAATTCGGTTACTCCGGCGACAGTTCCAGACGCGCCGACAAATGTAGTTGCTGCTCGAGGGAATGGCGAAGCGACAATTACTTTTACAACTCCATCTTCAAATGGCGGTTCAAATATTATTAGTTACACCGTTACTTCAAACGAAGGGCATACCGCTACTGGTGGTTCCTCACCAATCACTATCACTGGTTTAACAAATGGTACAACTTACACTTTCACGGTTACTGCCACTAACGCCATTGGCACGAGTACACCATCAGCAACCAGTAATTCAGCTACTCCGGCGACAGTTCCAGGCGCACCGACAAATGTCACTTCTTCTTTAGGAAGCGGTCAAGCAATTATTACTTTCACTGCCCCAGCTAATAACGGCGGTTCAAATATTATTAGTTACACCGTTACTTCAAATGAAGGGCACACCGCTACTGGCGGTTCATCGCCAATCACTATCACCGGCTTAACAAACGGTACAGCTTATACTTTTACTGTTACCGCCACTAATGCGATTGGCACTAGTACGCCATCAAGCGTTAGCAGTTCAATTACCCCAGCAACAACTCCGAGCGCGCCGACAAATGTAATTGCTACTAGAGGAAATGGTGAAGCTATCATTACTTTCACTGCCCCCCTTAATAATGGCGGCTCAAGTATCATTAGTTACACGGTTACTTCAAATATTGGCGGCTTCAGCGCAACTAGTGCTAGTTCGCCAATCACTATCACCGGTTTAACAAACGGTACCAATTATACTTTTACAGTTACCGCTACGAATGCTATCGGTACGAGTACGCCATCGGCAACCAGCAATTCAGTTACTCCGGCTACTGTTCCTGATGCGCCAACCAACATTGTCTCCACTCGTGGAAATGGGGAAGCGACTATAACTTTTACGGCCCCAGTTAATAATGGTGGTTCAGCGATTACGAGCTATACCGTCACTTCTAATGTCGGCGGTTTTAGCGCGACTAGTGCCAGCTCGCCAATCACTATCACTGGCTTAACAAATGGCACAACTTATACTTTCACAGTTACCGCCACTAACGCTATTGGCACTAGTACGCCATCAAGCGTTAGCAGTTCAATCACCCCAGCAACAACTCCGAGCGCGCCGACAAATGTAATTGCCGCTAGAGGAAATGGGGAGGCAACAATTAGTTTTACAGCGCCAGCTTCCGATGGCGGTTCAAATATTATTAGTTATACGGTTACTTCAAATGAAGGACACACCGCTACTGGCGGTTCATCGCCAATTACCATAACTGGTTTAACAAATGGTACAACTTACACTTTCACGGTTACCGCCACTAACGCCATTGGCACTAGTACGCCGTCAGCAACCAGTAATTCAGCTACTCCGGCCACTGTTCCCGATGCCCCAACTAACATCGTCGCTACTAGAGGAAATGGGGAGGCCACAATTAGTTTTACAGCCCCAGCTAATAATGGCGGTTCCACAATTACTAGCTACACAGTAACTTCAAGCGGTGGGCAAACTGCCACCGGCGGTTCTTCGCCGATTACCATTACCGGCTTAGCAAATGGTACAAATTATACTTTCACTGTCACCGCTACTAATGCCATTGGTACCAGTACACCATCAGGAACAAGTAGTACTATTACTCCAGCTACTGCTCCAGATGCTCCGACTAATATTGTTGCAACCAGAGGAAATGGCGAAGCGACCATAACTTTTACAGCTCCGGTTAATAATGGCGGCTCGGCAATTACTAGCTATACCGTTACTTCTAATGTCGGTGGCTTCAGCGCGACCAGCGCTAGTTCGCCAATTACCATTACCGGTTTAACAAATGGTGTAAATTATACTTTTACAGTCACTGCCACTAACGCCATTGGCACCAGCACTCCGTCAGGAACTTCAAACGAAATCACGCCAGCAACAGTACCAGACGCTCCAACAAATATTATTGCGGTTAGAAATAACGGTGAAGCGACTATTACTTTTACGGCCCCAGCTAATAATGGTGGTTCGGCGATTACGAGCTATACCGTCACTTCTAATGTCGGCGGCTTTACAGCTACTGGAGGTTCTTCGCCGATTACTATTACCGGTTTAGCAAATGGCACAACTTATACTTTTACTGTCACTGCCACTAACGCCATCGGCACTAGTACGCCGTCAGGAACAAGTAACTCCGTTACCCCAGCTAGCGTTCCTGATGCTCCCACAAATGTTGTCGCAACTCAAGGCAATGGCGAAGCGACAATTACTTTTACAGCTCCAGTTAATAACGGCGGCTCGGCAATTACCAGCTATACTGTTACTTCTAATGTCGGCGGTCTAACTGCTACCGGCGGTTCATCGCCAATTACTATCACCGGTTTAACAAATGGTGTAACTTATACTTTTACTGTTAAGGCTGTTAACGCTGTTGGAACAAGTACACCATCGGGAACTAGTAATTCAATCACTCCGGCTAATGTCCCAGACGCGCCAACTAACGTGGTTGTAACTAGAGGGAATGGGGAAGCCACGATAACTTTTACGGCCCCAGTTAATAACGGTGGTTCCGCAATTACTAGTTACACAGTAACTTCCAATGTTGGCGGTTTTACGGCTACCGGCGGTTCTTCACCAATCACTATCACTGGTTTAACAAATGGCACAACTTATACTTTCACAGTTACCGCCACTAACGCTATCGGCACCAGTACTCCGTCGACTGCCAGCAGTCCAATTGTGGCTGCTAATGTCCCAGACGCGCCAACTAACGTGGTTGTAACTAGAGGGAATGGGGAAGCCACGATAACTTTTACGGCCCCAGTTAATAACGGCGGCTCGGCAATTACCAGCTATACCGTTACTTCTAATGTCGGCGGTCTAACTGCCACCGGCGGTTCATCACCGATTACTATCACTGGCTTAACAAACGGAGTAACTTATACTTTTACCGTCACCGCTACTAACGCCATCGGCACTAGTACGCCATCAGGCACTAGTAATTCTGCTACCCCAGCCAATGTTCCTGATGCGCCAACTAATGTAATTGCTACTCGTGGTAATGGCGAAGCGACCATAACTTTTACGGCCCCGGTTAATAACGGTGGCTCGGCGATTACTAGCTATACTGTTACTTCTAATGTTGGCGGTTTCACAGCTACTGGAGGCTCTTCGCCAATCACTATTACGGGTTTAACAAATGGCACAACTTATACTTTTACAGTCACGGCTACGAATGAAATCGGAACTAGCACTTTATCAGGCACTAGTAATTCCGTTATTCCGGCGACCACTCCAAATGCCCCAACCGGCGTTTCTGTGGTTAGCGGCAATGGGGAAGCGACAATTACTTTTACGCCCCCCGTTTATGATGGCGGTTCGACTATTACTAGCTACACAGTTACTTCTAATGCTGGACATACAGCGACCGGAGGTTCCTCGCCAATCACTATCACTGGTTTAACAAATGGAACGACTTATACTTTTACTGTTACAGCTACAAATGCTATCGGAGTTGGGCCAAGTTCAACCGGAGGTTCTAATAGTGCAACTCCGGCGACCGTACCTGATGCGCCAACTAATTTAGCAGCCACTATTGGTGATGGCAGTGCCAGTCTTTCTTGGTCAGCGCCAGCCGATAATGGGGGCGCGGCTATTATCCTTTATACTGTTACTTCCAATGTCGGTGGTTTCGTAGCTACTAGCAGTTCACCGTTTTTAACTGTAAATGGTTTAACTAATGGCACAACTTATACTTTTACTGTTACTGCCACCAACGCTGTCGGTACCAGTTCACCATCAGGCACCAGCAATTCCGTCACTCCAGCCAGCGTCCCTAACGCCCCGACTAACTTAGCAGTGATAATTCAAAACAGTAGCGTTGATCTTTCTTGGTCGGCACCAGTATTTAATGGTGGCTCGCCAATTACTGACTATGTAGTTGAATATAAACTAAGCAGCGGCGGTGTTTGGTCCGTGTTTAATGACGGTATCGGCACGACTCCAGCCACAACGGTAACTAGTTTATCAAATGATAATTCTTATGATTTCCGCGTTTCCGCTAAGAATATTGTCGGTCGTGGAACAGCTTCTACTGAAGTAAGCGGAACACCAGGCTCCCCGGCTCAAGTATTAATTCAAAGTTTCGGTGATTTAACTCTGCCAAGTATTGCCACGGCGATTAGAATAACAAACGACAGTTCAACCGCTTACGAATATCAATATAATTGGTGCGTTACCAATTCCGATACTAATTTATGTGGCGGTGGCGATGATATTTTTAGCTCCACAGCCGCTATTTTAATTAATCCTCATGCTAATTTTGACACCACTCTAAACTCTATCGTTTCGGCAGCTGGAAACTATTGGTTCCATTTAAATGTTCAATTCGGTTCCGATTCTTCAAGAGCCATGCAGTCATTTACCGTTGTCTCTGAAACCGTGGTTACTCCTCCAAGCGGAGGCGGTGGTGGCGGCGGTGGCGGCGGCGCAGCCCCAGTTTTGCCTCCCGTGGTTGAAGTTCCAGAGACGACTTGTATCGGTGCCGACTTTAATCATGATGGAAAAGTAAATTCAGTTGACTTCTCTATAATGCTAGCTTTCTGGAAAACCTCAGCTCCATTTAAAAATGTTTGTGTTGATATTAATTCCGATAAACAGGTTAACTCGGTAGATTTTTCCATCCTTCTTTATCAGTGGGGGAAAGCGCCGATTAAAATTAAACAATAATTATGAGTAAAAAATTATTTTTATATTTTGCCGCTTTAATATTTGGTTTGTTTGTTTTGCTGCAACCCCAAGTTATTTTAGCCGCGCAGTTAACTTTTAAGTTAATACCAAATAGTTCTGCTGCAGACGGAACGGCAATTGTGGAAGCTTATCTTGATCCGCAGGCTAAGAAAATAAATGTTGTTGAGGGGGTAATTAGCTTTCAAGGAGATGTTGCTGATTTATCTGTCAAAACAGAGACCGGCGGTTCAGTTTTAACTTTATGGCCGACGCCGCCCGCTTATTTAGCTGACAATAAAGCGCTTCGTTTTGCCGGTGGAGTGCCACAAGGATTTGATAAGACCGGTTT
>JAEHGX010000066.1 GCA_019248265.1 Candidatus Falkowbacteria bacterium S5_I03
CGGAAGAGTTTAATGGCTTTGATTATGAACGCTATTTGGCGCGTTATGATATTTATTCCGTGATGTATTATCCAAAAATCATGAGTGCGAGCGGTGACTTAAGTTTTGGACAAAAGATTTACAAGCGACTTCTAAAAATAAAGCAGGGAATTAAATTGATTATTGATAAGTCCTTGCCAGAGCCGGAAGCTGGATTAGCCGATGCTTTACTCTTAGGTTATCGGCGAACAATTTTACCTGAAGATTCTGATTTGTTTGCTCGCGTGGGTCTTAGTCATTTAATTGCCATTTCCGGTTCGCATATCACGATTATGAGTGCCATGATTTTAAGTGCGGCTTTATTCGTTGGCCTGCGCCGTCAGGCTGCTTTAAAAATTGTTTTTCTTTTTTTGTTTATTTATCCTCTGATAACTGGGCTGAGCT
>JAEHGX010000067.1 GCA_019248265.1 Candidatus Falkowbacteria bacterium S5_I03
GATAACTGGGCTGAGCGCTTCCGCTGTCCGCTCGGCGATTATGGGCGGCTTAGTATTTTTAGCTTTATATTATGGGCGCTTATCTTCAATTATTCGCGCCTTAGTTTTTTCAGCTGCGCTGATGTTAGTTTTTAATCCCCGCCTATTGCGGGATGATATTGGTTTTCAACTTTCATTTGCCGCGGTTTTGGGAATCATTTATATCTATCCTTTATTTTCACCGCTCACCCAAAAAATAAAAAATAAATTTTCTGGACTGGCAGGGAAGCTGATAATTGCCGTTTGGGAAATATTTAGTTTGACTCTCGCTTGCCAATTAGCGGTCTTACCGATTATGCTTAGCAATTTTAAACAATTTTCCGTAATTTCTTTTATCGCTAATCCGGCGGTTATTTGGATATTTCCGTTTTTGCTCGCGG
>JAEHGX010000068.1 GCA_019248265.1 Candidatus Falkowbacteria bacterium S5_I03
TAATTATTGTTTAGGCGCCACCATCAACACTGTTCCGGGTAATGCTTTGCAGACTGCCTCTCCAGCTGGTATCAAGCTTTAATCGTTTTGATTGTGTTACTGCGCAATTCTTTAATATCAATTTCTAGAGCCGTAGACGTCGCTCCGGAAGAATAAATATTAGTGCGCGGGTCGGGTGGCAAAAAAGTAACGCTGGCTGATTCCACCGGATCAGTATTAGCGCCTGAATAAACGCGCAAACCGCTAATCTCCGTTTGCGCCGACAGGGGCACAATACGCGCGCCCTGATTGGGATCGCCTTCATCAATATTGTAATCACGATAACCACTTTCTCCAGGAGCATCTAAATCGGCAAATAAAATATATTGATTCTTATTGGTTAAATCAAAGTAAACTCCCCAG
>JAEHGX010000069.1 GCA_019248265.1 Candidatus Falkowbacteria bacterium S5_I03
TTGTACATTTTCTTGCCTTTCCTGGGATCGATAGCGGTTTTGGATGGCGTTTTTGACCTCTCTCATTTGGGAGTCCCGCACGTATTTGAGCTTTTCTTGTTCATCTATAAGGATTTGGACGATACGAAAATTGATCGCATAGCGGTTGGATTTAAAACCATTTGAGGGGGGGATTCGATCAATAATGCGTCTCTCGACAAGTCGATCAATATATTTGATGCCGGTGTGGCGTCTCTGGATGCCGGTTTCTTCAGCAAGGGTATCTAGGGATAAAAAACAGTTTTCGTTTTTACCCACATGCGTTGCAAGGATGAGAAGGATGACTTTTTCACTGGAAGATAGGCCGGTTAATGATCGAACTTTAATTATTTTATCAAATGGTTTCATTTTTTACCTT
>JAEHGX010000070.1 GCA_019248265.1 Candidatus Falkowbacteria bacterium S5_I03
TACTCCGGACGACCTGGTAGAAATTATTTATCAGGATAAGCGGGTTAAACTTTTAGCTTTGACAATTTTTGCCATCTCGACGGATGTTACCGACAACCGAAATGCGCATGTCAAAGAAACTTTGGTGCTACTTCTAGAAAAACATGGTGATTGCGAATTAGTTAAAGAGCTGACTTTGCTTTTTACTAATCATTTGGAAGAAGCCAGCGTTTCTGACTCTTTGGAATATTCTGATTTACCGCCTAGTCCTTTGTATATCAGTAATGAAGACTGGCATTGGTTGTTTTAACTAAAATTGTTAATCATGGAAACGCATCGTGATAAGAAAGTTATTATTTTGATAACGGTCATGTTATCATTTCTGTTTACTGCTGCTAGCATCGTTCCGATTTTTT
>JAEHGX010000071.1 GCA_019248265.1 Candidatus Falkowbacteria bacterium S5_I03
ATCAAAAAGAATTGGAGAGCATTTGGCTGAGATTATACAGCTGAGTAATAAGGCCGCGATCAGCTAGATTAAGTTCAGAGTTAATGAGAAGGATCTCATATGAAAGTAAAAGTAACGGAATGCCAAATTGAGATGGGATCAAGACCCTGTCATCAAATAAAGAATATGTATTATCCAGAAACCCCCTGGATTGATTGCTATAAGCTTGTCGCTATTAAGTTCTCAGAGTTAAAGAATATTCTGCGAAAGAGAGCAGCTTCCATGAATGATGCGCAGTTGCTAGAAGCGCTTGGCACCTTCTCGCAGCTGGATATTCAAGAAACCTTTGATGAAGCCTGTTAAGAATGGCAAGCCCTGGGCTCGGGTATTGCATCCGCCTGTGGCCAATACACCT
>JAEHGX010000072.1 GCA_019248265.1 Candidatus Falkowbacteria bacterium S5_I03
CCCTGTTCCGTTTCGATCTTAACTCCAGCTCAAGCAACACCGTAAAAGTTGCAAAAACGTTAAATGCGTCACACATTTCAATGTTAAAGTGGTCGGCTTTTCCCCTGAAACATGCCACGGGTAACACCATGAGTGAATTTATTGCCGAAAACCGCGGCGCGGATGCCATCACCCGACCGAACTGGTCAGCCGTTTTCTCGGTGGCGTTTTGTGTCGCCTGTCTGATCGCCGCATCCGGTAATCTTTGCCCTGTTCCGTTTCGATCTTAACTCCAGCTCAAGCAACACCGTAAAAGTTGCAAAAACGTTAAATGCGTCACACATTTCAATGTTAAAGTGGTCGGCTTTT
>JAEHGX010000073.1 GCA_019248265.1 Candidatus Falkowbacteria bacterium S5_I03
CAGTAATGGCTGTACTCACGGCACTTGAAATGAAATGCACAAGATATACATTTGACTTCAGCGCCTGTTCTTTAGAATGGCAAAACACCGTCGCCCAGGCGATCAGTCAGATCGACGGCCTGAAAACAACACAGTTACCATCACCAGTAATGGCTGTACTCACGGCACTTGAAATGAAATGCACAAGATATACATTTGACTTCAGCGCCTGTTCTTTAGAATGGCAAAACACCGTCGCCCAGGCG
>JAEHGX010000074.1 GCA_019248265.1 Candidatus Falkowbacteria bacterium S5_I03
TAGTTTTATCTTTATGCCTAAAAAAGAGCTTGAACCACAAGACGAAGAACGCTTGGAAAATAATTCAGATCCGGAAAATACCAACGTCCGCAAGAAAACCGGTGTTTTCTATTCTCTTAATAGTTTCTCCAACCAACCCGCGCTGGACGCCAAAGCGGCGGTTGAAGTGATTTCGCAAATTGAACCGCGAATTGTAATTCCGATGCATTATAAAACCCCGGATTTGAAAATGGATATTGAC
>JAEHGX010000075.1 GCA_019248265.1 Candidatus Falkowbacteria bacterium S5_I03
ATGATTGATATATGTTTAGGCTACAAAGGGAAACGTAAGATACATACAGTGATATATGACAGCTCGGCTGACGGATTGCCAAACACATATAATACGATCATATCTCGCATGGGACAATGGTACATGATTGATATATGTTTAGGCTACAAAGGGAAACGTAAGATACATACAGTGATATATGACAGCTCGGCTGACGGATTGCCAAACACATATAATACGATCAT
>JAEHGX010000008.1 GCA_019248265.1 Candidatus Falkowbacteria bacterium S5_I03
ATAAACTAGAAATAATAAAAAAATTCCTAAACCTATAAACCAAAACATAGATTTAAATTTTCGCTTCTTGGGAGCACTCTTTGAAGGATTATTAATAGAAGGATTATTAATAGAAGAATTTTTGATGGGAGGGTTGAGCATATTTGACAATGGGAGTTAATTAAGAAAATGTTAAAAAATATAAACCAAGACCGATAATAAACACCGCGGCGAACTTATGCAAAACAATGCGCCAAGAAAAAGTTTCTTTCAAAAGCTTAGGTGCTAAAATCGCTAAAATAGCGCTAATGACTAATAGAAAAGCGTACTGAACTCCTTGAAGAGCGTTGACAATCGCTACCGAGCCTAAAAAAATAGCATAATTTTGCAAAATAAAACCTGAGGCCCCTAGAATCTGATTAAAAACAACCAGATTTTTATTTTTATTAGGACTGGACTTACCAAATAAATCACGGATGGCTTGCCGGTCAACGCGATTTAACAAAAATAACATTACAAATAACGCCGCCCCGATTCTAGTCCAAACAAAAGCGCTTAGGAATGGCTGACTGGCATAAGCATATTTAGTGGCAATAAAATAACTAGAATAGGCAAACGCCGACAACAACGCAAATAGCAGGCCGCCGCTATGGAGATTAACACCTAACTTTAATTTCTTCATCACTCTCGTTAAAAAACTTCGGCTTTGCGGTAAAAAAGAAATAACTAAAACTCCCAACAATAAAAAAAACATTCCTAACCACTGGTTGAGCGAGTAAGTTTCTTTGAAGAACAAAATCGAAAAACCGATAGAAAAAATTGGCGTTAAGCCGCCAACAAAAACTAAAATCCGAGCCGCCTCCCCTCTTCTTAAGGCCTCATAAAGAAACCAGAGGGCGGTCGCAAAAATAGCTCCCGCAAATAAATTAAAGAAAAACAAAAAAGTTCCCGGCCATTTTAAAACCCAAGGAGCAATCACAATCACAATCGCGCCTAAAGTGCAGGCCACAAAAGCGTAAGCCTTGCTGTTTTTTAAAACGTTATCAACTAAAAACTTGTCCAACAAATTAGCGATCGCTAAAAATAGATATGCGCCCAGCGCTAC
The DNA here is from genome assembly GCA_019248265.1 of Candidatus Falkowbacteria bacterium S5_I03. Lineage (GTDB taxonomy): Bacteria > Patescibacteriota > Patescibacteriia > Patescibacteriales > UBA12465 > UBA12465. The sequence goes on from JAEHGX010000008.1 coordinate 1,085, forward strand.
CGGTAACCAAGTCATAAGTTATTTCTTTTTTAATAATATTTTTTCAATAGTATAGGCACCCGAGTTGTTGGCATTCAGAAATCCGTCAACCGCAGCCCGCGCTAAGCGTCCGGAGGCTAACAAATCAGGCAGCCACTCATCAACAAATTCTGCCTCTGGGCTATCAATTCCGGCGCCAATATTAAGCAGCCATTCACGATTAAAATCTTCTTGGCTGCCAACTGGAGTCGACATAATGATTGGTAAACCTAGAGCGGCATAAAAGGACAGCTCCGAGGGCTTGGTCCACAAAATATCTGTTTCCCTTAAAGCCAGGTTGAACATCTTAAAATATTTTAACTTATCGGGAGCAAAAATTACCTTAACTCCACTGCCTTCTTTTAGTTGGTTAATTTTAATATGCTCTTGAAAATAATTTTTAATTTCCAAGCGATTGCCGGCAATTAAATTAAGGTTAATCTTTTTAGCTTTAACGCTGGCAGCTAATTTCTTTAAAATTAAAGCGCCAATCTCTTTCTGCGCGCCAGCGCCACCAACAGCAAACATTAAAGTTAAAGGTCGCTTGCTGGTATCTTTTTTAAATTTAAGAGCAGAGATTAAAGACTTATAAGTCGTTAAATATTGCCCCGATGGATCCAGACGACTAATACGGGCGCCAAGGTCATGTTTAGCGATTTCTTGATGTGCGCCGACATTCTCTTTGGGCAAGGGAAAACCAGAAACAATAATATTTTCCGGTTTTACGCCATACATCAAAAATCGACGTCTTACTTTTTCACTCGGCACTAAAAATTTAGTTTTACTGAGAGCAGGATGAAGCGGCGCCCAAGCGCGCGAAGCATCGGTATCGCAAATGATGCAATAAATATCACCTTGATAATTATAGTATTCCGCAATATAAGCGGCTACAAAAAAAGTAGTGACAAATGGTAGCTTATTTTTATTGAGTTTTTCAATTAAAGCTTTCCCCAAGCCCTTCTTGATAAACTTAAAAAAATATTCCTGCTGGACGGTCGGCCGCGAAAGATCGCGAAAAGGATAAAAGTCATGAATTTTTTGAAAAGCATCCATTACCGCAAAAACTGCCGCACCAAATACAGGGATCTTATTCAAACGAGAAATTTTTTCATAGGAGCGTAAGCTGTCAATCCAGTATTTTTTCTCCCAATCAAGTATTCCCGGATAATTATTAATGGTTATTACTTCCCCGCCGCTTAAATCTAAGAGCGGATAGGCGGCGCGCTGATGGCCGTAACCCATGTCGGCAGCCACTAAATTTATTTTTTTAAGCCCCATATAAAATAAAGATATAAAATTATTTATATCTTTATTATAGCAGTTAAGCCTTCATTTGAATATGTTGATAAGCCATTAAAGCCGCTGTAGTCGCTTCCCCCATCGCAACCGTTATCTGCTTAAAGGTGCAGTCGGTCACGTCGCCGGCGGCAAAGAGCCCCGGCGTTTTCGTTTCCATATTTTTATTGACAATAATTTGGTTCTTTTCGTTGCGTTCTACAAATTCACCGACTAAATCCGTGCTGGCGATGCGGCCAACTTCCACAAATACCCCGTCTAATTCAATCTCGCGCTCGGCATTTGTTTGCCTATCTGAAACAATAATTTTTTCTACTTTCCCATCACCGGTAATATTTTTAATTTCCGAATTTAAGATTATTTCTACGTTTTCCCGCCCCTTAACCTCATCTAGCAAAGTATCAAAGGCTTTAAAAGCGTCATTACGATGAATAAGATAAACTTGGGTCGCTATTTTAGACATCAGCTCAGCGGCATCAAGCGCGGAGTTGCCGCCACCAATAACAGCAACGCGTTTATTCTTATAAAAAGGACCATCGCAATTAGCACAGTAAGAAACTCCCTGTCCATTAAATTCAATTTCCCCAGGAACCGCCAAACGACGCGGAGAAAGTCCCATGGCCACAATCACTGTTTTAGCAGTAAATGAGTCCCGACTAGTATACAAAATAAAGGTACCGTCTTCAGCTTTTTCAATCCGCTTTACTTCATCATCCTTAAATTCAGCGCCTGCCTTCTCGGTTTGTTGTTTAATTCTTTGAATCAGCTCAAAGCTCTTAATCATTTCAAAACCAGGATAATTTTCAATTTCATTAGCCCAAACCAGTTGGCCACCAACTTCTTTGCCAATGATTAAAGTTTTCATTTCCCTTCTAACTGCAAAAATACCCGCGGTCATCCCGGCTGGACCGGAGCCAATAATTATAACGTCGTACATAAAACAAGAAATACCGCCATTGAAACGGTGAAAAATTAATTAATGATAACTTTATTATAAAGTTTTTAAATATTAAAAGCAAACATCAGGCCTAAAAAATATCCAATCAGTCAAATATGTAAAATTAGTAAAATCAGGCAGCATAATAACAGGTTATCCACAAGTTTATCACTAAAATATTTTATTTAATATTAGCCAAATAAAAAAGAAGAGTCCACATTTTTGTAGACTTTTCCTCTTTTTTAAACAATATAACTTTAATGGGTTCTTTTTAAAATTTCTATTTAATAATTTCCAACACCGCTCGTAAAATAACATCATATTTTGGCAAACCGGATGATCCAGAAAAGTGTCCCTGATTATGTTCAACAATTATTTTTGATTTTAATAAATCTTTAAAATCCGCGACGTTATCAAAAGGAACATATGGATCGTTATCAGAAAATATTGCTGTACTTTTTAACAGATGTTTATTTATTTTATTAAACTGAGTTTTATTATCAAGCCATTCAGATATGACGCCCTTTGATATTCTGTCTTGGCTCATGTTGGTGAGCTTCCTAAAAAACCCGGACACAAACACCGCGCCGCCAGAAACTTCCGCTCCCGGTAAAGCCTGCAAATAACGAGCAATGGCCTGACAACCAAGACTGTGGCCAACAAAAAAAGTATTTTTATCAGTCTTCCCCACCGACTCAGAAATCGCTTTTACCCAAGAGCCGACTCTAGGTGCTTCCGTATCCGGCATTTGCAAAGAAAAGGCTTCAAAACCTCTTAATAACAGCTCTTCTTTTAACCAGCCCAGCCAGCCTTCATTAGCTACGCCGCCCCAACCATGGATTATAAATATTCTTTTGGACATATTCGACATTCTATTAATTTATTTTTGAATAATCATTATTAATAACTATCGGTTGCATGGCTTCAAGTTCATCTCGATAACCTAAAGCGGGAATATTATTTAATAAGTAAATTGTTTTATTTAAAACAAAAGCAAACCCCATTTCCAAAAAAGCATTTCCGCCAATATATCCCTCGACACCATTTAGATCATCATTAATAACCAAAATAGCGTCACTATCGGCAATTTTATAATAATAGTCTCTAATCAAGTCATTATTAATCTTATTTTTAACAGATTCGTTATGAATATGATCAGAAGTATTCATCGCGGCATATTCCTCGGTGTGGCGCGGTAAAATAAGCTCGTGGCCTAAAATTTCGAGCGCATCCTTAGCCTCAATCATTTTTTTAGAAAGCTTCATGCTTCCACAAATGACTATTTTCATATTATCAATAATTAATAATTATATTCACTCTTATATTATATGCCACCTAAAAAATAAGTAAATAAAAACTCTGCCTTAACAGAGTTTTTATGTTTGTGGACCATAAGGGACTTGAACCCTTGACCTCTTCCATGCCATGGAAGCGCTCTAGCCAACTGAGCTAATGGCCCATAATGTTTTTATCAAATTGTTCCTCAAGGAACAACTCACTTTAACTTTACTTTATCAATCCTTTATCTGCTGATGTCTAGCGGGAAACAAAACCAGTAAATATCCCTAAAGCTACCCTAAAAGTATAGCTAATCCATATTTATTGTCAAGGGAATGGTAATAACAATATTATAGATTATTGTCAATACCTTGACAATAAAATACAAATATATCAATTATGTGTTCCCACCAGGAGTCGAACCTGGATCTAGAACTTAGGAGGTTCTTGTTCTATCCATTGAACCATGGGAACCGGAGACAGGATAATCTGGCGGGAATAATAATCGCTGGTAAATTAACCTGACTTCATCTTATACTAAAACTTCCAGTTTTTCAAATATTTTCTTTGACAAGCAGGTAATATTAAACTAAAATAAAAAGCAGTTAGACTATTATTCACCTTTAAACATATGTTCAACAGGGAAAACAAGCTGGAAAAATTTAAAGATGCAGAAACCGTTATCGGCGCCTCCATCAAAGTTAAGGGAAACTTCCACGGGCAGGGAAACATTATTATTGAGGGCTCCTTAGAAGGCTCTCTAAAAACCGATGCCAGTATTTTTATTGGCGAAAAGGCTAAAGTTGTCGCCAGTGTTGAGGCTAGAGACTTGATCGTCAACGGGGAAATAAAAGGGAACGTCAGTGTAAAAAATTATTTGTCACTCGGAAGTACAGCTAAAATAAATGGTGATATTCAATACGGAGAACTATCTATAGAAAAAGGAGCAATCATTAACGGCCAGCTATTATCTACCGGACCTGCAGGTAAAAAAATAAATGAAAAAGAGGAAGGGCGTGAAAATAAATTAAAGGAAGAGGAATAATCGTCTATCCACAAAACCGCTATGCACGTTTATATTTATGATGACTATTTGAATAAAAGTAAGTATAGCAAGGCCGTAAACCGCATGGAAATCAGGTTAACAGACTTAGGGTTAAATGGAAAAATTATCCGTCTGGGCGGCATTAAAAACATCAAGGGAACTATTCAAAACGAAATCAAATTAGGAGCCAAAACTATCGTTGCTGTCGGCAATAATCAAACAGTTAATAAAATAATTGGCGCGATTATTGATACCGATGTTTATGGAGATTTCCAGAGAAAAACTTTACTGGGAATTATTCCGATTGGCAATGATAATTCTATTGCCGCTTCTTTCGGCATTAAAAACGAAGAAGAAGCTTGTAATATTTTGTTGGCGCGCCGCATAGAAAAAATAGATCTAGGACTGGTAGGCGATCGCTATTTTTTAAATGAAGCCACTATTGAAGGCCTGGGGACGACAATTGATTTGGGTGATTATTCTTTAGAAATTGAAGATAAGGGAACAGTTAGAATAGTTAATTTATTAAGCGATAAAGCTAATCTAATCGGTTCCAACCCTCATGACGGACTTCTGGATTTGATTATTAACACCCGGAAGAAGGACCAGACCCTTTTAAAATTAAATAAATTTGTAATTTCTAACGCCAGTGAACAATTATTAATTGATGGCGTGATTGAAGTAAAGACGCCGGCGGAAATTAGCGTTGACCGAGATAAGGTCAGTGTAATCGTCGGTCGAGACCGACTTTTCCAATAAAAAAGACCGGCTTAAACGGGGAGGCAAAAAAACTTCTTCTAGGGACTTTCGAGCTAAAAAGCCAGAAAATCCTAGGAAGAACGTTCCTATGCTTGTCGTGCCTGTCCCGTTTAAAACGGCCTTTAAATCTTTTCAACAAAAATCGTCACTTAAAGACGACTCCTTAATATAGCATACCATAAATTGTTTGTCAATAGCCTTATACACAACTTATAAACACCAAAAAATCCCGGTAGCCGGGATTTTTTATTAACCGAACGGTTCTTTGATTGGCTTAAACTTTAATAACGACCGGTAAAACCATTGGCCGACGCTTAGTGGAATTGAATAAGAATTGTCCAATTTCATTTCTAATTTTATTTTTAATATAGTCATCATCCGCGGCGCTAGTCGGATTCTTGTCCTTCACAATTTGTTTAACCTTCATTCTAGTCTTCTCAATCAAATCGCGATTCTCTTTCATGTGTACAAAGCCACGAGAAATTAAATCTGGATTACCGATAATCGCACCGGTCTTGGCATCAATCGTGGCAATGATAACAATCATGCCGTCGTCCGCCATCATGCGCCGATCGCGCAAAACAATTTCGGAGACATCGCCGATACCGAGGCCATCAACCATCACGTAATCAGTGTTTGCCTTTTCTTTTAATACCGTTGGTTGGCGGCCTTTTTGAAATTTAATAATATTTCCATTATCCAGAACAAAAACTTGATCTTCACGAAATCCCTCACGCAGTGCTAACTTTTTAGCTTCCACTAACATGTAGTGATTAGCGTATACCGGTAAAAAATAATCGGGCTTAATTTGTTTTAAGATGGTTTTAATATCATCAACGTTAGCGTGGCCACCGGAATGAACATCCATAATACTGCTATGAATAACGTGATCGCTCAAACGATAAATTTGATCTTTAACTTTTTGCACCGAACGTTCATTACCGGGAATTACCGAAGAAGAAAAAATAACTACATCTGATTTCTTGATATTTATATAACGATGATTACCGTTAACAATCCGCGAGAACACGGCGTTCGACTCGCCTTGGGCGCCAGTACAAATCACCACAATTTTATTCTCCGGGTATTTGCTGATTTCTTCCACCGGAATTAAGGTGTGTTTATGGGCAGGAATATAGCCGAGTTCTTGAGCAATTTTCACATTCATCTTCATGCCATAGCCATCAAGAATTACCTTTTTACCAATTTTTTCGGAATAGGCTAATAGGCTGGTAACGCGCTCTAGCTGGGAAGCAAAAGTGCCGATGATTACTCGACCAGGAGCTTCGCTAATTAATTTTTCTAAGTTTCCTTGGCTGGTTTTAATCGGAATTCTTTCTTTAGAATAAGCAACGCCCAAACTTTCCAACATTAAAATACGGGGGGAAGGGAGTTTGGCTAATTCTTCATAGCCGACAACGCCGCCCTCCATTGGATCGCCTTCAATCATCCAATCTCCGGGATGAATTACGGTGCCATGCGGTGTTTGAATAATTACGCCGACGGCATCAATGATAGAATGCTCAACTTTAAAAAAGCTGATTTGAAATTTTCCTAAACTTATTTTTTGATCGATAGAATCAATGACGATTGTCTTTAAATTCTTAGTCGTCCCGCGCTTATAATCTTCCTGGCGGTGCTTAATCATTGCTAAGGTCAATTTGCGGCCGATAATCGGCGGGTTACCCAACTGCTCCAATAGAATTGGGGCGGCACCGATATGGTCAAGGTGGCCATGACTAAAAATGACACCGCGGATATTCTTTTCCTTGCCGCGCAAAGAGGCGACATTAGGAACAATGTAATCGATGCCAGGCATATCTTCGTCAGCAAACTGCATGCCCATATCCAATATGATAATATCATTATCATATTCAAAAACGGTGCAATTGCGACCGACTTCCTCCTGCCCGCCAAGCGGACAAATTTTTAATCCTGAGCCGCTCGGTGCCGATTTAAAATTAGGCACAAATTTAGGCCTTGGAGCTCTTAATTTAGCCGCCGGCTTACCAACAGCTGGTGTGGGGGTGCTAGCAACTTTTATAATTCTGCTGGTTTCGACGCGACGCGAAGAATTACTAACAAAATTTCTTCTCGACGAGTTCGTCGGAACATTCTGATTCTTTACAAACATGTGTTTTGTATTAAGTTTTATGAGTTATTTGAGCCTAGTTATTACCAGGTCAATTTTTTATGAGTTTTTATATACCAATCAGAGACGTGGCTAAAGCGATCGGCCGGCTCAATAATAGTCTGGCCGGAAAACCCTTTAATCTTTTTGCTCTGAACATAAGTATAGGTTGGCGAATATAAGAAAATAGCGGGAATTTCAGAACTAACAATTTCTTGAAAGCGTTGATATTTGGCAATACGGTCAGTGTCGGAAACATTACCTTTAGCTTCAGTTAATAATTTATCAACTTCATCATTACTATAACCGGCGATATTCAATCCCTTGGCGCCAATTTGCGTGGAATGCCAAAAGGCGGAAACATCTGGATCGCCGCCAACGGCTTGACCATAAAGCAAAGCTTCAAAATCACGATTTTTAATAATGTTAGCTGCCTGCTCTAAAGGAATTATTTTTAATTCTACTTGGATGCCGGCCGCTGACCAATCTGCTTGAATTTTGTTAGCCACGGCGACGTTGCTATTTAAATCAATGACCGTAAGTACGATATTTGTTAGCTTGCCGCTTAAACCACTTTTAGCTTCTTCACCGGAATAATCATAGCGGCTAAGGTTACTATTATAATAGGGGCTATTTTTTAAAATTGGGCTATCGGCTGATTGATAAACGCCGGAAAAAATATCATTTAACAAGCCCTCTTTATCAATCGCTTTAGCTAAAGATGAACGGACCCCTTGATCGGCTAAAGCTTTATTTTTATCTTTATTGAAAAATATGCCGACTATCTGCGGGCGCATCAAGTCAAACATATTGGCGGAGTCCTTAACCAAAAGTTCATGGCGCTCGTTAAACGGAAGATAGCTTAAACCATCGAGTTGATTATTATCGAAGCTTTTGATAGCTTCGGTATAGTCTGGAAAGAATTTAAAATTGATATTCTTAATATACGGCTTTTGGTCGTAATAATCTTCATTTAACTCCAAATGATATTCTTTCAAATCACCGCTTTTGCTTTTAACTAAAGATTTAAATTTATAAGGACCGGAACCGATTGGCTTTAAATTAAGATCAGTTAAACTGGCAGCATCCGGACTGATATTCTCCCAAAGACTTTTAGGCATTACCCCAAAAGTTAACATTTCCAAGAAGGGCGCATAAGCTTCCGGCAAAATAAACTTAAGTGTTTGCGCGTCAATCTTTTCCGCGCTGACATTTAATAACTCTGTTCTCAGCGGTGAGCGATAATTTTCATCTTTTATCAAACCGACAGTAAAAATAACATCGTCAGCTGTTAATGGTTCGCCGGTATGCCACTTGGCATTATTTTTTAAAACTACAGTGTATTCCTTGCCATCGGCTGAAATTTGATAACTAGCAACTAAATCAGGAATAATTGTTCCGCTAGTATCGTATTTAAAAAGCGAAGAATAAATTAAACGGCTTAAATCATTATCCACGTCACGGCTAGTAGCGTAAAGCGGATTAATCGTTTTAGGATAACCAATAATCGCCTCTGTATAAATACCGCCATCCGCCGGGGTATACTGAAGGTGGCTGCGGACAAAAACCGTCCCTAAATAAATAATGTTAACAATGGCTAGAATGCCAAAAATTTTAATAAATAAATATTCTTTCGGATTTAAAAATTTGGGTAGATGTTTAAATTGGCTGCCGGTCGGAATTTTACGCGGAGAGAGGGAATAGACCAATTTTTTGTCTATCTCAGACTGACTAACGCGTCCCGGTTTTTTAAAAACGCCAAAAATAGAAAGAGCCTGGTACCCCCTTGCAAAATACGAAAAAATTTTAGTTTTCAGTGAAGACACACTTTAAGCTTTAAGCTTTTATCCAAATAGTGCCCAAAGAAACGAGCACAAAAAGAGCGGCTAATATGATAGTTAAAAGATGTAATTTCTTTTCAATTCCTCTTTTGGTTAAATAGACTCCACTGCCACCACCGCCAAAAACCCCGCCGACACCGCCGCCGCGATTTTGTAGCAAAATAGCAATTGTCAAAACAATCGCGATGACCAGTTGAGCTATTTTAAGCCAGAAAATCATATATTACTGCTTTATTTTATTTATAATGGCGATAAACGCCTCTTTGTTATTTACGGCTAAATCGGCAAAAATCTTCCGATCAACAGCAATGTTGTTCTTTTTTAAAGCATCAATAAAACGAGAGTAAGAAAAACCGTGTTCTCTAACAAAAGCGCTGATTTTAATCTGCCATAAAGAACGCATGGTTCTTTTCTTCTTGCGACGATCAACGAAAGCATGAGCTCCCGCCTTAGTTCTGGCAGTTCTCGCTAATTTAATTAAATTTTTGCGGCCCCATTTATAACCTTTAACGGCCTTTAACAAATTTCTTCTTTTTTTGACATGGGTAGTACCACGTTTTACTCTAGGCATATTATCTAGTAAGAATTAGGATTAATTATAAGGGGTAAGGGCTTTAATAGTTCTCGTTAAAGTCTTGGTAGTGGAAATATCGAGTCTTTTTTGACGACCGACATTACCGGTTTCGCGAGAATTAAAATGATCTTGACCAGCTTTTCTTTGTATCAGCTTATCATTTCCAGTCTTCTTGAAACGTTTAACGGTTGCTTTATGCGTTTTTATTTTTGGCATATATTCCAGATTAAAAAAACAGGCAATCACCTGAATTTAGGATTTTTTTTACTTTTTATTGATTAGTATTATAGTAAATCTTCCGCCTTGATTTGTCAAGGGCTGTTCAACCTCGGTTTTTAATTCGGTATTGGCCTGTAATTTAGACACAAAACTATTCATAATTTCCGCTGCTTTTCGAGGATATTGTCTTTCGCGTCCTTTTAATATTAGCTCTACCTTTATTTTATTATCTTTGGCCAAAAACTTTTCCGCCTGGTCTTTGCGCATATTTAAATCGTGTTCGCTAATTCGGAAAGACAATCTAATGTTCTTAGTTTCCACCTTTTTTTGTTGCATCTTCTGCTTATGCGCCATTTTCTCCTTTTCGTATTTAAGTTGATTCAAGTTAACAATTTTAACTACTGGCGGGTTGGCCTTGGGATTTACCTCTACTAAATCCAAATCAGCGTCTTGAGCGAGCTTTAAGGCGGCTTCAATCGTAATTTTACCGATTGCCTCGTCATTTTCATCAATTAAAAAAACCTCCGGCACTTTAATTTGAAGATTGGACCTGAAGGTTGGCTCTTCTTTTCTTTCTACTCTGTGAAATTTGATACGCATGGATATTTTTACAAGTTTATTATAATTACTTTATATCTTAAAACTAGCTAAAAGTCAAATAAAATCAAGGATAAAGGGCTCCTCTTGACAGACATTTTTTATTAGTATAAAATGGGGTTATTAAAAATAAAACAGAATAGAAAATAAAAAACAAGATAAATTTTATTATCTCTGTTTTTTTCTGTCTATCTCGGACCTTAAAAAATCAATAGTACTAAACAATCATGGTGATGGTTAATTTTGATGCTAATTGGCATCGATTCGGATAACAAAAATTTTGTCCGTTTTTAAAACGGAATCTTATATAGAAGATTCGCAAGAATCTTCAAAATTAGAGTCAATCAAATTTTTAGAGAGTTTGATCCTGGCTCAGGATGAACGCTGGCGGCGTGTCTAAGGCATGCAAGTCGAATGTCTGTAGCAATACAGGCATGGCAAACGGGAGAGTAACACATTGGCAATTTACCCTTAAGACGAGCATAACCTTGCGAAAGCGAGGATAATACTCGATGGTATTAAAAGACATAAGTCTTTTAATTAAAGCTCCGGCGCTTAAGGAGAAGCCTATGGCCTATCAGCTTGTTGGTGAGGTAACGGCTCACCAAGGCAACGACGGGTATGGGGTGCGAGAGCATGGCCCCACTCACTGGGACTGAGACACTGCCCAGACTCCTACGGGAGGCTGCAGTCAAGAATCTTCCTCAATGGACGAAAGTCTGAAGGAGCGACGCCGCGTGCACGAAGAAGCTTTTCGGAGTGTAAAGTGCTTTTATCAGTGACGAAACAATGACGGTAACTGATGAATAAGGGGCTGCTAACCTCGTGCCAGCAGCAGCGGTAATACGAGGGCCCCAAGCGTTATCCGGATTTATTGGGCGTAAAGCGTCCGTAGGTGGCTGGTCGCATCTTCTGTTAAATCTCTGGGCTCAACCCAGAGCCAGCGGAAGAGATGGATCGGCTAGAGACTGGAAGAGGCAAACGGAATTGCTGGTGTAGGGGTTAAATCCATTAATATCAGCAAGAACATCAAATGCGAAGGCAGTTTGCTAGGACAGTTCTGACACTCAGTGGACGAAAGCGTGGGGAGCGAATGGGATTAGATACCCCAGTAGTCCACGCCGTAAACGATGGATACTAAGCATTGGAAGTATCGACCCTTTCAGTGCTGTTAATTTAAGGTAACCCGTTAAGTATCCCGCCTGGGGAGTACGGCCGCAAGGCTAAAACTCAAAGGAATAGACGGGGACCCGCACAAGCGGTGGAGCATGTGGTTTAATTCGACGGTAAGCGAGGAACCTCACCAAGGCTTGACATCTAGCTGCAAGGTCTGGAAACAGATCCGCCTTCGAGGGTGCTAGACAGATGCTGCATGGTTGTCGTCAGCTCGTGTCGTGAGATGTACCGTTAAGTCGGGAAACGAGCGCAACCCTGATCCTATGTTTTACATGTCATAGGAGACTGCCCGTTTTAAATGGGAGGAAGGTGGGATGACGTCAAATCAGCATGGTTCTTACGCCTTGGGCAACACACGTGCTACAATGGGAGGTACAGAGGGAAGCCAAACCGCGAGGTGGAGCCAATCCCTAAAAACCTCTCTCAGTTCGGATTGGAGGCTGCAATTCGCCTCCATGAAGTTGGAATCGCTAGTAATCGTGGATCAGCTATGCCACGGTGAATACGTTCTCGGGTCTTGTACTCACCGCCCGTCACGTCAAGGGAGTTGGTAGTGCCCGAAGGCTCACTTTTGTGGGACGAAGGTAAGACTGATGACAGGGACGAAGTCGTAACAAGGCATCCGTAGCGGAAGCTGTGGATGGATCACCTCCTTTCTAGGGAGAACAATTCTTCTTTTCCACGTGGAAAGAAGAGTTAGTCGCCTCTAACTTAGTGTTAGAGTGGCTATATTCTTCGGAATTATAGCAAAAACCGAATTGGTGCCAATTAGACTCACAATTCATTGCATGATTGTCAAAAGACCACCCGTAAAAGGTGGTTTTTTGTTGTGATAATAGCCATAATTAGTGATTTAAGGCCCAATAATCATTGACATTATTAAGAAAATGTGATATATTTAAAAGTTAGACTTTGGTCTTTAACAAACAGGTTAACTCAAATTAATTACTAAGGATATCTTCTTTACACAAGATAGAAGGTGTTTTTAGTAATTAATTTGAATGTATAACCTTAAAAACAAATTGTCATGGAAGAGAAAACCATTTTTGTTAAGTTGCGTCGGATTGCACAAATATTTTTTTCACTAATAGCTGTATTTGTGACTATCTTTTTGACCTTGGCGACATGGAGCGCTGAACCATATGCCCCAATTTTCTTAAAATGTCTTGTTACTTTTATTGTATTTGTGCTCTGTTCTTGCGTAAGTATAGTTATATTTAATGCCTTATTTGGAAAAAGAAAAAACACAGCAACCCACAAACAACGTAAAAGAAAAACAAAAAAATCCACCGCGCAATGAAACACTATGCGATTGAAAATGATGCTCCGGTTGACCTGGAAAAAATGAAGCAAGATGGTTTTATGCCAGAAAATGAGTACCGCTCCGCCAATGCTAACCTGGTGTTAGCTTGCCACGATGTATTCATCAAATATGCCGATGGCATACTACTTGTTAAGCGTAAAACCAAACCGGCTATTAATGTCTGGTGGCCCCTCGGCGGTCGGATTCTTAAAGGATTCTCTAATGAAGAATCCTTAAGTAAACGAGTCGAGTCCGAATGCGGGCTTAAATTAACCAACATCCAGGAAATCGGATGTTCCCGGGTAATTCTCGGAACCGATCCCTTCGGACATGGGAAAGGCGTTGATGCGATTGCGGTCGTCTTCTACGCCGAAAGTATTGGTAATTTAAATTTGGATCAATTTCATTTTGATCCGCAAATAATTACTCCTGCAACCTACACGGAAGAATTCCGTGAAACTCTTCACCCGTATGTGCGGGACTATATGGATATCGCCATTGCTAAATTATAAAGCAAAACGATAAACAAAATTAAAAGAGCGACCAATCAAACGGCCGCTCTTCTTTTTTTTAAAAAATTATCTTTTGGTAACTATTCCGCTCTTAGAATCAACTTCAACAATATCGCCATTCTTTAAAATCTTGGTTACATTTTTAATCCCAATAACACAAGGCTTTTTCATTTCTCTAGCGACAATGGCGGCATGGCAGGAAATGCCTCCTTCCTCGGTTATAAATGCTCCCGCTTTGCTCATTAACGGTAAAAATTCGGGACGAGTCATTGAGGTAACTAAAATATCTCCGGATTTAAAATCCTTTATTCCGGCTTGGGCGTTTAAGACAACCTTTACCCTGCCGGTATATATACCCGGGCTAGCCGATACGCCACGTAAAATATTTTCTCCGTCTTTATTATTTAACGATAAAACTGATTCAAAAATCTTTTCACTGACATCGATATATCCTGGGCTGGACATCAATCCTAAGCGCCTGTGATTTTTTTCATATTCAGCTGCAGCGTTTAAATATGATAATTGTTTATTAACTACTAAATTTTTTACTTCATCAACCGTTAACCAGCGCAGACATTTATAACTATATTTATTTTGTCTACAAATATCTTTAAGCCACCCATCCATCAAATCAACCGCTAAAAGCAGAAGTTCTTTCTTTTTATCTCTAACAATAGCTGCGGTTCTGGCCAGTTTTATTAAATTACGATAGTCTCGCGCTGGCGTAATTTTTGTTTTTTTAACCAAACTAGAACTGGTTTCTGTTTTTAAATCACGCAAATATTTTTTTAACCAAGCGGACGTCAATGGGGAAGGGCCGCAATATGTATTTTGTAACCAAGAAAACTTTTTAATAAACTTTTTAAAAACTAAATCAAAATTTTTATTTTTTTTATTTAGCTGGTGCAAATAAACGCCCGCTTCAGTCATAAAAGACGGCAGATTATCATTTATTTTATGAATCAAAAAATGAAAATCAGCTGGCCGCTTTTTGCTCAATTCTATTAAGAAGTTATCGAAGGGATAATCAAAAGAAAATAACAGATTAGTGGTATGAAAAAGGGCCGACTCTGTGTCGTCCCACCATTTGCCCAAAGCTTTTGTATTCTTTCTGCGCGCAATATGACAAATCTTAATTGCTTGTTCTAATTCGTTCTGCAACTTTATCAAATCGCGTAAATATTCAGTGTTGCCAGTCAAAGTTTCTCTAATAATACACCGTCCAATTTTTAAAATTGTTCCACTTTTCTTAAAAAGCGTTAAATTACCATTATTAAAATCGTTTATGGCATCATCAAAAAATATGCTATACCGGCTGTCTATTTTTTTAATTGAGGCGGCAATATAAACAGATGTAAAAAACGGATAAGCTTGAAATTGCCATTTATAAGCGTTCTGCCAATCATCTCCTATAATGGCCTGCTTCTTATTCATATTATCTCACTCCAATCACTTGTCTGACCTTTTCCATTTTAGCGCTGGCCAATTTTTCAACTTTTTTACGACCCGCTTCTAAAATCTTTATAACTTTGTCATCACTAATCTTGTTATATTTCTTCTGAAAATCTGTTAAAAACTTAACAACCACATCAGCTAAATCTTTTTTAAAGTCGCCATAGCCTTTACCCCGATAATCCTTAACCAAGCGCGGAATCTCGCGCGTTCCTAGTTGGGCATAAATAGTTAACAAGTTGGAAAGGGCTGGCTTATCTTCTAAGTCATATTCGATTTCGCTTCCGGAATCAGTCACTGCGCGCATAATTTTTTTACGCGCCACTTCAATATCGTCTAGCAGGCCGATACAATTATTTTGATTACTATCGCTCTTACTCATTTTCTTTTTAGGATCCAATAAGGACATAATACGGGCACCTTCTTGTTTAATAACAGCTTGTGGAATTAAAAACGTTTCGCCAAATTCATTATTAAAGCGCTTAGCAATATCACGCGCGAGTTCCACGTGCTGTTTCTGATCTTCGCCGACCGGTACAATCTCCGTATTATATAATAAGATATCGGCAGCCATTAAAACTGGGTAGTCATACAGACCAACAGAAACCGATTCTTGATTTTCACCCGCCTTATCTTTAAACTGAGTCATCTTGTTTAAATCGGCAATCCGAGCGCCATAACAATTTAAAATCCAAGCCAGCTCGGTATGAGCAGCAACTGCTGATTGTTGAAAGATAATTGACTTATTAGGGTCTATTCCGGCCGCTAAGTAAATCTTAACCACCTCAATGATGCGTCGGCGCAACTCTTCCGGACTTTGCTTAACGGTAATGGCATGGTAATCAACAATCGAAAATATACAATTATATTTTTCCTGCATTTTCACCCACTGCGAAATTGCTCCTATATAATTGCCGATATTAAGATTACCGCTCGGCTGAATGCCGGAAAAAATTGTCTTTTTGATTTCTATTTTTTTCTCCATAAAATTATCATTTATACTAATATTCTAATGTAAAATCGGCGTAAAAGCAATCGTTAATAAAAAAGCTCCGATATTATAAATCAGAGCTTGAGCGGTCCGGCCGGGATTCGAACCCGGGCCTCCTGAATGAAAATCAGACGTCTTAACCGCTTAACGAACGGACCAATTTTAAAAAAGAACAAAAGCAAGGAAAAATAAATCTGTTTTTAATTGAATTGAACAATTTGCAGCCGTTTCGCGATTATTCAGCGGCTAGACTGACCGATATCGCACAAAATATCTGCACGTAATCATGATTCCTGCAACAGAAATACTTTCCTTGCTAAACTTCTGTGTGCAAAATACCAATTTCAGAAGTATTTTCTTATATCTTAATCCATAAAAATATTTTGTCAAACTTTAACTTATTTCTCTGAAAAAATGAGCTCAAAAATCTGCTTGAAATATCCATATTTTATGTTAAGATAGGAGCAGGTTTAGACATAGGCCTATTTTTATGTTTGCGGGCTGTAGTATAATGGTAGTACGCGTGCATGGGGTGCATGTAGCCCCGGTCCGATTCCGGGCAGCCCGACCATTTTTCTAAGCTAAGATTAGGGCTTGTAGCTCATCTGGTAGAGCGCTGCATTCGCATTGCAGAGGTAAGGGGTTCGAGTCCCCTCAAGTCCACAGGCATTTTTTTAAGATGCTAAATAGCGGGCTGTGGTATAAAGGCTATTATACACGCTTCGGGTGCGTGTGATCCCGGTTCAATTCCGGGCAGCCCGACCAAAATTTATTTATGATTGATTTTAAGAAAAAAATGGAAGAATTAGAAAAACAAGAGGCTAGAGAATCCGGCCTAGAGGAGTTTGTAGCTCCTGTTAATAAGAAGAGAAAAAAAATTACTGCTTATGTAATTGCGATTGTGGTAATCGGTTTAGTTTTTTCCAGTCGCGTTATCATGTCCAGCCAAAATGCTTCCGGGTGGTTAGCTGAAAGCGGATTATTCAATAAAATAAAACACTTGGTTCCTAGTACAGATAAACAATTAAAAGGTGAGGAAAATGACCGCATTAATATCTTGCTTTTAGGCATGGGTGGCGAAGGCCATGATGGCGCCTATCTTTCCGATACAATTATGCTAGCTAGTTTAAAGCCCTCAACCAAGCAAGTGGCTCTAGTTTCCGTCCCTCGCGACTTACAAGTTCCCCTGGAAGAAGCCGGATATCGAAAAATAAATAATATTAATGCGTTCGCAGAGGCTAAAGAAGCTGGAAGCGGTGGACAAGCCACCATTGATTCTTTAAGCAAACTATTTAATCTAAATATTGACTATTACGTCCGGGTTGATTTTGCCGGTTTTGAAAATGTGATTGATGAACTTGGCGGCGTGACCGTCAATGTAGAAAATACGCTCGATGATTATGCTTATCCAATTTTAGGGCAAGAAGATAATCCTAATTACTACGCCCGCTATGAGCATTTGCATATTGAAAAAGGAGTTCAAACTATGGACGGAGAACTAGCACTTAAATACGCTCGCAGCCGCCATGGTGTCGGCGGAGAGGGTTCTGATTTTGCCCGCGCTAAAAGACAACAGCTTATTCTTGAGGCAGTGAAGGAAAAATTACTATCCAAACAAACTTTATTGAATCCAGTAACTATCGGAAAATTAATTAGTCAATTCAGCCAGCACGTCAGCACTAATTTCAGCGTTTGGGAAATTTTACGTGCTTGGGATTTATTTAAAGACGTAAATAAAGACCAAATAATCAACCAGGTTTTAAGCGATGCCCCCGATGGTTTATTAATTTCCACTATCAGCAGCGAAGGCGCTTATATTTTAGTCCCAGCAGCTGGGAACTTCTCTAAAATAAATGCCTTGATTAGAGATATATTTAACAACAACCAAGCGCCAACTCAAATAGAAAAAATAGAAAAAATTAGCGAAGACGCTAGTGTCACTGTTAAAAATGGAACTTGGATTAGCGGTTTAGCCGGAGCCACAGCTGCTAACTTGCAGGAGCTGGGACTGACAGTCAAAGAAACCGGCAATGCTCCAGAGAGAGGCTATGCAAAAACTTTAGTTTTTGATTTTACTTACGGCAAAAAAAATGAAGCTTTAGAAGCAATTAAAAAAGCAACCGGGGCGGAGCAGGGATTTGATGCTTCAACGCCCTGGATTAAAGAATATCAAGAACAGGCGAATGTCGCCGACTTCCTGCTAATTCTCGGAACCGACGCTAATACAACAAACTAATATGGAAGTAAAAAAAACATTGCCACTCGTTGCCATTTGCGGACGAACGAATGTCGGCAAATCAACTCTATTCAATTGTTTGACGGAAAAAAATCAAGCGCTAGTTTCGGATATCGCGGGCACCACCCGCGATAGTAATTTAGGAACGGTCGAATGGTCAAACAGCGCTTTTGATTTGGTGGATACGGCCGGACTACTTGATTGGAAATATCTAGCCACTAAAAAGTTGACCGGCACCAGCATTGATGAGCAGACGCAAAAACAAGCTAAAAAATATTTAGATCAAGCTGATTTAATTTTATTTGTGGTCGATTCAAAAGTCGGCATTTTACCGGAAGATAAAGAATTGGCGACTATTCTCAAAAAGACTGAACAGTATCGTTCCAAGTTGATGTTAATTGCCAACAAGGTTGATAACTTTAAAAACGCCTCCGAAGCCGCTCAGTTTAACAAGCTAAACTTAGGCGAACCTTTTACTATTTCCGCGGCCAGCGGTATGGGTACCGGCGATTTGCTTGATAAAATTATTGAACGGATTGATAATAAGCGTAAATTTAAAAAAGCAGTTGAATCAGAAGGGGAAAATAAAATAAGCGTCTGCATTATTGGCAAACCTAATGTCGGTAAATCCTCATTATTAAACTCCATTCTGGGCTATGAACGCGTAATTGTCAGTCCTGTCGCCCACACTACCAGAGAGCCACAACACACCAATATTGCTTACGGGGGGCATGAGATAAAATTAGTGGATACGGCCGGCATTTCCAAACAAGGAACTAAAACCAAGGGTCTGGAAAAGCCGGGAATTTTAAAATCCTTAAAATCTCTGGAAAAGGCGGAAATTGCCATGCTGGTGCTTGATATCAGCGAACCACTTACCCATCAAGATTCTAAATTAATCCAAGAAATTGTCGACCGAAATAAAAGTTTAATTTTCATCGCCAATAAATGGGATTTAATTCCTGATCGAAATACCAAAAAATGGACCGAAATTTTATATGACAAAATGCCTTTTGCAACTTGGGCGCCGGTTCAATTTATTTCCGCTAAAACCGGGGAGAAGGTTAACAAAATTTTAGATTTAATCATTAGCATTGATAAGCAGAGAAAATTGGAACTCAGCGATTCTCAGGCTGACAAATTTTTAAAGCACGTGGTTAAGATCCATAAACCAGCCAAGGGCAATGGGCTGAAGGCTCCGCATATCTATGAGTTTCGCCAGAAAAAAAGTAATCCCCCGGCTTTTATTTTACGAATTGGTCCTAATGACGACCTGCATTTCTCTTATGTCCGCTTCGTAGAAAATCGTTTGCGGGAAAAATACGGGCTTATTGGCACGCCTATTCATATCAGCGTTACTAAAAATCGAAAGTCTCATACTACTTATCAAGATCCGAAGCATAAACAAAAATTGGATATTGATGAAGATAACGGCGAAGATAACGAAGACTAATTTTATGAAAATAATTGTTGGTTTAGGTAATCCGGGAAATCAGTATGAACGCACGCGTCATAATGCGGGCTGGATTTTTTTGGATAATTTAATCGGAGCCGACAACTGGCAAACAAATAAAAAATTCAACGCTTTAATCAAAGAGGTTGACGGTTTAATTTTTGTAAAACCGCTAACCTTCATGAATGAATCCGGACAAAGTGTTCAAAAAATATTAAATTATTACGGATTGCTAAGTAAAAATCTAGGAATCTTTTCCAAAAAAGATGAAGATTTAAACAATTGTTTGACTGTTATCCAGGATGATTTGGATTTAAATATCGGAGTTTGCAAAATTGCCACCGATTCCGGCAGCGCCGGCCACCGCGGAATTGCTTCAATTATCAAACATCTAAAGACTCAAAAATTTAAACGCCTGCGCCTGGGAATTAAAAACGGATTACTGCGAACCCATATTCCGGCGGAAAAATTTGTTCTTCAACCTTTTGCCAAAGAAGAACTGGAATCCATTAAAACCAGCGCCGACAAATATTCAATCGCCGATTTATAATAATCTTAGGAGCCGCTTGATTACTGCTTAATCTCGCTATTTTAGCGAGATTTTATATTGTTTATCGTATAATAAAAGCTAATTTCTTTTTTATATGATAAACAATAGATTGGCGCTTTTAAGTTTGGCAACTTGTCCTTATCTAGGACCTAAAAAAATTACGCATTTAGAAAAGCTTTTTCCTGACTTGGGGCAAGTATTGGAAATTGGCGCGGAAAAACTTTTGAAACTGGGCTTGTCTTCCGCTTGGACTGATAAATTTATAAGTTGGCGCCAAAATTTTTCTTTAACTAATCTTTTAGAAGTTTTGCAGGCCGAAAAAATTTCCTTTCTATCTTGGCACGACTCTTCATATCCTAAACTTTTAAAAGAAATCTCTTCGCCGCCCCCGGTGCTGTTTTATCAAGGAAATATCTCGTTAATTAATCAAAGACCGCAATTGGCAATTGTTGGCTCGCGTAAAAATACGCTTTACGCCGAGCGAGTTCTTAAAGAATTCATACCCGAACTAACAAAATCAAAAATAATAATTGTCAGCGGACTGGCTCTAGGTGTCGACGGCTTAGCTCACCGCCAAACTTTAAGCAACTCAGGATTAACAATCGCTATCTTGGGCTCCGGTCTAAAAAAATCTAATATTTATCCAGCTGCTCACCGTCAATTAGCTCAAGAAATAATTGCTAAACAAGGATTATTGCTCTCGGAATTTCCGCCGGCATATCCGGCTAAGAAAGAAAATTTTCCACGCCGCAATCGTTTAATTTCCGGTCTCAGCGAAGCGGTATTATTAATAGAAGCGGCTGAAAAATCAGGTTCTTTAATCACCGCTCAGCTGGCTCTGGAACAAAATCGCGAGGTATTGGCTATTCCAGGAAGTATTTTTTCAAACTCTTCAAGCGGTACTAATAAGTTACTCCGTGATGGAGCGATCCCGATCTTAAAAAGTGCTGATATTTTAGAGGTTTTAAAAATTGAAACTAACTTAAAAAATAAATCTGGTCAGCCGAAAAAAATCTTAAATTATCAAAGTATTGATGACACGGAAATGATTGTTTATAAAACGATTTTAGAGGCAGAGAAAAATGGCGACTTGGTTAGCGTGGACGAAATTGTAAAAAAAACCAAACTTGACACCGCCACGATAAATAGTAAACTAAGTATATTGGAGATTAAAAAAGTAATCGAGAATCATAACGGCTATTTTAATCTAAGCTTCTAATTTCACTAAGCTTATTGCAACTATGGACTTAATAATTGTAGAATCACCAACCAAAGCGAAGACTATCAGTAAATTTTTGAATGGTAAATACCGTGTAGAATCTTCTTTCGGCCATATTCGCGATTTGCCGAGCCGGGAATTAGGTGTAGATTTAGAAAATGAATTTACTCCTAAATACGTCATCCCAACCAAGGCTAAAAAAACTGTCACCGCCCTTAAAACCGCCGCCAATAAAGCAGGCGAAGTCATTTTAGCTTCTGATGAAGACCGCGAAGGAGAAGCCATCGCCTGGCACTTAGCCCAAGCCTTAAAGTTGGATGATTTTAAAGCCAAGCGAATTGTTTTTCATGAAATAACTAAAGCCGCCATTGAGGAGGCTTTAAAGCACCCACGCAATATCGATTTAAATATGGTTGACGCCCAGCAAGCTCGCCGCGTGCTTGATCGTTTAGTCGGTTACAAACTTTCGCCCTTCTTATGGAAAAAGGTGGCTAAGGGCTTATCGGCCGGACGCGTTCAGAGCGTAGCTACCAGAATAATTATTGAAAGGGAAAAGGAAATAAATGCTTTTCACAAGGAAGATTACTGGACGATTAGCGCCGATTTGAATAAAGACGGAAAAGATAATTTTCAAGCTGATTTGTTAAAAATAAACGGTAAATCTTTTGACAAACTCTCAATTAAAGAAGCTGACGCGGAAAAAATAAAAAAGATATTAGAGATTTGTACTTATACCATAAATAAAACTGAGAAAAAAAAGTTAAGCAAATCTCCCGCCGCCCCCTTTACTACCTCAACCCTGCAACAAGCGGCTAATCGCCATTTGGGCTACAGCGCCAAGCAAACAATGACTGTCGCTCAGAAATTATACGAAAAAGGGCACATTACCTACATGCGTACCGACTCCCTTAACTTATCTCCGAAATTTATCAGTGAAGCGCAATCCTGGATTATTGATAATTTAGGAAAAGAATATTATTCTGGCGGACGCGTCTTTAAAAACAAAAGTAAAAATGCACAAGAGGCGCATGAAGCAATTAGACCGACAGAAGCCTTGGTGACTCCTGAAAACTTGAAAGCTCAATTAGAGGGAAGCGAAGAAAAGTTATATCGCTTGATTTGGCAGCGTTCAGTTTCTAGTCAAATGTCAGCT
The DNA here is from genome assembly GCA_019248265.1 of Candidatus Falkowbacteria bacterium S5_I03. Lineage (GTDB taxonomy): Bacteria > Patescibacteriota > Patescibacteriia > Patescibacteriales > UBA12465 > UBA12465. Next base: position 23,825 of record JAEHGX010000008.1, read on the forward strand.
GCTAACTTAGAGGCGACCATAATCGACGCTGAAGCAAAATCTGCTCAAGAAAATTATATTTTAAGAGCTAACGGGCAAACGATTGTCTTTCCCGGATATTTAAAAGTTTGGCCGGAAAAAACTAAAGAACAATTATTACCGGTTTTAAAAGCTGGTGATGCCCTTAATTTAGAAAAGATAATTTCGGAAGCTCATAGCACTAACCCGCCAGCTCGCTACTCCGATGCCGGCCTGGTAAAAGAAATGGAAAAATACGGTGTCGGCCGACCTTCAACTTATGCGCCGACCATCGCCACCATTATCGCCAGAAACTATGTCGAGCGCGATGAAAATAAACGTTTAAAGCCAACCGAAATTGCCTTTGTGGTGATTGATTTATTAATCGCTCATTTTCCAAAAATTGTTGATTACCAATTTACTGCCCAGATGGAAAATAATTTAGACGAAATCGCCGCTGGCCAGAAAAAATGGCAGCCAGTTATTGGAGAATTCTATGAAGACTTCAGTAAAAATTTAGAAAATAAATATCAAGAAATTAATAAAAGCGACATTATGCCAGAAGAACAATCAGAAGAAGTTTGCGATAAGTGCGGTGCGAAGATGTTAATTAAAACCGGGCGTTACGGAAAGTTTTTAGCTTGCAGTGCCTTTCCAGACTGTCGCAATATTAAAAAAATGAATGGCGGCGCGGCTAGCGATAAGCCGGCCGATCCTAAAATATTAGAACTGGAAAAGAAATACGCTGGCGAAGTTTGCGATAAGTGCGGCGCGGCGATGAAAGTTCGAACCGGCAAATACGGTCCTTTCTTGGCCTGCTCAGCTTATCCTAAATGTAAAAATATCAAAAATATCGGCTCTGATTCCGGGAAAGAAGTGGAATGCCCGATTTGCCATGAAGGCAAAATAGTTAAAAAATTTAGCCGACGCGGCGCTTTTTATGCTTGCAGCAACTATCCGAAATGTAAAAATGCCTATCAAGGAGAGCCTAACGGTAAAGACTGTCCAAAATGCGGCGCTTTAATGATTTTAAATAAAGACGGCAAAGCAAAATGCAGCAATAAGGATTGTAAAAAGAAAGAGCCGGTTTCCGAATAAATAAACAACAAAAAAGACCGCTGAATTAAGCGGTCTTTTTTTATATCTTTAAAATATTATTTTTTTCTATTCGGACGGGAACTGCTTTTTTCTTTTGAGCTGGCACTTCTTTTCTTGGCAAATTCCATCGCCTGTTTAGCAATTTCAGTTAATACCATTAAATAAGCGGAGCCGCTTTTCACTTTTTCATTAACCAGTGAAATCACTTCTTCAACTTTAGTAACACCGCTTTCTACGCGCTTAATTAACTTATGAACTTTCTGAGCACTGGAAATAAAATAATAAAGGGACCAGCAGAGAAAAACGGTTAAGGCTAAGATGCAAATTGTTAGCACTAAATGCAAAACATCTAATGAACTGCTAAACATATAATTATTTTAATAATTAAAAGTCTCTTAATTTGGCCTCAAACTTGGAAATTAAATGATTGACTAGCTCGGTTTGCAAATTATCAACTTCTGCAGACTTCAGCGTTCTGTCAGGCGCTTGATAATTAATATGGAAGGCTAAACTTTTCTCATGAGCCGCCAATTTATTGCCAACATAAACATCAAACAATTCGACAGATTTAATAAGCGGATTAAAATCGGAAATTTCTTTCTTGATATCATTATACAATATTTCTTCGGAAACAACAAAGGCTATGTCGCGTATTACCGCCGGATATTTAGCCGTTTCTTGAAAACGAAAAGAATCTGAATCGGAGATAACTTTGTTAAGCGCATCTAAACTTATTTCCGCAAACCCCGCTTTCATTTTTAAATTCAAGTTTTTTTCTACGCTTGAATTTAAAATGGCGATTAATCCTAATTCTTGGCCGGCAATTGAAATTTTAGCGGCTAAGCGGCTTTCTGCCCAACCAGGAAAATTTTCTAACTGCGAAAAGATAACTTCATTGTTTTGAGGGATGAGTTCATGAAAAAATCCGGTTACCAAGCTTTTTAATTCGGAAAAAATATCCCGCGAATTTTCCGCCAGCACTAAACCAATATGTTTTTCTTGATAAGGAATCTTAGCTTCGCTATCATTGTCTTTCTTAAAGTCGCCGGGGGCATTAAAAAATACGCTGCCAAATTCAAAAAATCTTAAAGAGTCATAGCGAAACTGATTATTCTTGATATTACTGGCTAATCCCGGAACCAAAGACTGTCTGAGCATGCTATGAATTTCCGAAAGCGGGTTAGCTAATTTCAAATGATTAAAAAAATCAATATTTAATTTCTTAAGCTGTTCTTCGCCCACGAAAGAATAATTATAAACTTCGCTAAGCGCAAATTTTAAGTAAAGAATATCTTTAATTTTTCTTTCCAAGGCACGCTCCTGATTAATTATCGGGGCGGTCATCTTCTCTGCCGGCAAACTGGAATTAACATTATCATAACCATAAATGCGCAATATTTCTTCAACTAAATCCTCACGCCCGCGGATATCTTTAGTCGCGCGCCAGGAAGGAACAACCACGCTCAACATCTCTTTATGTTTAGTTGCTTGAAAGCCAAGTTTATTTAAAATATTAAGAACTTGCTCTTTTGGCAATTCTTGTCCGATTTTAGAAAACAACCAAGAAAATTCCAAATCTAATTTATTTTCCGTTTTAACCCTTCCTCCCAAATCAAATAAATTACCGGTAATTTTCATATCCGGACAGATATCTTTAAGAAGCGCCAGAAAACGCTTTAGAGCGTCTTCGGTTAAATTAGGATCTAATGATTTTTCAAAACGAACTGAAGCCTCCGTTCTCAAACCTAAACGCTGGGCCGTCTTTCTGATTGTCGCCGCTCTAAAATTAGCGGCCTCTAAGATAATTGCGGTAGTTTCTTCGCTAACCTCGCTATTCTTTCCACCCATAACGCCGGCAATCGCTAAAGTTTGAGAGCCGTCAGAAATAACTAAGTCATCGGCGCTTAATAAACGTTCTTTACCGTCTAAAGTTTCAAATGGTTCTTGTTTGCTGAGTTTAACGACAATTTTTTTAATATTAAGCGCGTCAAAAGCATGCAGCGGCTGGCCGGTCTCAAACATGACATAATTAGTTAAATCAACAATATTATTAATCGGCCGCTGATTAATGGCAATTAATCTTTCTTTTAACCAGCTTGGGGATTCGGCAATTTTAATATTTTCCACTCTGATTGCCAAATAACGCGGACAAAGCTCTGAATTTTCAACCGCGACATTTAACTTACTATCTTTGGCCTCGGGAAATAATATTTCTTTACCAATCACTTTGTCATATGGCTTTAGGCGGGAATCAAAAATAACCGCTAACTCGCGAGCTAAGCCGTAATGACTTAAAAGATCGGGGCGGTTAGACAATGATTTGTTATCGACTTCAAAAATAATATCATCAGACTTAAGATATTTAGCGAACGGTTCGCCAATCTTGGCATTTTTTCCTAAAACCATTATTCCTTCATGATTTTTACCTAAACCTAATTCATCTTCCGCGCAAATCATCCCTTCCGATTTTTCACCTCTGATTTCACTGGTCTTTATTTCTAGACCATTGGGCAAAAGAGCGCCGCTAAGAGCCACGGGCACCATTTGTCCGACGGCGACATTTGGAGCACCACAGACAATATTAAGTTTTTGGTCACCAACGTTAACCACTGTTAGCCGCAATCTGTCGGCATTGGGATGTTTTTTAACTTCCAAAACTTTAGCGACTACTACTTTGTCAAATTTATTAGCTTGACTGACTAAGCCCTCCACTTCGACCGTATGCGCTGTTAACGCTTCGGCAATTTCTGCCGGAGAAACTTTTGAAGGTAGTTTAACAAAATCTTTTAACCAATTATAAGAAATATACATATGTTTAGAATTGTTCAAGAAACTTTAAATCGCCGCTATTAAATAGGCGAACATCAGTAACACCATATTTTAACATCGCTAATCTAGTAAGGCCGAAGCCAAAAGCGAGTCCGGAATATTTTTCAGGATCCAGACCGCCGGCGCGCAAGACGTCGGGATGGACTAGGCCGCCGCCGACAATCTCCAGCCAGCCGGTATTTTTACAAACGCGGCAACCCTGGCCATTGCACAAGAAACAAGTATATTCGCCATTGTTTCCGGGCTCAACAAAAGGATAAAACTTTGGCCGCATCCGCAATTTGGTATTTGGTCCAAATAATTTTTTCCCGACTAATTCTAACAGACTCTTAAGATTGGCAAAATTAATATTTTCACCGACAACCAAACCCTCAAATTGATAAAAAGTGTGTTCGTGCCTGGCGTCTGTCGCCTCATTGCGAAAACATCTACCTGGAACCACCACTTTTAAGGGCGCGCCTAATTTTCTCATGGCTCTAATTTGCACCGGGGAAGTATGGGTTCTCATCACTAAATCTAAATCACCGTCTTGATTTTTGGAATCAACATAAAAAGTATCCTGCATGTCGCGCGCGGGATGAAAAGGCGGGATATTCAAAGCGGTAAAATTAAAATAATCACTTTCCAGTTCCGGGCCGTCAAAGATAGTAAACCCTAAGGAAGAAAAGATATCTTCCATTTCTCTTTGAATAATAGTAATCGGATTTAGATGCCCATGAACCGGCTCAACCCCGGGGACAGTGATATCGACTAAAGCATTTTTAACGCTGAGCTTATCAAGCTGATCCTTAACCTCATTAAAAGTTGTTTCTAATTCATTTTTAATATTATTAGCCAGTGCCCCCAATTCTTTCTTCATATCAACGCTAAGGTCTTTAAGTTCATGCATTAAAGAACTGAGTTCGCCTTTACGAGAAAGGTATTGTAATTCTAGCTCGCGCAGGCCGCCCACATCACTGACAGTTTTCAGTTTTTCTAAAAATTCTGCCCGAATTTTTTGAAATTTGTTTTTCATATTATTGGCGATTGTGATTATAGCTAATTAAGAAGAGTTCTAAAATTGAAAATCCCAAAATCAACAATAACAGATTAAGCCCATTAAATAAGTGGTTAGCCTTTAAAAACAAAACAGCGGTTAAAAACAAGGCAAATAAAAATGACTGGCGAAAAGCAACCTTTACTAAATTAAAAGCTAATTCTTTTTTTAAAGCGACAAATCTGATTATAAATCCCGATAGGGCGGCGATGCCGCTAAGCGCAATAAACAAAGAAAAATAAAAAAGCATGAATCCTAACCAATTGGTAGCGGTCGGGTCTATTAAATTAGCGACAAATAAAAATATTCCCCAGCAAACAGCCGTTAAAACCGACATTACCAATAAATAATTTTTTAGAGTCATAGCTGAGTAAGTGCTTTAATTATCTTTTCTAAATCTTGTTGATAAGAAACAATCTTTTCTTTTTCCAGTGCCACTATTTTTTCCGGAGCGCGAGCGATAAATTCTTGATTGGCTAATTTATTAGTTTGTATTTCCAATAATTTTTCTAAATTAGCTTTTTCCTTTAGAAGCCGCGCCTCTTCCTTCTCTTTATCAACCGCTCCTAAAAGATAAATTTCGGTTTTCCCCGAAATAGCTAAGACGGCGCCGCTAATTTTCTCTCCCTGTTCTTTAATTTCTAAAGATTCCAAGCCGGTTTTTAAATTTTTAATAAGTTTGGCATTATTTTTAATAAGCGTCTCCAGTCCGTGGCCATAAATTACCGCCGGTAATTTTCGCGCCGGCTCGATTTTATTCTCGCTGCGGACATTGCGAACGGCAATAATTATTTCCTGAAGTGCGCTAAAGTCGCGAGCCGACTGATCATTTTTTTCCTCATCGGAACGAATGGAGGTTGGCCACTTTTCTACCATCAACAAGCTGTCATTAAAACTAGACCAAATTTTTTCCGTTACAAAGGGGATGAACGGATGCCAGAGAATTAAGATGTTCTTTAAGATATAAAACAAGATTTCTGATTTTTCTTTTTCAATTTTGGCAATTTCCAAATACCAATCAGCTAATTTATTCCAAGTAAAATCATTTAATTCGTCGGCCGCCAAAGAAAAATTCATATCCTCAATATGCTTATCAACGGCGCTGATAGTTTTTTGTAAAGCATCCAAAATCCAACTATCGGCCAAACTTTTAGGCAGCGGTTTAGTATTTAAATTTTGAGATTTAATATTATCGGCCTCTACTGATGATAAAATAAAACGAGAAATGTTCCATAGCTTATTAACAAAGTTGCGTTTAGTTTCAATTCTATCCTCGCTGAATTTATTATCATTACCAGGGGTAAAGCCCATAAGCAAAGAGAGCCGGACGGCGTCAGCCCCAAATTTTTCAATCATCTCAATCGGATCAATGCCATTCCCCTTGGATTTTGACATTTTTTTACCATCCTTATCTAAAACCATGCCGTGTAGATAAACTTTGGAGAAGGGAATTTCGTTAAGCGCAAATAGAGACATCATAATCATCCTGGACACCCAAAGAGTAATGATTTCATAACCGGTTTCTAAAACCTGAGTCGGGTGAAATTTAGCCAAGTCGCCAGTCTTCTGGCCATCTTTAAAATTATTAGGCCAACCTAAAGTTGAAAAAGTCCACATTCCTGAAGAAAACCAAGTATCAAGGGTGTCGGTATCTTGCTGCCAGTCATCACCTTCAGGCGCTTCTAAACCGCAATAAACTTCTGAGCCACGATACCAAACTGGAATTTGATGACCAAACCAAATTTGACGAGAAATGCACCAATCGTGAAGATTGCTCATCCAATCTAAATAACGTTTTTTGAATCTATCGGGAACAAAAGTAATTTCTTCCGTTTGAGCGACCTCTAGGGCGCGCTCTTTTAATGATTTATTACCTAACCGCGCTAATTTTTTATCAACCCCGATAAACCATTGTTCAGAAGGCAAGGGTTCGATAACGGAATCGCAACGATAACAGCGAGCGGAGTTATGAATATAATTTTCATCAATATGATCAATTAACCCCATCGCTTCCATGTCGGCCACAATTGCCTCGCGTGCTTCAGCGGTTGTCAATCCGGCATATTTACCGCAGTTAGCCATCATTCGCCCATCCTCATTAATAATTTTTTTACTGGGAATATTATGGCGAGCGGCAATTTCGCTATCAATAAAGCTATGAGCTGGGGTGACTTTAATAACTCCGGAGCCAAATTCCATCTCAACCGCCTTATCGGCAACTACTTTAACAGTAAAGTTTCCTAAAACACCGGGAATTTCTAAATTTTGACCGATATATTTTTGATATCTGACATCATCAGGGTGTACCGCAACGGCCGTATCTCCCAATTTTGTTTCCGGACGAGAAGTGGCTAAAACAAACGGGCCATATTTTATCCAATATAATTTAGCGTGTTCTTCTTTATATTCTACTTCGTCATCAGCTAAAGTGGAGTGGCAGCGCGGACACCAATTAACCATTCTCTCGCCCCGATAAATAGCCCCCGCCTCATACATTTCTTTAAACATTACCTTAACTGCTTGTTGGCGTTCGTCATCAAGGGTAAAGGCTAAGCGCGACCAATCTAAAGAGGCTCCCATACTTCTGGTTTGCACTAAAATTTCTCCTTGAGTTTTTTTTAAAAAAGACCAAACTTCTTCTAAAAGCCGGTCTCGACCTAAATCATGTCTAGTTTTTCCCGTTTCTTTTAAAATCTTTTTCTCAACCGCATTTTGAGTAGCGATAGCTGCGTGGTCAGTTCCCGGCAACCACAAAGTCCTAAAACCTTTTAAGCGTTTATAGCGAATTAAAAGGTCTTCAATCGCCAACATAGCGGAATGGCCGAGGTGTAATTTAGCGGTAATATTAGGCGGCGGCAAAACTATAGTATAGCTCAGAGCCTCGCTTGACAATTCTAAATTATCCGGGTTGAAATACCCGGATTTTTCCCACTTTTCATAGATTTTGTTCTCATTTTCCGTGGGGCTATAGGCCTTTTCTAGTTCGTCTTTCATAATTTAAAATTAACAAAAAAATAGGCTTAAGTCAATGAAAAATAAGCTTGACTGTCGCCTATATTAATTATATATTAATTAGTCGGGCCTGATAAGGGCTCAGTTTGAATTACATGCTAAATTTAGAACAACAAATCTTCAAACAAATAGAAAAGGCCAATAATATTTTGGTGGTTTTTGCGGCTGATTGGGATGGAGACGCGGTAGCGGCCGCCTCGTCTTTTTTTGTATATTTAAAAAAAATCGGAAAAAATGTAGAAATCGCCGGAGCAAAACCGTTCCGAGAAATTAAACAATTATCCTTCTTGCCGGGATTTTCTGAAATCAAAAATAGCCTTGACCATCTAAGACGCTTTATCGTGTCTCTTGATATCAGCAAAACTAAAGTTAGCCAAATTAAATATCTAGTAGACAATAATCAATTAAATTTTATTGTTTCCCCGGAAAACGGTTGGTTCGAGGCAGACGATGTCAGCACTAAAGCTGGGGAATTTAAATATGATTTAATTTTTGTAATCGGAGCCAACGACTTAGAATCGCTAGGCTCTCTTTATGATCAAAATGTAGAGTTTTTTTATAAAACCCCGATAATTAACATCTCCCAACAAGCAGCCAATGAAGAATTCGGCCAAATAAATTTAATTGATATTAATTGCGTGGCTGTTTCTGAGCTGGTATTTAATTTAATTCAACAAGAAGCTGAAAAATTAATTGATGAAGATTTGGCGACCGGGCTGCTGGCTGGCATTATTATTAAAACTCGTAATTTTAAAACCGGCAATCTAACGCCGCAAACTTTAATGGCCACCTCGGAACTGATTAGCGCTGGGGCCAGAAGAGAAGAAATTATTAATCGCCTATACCGCTCCCATAAAATTTCCGACTTAAAACTTTGGGGCAAGGTTCTTAATAATTTAAAATTGGAAAACACTGGCGATTTAGCCTGGTCATGGTTATCAAAAGAAGATGCTGAAGGTTTGCGCGGCGGAGGCGAAATTTTACGCGACATGGTGGACGAATTAATGTCTAATTTGCCGGACACCAAAATATTTATGATTATCGTCGAAAAAGATCTGAACCTGAGCGAAGTTTTTGTTTTTTCTCTAAAAAATATTAATGTTCTTGATATGTTTAAGGAATATTCTCCAATCGGAACCATAAAAAACGCCTTCTTTAATGTAGAAAAAAATATAAAAACCGTGATTACTGAAAAAATCGCTGAAACTAATGCAAAACTTGATAAATTAAAATGATAATGATATAAATTAAACGAACTCTTTTTCCGGATCGTCGACTGCGCCTATAGCTCAGTTGGTTAGAGCACCGCTCTTATAAAGCGGGGGTCGATGGTTCAAGTCCATCTAGGCGCACCAAAAGAGGGCTTGTAGCTCAGTTGGTTAGAGCGCTACGTTGACATCGTAGAGGTCTGCAGTTCGAGTCTGCACAGGCCCACCAGAAAACCGCCAAATTTATGGCGGTTTTTTAATTTGTTTTTTATTTACATTTTCTTAAAAAATTGGTAAATTATAATATAGAATAAATAAAAATATGCTTTTCAATAAAAATAAAACTCCGCAGCTAGTACGTCAGGAAGAACCGTCTATCGATGAGTGGTTAAAAAACGAAGAGGATGAATCAGAGGGACAATTGGCCGTTGATGTTTTTCATGATGAAAAACGCATTATTATTAAATCCACCATTGCCGGCGCCAAACCGGAAGATTTAAAAATATCTTTACATAATGATCTACTAATGATTAAAGGACGACGCGATGTCGGCGAGGAAATTTCTGAAGAAAATTTTTTATTTAGAGAATGTTATTGGGGCCCGTTTTCCCGATCAATTATTTTACCGGCCGCGGTTGATAACAAGCGCGTAGAAGCAGAATTAGAAAATGGTGTTTTAACAATAATTCTATATAAATCAGACGTTAATAAAATTGAGGTAAAACTGAAAGATTAGTCCGCTTATATGGTAAAATCAAAAAAAACTGTTTTAATTGCCTCGGCACTAGCCATTTTTTTATTATTGGCTATTTTTTTTATTGCCTACCTAGATTGGAACAGCTCCAATAAAGACCGCTTACCAAAAAATACCATGCTGGGCACGATTAATTTAGGCAATCAGAATAAGGATGAGGCCTCCAAAACCTTAGAATCAAAAGAGGAATTAGTCAGGGCGCAGGGAATAAGTTTCCAACACGAAAACAAAGTCGTTAACCTGCCTTTAAAATTAGATTCGGCATCGGTGTCGGCCGATATTCCTGATGTTAATACTATTTATGCCGATGCGGTTATTTATAATCGCGAAGAAACAATTGATAATTTATTTGATAATAAAAATAATAATTTTGTTAAATATCTAGAGGATTGGCTGCCATTTATAAAATCAAAGACTAATTATGAAGCGGCGGCTAAATATTCGCCAACCCTTATTGATCAGTGGCTTAAAGAAAATTTCAGCGAACTCAGCATTGAACCAGAACCAGCTTTTTTTTCTTTAAAAACTAATAACGGAAAAACGGAATTAATAAATAACCAAGAAAAAATTGGCAAAGAAATAAATAGGGACGAACTGCTTAAGGACTTAATGAACAGCCTTAACGTCTTTAATAATAGCACGATAGTTATTAAAACTCGTTCCAAATATCCTGATGTCAGACAAGCTGATTTAGAACAAATCAGGAGCCAGGTCCAGCTTATTATTGATGCTGGCGACCTGAACGTCTTTTATAATGATGCTAAAAAAGGGAAGTTGTCCTGGAAAATTGATACGAAAGAGATTGTAACCTGGATAAGCATTAAAAAGGGTGGTGATATCTTTCAAATTGACTTTAACACAGATAAAATTAAGGATTATTTACTTAAAAATATTGCCGATAAGCTTAACGAGGACGCTGTTTTACCAAGAATGGAAATTAAAGACGGCAAGGTTGCTAGTTGGCAACGGGGCGTTAACGGACGCGAAGTTGATATTGAGGCTAGCGCCGATTTATTGTCTAAGAAGTTATTTGATTCCGAACGAGAAGCGGAACTAATCGTTAAAGATATTAATATTGATGAGCTGGTCTCTGAAAATAATTTTAAAATAAAAGAAATAATCGGCACCGGGCATTCTAATTTTGCCGGCTCTCCAGCCAATAGGCGCCACAACATTAAAGTTGGGGCGGAGGCTGTTCAGGGACTTTTAATTAGCCCTGGCGAAGAATTTTCTTTGGTAAAAACTTTAGGAGAAATTGATGCTGCTTCCGGTTATTTGCCGGAACTAGTAATTAAAGATAATAAAACTATTCCGGAGTACGGTGGCGGTCTTTGCCAAATTGCCACTACGATTTTCCGTTCCGCTCTAGCCTCAGGTCTGCCAATTAGCGCTCGCCGAAATCATTCTTATCGAGTTAGTTATTACGAACCAGCTGGCACTGATGCCGCTGTTTATGACCCTTGGCCGGATATTAAATTTATAAATGACACAAGTAATTATGTTTTAATTCAATCTCGAATTGAAGGTAATGATATCTACTTTGATTTTTGGGGAACTAGCGATGGGAGAGTAGCTACAACCACTAAGCCGGTAATTTATAATATTACCCCGCCGAAACCAACAAAAATTATTGAAACAGATACTCTAGCTCCCGGCGAAAAAAAATGTACCGAAAAAGCTCATAACGGCGCCGATGCCTATTTCGACTATACGGTTATTTATCCGGCAGGAGCAACTACCACTCCCGAACAAACAACCAGGTTTAATTCGCATTATGTCCCCTGGCAAGAAGTTTGTTTGGTTGGCAAGGCTACTAGCACACCAATCACTAATACAAGCGCCTCAAGCTCGCCAGCCACTAGCTCCACAACTCCAATTCAATAAGATAAGTATATAAAAAAACAACCTTAAGCGGTTGTTTTTTTATATACTTATCTTTCTATTTAACAATTTCTCCTTCAATCGGGCCAACCGTATTTTTTGTTCTAAAGGTAATAGCTTGTTGAACGGCGGTAAGAAGTGTTAGGACAAACCAATAAAGTGTTAGACCGCCAGGAAGTGACAGGCCAATAAACACTGTGACCGCTGGCATAATATATAGCATTTGCTTATTCATAATGGCCATCATATTTTCATCCTTAGAGCCTTCGGTTTTAACTGCCGGCTTCTTGGTAATCATCATCTTGGCTTGCCAAAACTGAGCAGCACCAGCTAGTAAGGCTAAATAGGTATTAGGCTTTGATAAATCTAGAAATCCGAAAGAAAAAGTGTTAATTACTTCCGGGCGATGAATAAAAGAATAAACTAAATCAAGATTATTTGCTAAGCCATCACTGAAAACTCGATAAACGGCCCATAAAAAAGGTAGTTGGATCAAAAGCGGCAAGCAAGAAGAAAAAGGATTAACTTTATTATTTTTATAAAGAGCCATCATTGCCTGACTAGAGCCAGCCTTATCGTCGGCATATTGGCGTTTTATTTCTTCAATTTGCGGCTGTAAGTCTTGAAGGGCTTTCTGCGATTTAATAGCCTTGCGTCCTAACGGCCAAAAAACTAACTTAATTACTATGGTTAAAGCAATAATTGCGGCCCCAAAATCATTAAAGGGCATGATATTATAAAGCCAAACTAAAAGATTAAGGATTGGCTGATAGAAGATAATTGTAAAAATGTGGGCCATAATATTTAATTTTAATTATTTAACAGGGTCATATCCGCCTTTATTCCAAGGATTGCATCGAGCTACGCGCCAGGCGGCCATAGTTCCACCCTTAGCGACACCATATTTTTCAATTGCTTCTTTGCCATACTCGGAACAGGTGGGGGTAAAACGACAAAAACCGTGGGGATAAAACATTTTTAAGGGGCTATGATCAAAAGACAGGGTTTTTTGATAAACCGTTATTAAAAAAATAACTATTTTTTTACTAATATAAGAAAAAAAATTCATATTGCTGACAATTTATTTCAGCGCCCTTAATTTTTTAAGAGCATAATCGATCTCGGAAGCTATTTCTTGAATGTTTTTATCTAATATAAGAGGAAAAACTATAACAACAAAGTCATTTCCGGTCTTTAAATATTCTAACCGGGACTTAATAATTTCTCTTATTTCCCGTCTAATTTTGTTTCTTACAACTGCTTTTTTGCTAACTTTAGTGTTAATTAAAATACCAAAGCGATTCTTGTCATTATTATTAGGAACACACTTAATGCCCAATATTTTACCATAAAAAGACTGGCCGAGTTTAAAGGCTCGGTCAAATTCTTTATTTAATCCTATTCTGTTTTCCTTCTTGAGCATGGATACGCTTAAAGGTTTTATTTAGAGAGGACGGCTCGTCCTTTATCACGACGTCTCTTTAAAACAGCGCGGCCATCCTTAGTCTCCATTCGGCTAATAAATCCGTGTTTTTTCTTGGCACGCTTTTTATTTGGTTGGTAGGTTCTCTGTGGCATAATATTATTATATCTTTATTGTTTTAATAACATAACACCTTTATTTATAAGAGTCAACCGGTCCTCAAAACAGCAAAACCATCTTATACACCTTTTATTAACATATTTTTAACAAGCTCTCTGCTTGTGGGAAAGGGGTTTATCTAATATAATTAAATAAACAATATTTTTATAAACTTCCCCTATTACTAAGCAGGGTTTAATTTCACTTTTTTATGAATAATGAACAAGTCTGGCAGGCCGTCTTAGGAGAAATTGAAATCAGTCTTTCACGCGCTAATTTTGTAACCTGGTTTAAAGATACTTTTATCTCATCTTTTGAAAACAACCGCGTCGTGGTTTGTGTTCCAAATGCTTTTGTTAAAAAATGGCTAGAGGAAAAGTATCATAAAAATATTATTAGCGCCTTACAGAACGTTGTTAGACAAGATGTGGTTGAGGTTATTTATAAAATAGAACTTAAAAAAAATAATACTTCTTTTCAAATTGATTTAACTAGTGGTGCTGTTGAAAGTAATCAACTAGCCGCTCCAATAAAACACCCAGTGGCTCCGACAACCAACAATAACCAAAACCAAACAACTTCCAGTCTTAACCGTTTTGGTCTAAACCCTAAATATGTTTTTGAAAATTTTGTTGTTGGCCGCGGCAACGAATTGGCACACGCCGCCTGTCTTGCGGTCGTCAACAATTTGGGCAAATCTTATAACCCTTTATTTATTTATGGTGGCGTTGGTCTGGGAAAAACTCACCTTCTCCAAGCAATTGGTAATGAGCTTGCTAAAAAAACTGATAAAATTCTTTACACAACCAGCGAGAAGTTTACCAACAACTATATCCAGGCGGTGACCGGCGGTAAGGCTAAGGAATTTAAAAATTTATATCGCAACGTTGACTTACTCTTAATTGATGACATTCAGTTTATGGGTGGTAAAGACGGAACCCAAGAAGAATTCTTTCATACCTTCAATGAATTACAACAAAACGACAAACAGATAGTCATGACTTCTGATCGTCCGCCAAAATCTATTCCGGCTATTGAAAAAAGGCTTATTTCTCGATTTGAGTCGGGCATGGTAGCAGATGTTGGCAAGCCTGATATTGAAACCAAGGTGGTTATTTTAGAAAACAAAGCTAATGAGAAGGGCTTTCCTTTAGATAAGGAAGTTTTAATTTATATTGCCGAGCACGTCCAAAATAATATTAGAGAATTAGAAGGAGCTCTCAATAAAATAATCGCTTTTCACCAATTAAAGGGTCTGGAGCCAAACATTAAAACCGTTAAAGAGGTTTTGGGTGACTTTATTTCTAATATCCAATCACGATCAATGTCTCCTAAAGATATTATTGAGGCGGTGAGTAAGTTTTATGGAACCAGCAGCAAGGAAATTATCGGCAACAGCCGTAAAAAAGAAGTGGTTTGGCCGAGACAAATAGCAATTTATTTAATTAGGGAAGAATTAAATACTTCTTATCCGACTATCGGCAACGAACTTGGTGGCCGTGACCACACCACCGCTATGCATGCTTATAATAAGATTTATCACGAAGTAAAGGACAAGGAAAATGAAAAAATAAAACAAGAGTTGGAATCAGTCAAACAACTTTTCCACCAAAATTATTAATTTCTGGGGAATACTCTGTTGATAACTT
This sequence comes from Candidatus Falkowbacteria bacterium S5_I03, assembly GCA_019248265.1. Classification (GTDB taxonomy): domain Bacteria; phylum Patescibacteriota; class Patescibacteriia; order Patescibacteriales; family UBA12465; genus UBA12465. The sequence continues at coordinate 38,871 of JAEHGX010000008.1, forward strand.
GCTAACTTAGTCTTAATTACTTTTAACAACTTGTTAATAAAAATCTGAATTTCAACCTTACTCACAAGTTACAAAAAATAAACCACTATTAACTAGTCGGGCTATAAACAGCTAAATGACTTAAAACCCTAAATAATAAATAATATTTTTCAAAAATCGCCAGTTATCCCCTCCCTTATTACTATTATTAATTAAATATATATATTTAATAATATAATAAGAGAAAACAAATAATATGAAATTTATCAGTCTTCAAGAAAATTTAAAAAAGGGTTTAAGTATTGTAGGACACGCAACTACCAAGAACATTAATCTTCCAATTCTTAACAATATTTTAATTAGGGTTGAGGGTGGTAATATTGAACTAACAGGAACTAACCTAGAAATTGGAATTAAACACCAACTAAGAGGAAAGGTTGAAACTGACGGTGAGTTTACCGTCGAAGCTAAGCTAATATCAGAATATGTTGGTTTACTGAATTCTGGTGAAAAAGTAAAACTGGAAGAAAAGGATGGTGAACTAAAAGTAGAATCAGGAAATTATAAAACAAAAATAAAGGGGGAGTCAGCCAAAGAGTTTCCTTTAATACCAACAATTCCTGACAACGACTACTATTTATTTGATATTAATGATTTCAAGCGGGCGCTCGCAGTTGTTGTTTTTGCCGTTTCTACTAGTGAAAACCGAGTCGAACTAACCGGAGTAATGTTTAATTTTAATGGCAAAAATTTAAGTTTAGCGGCCACGGATAGTTATCGTTTGGCTGAAAAAGAGGTAAAAATAAAAAATAACAGAGAGAATCAGGAACAAAAAGTAATTGTGCCGGCTAAAACCGTTCAGGAATTACTTAGAATTTTAAATACTTTTGATTCTGAAGACTTAGGCGATAACGAAATTAAAGTTTGTATTTCTGATAACCAAATTTTATTTATTTTTGATTCGGTCAGTTTGATTTCTAGAGTGATAAATGGTCGCTACCCCGACTACAAGCAAATAATCCCCAGCAAGAGCCAAACTGAGGTCGTGGTGGGACGTCAGGAGCTGGTCAGGGCAGTTAAAGCAGCCGCTCTTTTTTCTAAAACTGGGATTAACGACACAACCCTCCTATTTTCTAAAAATAAAATAATCGTTTCCGCCTTTTCCGGAGCCAGCGGCGAAAGTCAGGCTGAAGTAGAAGCGGAGCTTAAGGGGGTTGATAATGAAATAACTATTAATTATCGTTATTTGCTTGATGGTTTAAATAATATTTCCAGTGATCGCGTGGAATTAAGGTTGATGAATAATACCACCCCCTGCTTAATTAAGCCCGAAAAAGAAGACGATTACTTATATATTGTAATGCCGATTAGACAATAAATTAAATAAAAAAATAAGCCCCAATTTTGGGGCTTATTTTTATTAAAGCATTATTAGTTTTAGTTAGTGACAGAGATTTTTACTTCATTACTGGTTTTGGAATCACCACTCCAAGATTTTAATTCTCCATAAATAGTATAAGATCCTGAGGCTGGTGCCTTATCCCAAGAAAGATTTGTTGTGCTTTCAGATATAGAATTTAAGTTAGCAATTAATTCTAACTTTTGATTGTCATTATTTTTAGCAAAAACCAAGACTCGGGAAATATCGTTGCCGCCAGTAATGTTTAAATTTATTTTTAAGGGGAAGTCTATAGTATTAGCACTCGTGCCATTAGTCGGGGAGCTAATAGATATTGAGTGTTCGGTGGCGGCGTTATTGTTGCCGTTTACTTTTAAATTAAAATTTAAACTTTGTTCGGCGCAATTATCAACATCATCGCAAGCCTTAACAGTTAATGATTGATAACCGTTAGCTAGTGGCGGTAAAGATCCACTAATTGAACCATTGTTACCGGGACTGGTTTTCCAAAGATTACCATTGATATAATACTCAAAACGACTAACTCCTCTAGGGGCAACCGCGGAAGCAACGACTGATAAATTATAATCAGTAATTATGTCACCATCCTTAGGACTGCTAACTGTCATATTGGGGTTATTTTCTGGTTTATGTAGCGCGTTATAATCTTTTAATAATAAAGATGAACTGGCATTTTTTTCTGCCCAAGCGGTAACCGCTGCTTCCCAGAGATTAAATTGCGGGTCATTTCCCGGATTTTCCGGCTGTGGCCCCAAAGGATTATCTTTATCAACGAAGAATAAAATTGAATGAGCTTCAGGAACAACTAATTCAGAGGTTAATTCCGGTGGCGTTTGACTAGTTGCTAGTTGTCCAGTGGAGACATCTATTTTTATTGTCTGTGATGGCAACTGGCCATCAATAATTGCTTTGCCTGATTTATATTCATCAGGAGCCTTAAAGCTCTCAAAAGGAGTATTGCCTAAAACCCGAGACATATAAGCATTCCAAATTGGTGCCGCCACTACACTGCCGTCAGCAGCCCCCTTCATCTTATCGTTATTAGTATTACCAACCCAAACCCCGGTTACAATGGATGGTGTATAACCAATAGTCCAGGCATCATGATAATCATTGGTGGTTCCAGTTTTAGCGGCTACCGGCCGTCCGCCGAGAACTAAATTATTTTTTTCTCCGAAAATAAAGGCTCGGGCCGAGTTATCAGAAAGGACACTGTTAATCATTCTCGCTATTTGCGGTTCCAACACTTTTTTTTCTTCCGCTTGATATTCCTCGATTACTTTACCATTCTTGTCTTCAATTTTTAGAATGCTAACCACCGGGCTCATTTGACCGTCGCGAGCAAAAGCGCTGAAAGCATTAACATGTTCAACTAGCTTTACTTCAGCTCCGCCGAGCACAAAAGCTAGACCAAAACGATCGCGTGGATAAAAGGTAGAATAACCAAGACTATCTGCTAAATCTAAGACATTCTTTATTCCCGCTAGATATAAAGCTTTAACTGCTGGAGTGTTTAAAGAGCCGGCTAAAGCTTTTCGGATACTAATTGGGCCGCGTTCTTTAAGATCATAATCTTTTGGCTGGTAGGGGTTAGCGGGGTCGCTAGAAAAATTTGTGTTAACGTCGTAAAGAATAGTGTCCGGGCTGTAACCCTTTTTAAATAAAGCGGCGTAGACAATTGGTTTGATTGACGAGCCCGGCTGGCGGTTGCTTAATGCCACATTTACTTGGCCGTCAATTTCATCATTAAAATAATCGCGCGAACCAACCATTGCTAGAATTTGTCCGGTTTTTGGATCAATAGAAACTAGAGCGGCATTGTTGGCGTTATATTTTTCCTGATATTTTTCAGTTTTTTCTTTAATAACTTCTTCGGCAATCTGCTGTTTATATAAATCTAAAGTAGTGTATATTTTTAAGCCGTCTTGCTCAATCATTTTTTCACCATATTTTTCCGCTAAAATATCTTTAATATACATCACAAAATGAGGAGCAGTAATGCTTACTTCCGGCGGCATGAATTTTATTTCCTCGGCCTTAGCGGACGTCTCTTGTTCTTCGGTGATATGACCCTGTTCACGCATCAAGGTTAACACATAATCTTTTCTGCCCAAGAGAAAATCTTTATTAGAGCCGTATGGTGAGTAGCGACTAGGAGCTTGTGTGAGGGCCGCTAAGAGCGCCGCCTCGGCCAAGCTGATATCTTTAGCATGTTTGCCAAAATATTTCTCACTGGCGGCTTCTATGCCGTAGGCGTTAGAGCCGTAAGGAATTTCATTAAGATACATTTGCAAAATTTCGTCTTTAGAAAAACGCTGCTCCAAACGATAAGCTAAAACCAGCTCTTTTATTTTTCTAGTAATCTTTTTTTCCGGAGTTAAGACCGCGTTTTTAATAAATTGCTGGGTTAAGGTAGAACCGCCGGCAGTTTGTCCATATAAAACATCAGTGATTGCCGTTCTAAACATCGCCCAAATACTGAAGCCGCCATGATTATAAAAACTCTTGTCTTCAATAGCAATTGGCGCCCACTTTACATACTCCGGCAGGTCGCTGAGAGAAATTAAAGTTCTTTTTTGGTCGCCGTGAATTTCGTATAAAATATTTTCACCGGTGCGGTCATAAATTTTAGTGCTTTGAGCAACTTCGCGATTAATTAATTGGTTAGGATTTGGTAGGTCACGCGAAATCCAGGCAACAGCGATAAAAGCAATAACTAAAAAAGCCACCGCTAGAATTGCTAGAAATTTAATTATTTTCCACTTATTTATTTTTTTTGTTTTTTTAGGTTTATTGGAGGCGGTCTGAGCGGAAGCTCTGACTACTTGGTTTTTCCAGCCGTCTATTTGACGCCTTCTCATTTGTGGTATCGGCATATTTATTATATTTGTGTTATTTTATATTTATATATTATAGTCTTATTATAGCATTTAGTTTATAATATAGTTATTATGACAAATATTAATAGTTTAGAAAATAAAAAAATAAAAGAGTTAATTAAACTGCAAAAAGCGGGCTTTAGAAAAAAGACTGGCCAGTTTTTAATCGATGGCCTTAGAGAAATAGAACTGGCAATTTCCGCTGAGGTTAGTATTATAGACATCTTTTATTGTCCAGAACTAGCCAAGAAAAATTTATCAGCAGCGTTCAAACAGTTTAATATTATTGAAGTTTCAGCGGCAGTTTTCAAGAAAATTTCTTATAAAGAAAATGCTGATGGTTTTTTAGCATTAGCCGCTAGAAAAGTAAAGGATATTTTTAGCCTTAAGTTAAGCCGCAACCCCTTGGTTGTTGTTTTAGAAACCGTTGAAAAGCCCGGCAATTTAGGGGCAATCTTGCGCAGCGCTTACGCGGCCGGCGTTGAAGCAGTAATTTTAAATGATTCGCAAACAGATATTTTTAATCCCAATGTTATTCGATCTAGCGAAGGTCATATTTTTACCAATCAAATTGTTGCCGCCTCGGTTAAAGAAACAGTTAAATTATTCGAAAAATTAGGGATAAAAAGCTTTGCCGCCGCAACCAGTAAAAATAATAATTATACGGAGGCTGATTTTTCCGGACCAAGCGCTATTATTTTAGGTTCCGAAGCCCAGGGACTTAGCAAAGAATGGCTAAAATTAGCTGATAATAAAATAAAAATCCCCATGAAACCCGGCATTGACTCTTTAAATGTTTCAGTTTCCGCGGCCATAATTATTTTTGAAGCCTTAAGACAGCGAAATATTAGTAAAAAAAGATAGTTTGACAATAGCTTATAATTCTATTAATATAGGACAAGATTGATTTTTTTGAGCGCCCATAGTTCAATGGATAGAACACCAGCCTTCTAAGCTGGTTATGTAGGTTCGATTCCTGCTGGGCGTACGTTTCTTAATTGAAATATTTTAGCATGGTGCCCATGGTGTAGTGGTAACACAGCAGGTTGTGGTCCTGTTATTTCGGGTCCGATTCCCGATGGGCACCCTATTTGAAAAAGACGAGCGCAAAGGCTCGTTTTTTTGTTAGGCAAAAATTGGGATAAATGTTAAAATTAAAATATAGAATTGATAATTAATCAATGTTATTAAAGATAGTTAACCAAAAAAAAGAATTTTTATTTTTTGCCACTTTTCTTGTCGGCTTGTTTTTTGTTTTGCCTAGTTTAGCTAATGCTACCACCTATTATATTGCCACTTCAGGCAGTGATACTAATAACGGGACCTCAACCTCTACTCCCTGGAAGACCCTTGCTAAAGTGAAGAACGCTACCTTTAACCCAGGAGACAATATTTTATTTAAGCGGGGCGATTCTTGGGAAGGAGGTATCACTGTTTCTTCTTCTGGTGCTTCGGGTAACCCGATTACTTACGGAGCTTATGGCACCGGCGATAAACCGGTCATTACCGGTTTTAAAACTATTAGTTCTTGGACAAATTTGGGCGAAGGAATTTATGAAGCATCGTGTCCAAGTTGTTTGGACAGCGTCAACGTTTTAACAATAAACGGAGTAAATACCGGCATGGGAAGATATCCAAATTATAATTCAACTGACGGAGGATTCTTAAGATTTGAATCACATACAAGCGATACTTCTATTACAGACAATCAACTAACAGAGACGCCTAATTGGACGGGAGCGGAAGTAGTAATCAGATCAAATAGATGGACTTTGTCTAGAAAAAAGATATCTTCACATTCTGGTGGAACTCTAACTTTTCCGGCCACGGGCTATCAACTCAGTAATGGTTCTGGTTATTTTATTCAAAATGACCCCAGAACGCTTGATCAAATTGGAGAGTGGTATTACAACCCATCAACAAAAAAGATTCAGATATATTTTGGGGGGAATAACCCCGCTTCTTATATCGTAAAAGTTTCAGCTGTAGATAATTTAATTTTTAATTATAGTAAATCAAACCTAATTTTCGAAAATTTATCACTCAACGGAGGAAATGTTGCGGCCATATATCTAACCCAATCTTCGCAATATAATAATATAAATAATATTGATGTTTCAGGGATTGGCCAATATGGCGTTTTGGCTTGGGGCAGCTCCTCTAATTTAACAATAGAAAATAGTACTTTTGATGATATAAACGAAACAGCTGTTTATGTATGGGGGGCAAACACCACAGTAAGAAATAACAACATCTCCGATGTGGGTTTAATCCCAGGCATGGGGATTACCTATACGGGGATTTCGGCAAATGGTAATGACTCGATTACAGAATATAATAGCATCAGTAATATTGGTTATAACGGGATACACCTAAGAGGAAATAATTCTATTATTAAAAATAATTTAATTGATACTTTCTGCTTAGTGGTAGATGATGGCGGCGGTGTTTATACGGGTGGGATTACTAATTATGGTAAAGTGATAACCGGAAATATTGTTTTAAATGGCGTTGGTAATTATTTTGGAGCAGTAAACTATTTTAGTGAAACCCCTTCGGCTACAAAATATGCAGAAGGCATATACATAGATGAGCCAATAACTGATATTACTGTTTCCAATAATTCCGTCTCAACTGTTTCAGACTACGCAATGATTATGCACGAATCATGGGGCGTCAATATTATTGGTAATACTTTTTTTAATGCCAGTAACTCACAAATAGTTGTTGCTAATAATAATACTTCCTATCCGCCCTTAACATTTGACACTGATATTTCAAACAATATTTTCTTCGCAAAAAAAGCATCACAAATGGTTTTTAAAAATATTACAACCCTAAACGGCGGATATTTTGGAATGGCCAATAATAATTATTATGCTCGACCAGTAGACGATAATTTAACTTTTTATCTGCAAACAACAGACACTGGAGGGGCGGTTGTTTTGAAGAATTTGGCAGGCTGGCAGGCTTATAGTGGATATGATACGAATTCTCATATATCTCCAATTTCCATAACCGATCCAAACGACATCCTTTTCGAATACAACGCCACTAAATCAAACAGAACAATCTCGCTTAGCCGGCCAATGATAGATGTCGCTGGCGCTAAATATGCTAGCAGTGTCACTCTATTGCCATATACTTCTGTTATTCTTATGCCAGATCCGAATCCAGATACGAGCCCTGCTCCAACCCCCACTCCCGACACCACATCTCCTACAATCAGCTCTATTTCACATTCAAATATCACTAATTCGGCCGCAACTATCACCTGGAACACTAATGAGAATAGTACTAGCCAGATTGAATATGGGGCAACCACAAGTTATGGCAGCTTATCTATTATTAATCAAACACAAACTCAATCTCACACAGTTACTCTTTCTAATCTGCGCCGTGGAACAACCTACCACTATCGAGTTAAGTCGCTTGATAGTTCATCAAACTTGGCAATAGGTGCTGATAAAACATTTACCACGGCCTCAAGATTACCTAAAATTCCAAAGATTAGATCGCTTACCGCCACCAAGGGTTCTGTTAATTTAGCCTGGTTAATGCCAGTGGATGATAGCGGTGAAACATACGAACTCTATAAAGGAGTTATTATCATGAAAAGCACTGAAGGATATATCAATGAAGCAAATATAAATACCTCCTTGGTTGATGTAAAAAGTCCGGCCTTAACTTATAAAGACACCAACGTTGTTAATGGGACAAAATATTATTATTCAGTTTTTGCTTATGATGATTTAGGAAGCTATTCTGACCCTGAATATATTACCTTTACACCCTCAATTAATGGAGGCACTAGTGGAGGAGGCGGTGGAGGCTCATATACGCCACCGACTAGCAATAATCCGGTAGTTTCAACCAGCACTGAAGCGACCTCAACACTAAGTTCTGTAAATACGGACAATTCTAATAATACTAGTAACAATAATACCGGCAGTAGCAGTACTAATAGTAATATTAACCCCGAAGAATTGGAGAAAATTACCACGACAGCTAAAGAGTTCGTGGCCATTGAGAAGAAGTTGGTTACTAAAATAAACAATGCCCTCTCTAAATCACTAGCTGGTCGGCTACTTTTACAAGTAGAAAATAGAGGCGAGGCTTGGTATGTTAATCCAAATAATAATTTAAAATATTATCTCGGTACCCCAAACATGGCCTTCTCACTTATGAGAACAATGGGGGTAGGAATAAGTAATAGTGATTTAGAAAAGATAAAAATAAATAACTATAATTTAGGCAATGGACTAGATAGTGATAATGACGGATTATCTGATGCCTTTGAAGACGCCATTGGTTCTAATAAAAACAGCCAAGATACCGACTCAGATGGCCACGACGATAAAACCGAAGTAATAAATAGCTATAGCACCAAAGGCAAATCAAAATTACCGGTTAATGAGTTATTTACTAAAAACCAGGCAGGCAAAATACTTATCCAGGTTGAAAGTCACGGAGAGGCTTGGTATATTAATCCGCTTAATAACACTAGATATTATTTAGGTCGCCCAGACGACGCCTATGCTTTAATGAGATATTTATCATTAGGAATATCTAATTCAAATCTCAGAAAAATAGGAATAGGTGAGATAAAAAATTAAATATTATGGCCATCAATAAAGATAAATTTAAAATTGCCTATTTCAGCATGGAAATAGAACTAGAAAATTCTATTAAGACTTATTCTGGCGGACTTGGTATTTTAGCGGGAGACATTTTACGCTCCGCTTCTGATTTAAGATTGCCGATGGTTGGGGTCACTCTTTTAAACAACCAAGGTTATTTTAATCAAAAAATAAATGCGGCCGGCGAACAAGAAGAAACGATTGTAGATGATTATGATTTTTCTCATTTAAAAAAAATAAAAGATAGTACGGTTATTAAAATCGGCCAGGATAATGTTAAGCTTGGTGCTTGGAAATATTTAATAAACGGCGCCGATGGTTTTAAAATTCCAGTCTATCTTTTAGATACTAATTTTCCAGAGAATAAGCCAATTTATCAAGCTTTGACCGGAAAACTATATGGCAACGATAAGGAATACCGCCTGCTTCAAGAAATAGTTTTAGGCCGCGGCGGTTTTGCTTTATTAAAATCGCTCGGTTATGGAATTAAAAAATTTCACATCAATGAAGGACATGGCAGTTTTGTGGCTATCAGCCAGTTTTTAAGTTCGCGCCGTAAAAGCTTAGCGGCCAGAATTGCCGACACAAAAACCAGATGTGTTTTTACCACGCATACGCCGGTTAAAATGGCGAACGACATTTTTCCTTTGGATTTAATTCTAAAGTATCAGTCAGATTTTCCCTTGAATATTCCGGAAATCATTAAAGATAAACAAGTTAACATGACCAAGTTGGCTTTGTATTTTAGTGGATATATTAACGGGGTAGCTATTAGTCATGCATTTGTTTCTCGTAAAATGTTTCCTGATTATCAAATTCACGCCATTACTAACGGTGTTCATTCTTTAACTTGGACAGCCCCTGAATTTGCCGCTTTATATGACAAACATTTATTAAATTGGCGTCATTCCAGTCTGTCTTTGCGCAACGCTTTTACTATTCCGACCGAAGAAATTTGGGAAGCGCATCAAGGAGCAAAAAAACGTTTATTAAAATTTGTAAAAGAAAAAAGCGGCGTTGAGCTTGAGCAAAATATTTTTACCATCGGATTAGCGCGACGTTTCACTGCCTATAAAAGACCATTATTATTAGTAAGCGATATTAAAAAGTTAATTAAAATTAGTGATACTGTCGGTAAAATTCAAATTGTTTATGCCGGTAAGGCTCACCCGGCCGATATGGGTGGGAAAAAATTAATTGCTGAACTTCAGGCGATTATTAAAAAATATCAAACACAGATAAAAATTGTTTTTTTGGAAGGCTATGATACTAATATTTCTAAATTAATGACCGCCGGCGTTGATTTGTGGGTTAATACCCCATTGCCACCGAATGAGGCCTCGGGAACCAGCGGCATGAAAGCTGCTCATAATGGCGTGCCGCAACTAAGCACTTTTGATGGCTGGTGGCGTGAAGGTTATATTCGCGGTAAAACAGGCTGGACTATCAGAGGCGATAAAATTACCGAAACCGGAGATATCGATTATAAAGATGCTCTTAGTTTATATAATTTATTGGAAAAAGAAATTATTCCGCTTTATTATAATAACCCGATAAAGTGGCAAGAGATTATGCGCTTTGTTATCGGAATTAACGCTTCATTTTTCAACACAGAAAGAGTTCTGCAGGAATATGCTCAAAACGCTTATTTATAAAATAAATAATTATTAATTTAAATTTTATGGCCACTAAAACTAAAGGAAAAAAACAAGAAAAGAATACCAGTGAACAATTTAAAGTCGCTGGCGAAGAAGTCTTAGCCAAAGTTAAAAAATTAATTAAAGAGGGGAATGTCCGTCGAATTATTATTAAGAATGATAAAGGTAAAACATTAATGGAGATTCCAGTTACCTTTGCAGTTGTCGGCGTGGTAGTCGCTCCTTTGTTAGCTGCCATCGGCGCCTTAGCCGCTTTGCTTTCCAGCGTGACGATTGTGGTTGAAAGAAAATAAGCTTGACCATTAAAAAAAGACCCGAAATTATTCAGGGTCTTTTTTGTTAAATTATTTTTAAACCATTAGTTTTAAAATCTCTTCCGTTTTAGCTTTCATTATTTCCGTGTTAACCGCTTCTAGATTTAATCTGACAATATCTTCGGTATTAGAGGCGCGTACGTTAAACCAAAAATCGGGATAACTGACACTGACGCCGTCCAACTTATTAATATTGCCGTCGGAAAACTTATCTTCTATTTTTTTTAGCACTTCGTCTTTATTGCTCACAGTGCGATTAATTTCCCCAGAAGCGAAATATTTCTGATACTCAGAAACATAATTAGCTATCGGAAGATTTGCCTCGGAAAAATCGGTTAATAATTTTAGAATTATTGTGCTCGGGTATTCAAAACAGCCAAGCTCAGTATTTAGATAAAAATGCCCCGATGATTCGCCGGCAAAATAAATATCTTCTTTAAGCATCTGCTCTTTGATAAGTGAATGGCCCACCCTGGTTATTATGGCCTGGCCGCCATTTTCGGTTATTAAATCAGCGGTAATTTTTCCCGGGCGGACGTCATATCCGATTTTGGCGCCCGGTTTTTCTTTTAGGAATAATTTAGCAAGCAAGCCGCGGACAATCGCTGGATTAATAGTTTTCCCTTGATTATCAACAAAGAAAATTCGATCGCCGTCGCCATCAGTAGCAATTCCTAAATCCGCCTGGTGGCCTGCCACCGTTTTTTTTAACTGCTCTAGGTTTTCTTCTTTTAGCGGGTCGGCTTCATGTGCTGGGAAAGACCCATCCAAGTCAAAGTTCAGTGGAATTAAGGTTGTCGGCAGGTGTTCAAATAATTTTTTCAAATAAGTCGCCCCCATGCCATTAGCGGCATCGGCTACTATTTTTAAAGGCTTGATTTTATTGATATCCGTTCTTTTTAGAGTGTAGGCAATTTCTTCCGCTAAAGAATCCTCTTTGAGAGTTACTTGTCCGCGTACTTTGGCGGGGATAAATTTATTTTCTAAAATCTTATCTTTCAGAAATTCAATTCCGGTTTCACCGCTAATTGGGACCCCCTTGCTCCTAACTAATTTAAAGCCGTTCCACTGCTTGGGGTTATGGGAAGCAGAAATCATAATCCCGCCGTCGCAGTTATTTTTGCCAACCGCAAAATAGAAAGTCGGAGTTGCCACTAGGCCTAAATCCAGAACATTGGCACCGCCATCTTGCAGCCCACGGATTAAATTTTCTTTAAGCAGGGGAGAAGAAATCCGCATATCGCGACCCACGGCGATATTGAAGGCTTGGCCGTTAGTATAGTCGGGGTCGGATTTCCTTAGTTCTATAAAAGCTAAGCCTAAGCGATAGGCCAGCTCATTATCAAAGTCTTCGCCGTAGATTCCGCGGATGTCGTAAGCTTTAAATATTTTTTGGTTGATTGGTAACATAAAATAAAAATCCTCCTAAGCCTAGCCAGATGGTAAGCAAGCTTATAATCCAACCGACAACAGGGAGTGAAAATAATACTGACATAATAAGTGTGCCAAAGATTAACGACCAAAATAAAGGTGTTTGGGGTTTTTTAATTAAATCTTTAATTAATAAGTTGCCGACAAAAATTGCGACCATGGTTTTCGCCAAGAATATTCCTGCCAACCAAAGAGATAACAAGATAGCCGCTAGTGGTAAGCCGATAATTGTGATTGCCAAAACGATTGCTAATGGCGGTACTATCAGGAAAATAATTGCCCCGACTAAAAATGATTTAGCCGGTTTAGTTTTAAGAGTTTTTAAAATATTGTTGGTATGCTTGGTGGTGATAAACAAGAATATTAAGCCGATTAAAATCATGGAGAGAATAGAAAAAACTCTGGCCCAAATCCAAGCGGAAACGTTATTCTTCTTTTGAATTATCGGTGCTTGGTAATTAATTTGTCCGGAAATATTTGCGCCTGATTCAATTTCCGCTCTTGTTGCTGAAGTGTAATTAAGGTCGCCATTAATAATGCTTTCTTTGGTAATAATTATTCTTTGCGCCTGATTTTTGTCATAAGTTTTAAGATCGGCATTTTTACCAATTTTTCCGGAGATTATTACATTTTGAACATAGCCATTTAAGCTGCCGGTGATAGCGCCTTTTATCTGGGCGCTAGAAGCGAAAAGCATCGCGTCCCAACCGATACGGGCATCTTTGCTAATAACGATATCGGAGCCAAAAGCATTAACATTTCTGGCCACTTGGCTATTAATTGTTACGGAATTACCGATTACTCTGATATTGCCGCCCACTTCGCCATTAATTACCACGTTTTGCGCAACCGCCAAAACATCGCCCTCCACCCGGCCGTTAATGGTGATTGATTGGGCGGCCGCGATTACGTCGCCGCTGACAGTTCCATCAACGGTAATGTTTTGACTAGCCGCCAGCAGATTGCCGGAGACCACGTCATTTTCCGAAATTAAAATTTGCTCGTTATTATTACTGGCCCCGAATACGCCTAGAGGAACAATAATTAAGACCGCAATAATTAAGATTTTAAGGTTTTTAATATTCATAATAATCCTTGTTAAATTTGGTAAAATGTTATATTGTTAATTAGATTATAGACTAATTATACTCTAAAAGGATGGCGGAAGCAATAAAAAAATTAATCATTGAAAACTTCAATATTCTCGAAAATCGAGACCAATTGGAGGATGTTAAGCGTGCTTATTGCCGCCAATTTAAATTGGATACTATTCTTAATTCCGACATTTTTAAGACATATCGTCTACTTTTAGCCGCAAAGAAAATTAAGCGGTCTGAAAGATTTGAAAATCTATTGCGGAAAAGAAGCGTCCGCACGCTGTCGGGCATTGCTCCGGTAGCGGTTTTAACTAAATCCTATCCTTGTCCGGGGACTTGCGCCTATTGTCCGCGCCAAGAAGATGTTCCGGTCAGCTACTTATCTAATGAGCCGGCAGTTATGCGGGCTATTCGTTGCCAATATGATCCTTATAAGCAAGTAGTTTTAAGATTAAAAGCCCTAGAAAATAATGGTCATGAACCGGAGAAGATTGAAATTATTGTGATTGGTGGAACTTGGAGCTATTTGCCGCAAAAATATAAATATTGGTATATCGTTAATTGTTTTCGCGCCGCTAATGATTATTCGCGTTTGCGTCTTAAAAAACTATCCAGCGCTAAAGAAGACGACAGCTTTAAAATTAACATCAGCTCTTTTTATAAACAAAATTTAAGTTTGGCTGATTTGAAAAAAGCTCTTTTGCGCGAACAGTGGAAGAATGAAAATGCCAAGTATCGAATTATCGGCTTAACTTTAGAAACCAGGCCGGATTATATTAATGAGTCGGAGTTAATGGAAATGCGCGAATTCGGCTGTACCCGCGTGGAAATGGGAGTACAGGCGCTTGATAATAAAATTTTAACCTTAAATAAGCGGGGACACGGAATTGAAGAAGTGGCGGCAGCAACTAAATTGCTTAAAGAATACGGTTTTAAAATTACCTACCATATTATGCCCGCTCTTCCCGGGTCAACGCCGGCTAAGGATTTAAAGATGTTTAAAATGTTATTTAGTGATGAACGTTTTCAGCCGGATCAAATAAAATTTTACCCCACCGTTGTTACTAAGGGCAGTTTATTATATGAATGGTATCGCCAAGGAAAATATAAGCCATACTCTGATAAAGTATTGCAAGAGCTAATTGTTAAATGCAAGGCCGCTGTGCCCGAATACGTCCGCATTATTCGTTTGATTCGTGATATTCCGGGAGAATCAATTGTCGCTGGCAATAAAATTACCAATTTGCGGCAAGTTATGCAGCAACGGGGCGTAAAATGTAACTGTATCCGTTGTCGCGAAGTTAAAGACGGGCACATTATCTCTCCTAAAATAAATATTATTGAATATCCATCTTCTTCTGGTCGGGAATTTTTCTTAAGTGCTGATAGTACCGACCATAAAACATTATATGGATTTTGCCGTTTGCGAATTGATAAAAACAGTCCAATTGCGCCGGCAATTATTCGCGAGCTTCATGTTTACGGTAAATTAGTTTCTGTCGGCGGTGATAAAAAAGTTCAACATAGCGGATTAGGGAAACAACTTTTGGCGGCCGCCGAAGATATCGTCAAAGCTAATAATTTATCTAAAATTGCAGTAATTTCCGGTGTTGGCGTACGGGGATATTATAAGAAATTCGGTTATAAATTAAAAAACACTTACCTGGTTAAGAGTTTTGACAAAAGACCCTCCCTGGATTAAGATTAAAGTACAAAATAACTACAAAAATATGAAGTACGACCATCTAAAAAATCAAGACGAGCAAGTTTTTGCTATCGTCGAAAGAGAAGAGCAGCGTCAAAATGAAGAGATAGAATTGATTGCTTCAGAAAACTATGTAACCCCGGCTGTTTTAGAGGCGATGGCCACCGTACTGACCAATAAATATAGCGAAGGCTATCCCGGTCATCGTTATTACGGCGGCAATTATATTATTGATGATATTGAAAACTTGGCGATTGAACGAGTTAAAAAATTATTTGACGCTGAACATGTTAACGTCCAGCCTTTGTCCGGTTCTCCGGCCAACGCCGCGGTTTATATGGCTTTCTTAAATCCGGGTGATAAAGTTTTGGGTTTAAAGCTGGATCACGGCGGACACTTATCTCATGGTCACAGTGTTAATTTTTCCGGACGCTTATATAATTTTGTTCAATATGGTGTTAATCCGGAAACCGGAATAATTGATATGGACGAAGTTCGCGAAATCGCTCTACGAGAAAAACCAAAAATGATTGTTGCGGGTTTTAGTGCTTATTCCCGAGAAATTGATTGGCAAAAATTTAAAGATATTGCTGACGAAATTGGTGCCTATACTTTTGCGGACATTGCCCATATCGCCGGACTGATTGCCGGCAAGCAATTAAAAAATCCAGTCCCAATTTTTGATGTTGTTTCCACTACTACCCATAAAACTTTAAGAGGTCCGCGCGGTGCGATTATTATGTGCAAGGAAA
Organism: Candidatus Falkowbacteria bacterium S5_I03; assembly: GCA_019248265.1. Classification (GTDB taxonomy): domain Bacteria; phylum Patescibacteriota; class Patescibacteriia; order Patescibacteriales; family UBA12465; genus UBA12465. The sequence continues at coordinate 54,746 of JAEHGX010000008.1, forward strand.
AATATGCCAAGCAAGTAAATAGCGCGGTTTTTCCAGGTATGCAGGGCGGTCCGCATGATCATATTACTGCCGCTAAAGCCGTAGCTTTTGGCGAAGCTTTAAAACCGGAATTTATTGAATATGCGGCGCAGATAATTAAAAATGCTAAAACGATGGCCGCTGAATTTTTAAATCTCGGCTACAGAATAGTTTCCGGTGGCACTGATAATCATTTGATGGTTGTTGATTTAAGTAGTAAAGGTTTAGCAGGTAAAGAGGCGGAAATTGCTTGGGAGAAGATTGGTATTTCTGTTTCCCGCTCCACTATTCCTAACGACCCTAACCCACCAATGAATCCTTCAGGCGTTAGATTAGGAACCCCAGCCATCACCACTCGAGGCATGAAAGAGGCAGAGATGAAATTAATTGTTTCGTTGATGGATAAGGCTTTAATGAATAAAGATGATGAAATTAAATTAGCGGAACTCAAAGAAGAAATTAAAAAGATGTGCGCCCAGTTTCCGATTCCGACCAAATAATATTCTCAAAAGACAAATAACCTATGGTAAAATTGATTGATGGTAAATTAATTGCGGAAAGAATAAAGGATGAAATTACGCAAACAATATTTGAACTTAATGGACCAAGACCAAACTTGGCCATTATTTTAGTGGGCGAACGCGAGGACTCTAAAATTTATGTCGCGCTTAAACAGAAAGAGGGCGTAAAAGTCGGCGTTGATACCCATCTTTATGAATTTGATGCCGATTCCAGTGAAGACGATATTTTAGCGGCTATAAAATTTCTCAATCAAGACGAAACCGTGGATGGAATTTTAGTGCAGTTGCCGTTACCTAAAAAATTTAACACCGATAAGATAATTGAAGCCATTGACCCGGAAAAAGATGTTGATGGTTTTCATCCGCAGCATCCGGCCTATATTGTTTCGCCGGTTTTGGCTTCGGTTGGCGCCTGTTTAGATGAAATAAAAATGACGGGCACCGGTAAAATTGCTTGCGCGCTTTATAATTCTGATGTTTTTGGGAGGGGAATAGAGGAGCTTTTAATCGAACGCGGTTTTAAAATTTGCGTCCGTGAAGAAATTATCCAAGCCGATTTAATTGTGAGTGCCCTTGGTGAGCCGCATAAAATTAAAAAAGAAATGGTTAAAGACGGTGTGGTTATAATTGATATTGGCATAACTAAGGTCGGTGAAGATGTTTTAGGCGATGCCGATTTTGTTGATTTACAAAATAAAGCCTCTTATATTACTCCGGTTCCTGGAGGAATTGGTCCGATGACCGTCGCCTTCTTGTTTAAAAATGTTTTGGAAATTTTTAGGCGCAATTCGGATATGCGGGAATAAAAAAAATCACCTTTTGGGAAAGATGATTATTTTTTGTTGTTTTGATGATTCCTATTTTTTAGGGTCATCAGAATGATTTGGTCGTAACCACGCTTCAAAAGCAGGAGGGTTCATCATCGCTATTCCAGCAGTGATAATAATAATCCCCATGGATAGTGGTCCGATAGCGCCTAGCCATCCAATTTTTGGATCATTTACCATAGATATAAGCCCTGCAATTAGTATGGCTAAGAAAATGGTAAGTCCGAAGAGACTGGCTAATAATTGGCCTTTTGTACGCGGCGACGTTTTGAAAAAACAAATAAATGCTTTCATAATCTGATATTATTGGTTTTAAATTGAAATGAACTATTAATTACTATTTGACTATTATACAACCTTTAACGATTTTTGTCAATGCTTAAGAAAAAAGAACAATTATTGGAGCTTTTGAAGATTCATTACGGTTATGAGTCTTTTCGGCCTGGTCAAGAGCAAGCAATTGATAATATCCTCCATGGCCGCGATACTTTGGTGGTTTTGCCGACCGGCGGCGGCAAGTCTTTAATTTTTCAATTGCCGGCTTTAGTGCTTGAAGGCGCCACGATTGTAATTTCGCCATTGATTGCACTGATGAAGGATCAGGTTGATTCCCTGGAGAAGGTTGGTATTCCAGCCACCTTTATCAATTCCTCAATTTCACCAGATGAAGCCAGCGCGCGCTTGGAAAAAGTAAAAGCTGGCTATTACAAAATAATTTATATCGCGCCGGAACGTTTTTATAATCAAAGTTTTTTAGAGGGACTTAAAGGAATTAAAATTTCTTTGTTTGCGGTTGATGAAGCACATTGCGTCAGCCAATGGGGACATGATTTTCGTCCCAGTTATTTGCGACTGAGAGATGCGATTCGTTTTGTCGGCCGACCGCCGGTTGTGGCTTTAACCGCGACCGCCACGCCGGAAGTGCGCGATGATATTGTTAAACAATTGGCGATGAAAGAAGCAGAAACGGTTATCAGTGGTTTTGCTCGCCCTAATTTACAACTAGCAGTTATTCCTTCACAGAATGGTCAAAAATTAGAACACATTTTAAACTTTTTAGTTACCAATCCAGATTTAGGTGCCGGAATTATTTATGCCGGGACGCGCTCCAAGACAGATGAAATCATGGAGCTCTTGATGGATAACGATATTAAGGCGGTGGCCTATCATGCCGGCATGGATGCTTCCAGTCGCGATTGGGTGCAAGAACAATTTATGAGCGGCGCGGCACGGGTAGTAGTAGCGACCAATGCCTTTGGTTTGGGAATTAATAAAAAAGATATCCGCTTTGTAATCCATCATGACTTACCGGGAACAGTAGAAGCTTATTATCAAGAAGCGGGCCGGGCGGGGCGCGATGGCATCGATAGTTTTTGTTTATTATTTTATCACCAGCAGGATAGATATTTGCGAGAATTTTTTATTAAAGGCGATAACCCAGAGCCGCGCTTAATTGTGGAGATTTATGATTTTTTGTTGCGTCGAGCAGAGCTAGAGATTGATCCAGATGCTTCAGTTTTAGTTACTTATGCCGAGATTGGTCAAAATTTATCGGAGAGCGTTCCGGAAATGGCTATCGGCACAGCTCTTAAAATTTTAGAAAAAGAAGGTTACATTTCACGTCCGAATGAAAAGAATTCCAGCTCATTTTTAAAAGCCAAACGACCGTTGGCGGAAATTGGCGCCGCTATCGGCAAGCGTTCCAAAATGCAGGTGGAGATTTGGGAAAAGTTGTCACTTAAGTATGCCACCGAACTGGAAAGCGGCTGGGATTTTTCACCGGAAGAAGTAGCCGTTGTCTTAAAGGTTAAAAAAGATTCATTGCTTCGAGCGGTTAAGAAATTAGCCGAGAAAGATTTGGTGGAGTATAAGCCGCCTTTTAGGGGGACGGAAATTAAAATTTTAAAAATTGTTGAGCCTGAAGATTTAAATTTAGATTTTAAAGCCTTAAAAGAAAAAGCGGCCCGCGCTTATGAAAAATTAGATGAAATGGAGAATTACGTTTATCATACCGGTTGCCGCCAAGAATATATTTTAAATTATTTTGGCGACTTGAGCGCCAAGCCTTGCGGTAAATGTGATTCTTGTTCGCGTCTTAAAAAACATCCCGAATCAGGCAAGAAGCATGAGTATTTAATCAGTGAATAATTAGCGGGTAATCATAAAATATTTATGAAGCCGGAAACAATTAAACAACTAAGTGCGCTTTCTAAACAGAGCTATGATAAAATTGCGGCTGAATTTGATGCGACCCGAAAAAAATATTTATGGCCGGAGATTAGCAAACTCAGTGCTGATATTAAATCTGGAGCCAAAATTTTGGATGCCGGTTGCGGTAATGGCCGGTTGTTGGAAGCTTTTTCTAATAAACAAATTGAATATTTAGGAATTGATAATAGTCGCGCTTTATTAGATTTGGCCAAGACTAATTATCCCGCCTATAATTTTCAAGAACTGGATTTAAGCGCGCCTGATTTTGCAAATACTAATTTGTTAGCTGGCCAGAAATTTGATTTTATTTTTTGTATTGCCGTTTTACAGCATATTCCCAGTCGAGATCTTAGAGTTCAGCTACTCAAGAATTTTAAGACTTTATTGGCTCCTGGCGGGCAGCTAATTATTAGCAATTGGAATTTATGGGCCAGCCCGAAGCGATCGCTATTGTTTAAACAGGCTTTGAAGAAAATTATTGGTTTAAATAAATTAGATTTTGGCGATGTAATTTTCCCTTGGAAAAATAATGTCGGGGAAGAAGTAAGTGAGCGTTATTACCATGCTTTTAACGGGCGAGAATTGAAATCTTTAGCCGCCCAAGCTGGTTTTAAAATTAAACTTTTTAAAAAAGATAAGCGTAATTATTGGCTGGTTTTATACCAGTAGAATGTAATCGAATCTCATCCTCCCCGCAATAACAAAAAATAAGCTAGTAATAGCTTATTTTTTGTTGAATAGAGCATGAAAATATTATAAAATAGTAGCATGTTTTAGCTAATGTTTATACAAAAAATAGCAGCCTCAAAGCACGAAACTTTATCTACTAATTGACATATTTATTAAAATATGCTATTGTTTAGTCATTAAAAATAGAACATTCACAAAAAAGATTAGATTTGATTAATTACTAAGATCGTCTTCCGCGGCTGGCGGATTTAGGCGGATTTAGTAATTAATCAAATTAACAGTAATCTTAAAAAAAACGTAAAAAGATGGAAACAACAATTAGTATTATGGTTATCGGGTTTGTCGTTTTGACAATTGTTTATGTAGAAATGTTTATGCATCGGAAGCCCCTAACAGAAAAAGAAATTTCCGATTATCAAAAGACACTGGACAAAATAAACGCAAGTTTAAAGACAAACCATGGCCTTGAATTAAAGTATGAAGCCAAAGCTCAACTTCTTGAGGAAAGGAGGCAGACAAAGGCGTCTGTCCTAATTTTTGCCGGAATGTTTGTCGCCTCAGCTCTCGTATTATCGATTTTTATAAAGGTCCCGTCCTTTACTAATATCGGAATAATGTGCGTAAGCGCTATAATGCTTATCTGTTATGGAATTATTAAAATGTCAGAATCAAAGAAATTGGCTATTGGGCTTTTGTTATTTATTTTTATCTTTGGAACATTGGCAAAATTTGCCTTTGATAAATTAATGGTGATGTCTCCAAGTGTTTATTTTTATCTATGCCTGCTTATAGTAATAGTAAGTATCGGTGGTGTTGTAATTAACACCGATTGTACGGCATTAAAAGCCAAAAAACTTTAAACTAATTTAGCTTTTTCAAGGGGGGAGGTCTAAAACATCAGACCTCCTTTTTTTGTTTTCTTGACACCCCCAGGGGGTGTATGATATTATAGTAATATGAAAACCAGCGAACAAAGAATTAATAATATTATTGGCCAATTAGAGGGCGTCAAAAAAATGTTGGCTGACGGTCCGCAAGATTGCGTCTCTTTAATTGTGCAACTGAAAGCGGTTAAGTCGGCCATGGCTTCGCTGATGGAAAAAATTATTGCCGATGAATTTAGTTATTGCCTTTTGGACGAAAAACTTTCTTCACAGCAAAAAATGGAAAAGATATTCAAAGAATTAATTAATAAATAAAATAATAAATAATTAACACATACATTTATGTCAAAAGCAACGGAACTCAGTAAGAGTAACTTTGAAGCGGAAGTCCTAAAAAGCGACTTACCGGTTTTAGTAGATTTTTGGGCACCATGGTGTGTGCCTTGTCAGATGATGGCTCCAATTTTAGATGAACTTTCAGCGGAGATGGCCGGGAAGATTAAAGTCGCTAAAGTTGATACTGAAGATGGCGACAATCAAGATTTAGCCATGGAATATCGCATCCAAAGCATTCCAAACATGAAACTTTTTAAGGATGGTAAAATTATCGGTGAATTTATCGGTATGCGTAATAAAGAAACTTTAAAAACCGAAATTGAGGGTTTAATTTAAAATATTAAACCCAAACATATGAGTATTTTTGCAGATAATCTGAAACGCTTGCAAGAAGTTCAAGCAATTTCTGGAATTAAAGACGAGGAGATGAAAGTTTTGTTAGAGCCAGTCCAGAACAAATATGTTGAATTAGAAATTGAGGGTGAAAAATATCCCGCTTGGCGCATTTTGTATAATCGCGCGCTCGGTCCGGGAAAAGGCGGAATCCGTTTTCATCCCGAAGTAAGCGAGGATGAGGTTAAGTCTCTAGCTTTCTGGATGACTCTTAAAAATTCTTTAGCCGACATTCCTTACGGCGGCGCTAAAGGCGGAGTTAAATTTAATCCCAAGGGTTTAAGCGAGCAAAAATTGGAAGCGATTAGTCGCGCCTATGCACACGCCTTTGCTCCATATCTAGGACAAGATAAAGATATTCCGGCGCCGGATGTTTATACTAACGGTAAGATAATGTCTTGGATGTTGGATGAATTTGAACAAGTTGTCGGCCACCATGAACCCGGAATGATTACTGGCAAGCCAGTCGAACTAGGCGGAATAAAGATGCGGGGCGATGCCACTGCTCAAGGCGGTTACATCGTGATTAAAGAAATGGTCAGTAAATTTTTGGCTGGCAAAAAAAACTTAAGCTTTGCCGTTCAAGGATTTGGTAACGCCGGTTCTTTTATCGCCGAAAAATTAGCAGCTGATGGTTTTGTAATGGTCGCTGCTTCTGATAGCTCGGGCGGCGTTTATCAAGCAGATGGTTTGGATGTTAGTAAACTAGCACAATTTAAACAGGCTGCTGGTTCACTAAGTAGTTACGAAGAAGGCACAAAGATTTCTAACGCCGAACTTTTAGAAACTGAGGTTGATATTTTAATTTTAGCAGCCTTAGAAAATCAAATCACCGAACTTAATGCCGATAAAATAAAAGCTAAATATATTGTGGAACTAGCTAATGGCCCAGTTGATTTTGCGGCTGATAAAATTCTGGCCAGCAAGGGGACTTTGATTGTCCCGGACATTCTAGCTAATTCCGGTGGAGTAATTACCAGCTATTTCGAGTGGGCGCAGAATCGAACCGGACAAATTCTTGATGAAGAATATTTGCGCGTTTTGCTTGATAAAAAAATGAAAGCTAATTGGACGGCAGTTTATGAAAAATATTTAGCCGCCGAGAATAAAATTACCTTACGCCAAGCAGCGTATTGGTTGGCAATTAATAGAATCTTAATAGCCGAGAAATATCGGGGACGAATTTCATAAAAGAGTACAATAAAATAATTACTAAAAAACAGACCGTAATTTAACGGTCTGTTTTTTTATTTGCGAGAACTTATTGCTAACTAGTTGCAGGCAGCTGCCGAACCGCCGCTAGCGGCTGTTCCGGTTCCAAAGCCAGCAGCTGGAGTGTCGCTGGATAGAGCAGTTTTACATTCTTCTGGCTGGTTGTTGAAAGCAGCACAGATAGTTGTTAATAGAGTCTGAGGATCGCGTCCTGATTGAACGGTCTTGCCATTGATGACTAAGGTTGGAGAACCGCCAACGCCATATTTGGTGTTGTCATCTTTGTAAATATCAAATCCTGGGTAACTTCCTTGATAACCAACTTTATTTTTAAAGTTTTCAGTAATTTTGTATTTAGTATCGGTTGTCTTTACACAGCTATCAACTTTAGATTGATTGATACCGGTAGATTTTAGACAGCTAGCAGTGTCGCCAGCAACTAAGAAGCACTTTAGGTAAGAATAATATTTATCGGATTGAGTTTCGTTGATACAGTATTGGTTCATTTGTTCCTTAAGTTCTGTTTCACCATGCATGGCGTAGTCCACGAATTTTAGTTGGAAGTCCATTTTCTTGCCCAATAACTCTACGACCGGTAAAATTCCTTTTTCAATTTGGGTGCCGTATGGGCAGTGGCTCATAACGAACAATTCTACTACCGGCTTATCAGTTTTTGGTAAATCAGCCGGAGCGACAGCGGTGGAAGCGGCTGGTGTGCTATTGGCTTGTTGACCGCTCATTTCGGCGATATTCAAGGCCTGAGGGAAGAATAATTTACCATCCTTAGTGATATATGATTCTACGACATCACTGACGATATCGATTTGTAATTTATACATACCGTATTCTTCGGTAATTTCTTTGACAGTTGCCTTGTTGCCGCCAGACATTAAGAATTCGTTAATGAAAGTCTCGGCTGTAGTTTTAGCTTCTTCGGAGCTAAGATTCTTTACGCTTGGTTTTTTCAAAGTGGCAAAACCAATTATCGCCAAAATTATAACTAGGATGATCGGCAATACCACCTTAGTCATCGTTTTGGATTGCGCTAGGCGCTTGAGATGATTCTTCATAAGTTTATGCAATTATTTATTATTGCTTATTAATTATTTTTTTACTTATCGTATTTGCTATTATACTAAAAACCGGCGCTATAGTCAAAAGGTGCTTGATAAAGCTAACGATTTTAGTTTTTTGGTAAAAAGGCCTTAAGTTCCGGTGCGAGCGGTAAAGAAAATTCGCGCTTCTCGCCTTGCAAATCAGTGAATGATAATTGGCTGGCCATTAAAAAAACTCGTCCCAATTTTAGTTTTTCGTTTTTGAGTTTAGTCTTTTTGGTGCAGTATAAATTGTCTCCGACCAGCGGGTGTCCAAGCGCAAAAAAATGAACTCTTATTTGATGAGTACGTCCGGTTTTAATTTTTACTTCAAGCAAGGTGTAATTTACAAAGCGAGTTTTAACTTTAAATAAGGTAATTGCTTCCTTCGCTTTAAAAACACCACTGATATTTCCGGTGTCGCGCGATTTTGGATTACGTCTGGTTAATAAGTCGACAGCGTTGAGCGGCATGGCTGCCATTTTGTAGCCTTCGCTTGATCTTTTGATAGGGAAATTAATTTCGCCTTCATCGTTAGCCAGCTTGCCATAAACCAAAGCTAAATATTGTTTGTTGATATCGCGTTTTTTAAATTGTTCTTTTAGATTATCAAAACTATCGTTATTTTTGGCAATGACCATTAAGCCACTGACTTCTTTATCCAGACGATGGACAATTCCGGGGCGCGCTTCATCATCGCCAACCTTAATTATCTGGGGGTAGCGGGCCACCAGCAAATCGGCAAGAGTTTCTTCTTTAATGTTGCCGCCGCCGTGCACTGCTAAGCCAGCCGGTTTATTGATAACCAAATAATCGTCATCTTCAAAAATGATATCGGGGAAATTATTATTCATATTTATAAATTACTTGGATTAAAGGGTTCAGCGCCGGTTGATTTTTTAGACATGGCCTTTAAATCGTTAAGCTTAATGCCGCCGATTAAAAATAAAGATAGTCCGTAAAAAGCGGCCGCCGCTATAATTATGGTTATCAAACCCCAGACATTAGCTTGCCAGCTTTTTGGAAATAAAACAATGGCTAGCCCCATTAAAGCGGAAGCGGCAATCGCCTTGAACACCGTTTGGAACTTAGGAATGAAGTGGCTATATTTAAAAACGCAGTAAGCGGAAAAAACGGCAATCATTACTTCACTATAAATAGTAACCGCCGCCGCTCCAAAATATGAGAAGCGGGGAATTAAAATAAAGTAAGCCGCCAAAGAACTGATGCTGGTAAAGGCGTAAAAACCGATTAATTTTTTTTGCTTATCAAGCGCGATGACGGCGTGTGAAAACATAGTTCCCAAGAAAATAGCGGCCACCGCGATAATTAACAATTTTAAAATGGCGCCTGATTGGCTAAATTCTCGGCCCGCCACCGCGGTCATTACCGGTCCGGATAGCAATTGCCCGCCGACAATTAAAGGGATTGCTAAGATGGCCATAAAATCAAAAGATTTTTGCAGGACAGTTTTGAAATAATCAGTTTTTTTAGACAGCCAAGAAGCAGTCAAAATCGGCAGAATTAGGCCGGCGAACATAAATGGCAAAGTAGTTAGAACATCAACCACTTTATAAGCGGCGCCATAGAGACCGACTTCGGAAGCACCTTTAAATAGAGACAGAAAAATAATATCAGTTCTTAAATAGATTAAATTTAGGATAATGGTTATTGCCAACGGCCAAGAACGGTGGAAAATTTCCTTGAACAGCGAAGTGTCCCAGCCGCATTTAATAGTCGCAAATTTGAGCGCGAATAAATAATGGAAAATAAAACTGGAAGCGCCGGAAATAACGGTAGCAATTAAAATACCATTTAAGCCAA
>JAEHGX010000009.1 GCA_019248265.1 Candidatus Falkowbacteria bacterium S5_I03
GACCGTGATACATGTGCCGTTTTTTGGCAATTTTGAAATTGGCGCCTGGTATATTCCTATTTTTATTTTTATCATTGTGGCCACTTCCTTTCCGGCAAATACCACTACCAAAAAAATGTGTTTTATTTTACCGCCGCCGACAAAAAATACCATCATGGCGGTAAAGGCGATTATAAATAAAGTGCCTAAGTCCGGTTGCGCCAACATTAATAAGCTGATAATTCCCAGGATAAACAAAAAAGGAACAATGCCGTCCGAAAAACTATTTAAATCGCCTTTCTTGGCTTCTAACCAGGTCGCCAAATAAATCAAAAATGATAGTTTCACCAACTCGGCCGGCTGGAAAGAGTGGCCAAAAAGATTAATCCAACTGCGAGCCGTCCCATATTCCGATCTAATGCCGGGAATAAACACCAGCGTTAACAGCACAATAGAAAAAATCAATAACAAAAATGCATATTTACGCCAAACCCGATAATCAATTTTAGAAACAATAAAAAAAGCGCCTAAGCCAATAGCGATTGCGGTTAACTGGTTGAGGAAATAAAAATAGGTATTGCCATAACGAGCATAAGAAACAACCGAGGAAGCACTAAATAAAAGAACCAGGCCAAAAATTAACAAAACCATAACGGCGGCAATCAAGCTTTTATCCGGCTCATGTTCGCCTGATTGCAGAGAAAAAAATCTTTTTTTCAAGGCAGACAACTTCATATCTGCTTATCTAGAAGAAAAATAATCAAACCCATGACGGCGCCTAAACCGGCAATTACCCAGAATCTCATAACCACTTTGGATTCCGCCCAACCGATAGCCTGAAAATGATGATGAATAGGCGAAGATATAAAAACTTTTTTATGGCGCAAGCGCTTAGAAAGCGTTTGAATAATAACAGACAGTGATTCCAATAAAAAGATTAAACCGATAAAGACGAGCAGTAAGGCGTTATTAGTTAACATGGCAATAATGCCCAGGGTAACGCCGAGACTCATGGCACCGGTGTCGCCCATATAAAACCGCGCCGGCGGAATATTAAACCATAAGAAAGCCAGCAGCGCGCCGATAATAACCGCGCAAAAAGTCGCTAAATCATAGCGCCCCATCACAAAAGCAATTACACCGTAAGAAGCAAAAGCAATTAACAAGGTTCCACCCGCCAAACCATCCAGGCCGTCAGTTTCATTTACCGAAAAGGAAGTGGCCACAATGATAAAAATAAAAATAGGAATATACCAGGCGCCAATTTCAAAATTGCCAAAAAACGGCACATGCATCACGGTCCAATCAAGCTTAAAATAAAACCATAAAGCACCGATTAAAGCGATGAGCGCATAAATAAGTAAACGATGGCGTAACTTTAAGCCGCCGCCGCCAAAAACGCCTTTGTCTCTAACATCCAGCCAGTCATCAATTAAACCAATAATAGCGGTAGCCACTAAAGCTCCTAAAGGTAACAGGGTTTCTGCTCGAGATAAAAAATTAAATCTTTGAAAAACGCCGCCCGGAAACAACTCTGATAAAAGATAAAAAAAACCAATCAAAATTAAAGCGGTCCCCCAAATTAAAATTCCGCCCATGGTCGGAGTCCCTGCCTTATGCGCATGAAGCTCGCTAAAAATTGGAGTAGCGCCGCTATTCCTAATCTTTTTTCCTAATTTATACTTATACAAAAAATGGGTGAGAAGCGGCGTCGCTAAAACAGCAAACACGAAAGAAAGGGTCGAAAAGAAGAGAATTCTGATAATTTGATATTCCATAGTCAGTATTTTATCTAAAATTTATAAAATTAAGAGCCAAAAGAGCTAAACTCAAGAAAACCGCAAAAGCCACGGCTGCTCCCAGTAAAAAATGGATTATCAACCTGGCTTCCCGGCGTCTGGCTAAGACAGCGGCTAAAATGACATTAATAATAGCTACCCCTAAGCCAAAAAATGGGTAATAAAAAATTGATTGCGGACGGCCAATAAGGTCAACGCCAAAATCAATATTATAATGCAAAATTGTAAAATCGCCAGTTAAACGACGATAAATGGCGATAGTTTGCAGCCAAGCCAGGACCTGCAAAAAAATAATGAGCCCCGCATAAACCTTGGTAAAATTAAATTTAAAAATACGCTTAAAAGCCGCCCCTGAAAGTTGCAAAAAAGTATAAAAACGAGCGTAAAAATTAGAATAATTCATAGAAAAAACGAGATAATTATATCTTAATTATTAGCTTAACATATTTTTAAAATAATATAAAATATGCTAACATAATAGCATTATGATAAATAAAACTTTCAGCGGCTTATTTAATTTTGCCAAACAGGAAAAAGCGGAAAGAATTGTGATTTCCGGATCAGAAAAGGGCCACTCTTGTCGTTGCCATCTTCCGGACGGCGAAGAAGCAATCTTTAATCTGCCTAAAAAATTGGAAAATGACTTAGCCGAAAACTTACGCGCCTTGTTAAAAATAGCCCCCGGAGAACTGGCAGCCGAAAAATATTGCCAGTGGCGCGATAAAAATAATGATTTAAATTTCAAGCTTAGTATAATTCCGGATAAATTCGGAGAAAAAATAATTATCAGTATTATCCAGGAAGATAAAGAATCTTTAAGCTTGAACCAGTTGGGCTGGCAAAAAAATGACTTGGAACTATTAAAAAATAGCAGTCGCTCTAAATCCGGACTAATTATTATCAGTTCGCCTGAAAGACAGGGGCGCAGCACTACTCTTCAAGCCATTTTAAATCACCTAAACCAAGAAAATAAAAATATTTATTTCCTGGGAGCTAGCGAATTTAACATTCAAGGAATAAATTTCTTAGAAAACACCTCAGAAAATTGGAATCGAGTTTTAGGGCATGATTCTGATATTATCGCTCTGGAAATTAAAGAAGGCGATCAAGAAAGTATCAAGCGTGCGATTATGGCAGCCGGCACGGGACGTTTAGTGCTAATAACAATAAAATCTATTAATTCCCTGCAAGCTCTTTATCAGATTTTAAAGAGCGACCTACCCTTGAAATTAATTTTGGATAATCTTAAGATGATAAGCGGCCAAGAACTGGCGGTTTTAAAAAGAAAAACAGCTAAAGCCAAAAGAAAACGCATCGGTGTTTTTGAAACTTTTGTTCCCCGACCGGAAACTATCAGCTTCATTAGCAAAAACCACAAGAAATTAGCAACCGCTAAATTCTGGGAAGATTTTTTCCAGTTGGCGAATAAAAATGGCTATCAACCTTTAACCGTTGATAAAAATCAAAAGAAAAAAGACGGACTAGTTTAAAAATCATGAAAAAAATCTGCGTCATCCCGGCCTATAATGAAGCCCAAAATATTAGTGAAGTAATCAAGCGCGTTCGGCCTTTTGTAGACGAAATCGTCGTAATTGATGATGGTTCGCAAGATGAAATGGCGATTATGGCCAAACAAGCTGGCGCGACTGTTTTAAGGCACGCTGTTAATCGCGGACAGGGGGCCGCCCTACAAACCGGCAACGAATACGCGCTTTTACGGGGTGCCGATATTATTATCCATTTTGACGCCGATAATCAATTTCAAGCTGAAGAAATTCCCGACTTAATCGCTCCTATTGAATCTGGCCAAGCGGAAGCAGTTCTGGGTTCGCGTTTCTTATCAAAGAAATCTGATTTGCCGGCTTTAAAAAAGAACTTAATCATGCCTCTCGCTCGCTTAATCAACCGTTGGTTTTTTAATATTCGTCTTAGCGACCCGCAAAGCGGCTTTCGCGTCTTAAGCCGGGATGCCGCGGAAAAGATAATTATTAGCAACGACCGAATGGCGCATTGCAGCGAAATTTTGCATCAATTATTTAAAAATAAAATAAAAACTATAGAAATTCCGATTACCGTTGTTTATCACGAATTCGGCCAGAAATTTTCCGGTGGAATCAGAATTATAAAGGACTTAGCGATTAAAAGAATTATTAAATAAAAAAGGCTCTTTAAAGAAGAGCCCTTTTCAGCGCCTAAGAGCCGTTAACCGGCAATAATCGGCACTAATAATTTTTCGATGGCAATCGTTCCCAGAGAAATCACCAAAAATTTCAGATAAAGGCAGCGGTTAATGAAGTCGTGCAGCTCCATCATTTCTACCGCCTGCTCCGAGGTGTGCTGTTTTTTCCAGAAAAGATTCATGGTTGTCCAGACGCTAGTAATGGTTAGCAAACCGAAAACAGCAAAGGCAAACCATAAAATGCTGCTGGGCGTTCCCTGCAAGTTCCAAAGGAATAAGCCGACTATTGTTAGTAGCCAGACATCAAAGGAAAATGAAAAAATATTTCTCAATCTTTCCATCAGGTAAATTAGGACAACCGCAATGACCGCGACGGCCAGCAGAATACCGGCAATAACTTCGTCACCGATATGAAAGTTAGCACCCTGCGCCATCAAGATAAATCTAACCAGCGCAAATACTCCCAGGAGGAAGAGGCTCATTCCGAGCTCTTTCAACCAATTTGATTTCTGTTTCATTTAAAAAAAAATTTTAATTTTTATATTGTAAATGTACGATAAACGCCTCTATCTGCTTAACAAATACGCAAAAATTGGCAAATCATCATAATTTATCATTAATTCTAAATAGTGTCAATAATTAATAATCCCCCAAAAATATGTTGCAACAAATCATAGCTCTCGCCCTTATCGCTATTTTTATCTGGCGACTAAGTGAACAAAAGAAGAAAAAAAAGATTGGCCAAAACGAATTTATTTTCTGGCTTACCTTCTGGCTTTTGGGCGTGGTGGCGATTATCTTAATTAAACAATTAGACCGCTTAGTTGGCGCCCTCGGCTTCTCGGGTTCCGGAATTAACTTCCTACTCTACCTGACAGTGATGATTTTGTTTTATATGGTTTTCAAGCTCCGCCTGTCGCTCGCTAAAATGGATGCCAACTTAACAAGTATTGTCAGAAAGATTGCGCTCTTAGAAAATAACGGTTCTAATAATAAAGACCAGGGGTCCCAAAAATAATTTATGAAAATCGCCCAGATAGTCTGCGCTTATCCGCCCTATGCCGGCGGCATCGGCAACAGCGCTTATCGTTTCCACGAACTGTTAAGCCTTAAACATGAAATTATTAATTTCACGCCTGATAACACGCGGCCATTTTTAAGACGCGGCCATGGCGCGGTTTTACCGCAACTATTATGGAAACTGCGCAAATTTGATTATATCTATCTGCATTATCCCTTTTTCGGCACGGCAGAAATTGTCTGGCTTTTTAAAATTTTTTACAAACGGCCAAAACTGATTATTCAATATCATATGGACGTTAAAAATCAATCTTCAGCCGCTAAAATTTTAAGCTTACCCAGCAGGCTAATTAGGAATTCCCTTTTCAACCAAGCGGAAGCGATTGTCAGCTCCAGCTTAGATTATGTCAAACATGGCCAACTAAAAAAATATTATGAGGCCAATATGGGAAAATTCCAAGAAATTCCTTTCGGAATAGACTTGCAAAAATTCCAACCCAATCCTATCAGCCAGCCAAGCGCCAATAATCTAATCGCGAAAGTGAAAAATATTGTTAAGCATATTAATGATTTATTTATTAAAAAAGACCGACTTGATTTAATTTTTATCGGTGGTCTAGACAAGGCTCATTATTTCAAGGGAGTGAGCGTTCTGCTTAATTCCCTACCAAGTTTAGACCAAAGAAAATGGAACTTAAAAATTGTCGGTGATGGCGACTTGCGCCCAGAATATGAAAACTTAGCCGCTCGCCTTAATCTAACAAAACGCGTAGAATTTGCCGGCAAGCTCAGTGACGAGCAAATGATTAAGGCACTACAAAATTCTGACTTATTAATTTTACCGTCAGTTAACAATAACGAAGCTTTCGGCCTCGTCTTAATTGAAGCGCTGGCTTGCGGCGTCCCGGTTATCGCTTCCGATCTCCCCGGAGTCAGAAAAGTGTTTACCGACAAGCGTGAGGGATTGCTGGTTATCCCCGGAAGCGTTGAGGATTTAAATCGTAAATTAGAATTCATTCTAAAAAATGAAGGTTTGCGCCAGGAGATGGCCAAGGCGGCGCGACGCTTAGCTATCCGAAAATACGATCAAGAGCTGATGAAACAAAAATATGAAAATCTGTTTACTGAATAATCTTTATAAGCCCTATAACCGCGGCGGGGCGGAAAACGTCGTTGCGGCCATGATTAAATCATACCAAGGCGCCGGCCATGAAGTCTTTTTAATTACTACCCGGCCAAACAATCTTGATTTAGGCGAAAATAAAGATTGCCGGACTTTTTATATTAATTCCGAATTTTATAACTTAAACAAAAAAACGAAATTAGCCCGCCTATTTTGGCATCTCTATAATTTGCGCGCGACTAAAAAATATCATGCAATAAAAAAAATATTGCAAACCGAAAAACCGAATTTAGTAATCTCTCATAATTTAATGGGCCTGGATTTTAAAATTGCGCCGGTAATCAAAGAATTAAAAATCGAACATCATCATTTTTTACACGACATTCAGCTGCTCCACCCTTCAGGATTGATAATTTATGGAAATGAAAATATTGTTAATAGCGCCGCCGCCAAACTTTACCAAAAAATAACCCGACTTTTCCTGGGTTCGCCGGATTTAATTATTTCTCCTTCCCGCTGGCTATTAGAGGAGCACTTAAAGCGCGGATTTTTTAAAAACTCAAAAACAGAAATTCAAAAACTAGAAGATATTTTTAAAATTAATCTGGCTGATAAAAAGGCGCAAGTAATAGCCAAGCCTTTTAAGCATCTCCTATTTGTTGGCCAAATAGAAAAACACAAAGGAATACTTTTTTTACTGGACGCTTTTAAAAAACTGGCGACCACTGAAATGACACTCACAATTGCTGGCGATGGCTCCCTTTTGCCGCTTATTCGTGAACAGTTTTCTAAAGACGAGCGTATTCAAATTTTAGGGCGCTCAGAAAAACCCGCTTTAGAAAAATATTACCGAGAAGCCGATGCACTCATTATGCCTTCGCTCTGCTATGAAAATTATCCAACGGTAATAATTGAGGCGCGCCAAGCCGGCTTGCCGATAATCGCGTCTAATCTCGGCGGCATTCCAGAAGCGATTGGTAGCGACGGTTGCTTATTTACGCCAGGAGATGCTGATGATTTATTTAAAAAAATCATATGAAAAAAAATCTAATTTTATTAAATGGCCTACTAACGAATTTTTGGTTCGTGCTGCTACTGGCCACTATCGCTGGCTGGCTCTTATCTTTTAAAAGTCATCTGCCACAAATCTTTGAGTTCTACAAATTTGGCGGCTTAGACGCGACAAGCGCCGCTATCGGAAATCTTTTCTTTATTTTCTTCCTACCACTGGCCTTAATTTCCCTCGCCCTATCAGGTTATCTCTCTAAAACCGAGAAAGAACAAAGCCGGCAAGGCTTTCTCTCGCTGATAATTATCATTGTCTCGTTTGCCTCCCTATTTCTTCTTTGGGGAAAAATCACAACCCTAAATAATGATATTGCTAGCGGCCGCACCTGCATCCCAATTGTCGGTGGCCCAAATGACGGTCAGTGCGAACGTGCTTATAAAAACTAAAAACTAAACAAAAAATCGGACCCTAGAGTCCGATTTTTTTATACCTAATAATTTTTAAATTAATAACTTCCAAACCCCTGCAATTTCTTTTGCGCCTTAACATCAAAAATCGTCTTGCGCAAACCGTTCTCTAAAGTAACGACCGGCATCCAGCCAAGTTCATTGCGAGCCAGCTTAATGTCCGGCAAAATTAACTCGGTCATAAAGACTAGGTTTTCGGCATGAACAATTTTGGATTTTGATCCGGTTTCATTAATTATAATTTGCGCTAAATCAACCAATTTACAATCAATATCGGAACCAATATTAATCGGACCAGCGATATCAGTTGTCATAACTTTAGAAACAGCATCCAATAAGTCCTCAATATAACAGAAGGAGGATGAAAAATTTTCATCGCCGTTAATTATCAAGTCTTTGTCCTCCAAGGCATTATTAATAAAATCAGGAATCATTTGGCCGTCATTAGATTCCATGCGCGGGCCATAGACTCGAAACACTCTGATTATTTTGGTATCAAGCTGGTAAATATCGCGGTAAGTAGAGACTAGTGTTTCCGAAAAACGCTTGCCTTCATCATAAGAGGCGCGGCTGGAAAGCTGATCAACGACTCCCGGGTCTGATTCGCGCGCTTTAAACTCGGGATTATCGGAACGGCGGGGACCATAAACGACCGAAGAGGAAAAATGTAAAAACTTAGCATTATGAGCTAAAGCTAAATCCAATAAATTTTTAACAACTAAGGAATTAGCTTCCAGGGTTGCCAGGCGATTATTCAAAAAATTACGTGGCGACATCGGACAAGCCAAATTATAAATCTCCTGAATACCCTGAAATTCAACCTTAAACTTCTTTAACTCATTAATTTCCGCCAAATTAAGCGGCTTAGCTAAATCGTGATTAATAAAAACAAAGTTAGGGTTGGCCAGTAAATGGTCAATGTTCCGCTCGCTGCCGGAAATAAAATCATCCACGCAAATAACCTTGCAGGTCTTGATTAGTTCATCGCAAAGATGGGAACCGATAAAACCGGCTCCACCAGCGACCAGCACATTCTTTTTATCAAAGATAATTTTCTTAGGCATATATGATTAGTTATTTATTCTTATTATACCAGCATTAACGCCGCCGTTAAAGTCCTGATCGTAAGCATAGAATGATTCCAGAATTAATCCTTCGCCGCTGAAAACTCTGACATGAGGGGTAGCGCCGCTATAAGCGCTGAGTATTATTTCCGAAATACCGTCACTGTTAATATCGCCGGCCGATAAATTAACGCCACCTTGCCAGCTCTTTCCATAAGCTAAAAATTTATTAATCAATTGCGCTCGATTGTTATAAATCTTAACTTGCGGTTCTCGTCCTGATCCGGGGGCAACTATAATTTCGGCTTTATTATGATCTTTACGGCCATCTAAATTAGCAACCGCGACATTAACGCCGCCGCGAAAACTTTTTTCATAAGCCAAAAAGCTACCGACTAATTTTCCGTCGGAATTAAAAATTCTGACTTGCGGCTCACTGCCTTTTCCAAAACCAACCACAATCTCCGGCAAGCCTTTACCGTCGATATCTCCCGCGGAAATATTAAATCCACCTCGCCAATTGCTCGGCGCCGCCCAAAATTGTCCTTTTAAATTTCCTCGATAATCAAAAATTTTAATTTGCGGACTGCCGCCGGAAGCGGGAGCCACAATTATTCTCTTGGCGCCGCTATTGTCTAAATCTATCAAGGCGACATTTAAACCGCCGCGAAATTTTTTATCGGCCGCCCAAAATTCTCCCAATAATTTTCCTTGATTGCTTAAAATTCTAACTTTTGGTTCATCACCGACGGCCGCTCCCACCACAATCTCGTCAACACCATTATCATTAACATCGCCAGTTACAAAGGGGGCGCCAGTTTTAATCGCGCCATCAGGCAAATAATAAGCCAAGTCGCCATTAGCGGCCGCAACCTTAAGTTTATTCTTCTGGGTCGCCGGTAAAATTAATAAACGGCCAAGATGATTATATAATTTTTCTTTAGCCATTTCGACGGCACGATTAACATTTAAACGGCCATTACCTAGCTGACCCAGATAATCAGGATTTAGGCGGCTGATATTATCGGTGGAGGCAAACAAAATATTAACTGTTTCACGACGGCTTAATTCCGGATTAGCTTGTTGGATTAAAGCGAGCGTCGCCGAAACTAAAGGCGCAGCCATGGAAGTTCCTGACCAATAGCCATCATAATATTTAACCGCTCCCGCGCGACTATCCCCGGTTACGGTATTAAAAAAACTAATTCCGGGAGCAGAAATATCCACACAGCTAAAGCCATAACTGGAAAATTTAGTTTTCTGATCAAGCGCGTCAGTGGCGGCCACGCCGATAACCATGTTTTCACCGACCAAGTTACCATCATAACAGGCAGGGTAAATTTTGGTTTTATCAATATTATAACCTTCGCCGGCAGCTTGTTCATTTCCGGCGGCGGCGACAATCATTACCCCGGCATTATGAGCCCGAGTAATCGCTTCTTGCAAACCGGCACTATAATTAAAACTGACAAAACTAAGATTAATAATATCAGCGCCATTATTAATCGCGTAGTCGATAGCGCGAATAACATCGCTGGCCCGCCCTTCGCCCTTATCATTTAAAGCTTTAAGTGGCATAATTTTGGCGCGCCAAGTCACCCCGGCTACACCCTGATTATTATTACCGCGAGCGGCGATAATTCCGGCCACCATTGTTCCATGAGAGATTCCGGCCTCAGTCCAGCCATCAGCAAATTTAGGCGAAGGATCCGGAATATTGGCGGAAAAATCCCAACCGTTTATATCATCAATAAAACCGTTACGATCGTTATCAATACCATCGCCGGAAATTTCTCGGTTATTTTTCCAAATATTATCACGCAAGTCAGGGTGATTTATTTGAATGCCTGAATCAATAACGGCAATTACCGTGTCCGGGCTTTCTGAAACCTTATCCCAAGCGCTATCGGCTTTAATTTTGGAAAGATACCACTGATTGCCAAAGAAGGAATCATTAGGCGTAATACTAGCATAAACCGGCACGGCTAGCGCGCTTAAAAATATAAAAAAAGATGTTATTGTTTTATTCATATAACATCTATATAATACCACAATCGGCGTTTTTTACAAATCGCAAATAAGCCGATTTAAGTGCTTAAAATTTCCTTTAAAGTTTCTTCAGCGCATTTTTGCCAGCTGAAATTTTGCGCTCTCTCCAGCCCCTTATTTATTAACCCTTGATGCAACTCGCGATCGTTAATAATTTTAGCCATTGCCTCGGCCATCGCCTTTTTATCCTCGTGATTAAAATATAAAACAGCGTCAGCAGCAACCTCTTTGAAAACCGGGATATCGGAACAAGCGACCGGCAACCCGCAAGCCATAGCTTGCAAAATCGGAATACCAAAACCTTCATGTTTAGACGGAAAAATAAAAGCGCTCGCTCCGTTAAAAATACAGGGCATGTCTTCTTCAGCCACCCAGCCCGGCATTAGGACATCATTATTCAAATTAAATTCTTCAATGACATATTTAACCTCATCATAGCCAAAACTGGCGTCGCCGATAAGAACTAATTTTTCCTTAATTTCCGGATGGCTGTCGCGCATGATTGATAGAGCCTCGATTAAAGCCGGGGTATTTTTTTTCTTTTCTAAACGGCCGACATATAAGAAATACGGCTGTTCTAAATTATATTTCTCCAACTTAGCTTTAATTTTTTCTTGATCGCGGCCAATTTTATATAAATCATCATTATAGCCGTTATGGATAACGGTAATATTATCAGCCTTAGCACGCGGATAAAAACTTAAAATATCTTGTTTAGTGAAATTAGATACGGTAATTATTTTTTTAGCGCGGCGCAAAGCAAAATCAGTTGACCAATATAAATAATCTAAAGACTCGGAATGATACTTCCCTAAAGTAAACAGGCGCACTAAAAATTCCACAATCTTTTTGGATAAGGCGCGATCAGTTTTTACGCCTTTAGATTGGTAAAGATTCCGATCACGAGCAAAGGCAATATCATGAATCGTATTAATTGTCCGCTTGGGATAAACTAGCGGCATCGTATGGGCCGGAATAAACAAAATGTCCGGTTTATGAAAAATCATTTCCAAAGTTAAACGTCCCAAAGTCCAAAAAGAGAGAAAGGGCCAATGCAAGAATTTGACGGAAAAGTTAGGATTATCTTTAATGATTTCTTGGAGTTCCGAAGACGGCAAATCATTTAAATAGAGGAGATATTTATTTTCCTTATCAATTTTTGCCAAATTTTTAATTAAGTAAAAAGAGTACCATTCGGTACCAGTCTTTCTTTTTAAATTAGCCCTGGAGGCGTCTATTCCAATAGTCATAAATAAATAACAGCTAACCGATATGGTTAGCCGCTTATTTAGTTGCTAAAATACTGCGCTTATATGAATCTAAATTGTCTAGGGCAATTCCGGTTCCCTTGGCAACACAGAGCATGGCGTCGTCAGCGACATAAGCCGGCACGCCAGTCGTGCGTGCAATCAACTGGTCCATGTTGCGAAGCAAGGAACTCCCTCCCGTTAAAACAATTCCCTTATCCATAATATCCGCCGATAACTCCGGCGGGGTTTTTTGTAAAACTTTTTTGGAAGCAGAAATAATGGCTTCTAGTTCATGCTGAATCGCTTCGGTAACGTCATCGCTGGAAACGGTAATACTGCGAGGCAAGCCGGTAACAATATCTCGGCCCCGAACTTCCATGTGCAACTTATCTTCCATATATAAAGCCGAACCAATATTTATTTTAATTTCTTCAGCGGTTCTTTCGCCAATCGCCAAATTATATTTTTTGCGGACATATTCCAAAATTGCGGCATCAAACTTATTGCCGCCCACTCTTACCGAAGTGGAAGCTACTACGCCGCCCAAAGAAATGACCGCCATTTCCGCGGTGCCGCCGCCAATATCAATTACCATATGGCCGGTTGCCGAACCAATAGGAATATCCGCGCCAATAGCGGCTGCTACCGGTTCTTTAATAATATAAGCGGCTTTGGCGCCAGCCGCAATCGTAGCCTCAATAACCGCCCGTCTCTCTGTTGAAGAAATCCCGGCCGGAACCGCCACCATAACCTCTGGTCTGAATAAGCGCAAACCGCCTAAAGTTTTATTAATGAAATATCTAATCATGGCTTCAGTTGCCCGATAATCAGCAATAACTCCATCTTTTAGGGGTTTAACCGCCATAATAGTATCGGGGGTGCGCCCCAACATATCTTTGGCTTCGTTGCCAACGGCCAATATTTTTTTGTCCGCAATTGAGACGGCTACCACGCTCGGTTCATTCACGACGATTCCTCGTCGCGGCAAATAAACGAGCGTATAAGTGGTACCCAAATCAATCCCGATTTGTTTGATAAACATAAGATAATATACAGACCTATTCTAACCGCTTACGCGCCTTAAGTCAATTTGACGATATTCACTAATCAATCATCTGCTCGTCCTCGTCATCGCCATCCTCACTTTTTTCCTGATTATCAATTATTTTTAGCACTTTTTCGGCAAATTGAAAAGTGTCGAAATCGTCCTTAAAAAAGACATAATCGGCGCCAATTTCCAAACTGCGCTGGCGGCTATCCTCATCGCTTAAATCAGTAAAAATAAAGATTTGCTTATCACCTAGCTCCTCATCCGATTTCAAGCGCTTAACAATATCAAAACCGTCAATTTTCGGTAAAATTAAATCCAACACAATAAAATCTGGCTGAAATTCTCTCAAATTATCCATCAATTCTTCTGCCTCCTCTTCCGCTTCGCTCACCTCGACTTCCAAGCCGGAATTAGAAAATTGCGCCTCTAGACCATAGAGAATATTAGCGTCATCTTCAATAATAAAGATTTTTTTGTGTGACATACTTATTTATTACTTATTTTTTTAATTTTTTCCACCACGCCTGATTATTTTTATACCAATTTACCGTTTCTTGCAAGCCGCTTTCAAACGAATGTTTTGGCTTAAAGCCCAATTCCTTTTCCGCTTTGGAAAAATTAATGGCATATCTTAAATCATGGCCTAAACGATCGCCGACATATTCAATCATTTCTTCTCCTTTTCCCATTAAAGCCAAGACCGCTCTAGTAATTTCTAAATTAGTTTTTTCGCTATTGCCGCCGAGGCAATAAGTTTCGCCAATCTTTCCCTTTTTAATAATTAAATCAACGCCATAATTGTGGTCATCAACATGAATCCAATCGCGAATATTCAAACCGTTGCCATAAACTGGAACTTTTTTACCCTCTATTAAATTCGTGACAAATAAAGGAATCAATTTTTCAGGGTATTGATAGGGCCCATAATTATTAGAACAATTGGAAATGGTAATCGGCAATTTATGGGTATGAAAATACGCTCTGACTAAATGATCGCTGGCGGCCTTTGAAGCACTATAAGGCGAGCGCGGCGAATAAGGAGTGTCTTCATTGAATTTTTTATCAGCCATTTCCAAGGCGCCAAAAACCTCATCGGTAGAAACATGATGGAATCTGATGCCACCATTATTTTTAGCGGCGTCAAGCAGAACGCGCGTACCTTCAACATTAGTTTTAACAAAATCCGAACTATCATTAATCGAACGGTCAACATGGCTTTCGGCAGCAAAGTGAACAATCAAATCTACTCCCTGAACAGCTCGCCCAACTAAATCCCGGTCGCAAATATCGCCTTGAATAAATTCATAATTAGGATGATTTTCAACATCTCTTAAATTATCCAAATTACCGGCATAAGTTAAAAGATCAAGATTTCTAATTTGATCTTGCGGATATTGGCTTAACCAATAATGGATAAAATTCGAACCGATAAAACCGGCGCCGCCGGTAACAAGTATTTTCATATTAAGAAGTCAGTTTTTTAAAAATTTCGTCTATCTCTCCGTGGGCGTATTCAACCTTTGGCCAATCTCCCAGACCATCGCCGGAATGACGAGGGATAAGATGAAAATGGATGTGCGGTATCTGTTGGCCGGCGACCGGATCATTGTTAGAGGCAATATTATAACCGGGAGCAACTAATTTATTTTTAAGTATTGAGCCGACTTTTTTAGTGGTTAAAATAAGAGCCGTTAAATCGGTCTCGGGTATTTCTTCTAAATTAGCATAATGAGTTTTAGGAATAACGATTGTATGACCGATACTACTGGGATAAATATTCAAAAAAGCCAAAGTTTTTTCATCTTCATAAATCTTATAGGACGGCAACTCACCGGCCACAATTTTACAAAAAATACACATATATTTTTTGATTAACTTATTTTATAAGGACTTTCAGGATCTTTTTCCCAGCGAATTTCATCTACTTCTTCTTTCTTCCCTTCACCGCGATAAAGCTTGTCGGGAAAATTAAGACTTAAGGCCGGAATTTCCGAAATACATTTATAGCCATGAACTACTCCGGGAGGAACGATTACCAGTGTGGGATTATTTTCGCCGACAATAATTTCCATTTTCTCGCCGTTAGTACTGGAATTTGCTCTCCGGTCCCAGAGATGAAGAGCAAAGCTGCCTGGCCCCAGAAAAACAAAACAATCACTTTGAGCAACGTGTTCATGAGGCCCACGAATGACTCCCGGATTAGTAAAACTGGCATAAGACATCGCCGGTTTAAAATCTAATTCATCAGCTCGGAAAAGTTCCGCTAAAAAACCGCGGTCATCATAATTTTTGGATATCTCTTTAACTATTACCTCGTTTATCATAAAATTATATTTACATTTTTATTTTTAACAATCCATTTTGCGCGCCCAGATGAGCAATTTTAGAAGCCGTATTGCGTGCGCTTAAGAGCAAAGCTTTTTTAATATCCCCCTTGAACAGCTCAACGCCGGCCGCAAAAGTAGAATTAAAAATATCGCCGACACCGGTCGTATCAACTCGCTTTTTTTCTTTGCATATCGGCTGATAATAAAATTTCTGTCCGTCATAAGCGTAAGCGCCCGCACTGCCGGAAGTAATTAATACTATTTTCGGTCCATAACTTTTAATTATTTGGAGCAAATTTTTTTCATCATTCAGAAAGGTGGCTTTTAATTTTTGGCCGCGCAATTTAGAATGAGCTAGAGCTAATTCTATAGCTTCATCTTTATTGACTGAAAAAATAAAAGTATTTTTCAAAAAGGGCATCAATTTTTTCAAGCCGCTGGAATATTGCGCTTCGCTCGGATTCCAGGCAACTCTAATTCCTTTTCGTGAAGCGATGCTAAAAACTTTTTTTAAAATTGACGTCCAGTTTCCCGACAAAGAAGAAATATAAATGTTTCTAGTATTTTTAAGAGCAATTTCATCTTTAGCGGCAATTTGCAACAGGCCATTGGCTCCGCGTTCGGTAAATATTATCCGTTCGCCAGTTTTAGAAATTATAATAAACGAGAAACCACTATGTTCACCGTTCACTTTTTTTATCAAAGATACGGACACTTGGCGTTCTTGGAAATTTTTAATTATTGCCCGGCCATTCTCATCATCGCCGATAGCGGATAAGCATCCGGCTTTAAAGCCAAAGTGAGCTAAATTAACTGCGGCATTAGCCGCACCGCCGCCGTAACTGTAGTTAAATTTATCAATTCTAATTTTAGCGCCATATTCAAAAGCTAAAAGCTGTTGACGCAAAATATCGCGCGGATTATTAATTAGGATTCCTTGATCAGTAAAAAAACTAATATCTCTAGTCGCCCCGCCGATGGTAACAAAGTCGTAAATCATATTTTTTATATTACTTTTATAATATCATAACCCGCCTTTCTTTTCCAGAAAGAATGGTTGGAATCTTTTTGCTAAAGCAACGGAAATATTGAAAAATAAAGCAGCCGCCAAAATATTCCAAGCCGATTGATAAAAAACATTACGCCAGAAAGAAAAAGTAAAGAATCCCGGCAAGCCCTGAAAATTAACCGCGAAAAAAGCGAGAATAACTGCAACCAAATTATAAACCAAAGTCGCCGCTAGAAATAAAACCCAAAAAGAATATAAAGATTTATTGGTCAGCCAGTTTTCTAAAATTAAATAGGAGGCGACAGCGGCAGCGGCCAAACAAATAAAATAGAAGCCAAAAAATTGGAAAGAAAAAGTGTCCATCAAAAATCCAAAAGAAAAGATAAAAAATAAGGCGGCTTTAGCGCCAAAAAAGAACAGAATAAATACTAATAGCATCAAACCGAGATTAATTTGATTAAAAGCGCCCGGAAGCGAAGAAACAAAGGCAAACTGCAAATTAGACGCCACCAAACAAATCGCGGCAAAAATTAAAATTTGTCCGACTTTTTTAAACATAAAATTATTTTAAGGGATGACAACAGAGACGACCGTTAAATCATTAAGATTAACCAGCGGCTCAATAATGGCCGCCTGCCAAACTTCATTGCTTTCGCTTTTGACTTCCGAAACTTTGCCGATTACCAGTCCGCGGGGGATATTTCCGCCTAAACCGGAGGTAATTACCATATCGCCCAGTGTAATTTTCTCTAGCTGCGGAATATAATTCATATTAATTGTCAGCCCCAAATTACCATCGGTGATTCCCTTGGTTTTATCTTCGTTCTGCAAACTAGCGGCCAATTGGCAGCCAGGACTAGTCACTAAACAAATTCGGGAGCTAGTATCGCCCACTTCCACAATCTTGCCAATAATCGCTCCGTCGGGGCTAAGCACGCCGTAATCGGGACGCAAGCCATCTTTCTGCCCGCGATCAATCACTAAATCGCGGCTGTCTTCGGTCGCGGAGAAAACCTCTTCCTTGGCAATAATGTTGGCTAAAACCACTCGGAATTTATTAGCGGCCACAAAGTTCAATTGACTGCGTAATTTTTCATTTTCTCCTTCCACTTCTCGCCAATGAGAATCCTGAATAGTTAAGGCTGACACTGATTGTTGCAAGCGATTAATTTCTGAAAGTAAATCTGTTTTTTCCCGATTTTCACTATAAGAAGAACTAATGCCCGTCCCCCAAACATACAACTTGCTGCTTACCGGTTTTACCAAGAACAACAAAGCATTCTCTAAGGGGCGGATAATTCCGAGTCCGTGTAAAAAAACCAGTAGTCCGAGAACTACCGTAAAAATTAACAAGGGATTATTTTTTTTAATCCTAATCATATAAACTCAAGTCTCTTAAAATATAAGGATTAGTCGGAACTGGTCGGCAAAATTACTTTTTCTAATAATTCTTTATTATTTAGCAACAAGCCTGTCCCGCGAGCAACGCAAGTTAAGGGGTCATCGACAATTTTAACCGGAATTTTAGAAGCGACGGAAATCGCCTTGTCTAGGCCGCGAAGCAAAGCGCCTCCACCTGACAAATAAAGACCGCGTTCATAAATATCGGATACCAGCTCCGGCGGCGTGGTTTCTAAAATGGTTTTAATATTATCAATTATTTTACTGACCGTACGGCTAATTGCCTCTCTGATTTGCTTATCATTAATCATGATCGCTTTTGGCAATCCGGTTAGCAAATCACGACCACGAACTTCCATTTCTTTCGGCTCATCAAGCGGAACGGCTGAACCAATGCCAATCTTAATACTTTCAGCCAATTGTTCGCCGATTAAAATATTAAATTCCTCGCGAATATATTCAATAATGTTGCCATCAAATTCATTGCCGGCTGCCTTCAAAGATTTCCAAGTAACCACGCCGCCCAAAGAAATAACCGCAATTTCGGTAGTACCGCCGCCGATATCCACAATCATGGTCGCCGTCGCATCGGTTACCGGCAAGCGGGCGCCAATCGCCGCGGCCATCGCCTCTTCAATCAAATAAACTTTACGCGCGCCGGCTGATTTAGCGGCGTCTTCCACCGCCTTTTTTTCCACTTCCGTTAAATCCAGGGGAATGCCAATCACCACGCGCGGCCGAGAAACTAACGCAAAATTATCATTATGAACTTTACTGATAAAATACTTAAGCATCTTTTCCGTTACTTCAAAATCAGAAATAACGCCATCAACCAAAGGCTTAATGGCTTCAATATGCCCCGGGGTCTTGCCAACCATTTTTTTGGCCGCTTCCCCGACTTCCAAAATTTCATTGGTCCGTTTATTAATCGCGACTACGCTCGGCTCATTGATTACTAGGCCTTTGTCGCTAAGATAAACCAGAGTATTTCTGGTACCTAAATCAATTCCTAAATCGTGGCTAAATTTTCCTAGCAATCTATTGAACATAGTTTAAATTATTTTAGTAACACTTAGCGAAAAGCCAATCATGTTTGGCCTCTTGGCCGCTGATAAAACATTTTTTATTTTTAGGCGCTTCATTCTCTTTTTCTCTTAGAAGTACCCGCGAAACAATTCCGTATTTTTCTTTTAGCTGCTTCTCGGTTTCCGGATCTTCACTCCAGCTAGCCTCAAACCAGCCGGCTTGGTCTTTAATTTCATCCCAGCTTTCAATTCTATTAATATGTTTTG
This sequence comes from Candidatus Falkowbacteria bacterium S5_I03, assembly GCA_019248265.1. Classification (GTDB taxonomy): domain Bacteria; phylum Patescibacteriota; class Patescibacteriia; order Patescibacteriales; family UBA12465; genus UBA12465. The sequence continues at coordinate 19,020 of JAEHGX010000009.1, forward strand.
CGGAGAAATCAACTGCTTGCTGATAAAGACTTTGATGGATGTCGGACATAATAACCGGCAACGCTTTAGATAAATCTTCAATAGCCATCACTTCTTTAACCCCATTATCTCGTCTGAATAAAGTCACCTTATTTTCTGCGACTTCTTTTAAGCCCACTTCCAACCTGACAGGAACGCCGCGCACTTCCCAATAATTAAATTTAAATCCCGGTGTTTGGCCATCACGTTCATCAATTTTAATACGATAGTTACTTCCAAATTTATTTTTGATGGTACCGCAAAAATCTAAAACCTGCTGTCGGGAGACTTCATCTTTATAAATCGGAACAATTATAATCTGAATAGGGGCGATATTTGGCGGCAAGCGCAAACCATTATCGTCGCCGTGAACCATAACCAACGCCCCCACCGAACGCCAAGATAAGCCCCAGCTGTTCTGATGCGCAAAATGAGAATTACCATCGGCTCCCAAATAATTAACGCCAAATACTTCAGCAAAATTAGTCCCTAAATAATGGCTGGTGGCTCCTTGAATAGCTTTGCCGTCTTTAGCCATCACTTCAACGGTTGTGGTCATAACCGCTCCGGCAAATTTTTCATTTTCTGATTTTCGGCCGGTAAAAGTTGGGATGGCCATAAAATCATAAATATCTTTATATATATCCAGCATTTTTATAACTTCAGCGCGGGCCTCATCTTCAGTTGCGAAAGCGGTATGCCCTTCTTGCCATAAAAATTCACTCCAACGTAAAAAGGCGCGCGGTCTCTTTTCCCAGCGGACAACATTTGCCCATTGATTAAGGCGTAAAGGCAAATCCTTATAACTTTGAATCCATTTAGCATAAGTCTTATACATCGCCGCTTCACTGGTTGGACGGATAGCCAGCTTATTCGTCAATTCTTCACCGCCGGCGTGAGTCACTACTGCCAACTCGGGGGCAAATCCTTCGACATGGTCTTTCTCGGCTTCTAAATTTTCTAGAGGCACAAAGATTGGAAAATAAACATTTTCCACACCATCATCTTCTAAGCGACGGCTAAGCTCAGCCTTAATCAGTTCCCAAATCTTTAACCCGTAAGGCCTGACAATTCCGCAGCCTCTAACCTCAGAGGACTCGGCCAATTCCGCCTCACGAACGACATCCTGATACCAGGCCGGGAAATCAATCGCTTGTTTAGTAATTGTTCTTTTTTCGCTAATAGCCATATAGTTCTTTTCTTTTATCCTATCCAAAAAACGAGCGCTTGTAAAGCGTCATTTTTTCATGATTTTTAAGGCTTGTTTTACTCTTTCCCCTGTGTCTTTTAGCTCCGAATCAACGCTTCCTAAAGCAGCTCGCGCTTCGCTGAGTGAATAACCTAAAGACATAAGCGCATCTAGTTCGTCGCTAGAAGCTAAAGACGAAGTGTCGCCACTTAAAGATGCCGGAGCAATCTTCAAAATCTTGCTCTTTAATTCTAAGACCAAACGCTCGGCTGTTTTCTTGCCGATACCGGAAACTTTGGTTAATAAGTCAGCATCACCTCTAATAATTGATTCCTTAATATCATTGGCGGTTGCTACCGCTAAGACTCCTAAAGCTGATTTTGGACCGACGCCGGAAACACTAATTAACATTTCAAATAAATCCAGATCTTCTAAACTTTTAAAACCATACAAATCATTAGCGTCTTCGCGAATATGATGATGAGTAAAAACCTCTAAAGAAGCACCGGCTTGAATATCATTTAAAAAATTCTCGCCGGCAAAAATCGCGTAACCAACATCACGGACATCCAAAATAAAATAATTAGTGGACTTAGAAATAATTGTGCCGCGTAAATAAGAAATCATATTTTAAATTTATTATTTTTTAATTTCCGGCTTAAGCTTCCTTCTGATAACCGCTAGCTCAGGCAAAACAACATTTTCTTCTAGCTGAATTAAGCACTCCTGCGCTCCGCCACCGCCATGCGCTTCGGTTAATTCTTCTTGAGTCTTGGCGCTTACCAATTTCCGCAACTTCATTTTAATTATATCATAATCAAAACCGATAATCTCAATTTCGTCATCTAGCTTAATAGTATTATGGACTTTAAATAATAAATTAGTCTTGCCATCTTTATCTTTAATAACTTTAATAACCTGGCCGCAGAACTCCCAAGAACTTTGATTATGGGAATCGACAATATTTTGCTCCGCCTTATCACCCAATAAAAACCCGGTGGTATAACCGCGATGGATCAACTTGGTTTCCAGTTCTTTATATAAATAGGTTAAATCTTTCTTCAATTTTGACCCCGCCGTTTTTTTAGCGATTAAGCTGATGGCGCGACGATAGATAGCGCAAACAGTTGCTTGATAATAAACACTTTTCGCCCGCCCTTCTATTTTAAAACTGGTCACGCCCGCCTTAATCAATTCTGGCAGATATTTAATCAAGCACAAATCTTTGGAATTCAACAAATAAGAACCGTGTTCTTCTTCCACTAACTCCAACTCTTCTTCATGCCCACGCGCTTTGACGGTATAACGGTTAACGTCATATTGCCAACGGCAAGGCTGGGCGCAATCGCCTAAGTTGCCGCTCCGATTAATAAACATTTTGGAAAGAAAGCAGCGACCTGAATAAGCCATGCACATTGCTCCGTGCACAAAATATTCCAATTCTAATTTCGGCAAGGCGTTATGAATTGCTTTAATTTCTGTTAAGGTGACTTCCCGACCTAAGACAATACGACTGACGCCTTGGCTAAACCAAAAACGAGCGGCGGCTAAATTAGTGCAATTAGCCTGAGTAGATAAATGCAATTCGGCGCGGGGAATAATTTTTTTGATCAAGCTAAGAACTCCCGGGTCGGAGACAATGAAGGCGTCTACGCCCAACGGTTTCAATTTTTTTAAATATGCTTCCAACTTACTGAAATGCTTATTATGAGCAAAGATATTAACCGTAATATAAACCTTCTTGCCACGCTCATGCGCATATTTAAGGGCGATTTTTATTTTTGGCAAATCAAAATCGTTAATGCGCACGCGCAAAGAAAAGTCAGGAATGCCAAGATAAACAGCATCCGCACCGTAAGCAAAAGCGGTCTGCAGCTTCAACATGTTGCCGGCAGGCGCCAGCAATTCTAAGTTCGGTTTTTTTATTTTAGCGCGACCGGAAATCATAATTTAAGAACGCTTTATTCTAATCAATCCGCTAATTGCTACGATTTCAATTCCCTGCTTTTCAATTTCATCCAACAAAAGATTCATTCCCAGGGAATCCGAAGCCATATGTCCGGCAATCACCACATTGATATGATATTTTTCCGCTTCCTTACGATGCTCTTCGGACATATGCATGCCGATAATCGTACCGATGCCATACTGAGACATCTTTTCATAAATATCTTTGGAGCCGCTAGTACCGCCGGTAAATTCGGTTACCACAATCTTACCGCAGCTACTATCTTCAGAGCCGGCAAAAATCATCGGGCCTGCTTTTCGTTTTTTAGCTTCAGCATATTCAGGAATAGACATTAAAAGTTCCATTAAATCGCCGACTGTATCCAATTTTTCCAGATTTTTCTGAACAAGGTTCTCCATAAAACTAGCCCCTAAATTATCGGCGGGCGTATGAATGCACATAAAATTAGTATCCAGGGCTCTGGCGGCGTCAACCGCTCGATCATGATTAATCGGCGAGATTCCGCGATGGACTTCACTGATGCGCGATTTAATCACTGATTCGGCAATATTAATCGGTACACCATAACTGGCCAGAACTTGAGCCTGCAACGCCATTACGTCCGATAAATCAGCTAGAGCGGCCCCTTCGGGATGATGAGCCATTACTAAATCAATATTCCCTAATTGTTTGGCCAACAGAAGTTCGGGTGTTTCAATATCAATACCGACCATAATCCTTTTGACTTCTCGGCCATTATCAAATAAAACCCGAGCATCGGAATAAGGATTGCTTAATTTTTCCATATCAAAAAGCGCTTTATCTTTATCGGACAAGGCTTCATATTTTTTATTGACGCGCGCTAAATATTTTTTAACTTCCATCTCACCGCGCAAGTCAGCTTTCATTCCCAACTTGATGGCCAAATCGTAAATCTCTTTCGTCTTCATATATTATCACTTTAATAATTAGTAATTTTATTTAAACCAAACCGCGTAATTTTTTTATACGCTCTTCAACCGGCGGGTGAGTCATCATCATTCGCGATACCCAACTGCGCCCTTCGCGGCCTTTAAAAGGTGAAGCGATATATAAATGCGCGGTTGCGCGATTAGCAACTTCAAGCGGCTCTTGGTCCGCGGAAATTTTTTCTAGAGCGCGCGCTAAACCTTCAGGATAGCGGGTAAGCAAAGCGCCGTCGGCATCGGCTGCAAATTCCCGCTTGCGAGAAATTGCAAATTGCAACATATAAGCAAATATCGGCGCTAGAATTGATAAAACAATCGCAACAATCGTAATAATTAATTGCATTTGATTATTCCCGCTGTCACTGCTACGCCGATTGCCAAAAAATGACCAGTGTCTAAACCAATCAGCTAGCAGAACTACCAGGCCAACCAAAACAGTCACAATTGTAGAAAGCAGGATATCGCGATTACCAATATGAGATAATTCGTGAGCGATTACCCCCTCCAGTTCCGCTTTATCTAATTTTTGTAAAAGACCGGAGGTGACGGCGATTACCGCGTGATCCTTATCGCGTCCGGTCGCAAAGGCGTTAGGAGCAGTATCATCAATAATATAAATCTTCGGCGTTGGCAGGCCGGCAGTAATACAAAGATTCTCCACTAAGTGATAAAGCTCACGGTTGGAATCGTGGTCAATTTCGTGTGCCTTGCTCATAGCGAGCACCATTTTATCGCTGTTATAATAAGCTAAAAAATTAGCGACCACGCTGAAAATTACCGCAATATATAAGATAGAGGAATCGTCCATCGCCATGCTAAAAATGTAGCCGACAATAATAATAAAGACAAAAAACCCGGCCAAGTAGGCCCAGGTTTTTCGCTTGTTAGAATCGCTGTGAGTATAAAGACTAGCCATATTTATTCTTTCTTTTTACCAAAGCCTTCAAAGGCCTTTAAAACTTCCATCGGGGTCATAAAGACGACAGTATTAGATTGGTCGGAAGAAATATCGTTAATCGCCTGCAGAGTTCTGAGATGCAAGGCGCCGTCGGAAGCGGCCAACATTTTGGCGGCAGCGGCAATATTGGCAGCGGCGGCCAGTTCGCCTTCGGAATTAATAATTACCGCGCGCTTTTCGCGTTCTGCTTCCGCCTGTTTAGCAATAGTTCTTTCCATTGATTCCGGCAAAGAAACATCTTTCAGTTCTACATTATTAACTTTAATCCCCCATTCATCGGTTTCCTTATCAACAATTTCTTTTATGCGGTCAGCAATTTCATCACGCTTACTTAAAAGCTCGTCTAAGGTAACTGAACCGACAATATTACGCATGGTTGTTTGTGCGTATTGGCTAATCGCGTAGAAAAAATTTTCAACTTCGATGACAGCTTTTTCCGCAAAGGCAACTTTATAATAAATAACGGCATTAACAGTAACGGAAACGTTATCACGAGTAATTGCTTTCTGATCAGGGACATCAACAGCTTTTACGCGGATATCCACTTTTTTGAAAGTTTGAAAAACCGGAATCAAAATTCGCCACCCCGGCTCCATAATTCCGGAAAATTTACCCATGGTAAAGCGGACGCCTCGCTCATACTGATTAATTTGCTTTAAACTGCTTAGAATTAAAACGCCGATGATAATGATAAGATAAATTGCGATTCCCATATAATTGTAGTTAATTTTTTACTTAAGGATGCACATTAAAATTTAACTTCTACGTTCTTTCTCTCAACAGCATCTTCAATTTCAAAGAACTTACGCGCGGTAAATTTCAACCAACCGGCAATCATATTATTCGGGAAAACTTGAATCTTGGTATTGAAGTCGCGAACATTAGTATTATAGAAGCGGCGAGAAGCCTGAATTTTATCCTCAGTGTCGGTTAACTCTCTTTGCAACTCTAGAAAGTTTTGGTTAGCTTTTAAATCAGGATAACTTTCCGCGAGCGCAAAAATTGACTTTAAAGTTCCCGATAAAGTATTTTCTGCTTGTGCTTGCGCCTCGGCGTCGCCACCCTTTTGTGCGGCCATGGCCTGATTACGGGCGCTAATCACTTTTTCAAAGGTTGCCTGTTCGTGAGCCGCATAACCTTTAACTGTTTCAATCAAATTTGGAATTAAATCATAGCGGCGCTTGAGCTGGACATCAATATCGCTCCAAGCTTCGTCCACTCGATTTTTAAGGCGAATTAGGCCGTTATACATAGCGATTACAAATAGCGCAACCACTACGACAACTCCCAAAATGACATAGAGAATAGTCATAAATTTTTAATTATTTTTGTTAAATTAATTTATAAAACTTTTAAATATTATAACAGAAAATGCTTATTTTTTCAAGTTAAGGTCCTGATCTTTCTTTTTAAATCCAAGGTTAATAACTTTAGCGTCTGTCAGGTCAAATCTAACACTTTTCATGCCTTTCTCAAAATCATCTAAAAATTTATTACCTGAACGGAAATAAAAAACGATAAGAACTATCAAAGCTATCAAAGAAGTCAGAAATTCAACACTAAAAATAGAACCGCGATTGCTAATTAAAACAGAAACAAGAATAATTATTGGGATTAATAATACCGCCTTAATCCGGCCCATGATAAATCTGAAAAACCCCATCATTATTTTCTGGGCTTGAGGCGGAATTGGCTCTTCTCTGCCTAAGGTTTGTTCGGAATTGATAACTTGTTCTGCGTTGACAGGAATGTTAATATTTTCTTTTTCCATAATTATTTAATTACCTTTAAAAAAATAACAACCCTTTGCCCATCAATCTTTATTTCCTTACTAAAGTTAGATGCGGGGACTTCGGCAACTAAACTCAAAGATTCGCTCAAGGTTTCTTTAGCAATCTCTGTGCCCAGTTTTTCAATGGCTTCTGAAATTTCTCCTGATTCCGAAATAATTTGAACATCAACTTTATCCCCCAAACTTAAGCCGGCGTCTTTGCGTGACAAGTTAATAAAACGAATAAGCTCGCGCTTTAATCCTTCCAACTTAAGTTCTGGCGTAATTTCCGTATCTAATTCTACTTCTAGATTTTCAAAACCGGCCGCTAAATCTAAGCTTTTAATATTAAGCTCGTCTTTAATCAATCCTTGGTATGTCTCCTCTAAATCAATACTGCCTTTAACGATTGCTTGATTTAACATCTGTCTAATCTTAATGCCAGCGGCATCGCGTTTAGCCAAGCCAATTTCTACGATATTGCGCACAAAGGCCATTTTTTCCAGGACTTCATCTTTTTCTAGTTTCAGAGCAACTGGCCAATTTTCCAGATGAACTGAAGCGTTTTCATTTTTAAAATCAAAACCATTTAGTTTCTGCCAGAGATTTTCCGCCATAAACGGCATAAACGGCGCCATCACTTTAGCGAGCTCTGACATAATTAATTTGGTTGTTAAGAGCGCGTTTTTCTTATCAGTCTCATCATCGGACTTAAAACGATCCCGACTCCTTCTCAAATACCAAGTAGAAAATTCATCAATAAACTCGGTAATTGGCCGCACCGCTTTCGGAAGATTATAAGCTTCCATGCCAGCGCCGACTTCAGCTAGAAGCGCGTTAAACTTTAACATCAGCCATCTATCCAAAACGTTCTCGCTATTTAAAACTTCATTCTTTAAATCTCCATAGCTTATGCCTAAAATCATTTCCTGATTATCAGTCGCATAGAGTTCATAAAACTTATAGACATTAAAAAGAAGCATGATATTTTTGCGCAAAGATTCCTCAACGCCCCTCTCCGAAAAATTTAAATCCTCAGCCAACATCACTGGTGATGATAGTAAATAAGCACGTAAAGCATCCGCGCCATATTTAGTCATAATTAAAAATGGATCCGGATAATTTTTTAATTTTTTAGCCATTTTTTTGCCATCCTCAGCCAATGCAATCCCATTAGCGATAACATTTTCAAAAGCATTACTATTTTTTAGGGCGCCAGAAATAACGTGTAAATAATAAAACCAGGCACGTGTCTGATCAACGCCTTCGGCAATAAATTTAGCGGGAAAATTTTGTTCCACTTTCTCTTTATTTTCAAAAGGATAATGATATTGAGCATATGGCATAGCGCCCGATTCAAACCAGCAATCCAAAACATCGGGGATGCGTTTCATGGTGCCACCGCATTTTGCGCACGGCATAATAATAAGATCTACCTTGTCCTTATGAATATCAGTTATACCAGACTGTCCAGATAATTCTTCTAATTCCGAGACACTGCCAACAAAACAACGATGGCCACAATTACATTCCCAAATAGGAATCGCGCTGGCCCAGAAACGCTGGCGGGAAATTGACCAATCACGCGCGCCTTCCAACCAATTACCAAATCTCCCATTTTTCAAATATTCCGGTGACCAATTAATTTTCTTAGCACTTTCCAAAAGGCCGGCTTTCATTTTAGTAACAGACACAAACCAAGAGGAGGTCGCGTAATTAATTAAAGGCGTATCACAACGCCAACAATGCGGATAACTATGTTCATATTTTTCTTTATAAAATAACAAACCGTTCTTGGCTAAATATTTAATAATTTCAACATCGGTCGTTGTATGGTCGCCAATCGGTTTAACATGTAATCCTGGAAAATCGATTACCTCCGGCTTAAAAATACCATCCATCCCGACATGTTGCACAAAGGGGAGATTATTAGCTTTGCCTAAATTCATATCATCCTCACCAAAGGCGGGCGCAATATGAACGACGCCAGTACCATCCGTAGTGGTCACAAAATCGCCAGCATAAATTTTCCAACCGTTCTCACGATTAGTTAATTTAGCATCGTTGGCGTAGTAATTAAAAAGAGGATTATAGGCTCTTCCTACTAAGTCAGATCCCATTAGATCTTTTGTCTTTTTAAGTTTAACTTCACCATCATATAGCGTTACTGCATATTCATTAATATCGGATGAATCCAATCTTTTTTCATCAACCCCTAATATATCCCCAGACCTGTCCAATGCAACAATAAGGCTATCACCTATTTTGTATTTAGTATTTTCAAAATTTACATCAATAACTTTAAATTTTACATATTTAATATCTTTCCCCACCGCCAAAGCCACGTTACCAATCAAGGTCCAAGGGGTAGTTGTCCAAGCCAGAACAAAAGTTCCTGGCTCATCAACTAATTCAAACTTCGCAATCGCGCTTAAATCTTTAATATCGCGATAGCCCTCTGTTACTTCTGATTGCGACAAAGTAGTTTCACAACGCGGACAAATGTGCATGGAACGATAAGCTTTGTAAATTAAATTTTTATTCCACATTTCTTTAAGCACCCACCAAATAGTCTCCATATAATCCAAATCCATTGTTCGATAAGGATTATTCATATCTACCCAGCGCCCCAATCGACCAATAACCTTTTTCCATTCATCAATATAAGTTGACACGCGAACACGACAAATATCATTAAATTGGGTCACCCCCATTTCCTCGATATCCTTCTTACTTCTTGTGCCCAACTCTTTTTCCACAATATTTTCAATCGGCAAACCGTGACAATCCCAGCCCCATTTCCGCTCTACATGGTAGCCATTCATCGTCTTATAACGAGGGATGACATCTTTCATTATACTACCAATTAAATGTCCATAATGTGGTGTGCCGGTAGCAAATGGCGGTCCATCATAAAAAACATAATCTCCTTCTGGCGATTCTTTATCTAAAGATTTTTGAAAAATATTAGCCTCACCCCAAAAATGTAAAACGTCTTCTTCCATACTAGGAAATGATGTAATTATCTTTCCATCAGTGTTTTTTGTCATATAATTATTTGTAATTTATAATTCAATTAATAATAGAAAAAAATATCACATTAAAAGCCGAAAATCAAGTCAAAGAGAAACAACATAACTATATAGACACTGGCATTAAATAAAAATTATATAATTTTTTTAAAAATTAAAAAATTTGTTATTTGTTTCACGCTTTCTTCTATGGATAACTGATCGGTATCGAGTGTCAAATCAGGATTTAATGGCTCTTCATATGGATGAGATATGCCAGTAAAATTATTAATTTCTCCCAACTGTGCTTTTTTATAAAACCCCTTTACATCCCTCTTTTTGCAAGTACCGATAGATGCTTTTACATAAATCTCAAAAAAGTTTTTATTTTTTTTCATATCATTTCTTTGTTTCCTATATGGAGAAATAAAGGAAGCTAGTACTATAATCCCGTGATTCGATAGTTTATTGGCAACGTAAGAAGCTACTTTAATATTCTTTACTCTATCGTTCTTTGAATAGTCAAAACCTAAAGACAATTCCTTCCTAAATATATCGCCATCAAGAGACTCTACTTTTATTCCTTTGGATTTTAAGTTTTTAAACAAGCGAGAAGAAATTGTTGTTTTTCCAGAACAAGATAGTCCAGTAAACCATAAAATAGCACCATGCTTCTCATTTAATACACGCTTCTCATTTAATATTGGTTCTTTTCTAGGGCAATTCTTAGTAATAACTCCGCCAGCAACCGTATTATTTGTTAATTCGTCTATTACAATAAAACTGCCCATTGATTTATTTTCCGAAAAATAATCAAAATAAATAGGCTCCTGAGTTCTTATTCTAACTAGCCCTATGTCATTACTATTCATAGATTCTTTATTCTGACGGGCTAAAAAATTATTTTTATTAATTACGTATTCTATGTTTTTAACAAAAAAACTAGTTGTATGTGTTGTGTGTTTCAAAAAATATCTTGATTTATTATTCATTTTCTCCCTGCCAAACCAACATATGTAAGCTAGGAAATCATTAGAAATAAAAGGTTTTTTATTTTTACAAAGCAAATCTCCTCGGCTAATATCAATATTATCTTTTAACAAAACTAATACTGACTGTTTCTTGGTAGCTGAAGGCGATATACTACCAGAAACAAAAATTTTTTCTATAACAGTCTTTTCTCCAGATGGAAGAACCATTACTTTATCACCGGTTAACACTTCTCCAGCTTCTATTGTTCCGGCATATCCTCGAAAATACTGATTACCCCTAACAACTAGTTGAATCGGGAGTCGTAGATTTTTTGTATTGTTTTCGGGACTAATTTTCATTTTTTCAAAAAAATCTAGAACAGTTTTTCCTTTATACCATGGCATATTACCCTTTTTCCTGACAACCATATCACCGCTTATAGACGAAACTGGAATGAATAATGGCCCATTTAATCGTATTTTTTTACAGAAACTTACACACTGCCTCTTTACCTTAATAAACTCTTTCTCATTGTAATTGACTAAGTCCATCTTATTAATAACAATGGCTATACTAGGAATACGCAGCAAGGCCAGAATAAATAAATGTCTTTTTGTCTGCTCCGACAATCCTTTTCTTACATCAACTAAAATAATAGCCCTGTCTGCTTTAGAGGCACCCGTAAACATATTTCGAGTATACTGTTCGTGGCCGGGGACATCGGCGATGATAAAATGCCCATTTTTTGTAAAAAAATATCTATAAGCAACATCTATTGTAATCTTCTGTTCCCTTTCAGACGACAACCCGTCAGTAAATAGTGAAAAATCAATTTCTCCATTAATGCCCCCCGCCATTTTCACGGCCTCTACTTGGTCTTCATATACTTGGCCAGAATCAAATAATAAACGACCTATCAACGTCGACTTTCCGTCGTCCACACTTCCGGCAACAACAATTGTGGTGTAATTTGAATTATTATCCTTTTTTTTCATATTAAAAGTAACCTTGTTTCTTTTTTTTCTCCATAGAGGAATCGGAAGTATAATCTATTGCTCTAGTTGATCTCTCTGACTTCTTTACATTTTTTACCTCTTCCAAAATCTCCTCTAAACTAGTAGCCGTGGAAAAAACGACCCCGGTAGAAGGAGAACATCCCAAGGTTCTATATCTACACTTAGCACGGATAACTTTTTCTCCGCTTACCGGTTTATTAAATTTATCAACCCTAATATAAATACCGTTCCTTTTAAAAACTGACCTGTTAACAGAAAAATAAAGAGGCACAACCTCTATTTTTTCCTTAACTATATAAGACCAAATATCAGCTTCGGTCCAATTTGATAAGGGAAAAATTCTCATTGAATTTTTTTCTCCAATATTTGTATTATATAATTCCCATAATTCTGGTCGTTGATTTTTAGGATCCCAGGAACCAAATTCATCTCTAACTGAAAATACTCTTTCTTTTGCTCTTGATTTTTCTTCCTCTCTTCTAGCGCCACCTATTGCTGCATTAAAATTATATTTCCTCAAGGCGTCAAGTAGTGGTTTTGTTTTTTTATGATATATATAATAATCAGATGAGGCGTCTTCTGGCTTTAATTTCCCTGCTTCTTTAGATAAATTTTTGTAGACAATTAAATCTATTCCATTTTTTTTAATACAATCATCTCTAAATTTTATCATCTCTTCAAATTTATATCCCGTGTCTATATGAAGAAACTTAAAAGGAACCTTCCCTGGGAAAAAAGCCTTTTTACATAAATGAAGCAAAACCGAAGAGTCTTTTCCTATTGAATATAATAAAACTAAATTTTTATAATTAGCCGAGGCTTCTCTTATAATATTTATACCCTCTGATTCTAATTTATCTAAATAAGTTAGTTTATTCATAATATTTTACAAAAAAAGAAATAAACAACATTTAAAAACTTTAAGATAAAAAAACCTTATTTATTCTATTTTTACATAAAATTACAAAAAAATCAATGAAATTTACAAGTTATAGAATATTTTAAGTATTTTCAGAAAAATTAAATTATTTTCAAATAAAAAATAAAAATTGACTTTTATTAATTATTATGTTATTCTTTAATAAATTATTAGTTTTTTAACAACAAATTTAGAAAAAAATGAAAACAAAAACAGACGAAGCTTATCGTGATTTAAAAAATCGCCTATCGTACCAAAAACTTTTTTTTACAGAAGACGTGGCTGAAAATTTTAAAATATTAGATAACGAATTAAACACGGTCAATATAATGAAGTGTAGCCTGACAGATTTAGAAATAGAATCGCCAGGAAGTTCAAATTATTTAGCCTATTTACTCCAATCTAATAATGAAGTTAACTTTGGCCTTTGTGAAAAAGTAAAAATCTGGCGCAACCAATCTGGTTTTCAAAGCAGATGCCAACATGACGGAAAACTAATGTTTTGTCGATGTTTTGGAAATCTTAATAACTGCTCAATACTAAACAACAAACCAAAAAAGACCTAGATTAAACCGGGTCTTTTTAAAAATATACAGGATGTTAATAGTGAAGCAATTTATTAATTTTTTTCGACAAAGTATTCTTATCTATTTCATCAGCGAAATCTTTATATGTCTTTCTCCTGGAAAGTTCACCAATGCCTCCTTTTTTAATTCCACGAGAATATTCCGGCAAATCCGTATCTCCGGTAACATTAGTATAATCTGAGAATTTTTTAAAATCACTGCTGTAACTCATCTCTGTATATTTACAAATTGATTTCATAGTCTTAACTGGAAATTTACAAAAATCCTCATAACGAAAAATTTTGATCTTTTTTTTAATCAAATGCTCAATAAATTCATTTAAATATGTAAGCTTTGTATCATAAAAAGTTCTGGGGGACGCTTGAAATGACAACCAAACGTCTATTGAATTTCTAACTAAGGCAAACGGGGTGACGGGAAAAAATTTTGAGATGCTAATTAGAGTAGATAATCTTTTTGATGGATTAAAATCGTTATATTTAGAAGGAACAAAACTACCAAAGGTCCAATCTCTTATAACCAAAATCTTATCATTTTTTTCACAATAGTCATAAAGCTCCTTTATATTATTTATGAATCCGTCGGTTTTTAAATTGATACGATACCACTTCATGGCCTGTTCTTTTATTGTGTTGCAAGAGCTTGGGCATAGAGCCTCTACATTAACTTCTGACAACATAATTATGTTGGGCATTTTAGCAATACATCTGTTAAGTAGCGTCCCGCCGGAACGCGCATAAGCCAACATAATAATTATTGGTCTATTTTTCATTTTTAGAATTATTAAAAAAAATATTATACTCGCGTATAGTTGAATTAAGCTGTTCTTCTAAATCGTCAATGCCTCCTCCGATCGGGTTTAAAAAATAAGATGAGGTATAAAAAAATTTTCCGCCATGAGATCCTATCCAGTATCTCCCATCAAGAAGTGGGCTTTTTTTTGTGCTAATAATATTAGACTGAAATTCTGGAGAAACTGGAGCTATTCTGAAGAAAAAATCCGAATCAAACTGATAAATAATACCATATCTATTTTTAATGGCGGACTCTAGAACGTTTAATTTTCTGTCCCTAAACCAATTAAGAAATAACTTTTTTATATCATTAAATTTTACTTTGGGCTTACCAAAACTCAATTCTTCAATTAATTTAAGATTGATTTGGTTATCATAACAAAAATCGAGTAATTTATTTATGACCGGAAAATTAATCTCCGTTACTGGTGTATTAAATTCTACTCTAGCCCCTTGCCTCTTTATAGTCTTAACCGAATTAATAATATCTAATATTCTCTTTTGGCTAATAGCGACGCCAGCTGTTTTAGAATATATATTTGAATCCAGAGATGGAAAGTGAATATGAAAATCAGATATACCCCTTTTCACTAATTTCAATCCTATTTGGGGGTTAAGTAAAGAACCATTAGTAGTGATACCAATATTTTTAATTTTAAATTTTCTTAAAATATCGACTATTTCTGGCAAATCTTTTCTCAACATCGGCTCTCCACCTGTTAGCTGAATATGAATATTGTTATTTTTTATAACACCACCTAATCGTGCAGCGAACTCCCCTATCAGGTTAATTGGCATCCTCTCGTAGCCTTTATTATATTTCCCGTCGGTAAAAGGCCCGCAATAAAAACATTTTTGATTACACGCGCCTATAAGGGAAAGCCTTATTTCGTAAAATGGCATGGTGATGTCATATTTAGTTTCTTTCATATTATTTTCCAAGTTAATATATCGCCCACCTTAACATTGAGTTCCTTTGCTCCATCTTTACATCTCACTTTTCCCAATTCCGGCAATCCCATTGAACTACCAGAATACAGAACCCAAGTACCATCTTCGTGATTCATCATTCTTTCAGAAGCAACAGCCGTAACAGATTTTTTACCGTTTACAAACAAATTTACAATTTCCCCTTCTTTATAAATAAGCGGCTTTCCTTTTATTTTCATGAGTCCAAAATTATCTATATGAACAACAGTCCCGTCTGGTATGGAAAACTTATTTAGCCTGTTTCTTCCTATCCTTTTCCCATATTCCCTAAATGGGATTCCTGAAGCCATTTTAGCCACAACTGGAGAATGAACATATTTCCCGCCAAAGGCATAAAATTTTTTTTCTGTTATTTCATACAAAGATGATAAACCAAAATCTTTTAAAAGCCAATTTAAAGCTCCGGTATCCGCCCCCTCAAAATAAACTCCATCTGAAATTTTTCCAAAAATTCTCTTAGGTCTTTTTTGTAATGGATTTAAAATTAACATAAATAATACATTTTCACGATAATGATCCGCCATTAAGCGTGCTAGAAATGCCCCATTAATAATAGAAAACTCCTCTGCCGGAACGAGAGGCTCGACTACAGTATAATAATTCCCCAACTTCTCACATTCCAGCAATATCTGCCTTCTCATTTCACAAAAAGCGACATCCTTGCAATCAGTAATTATTACTATATGTCTTATTTTAATTTCTTTCATATTTTAAAAATTAAACTAATATTTTTTTAAAAAACAGAAATAATAACATTATACTTGCATGGTAGCGTACTGCTGCTTATTTTATCAAAAATGCTTGAAACATATATTTTTTTTGATTTTCGTGATAATTTTTCATAAGCGTCAATTCTCATAATCTCCCAAGGTGTTATAATTTTGGTAAAAACTTCTTCAGTTATGACGGGATTATTAGAATTATTTTTTTTATAGGCGAGCGTGGTACCAACAATAATTTTTTTAACGCTTGGGATGCTAGCCACTACACACCATTTATTATTATTTTCTTTTTCTAAAAGAATTTTTCTTCTGAAACCATCACTATCAACAAACCTATTTATATCCCGCTCTGCCTTCTTTAAAACATTTCTTTTCCATTTTTCGAGGAGATTGGCGGTCTTGTTATAATAATTATTATTTATATCTAAACGGGCCCCTACAAGATTATTATAATTAGGACAACCTTTCACCCTTGAACTAATAGTCACAAAACAATCTGAGCTTCTATATTTTTTTATTATACTTGGAGACACATAAGAATTTAAACCTCTTTCAAATCTTCCAGGCGGGAAAATATCATAACGATTATGAGCCTTTGCATATGTTGAATCGCTAAACTCCTTTCTCATAATGTTGGCCTCATTATATAAAATTTTTTCAAATATTTTTACCAATTTTTTTGTTCTCCCCGTTATATCATAAAATACAAGAAAAGCTGTCGATATTATGGTGTGATATACCCCCGGATAAAATTTACCATTAGAAATTATATACCCTGGCATAGAAGATAAAAAGCCGCCACCTCTTGCAGGGCGACAATTTATTGTGGTTTCAATTCTCTGTCCGTTAAAAGTGTGACGCGCATGACAAGGGTGGCTAAATTCATCTACGCGAAAATCCGTCATATCATATTGAACATCCATTCGCTTATTTAGAGATTTTTTTAAATCAGTATAAACCATCTTTTTAAAAACATCGAAAGTAACAAAATGAATACTTATGATAAATTTCTTATTTCTAACCGGGAATTTTTGGCTAAAAACATCAACATTATCACTTTTAATAAGTTTCTTAAATAACTTTATTCTCTTTAAAAATATGTATTTATCTTTTTCAAAAAAAATTTCACTATTA
This sequence comes from Candidatus Falkowbacteria bacterium S5_I03, assembly GCA_019248265.1. Taxonomy (GTDB): domain Bacteria; phylum Patescibacteriota; class Patescibacteriia; order Patescibacteriales; family UBA12465; genus UBA12465. The sequence goes on from JAEHGX010000009.1 coordinate 36,017, forward strand.
ATTAATTTTTTCCATGCCCATTTTTTAAAAAAACCATCCTTTATAACAATCAGGGCGTCTATATCTGAAAAATCTTTACTTCTAGAATTTTCACGTATACCAAAAAACGGAGAATAACTCATAGAGCCGCCAAAAATAATAGATTCCACCCCGTCTGAAAAAATTTCTGGAAGTTTTTCCATAATCTCATAACGCTCAATTGTGGGTAAAACGCTTTCCCTAAAAGATGGCTGCCTTTTGCCACAAATAACTACCCCGCAAGAACTAAGAAATTCGGATAAATTAGCAGTTTTTATTACTTGCATTAACTGTTCTTTAAAATTATTGCGGATTTCGACCGGTTGATTACTAGCTGAAACAAAATAAGATTTTTCGCATAAACCAGCAAGCCAGCCAGCAACAATTCTTTGCTCTGGCAAATCTCCAAAAAAATCATTAGCCATACTAATATAACTGGAAACGTAAAATTGCCAATTTTTTTTGTTTATATGCAAATAAAATTTTTTAAAATTACAAAAAAGCTTGTTAAGCGACGTTTGACCTTCTAAGGTGTTACTATTTTTCATAAGTGTTATCTAATTGAGAAAGCCATAATTCTAAACACAATAAAACCCAAATTTTTTGTGATGCCCTTTCTGGGCGTTTTCTTTTTTCATAAAAATCATCCAAATAATTATTTATTACTTTTAATGAAAACATGGTCTTTAATTGCCCAGAACGAAGTCTCTTAAACACATAATTTTTAATTTGAGAACTGTGAAGCCATCTATCTATAGGGGCGCCGAATCCTTGCTTACTACGGCGAGTAAAAGTATCTGGCATATATTCAGAAAGAATATCTTTAAGTATATGCTTCTGTTCCCCATTACTGATCTTATATTCATATGGTAGATTAAAAACAAATTCTAGTAAATCAATATCTAAAAATGGCGATCTGACCTCTAATCCATGCATCATTCCGGCTCTATCAATTTTAGTTAAAATTTGTCCAGGTAAATGAGATGTTATATCAAACATTGTCACGCAATCAATCTGATTTTTTAAATTATAAAAGACTTCCTCAGTAAGAATATTATTATTTATAAAATTATCAGACCCCCATAATGCTACTCGCTCATCGAACGTAAACGGGCAAATAAAATTAAGACGATTATAAAGAAGCTCGTCGGACATTTTTGTGTGCCATTTGTATCCAAGAAACAACTCATCTGCTCCATCGCCAGATAGGACAATCTTCACTTTTTTAGATGCTAAACCAGATATAATGTGTTGAGGAAAATCCGATGTGTCCGCATGAGGCTCATCAAAATAATGAATTACGCGCTTCACTTCATCAATTAAACATTTATCTATTTTGGATACAAAATGTTTTGCATTTATTTTTTTCCCGACTTGCTTGGCAAAAGACAATTCATCATGACCGGCGTAACTAACGGAAAAAGCTTTTAATGGATAGCCTAAATTCTTATTAGCAATAAGCGCAATTAACGAAGAATCCACTCCTCCCGATAGAAAAACCCCTATTTCAACATCTGAATTTCCCAGTCTTTTTCTTACGGCATTAATTAATAAGCGACGGACTTCATTCTTGGCCTCATCATAAGGGATATTTATAGATTTATGTCTTAAATGCCAATATCTTTTAAGTAATAGTTTGCCATTTTTAAATATTCCGCAGTGTGCCGGAGGAATTTGAAAAATATTTTTATAAACTGATTTCCATGGTGGTATATACATCAACCTTAGATAATCATCGATAGCACAATAATCTAATTGGGGCTTTACGGCATTAGAGGCAATTAACGATTTAATTTCTGATGCCATCAATATTTTTTTATTATCAAAAAAATAATAAAACGGCTTCTGGCCTAATCTATCTCTAGCAACAAACATTTCATTTTTAAAATCATCCCAAATAACAAAAGCAAATATCCCATCAAAGTATTTAACACAATTATTTCCCCACACGCTATAAGCTTTTAAGATGGTTTCTGCGTCAGATTCCGTATTAAAAATAATTCCTCTTTCTTTTAATTTAATACGCAACTCTAAATTATTATAAATCTCTCCATTAAAAGATATGGATAAATGGCCGTCGGACATTGGCTGTCCGCCATTTTCTAAATCAACAATGGATAACCTCCTGTGCCCTAACCAGCAATTAGAAAATAATGCCTCCCCAAAACCGTCGGGACCTCGTTTTTCTAATTTTCGAAGCATGCTATCAATATCATAATTAGTTATATTTAATTGTTCTCCGGCGATCGCAATAAATCCACACATAAAAAATATCAAAAATTATCTACGGCTTTTAAAAATATATCCTTAGCACTCAAATAACTAGAATCTATTAATAAATCGTGTCCCTCTATATCAACTGGAAGCCCCCCTCTATCAATTCTCAAATCCAACTCGCTTTTACTCATTTCTGGGTTTCTTCTGGAAAGTCTTTCCTCTCTAATCTGTTTATTGGCGGTCATATGAATCCAAATGATTCTATCGCCCAAAGCTTCCTTTAATTCTTTAGCTATTTTAACTGTAGGAGAAACAAAACAGTTGATACCTCCCTTTTTAATTTCACTGATCCAGCTGCGAGGGCAGCCGTAATATGCCCCGCCAAAATAAGATGATTCCATGGAATCTTGTATATAGCAACTTTTTAAAAAATTACTCTTAAATTCTTCTACTGATAAAAATATATTATCAACTCCGTCAATTTCGCCATCTCTAATATTTCTTGTTGTGTGCGTGGGTGATGGTTTTAAATTAAAAAAAGCAACTAAACAGCGAAATAAGGTTGTTTTGCCGCTTACAGAGGGGCCCGTAATAATAACTGATTTTTTCATCTTGCTTCTCAAGTTCTTTGGAATTTCTGTAAGTAGACCAGAATACTCTTCAGCCCAAGAAATTCTTCCGCATTGATGGCTATAATTTTCCATAACGCTTTTTTATCTTATTAACAAATAATTTCTAATTTTTGACTAATAATTTTTGCAGTATATTCGGCAGTTGACGGCTTATCAAAAACAAATTCTCCCTTAAATTTCTGGCCGGCAATTAAGAGCGGCAACCAGAAAATATCATCGGCCCACATCTTCTCATACGGAATATCTTTAACTTCAAACCACTGCGGACGCATTTCTTCAGTTTCTTGCAGCTCGCCGGAAAATTCGGAGACCCGAAAAACATGGACTTCCAAATCTGGAGTCGCGTCAACAAATTTAAAAATTAAAGTTCCTAGTTCTAATAAATCACTGGCAACAACATTAGACTCTTCAAATAATTCTCTTGCCGCCGCCTCCTCGATTGTCTCGCCCAATTCAACTTTACCGCCAAAACCATTCCACCTACCAGCGCCAAAACCGCGCTTCTTCATTCCGAGCAACACTTGATCGTCATGGCAAATTATCACTAGCGTTAATTGCTTCATTCAATTATAAAAATTTTATCAATTCTTCTGGAGTCTTAACCACAGCGCCGAATAAAACTTGACGGCAAGGCTCGGCATCATTTCCCTCTTGGACATAAATCGGTTTATTGAGCGCAACCGCATAACCAATTTCCATATTAACGCTCACTCCAGCATAACCATCTTTATTATAAATATAAATTACATCAGCCATACGCATTTTATAAAAATGGTCATGAGTTAAACCAAGGGCAACATATTTACGATCAGATTCTTTGATTTCGCTCCAAACCCCTCCAGACGCTCGATAGAGATGAGGCTCATAAACAACTACGCCTAAATTTTTAAGACGCTCGGCAAATTCTCTCATCTCGGAAGCAAAGCTGGAGCTTCCACAAATAACTACTGACTTCATATTTATTTTCTAAAAATAATAAACAAATTATTCCAACTCCGCCAAAGCCTTTTCCAATTCATCTTTAATAAACCGCGAGTTATCATAAACGTTTTGCCAATAATGCAGGGCATTCAAAAGACTTCTGGGAATTTCATTTAAAGCATCGGTTTTGGCATCAGTTAAACCCGCCGCCTCATTATATAAACTATGCATCTCTTCAAATTCCGAGCCGACTAAATTATGTTTTTCACAGTATGGTTGCCAAAGACGCTGGAATTTTTCTTCAGACAATTCAACCATGCTTTTTATTTCATTTAACTTATCGCCCAAACTAATCATCATATCGACTTTTTCGCCGCCCCGAGTTTCTTTCAGGCTCCTAATCTTTTGCCAGTCATCGTCTTCTAAAATTCCATAAGTCCGAGGTAAAAAAGTTAAATCTCCAGAAAAGCGACTATTTTCAATTTTATCCTTGCCTTCATAAAAATACTGTTCTCGTTTTTCGGCAATCCCCTTCCAGGCTCGATGTTTGGGATCGCTTTTGTGAAAAATATAGACGCCACCGCTAGTCGGTTCAACAAAATCTCTCTTTTTCAATTCATAAGCACCGCCTTGCCTTGTATGCTGCTGTAAATAATCACGTAAAACCGCTGCTTGTTCAAAGTCTTCTTTTTTAATCGCCTCATCAAGCTGAGCTGAGACCAATTTTAAATCAGGATTTTCTTTCATGATTTCGGAGGAACGCTTAGTCATTTCCATTTTTTCTAAACCCATAAATTTAAAATTAATTTTAAAATTGAAACTTAGAGCGAAACTATCTTCCCGTTTCCGGCATCTTTATCCATTTATTAGCCTTCAGATGCCAATCGGAAACGTCCGTTGTTTGAATTTCATCCCAAACTTTTTTGGCCGATTCCGTATATAATTTTTCATTTCTGACTAACTTGCGAAAATCTTGCAGTTTAGCCGGCAGCTTTGAACCGCGCTCTTCTAACTCTTTAAGTTCTAAATCAATATCCAGATTATCGGCATCTTTAACAATTTTAGCTTCCAAGGAATTACGCTCTTCATACTCTTTAAAAACATCGGTATAAAAATCGGAAAAAACTGTATCAGCCAGAGAATCGTGGGCTGCTTTATCGTCGTCGGCTTTAGTATAAACTTTTTGGATATAACCTAAATCGGAAGTTCTGATTTCTGAAATATCATGAACTAAAGCCATTTTAATAATTTTATTTTCATCCGCCCCCTTCTCCATTCGCGCTATCATAAGCGCCAACCAAACAACACGGTAAGTATGTTCATGAACGCTCGCGCAATCCAAACCGAAATGCTGGCGCCAGGCGCGCGGCACATTGCGCATTGTTCCAAGTTCAAATAAAAAATTAATATCGTTATTCATAAATTTATTCAGTCATTTCTTTAATTGCCAACTCTAAATCATCAGCTATCTGGCTAGCATTATCATATATTCCATTCCAATAAGCGAGCGGCTTACTGATAAAATCCGGCATGGCCTCCATTCTCTTCCGCAATACATCCTGTGTTTTTGGCAGACCCGGAAAACGACTAGGAGCATTTTCAACGTTAACTTTTGAAATCGGCTCGCGTTTATTATAGGTTTGAAAAATATTATCAATTTTTGATTTGGCAATATTTTTTAACTCTTGCGCTTCGCTATATAAATTATTAAGAGAGCTTAAATAATCTGTTCTTTCACCCAAATCTTGTAAATGTTTATAATGTCTAATGTCCTCCCAAAGCTCGGTGGCAAACCCTCCTAAATATTGATCATTCTTGCCTAAATAACGAGAAAATGAAGAAGATTTAACAATCTCTTTACCAATAAACATATCGGCCATTTGTTTGTCCATAATTCCCTGCCAAGCCCTTAGCTTAGGATCGTCGATTTCATCTTCGGATGCAGATTTCTCATTATTTTCCTTTTCTTCACCTAAAATATCTTCTTCACGGATATAGGCTAGCGGTTGATTATTTTTGCTTAATTTCTCTTGTACGTCCCGTAAACAAGTTGCCTGTTCATAATCTTCCTCGGAAATTGCCTCTTTCATTTGCAGGCTAATATATTGCAAAGCTCCGAGTTCTTTCTTTTTCTCGGGACTGGCGGAAAAATTTGGCATCTTTTCAGGACTCATACATTTTAAATAATTTTAAAATTTAACATCTTAACAAGTGTATTCCAATTTACCTTGTCACCATAAAAAGATTGATAATTTTCCAACATTTCTTCGCGGCTTGCAAATTTTTCGTGTCCAACAAAATCTTCGTCTTTAATATCTTGCAATTCTTTTTCTTTTACGGCAATAATCTCGGCATCGGCAAATTTTTCCTTGGTTTCCCAAATCAGTAATTCAACCCGATCTCCGATTCTCAAATTCTTATCGTCAAATAAACGCCAAGTTGCCGTCTTTCTGCCGGACAATATTTCGTCCGCTAAATTTTTCCTGAACTTGAGGGTTTTCATGGTTTTACTTTGACTCTTTATTTTCGATAATATTTATTGTCTCCATTATATATTCACTACGCAACTGGTCTTTCATATTCTTAATTTCTTCTAAAGTAAACCAGCCGGCATTAAGAATTTCATCTTTCGGCCAAACTAATTCTCCCCCAATTATTCGTGCCTCATAGACATGTTTTGGAGGGGTCTGCGTGTGGGCTTGAAATATATCAATCTTACGAATCAACTCAACCTCATATCCAGATTCTTCTTTTGCTTCACGAACAGCCGCCTCTTCTATTGTTTCGCCCTCATCTACTTTCCCGGCCGGAAAATTCCATGATTCATGAACTTTTGTGCCTGGACGATTCTCTTGAACCAACAAATATTTATTATCTTGCTTGATAACTACCCCGGCTACAATATTTGTAGTAACTAGTTTTTTCATAATTTTATTTCTACTTCCCGTGACACTTCTTATATTTCTTGCCGCTACCACAAGGACAAGGGTCATTGCGACCGACTTTTTCGCCGCTTTCATCTTTAGTTTTTTCATGAACCAAATCAGCAGTATTGCGAGCCTCTGCCTGTTTATGCATTTCTTTCTGAGCGCCACTAAATTCCAATTTGGCCGCTGGCTTATTGGCAAATAATTTTATAGCTTCGCTCTCGGCGGCGCGTTCGGCGGCAACCGCAAAAGCTTCACCGGCCTTGAAAATTGAATAAGCGACATCGCGGTTAATCAAGCCGTTCAACTCTTGATACATCCGGTAGGCTTCTTTTTTGTATTCCACGAGCGGATCGCGTTGGCCATAGCCGCGCAGGCCGATGCCGCGGCGCAAGTAATCAACCGTTTCCAAGTGTTCAACCCAAAAATTATCAATTGTTCTGATTAAAATTCCTTTTTCTATTTCCTTAAAATCAATTCCTGCGGCTGCAAACTTTTCAGTCATCGAGGTGTAGCGACTATCAATTTCTTTTTCCAAATAGGCGATAATTTCTTCCCGAATATTGTCAGCGCGGCCGGTTTGAGCAGCTAAGGCTAATAATTTTTCCTTCACTTCTTCAGAGGCCGTCATTATTGTCTTAACCGTTTCATAAATTTCTTTAATGTTCCACTCGGCGATATGTTCAGCGGCGGTATGAAAAACAACGACATTTTGAATCTCTTCTTTAATCATCGGAATAACTATCTCTGATAAAGTTTTAGGCGCGCCCTCCTCAGACTTAATAATTCCTTCGCTTAAATCAATAATCTCGCGACGACGACGATAGATTGCGGTTCGATGCTTGTTAATGACATCATCATATTCTACTAAATGTTTTCTGATATCAAAATTATTGCCTTCAACTTTTTTCTGGGCGCTTTCAATCGATTTGGAAATCATCTTATTTTCAATGGGCATGTCAGCCGGAACATTCAAGGTCTTCATTAAATTCTTCATTCGATCGCCGCCAAAAATGCGCATTAAATCATCGTCGGTAGAAACATAAAACTGCGAAGAACCGGGGTCCCCCTGACGTCCGGCGCGTCCTCTTAACTGATTATCAATACGGCGTGATTCATGGCGCTCGGTACCAATGACATGTAATCCACCCGCGGCTTGAACCGCTTCTTGTTCAGCCTTCTCCGGCGGATTGCCGCCCAAAATAATATCAACTCCGCGCCCCGCCATATTGGTTGCTAAAGTAATGGCGCCGCGGCGTCCAGCCTGAGCGATAATTTCCGCTTCTCGTTGGTGGTTTTTAGCATTTAACATTTGCGGTCGCAGACCCTCGCGTTCCATCATCTCGGTCAAAACTTCATTTTTTTCAATAGAAATAGTGCCGATTAATACCGGCTGGCCTTTTTCGCTCCGCTCTTTAACATTGCGGATGACAGCCTTGAACTTGTCTTCTTCGGTTCGGTAAATTAAATCATTCAAGTCTTTTCTAACATTCGGACGATTAGTCGGGATAACAATGGTTTCTAAATTATAAATTTTATGGAATTCTTCCGCTTCTGTCGCCGCGGTTCCGGTCATACCCGAGAGCTTGTGATACATTCTGAATAAATTTTGGAAAGTAATGGTTGCCATGGTCTGGGATTCTTTCTGAACTTTAACCCCCTCTTTGGCTTCAATCGCTTGATGTAAGCCTTCGCTATAGCGGCGGCCAGGCATCATGCGGCCGGTAAATTCATCAACAATAATTATTTCACCGTCTTTAACAACATAGTCTTTGTCGCGCTTGAACAGAACGCGCGCTTTTAAAGCTTGTTCTAAATGGTGAACTTCCTTGACACCGCCTTCAACATAAATATTCCCCAAGCCTAAAATCTTTTCTACTTTAGCGATACCGCCTTCAGTTAAAGTGGCGGCTTTCATTTTTTCATCAACATTATAATCATCATTTTCTTCTAGGCGTTCCACAATTTGCGCAAAGCGGGCATATTTTTCACCGGATTCTTCCGCCGGCGAAGAGATAATTAAAGGAGTGCGGGCTTCATCAATTAAAATGGAATCGATTTCATCGACGATGGCATAGTGAAGCGGTCTTTGGACGGTTTGGGCAAGCGTATAAACCATGTTATCGCGCAAATAATCAAAGCCAAACTCGTTATTGGTTCCATAAGTGATGTCACAATAATAGGCGTCACGGCGCGGTACGCGGCGAAAATGTTGCAATCGTTCATCAAACTGGCTTTCGTCAATATATTCAGGATCGTAAAGATAGGCGTTATCATGAACGATAACGCTAGTTGTTAATCCTAAAGCATGATAAACCGGAGCCATCCAACCAGCGCCGACGCGCGCCAAATAATCATTCACTGTAATTAAGTGAACGCCTTGTCCTTCCAGGGCATTTAAATACAAAGGTAAAGTCGCCACTAAAGTTTTACCTTCACCGGTACGCATTTCCGCAATCTGACCACGATGAAGAACGATGCCGCCGATAAGCTGAACATCGTAATGTCTTTGACCTAAAATTCTGACTGAAGCTTCCCGAACCGCCGCAAAGGCTTCTGGTAAAAGATCATCTAAACTTGCGCCTTTTTGAAGCCGCGCTTTAAAGTCGGCCGTTTTGGATTTTAAATCCTCCGGACTTAAATTTTTATATTCGGCCTCCAAGCCATTAACCTTATCTATCAATGGTTTCAGACCATCAATTACCTTTTCGTTCGCATCTGGGAACAATTTGCTGAAAATACTCATAATTTTTCTATTAATAACCAAAAAATTGCCGTCTAAACGGCTTTCTATTCAATTCCAGTATAATACGAATGTTTAATAAAATAAATATTGACAAAAAAGTATAAAAATTATAAAAGCCGCCCTTCTTATGGCGGCTCTTAAATTATAAAATATTAGTTTTTATCGCTGATTATTTATGCGCCCTATTATCTACCTCGTATTTAGTATTCTGAGCTTCAAAAAAGTTAACGAGCTCTAGAGTATCGGTTTCCGTCGCCATCCATTGCGCCGGATTAACGGTATTGAAATGTGGCTCAAAGCCTAATTCTTCCAAGCGCCGATCGGCGACATACTCCACATATTGATTAACGTAGTCAGCGTTGATGCCTAATATGCCGCGCGGGAATAAATCGCGATTATAAGCAGTTTCTAAATTAACGCCATCAATGACAATATTTTTAATTTCTTCCGCAAATTCTGGAGTGGCAAGTTCTGGATTTTCTTCTAGAATCGTCAGAATTAAATTGATACCAAATTTAAGATGCAAACTTTCATCGCGCACCACCCAATCAATCATGGAACCAAAATTCTTAAGCTTCTGCTTTTGGCGGAAGGAAAGTGCGACCATAAAGCCGGAATAAAACCAAGTACCCTCCATCACAATGTTATAGGCGACTAAATTACGGACAAATTCCCGTTTCCCTTCCAAACTCTCAATGTCCAAAGTGGTATCGCTCATGCGGTTTAAAAACTTAGCGATAAAATCTTCCTTAGCTTTAATAGAAGGGATTTCTAAATGCTGAGCAAAAATCTTTTCTTTATCCAGAGGAAAGGTTTCCAAGACATATTCAAAAGCTACGCAATGATTAGCTTCCTCCCACATCTGCTTCGCCAAATATAAATGAGCTTCCGGTGCTTTGAGATACGGGTAGACGCCGAGTGCCAACGTTCGATTAACAATCAACTCGCCGGGGTTAAAAAAGCTCATCAAAAAACTAACGGCTTGTTTTTCATCCTCATCCATCTTGCGCCAATCATCCAAATCTTCTCCGAGCGCGATTTCGTGCGGGAACCAAGTATTGGCGACCGCCTGGTTATATAAATCATAGGCCCACTGATATTTTATGGGGCGCAGATTCATGTCTTCATTTAAGGGTTTTCCTAATATCATATAATTTTATATTTAATTTATTGACAACTATCACACTGCGCCCGTTCTTGAGGATCAGTTGGGCAGGCTTTAAATTGAACCGGCTCTTCAACTTTCATCTCAACCGGCACGGCGGCTTTTTCTAATTCCGCACTGGTGGCCACGACTGTAGCGCCAAAACCGGTTTTCTTAGCAACTGCTCCAAAGCCCGTTTTACCGATAGCGGTCGATTTGTTAACAGCGATTGTTGACTGCTCGGCGCTGTGGCGCGGTTTCATGTGAAGATAATAAGTGGTCTTTAGCCCTTTCTCCCAAGCCTTAATATAAACATTCATTACTTCATCAATCTCTCTAGTTGCTAAATACATATTGCGGCTAATCGCTTGGTCAACCCATTTCTGAGCGCGCGAGGCAACCTCTACGAAAGCTTGCGGGTCGACAGAGAAAGAATCTTTATAAATGTGTTTAATATTTTCCGGAATATAATCCAAACCGCTGATGTCTCCATAAGAAGCAAGAATATCTTCGCGTGCCTTCTCCCAGAGACCCAACTTTTTTAATTTATTAACCAAATTAACATTCAATTCTAAATGCTTGCCGCCAAGGGTATTGCGGCTGAAAATCTGAGCGAAGCGCGGATCAATCCCGGTAGAAGTCCCGGCGACCAATCCAATATTGGCAGTCGGGGCAATCGCCATCAAGGTTGAATTACGCATTCCTTGCTTAACCTTGAGACGCAGCTTATCCCAATCGAGTCTAAAGGAAACATTGATTTCGGATTTTTCGCCGATATCGCGTCCGTTTTCCAAAACCTTAACCGTATCTAACGGCACAAAGCCTTTGGACCAGCGGGAGCCATAAAAATTACTATAGGCGCCACGCTCTTGTGCTAAATCAGCGCTGGCATCAATCGCCTGATAACTAATGAATTCCATCACGGCGTCGCTAAGCTCATAAGCCTCGGCTGAGTCATAAGCAATATCAAATTTTTCAAACATATCCGCGAGCCCCATGACACCTAAACCAACCGCTCGATTATGACTGTCAAAATTACGCGCTTCAATAATTGGCGGCTCATTAATGTCAACCAAATTATCTAATTGGCGAACGGCTAAGCGGACACTTTTTTCAAGCTCCGACCAATCAATACTAAACTTCCCATTATCTTCTTTTAAGTGGCGCACCAAATTTATAGACGCCAAGTTGCAAACGGCAACATTATCTTTATTAGTCGGCAAAGTTATTTCCGTGCATAAATTAGAGCCGTAAATTGTCCCGGTATTATTATTGAGAGCGCGGACGTTAATTGTATCTTTAAAAGTTATCCAGGGATGAGCCGAGGCTTGCAGAGAAACTATCATCTGGCGGAATTGATCTAAAGCCTTAACTTTTTTAAAGACGCGCATTTCGCCTTGTTCGGCTAAATGACAATATTTTTGATAACGCACGCTAAAATCTTCACCGTACAAATCAATTAAATCTGGAGTTTCTTGGGGATCGAACAAATACCAATAATCATCATTCTTAACCCGCATCATAAATTCATCCGATAAATAAACAGCGGTATTGGCGGTTCGGGTGCGACGGTAATCATCACCGGCGTTTTGTTTTAAATCTAAATATTCCTGAAAATCAAAATGCCAATTCTCCATATAGAAACAGAGGGCCCCCATTTTCTTGCCGGCGCGGGAAATCGCGCGGATAGCAGAATCAATAATATGTAAAAAAGGAACGGGGCCGGAAGAAAAAGTATTGTTAGTAGAAATAGGCGAGCCGCTAGCCCGTAATTTAGTAACCGCTAAGCCGATGCCTCCGGTCGCTTTAGATAATTTCAAAACATCAGAAACAGTTTTACCGATATGATCAACATTGTCTTCCATCTCCATAATAAAACAGTTGCTCAGGCGCGGCGAACGAGCGCCGGCGTTAACATTGGTCGAGCCTCCTGAAATATAATAAAGTTTGGACATGCGGTCATAAAAATCCGCCGCCACTTTATCCGGCTCCTCCTCATTCCAAGACAAACCCATTGCCACCCGCAACCAAAAATATTGCGGTACCTCAGTCAATTTTTGTTTTTCATCACGCATCATATAACGACGCGACAAAGTTTCAATACCGGCGTAAGTAAATAATTCATCGCGAGACGGGTCTAAAAGAACTATCAGTTTATCAAGATCAAACCGCTGTAATTTTGAGGATAACCAGCCCTTATCAATACCAGCGCGTAATTCTTTCTTCAAGCCAGCGCGATAAATCTCCGAAAAATTGTCATCATTAGAATCAACCCCTAAAACTTCCCAATAAATACCTTTTAAAAATAAAGAGGCTGCTAATTTATCATAATTCGGGTCATCTTTAATATGCTGCGCCGCGGATTGGGTCAAGGCTTTATCAACCTCGCGCTCCGGCATGTTTTCATAAAGCGTTTGCCAGGCTTCCGCCGCGACCGCCTTTATTTTTTCCGCGCCTAATCCTGATTTTTGGCCGGCGGCGACCAATTTATTTTCTAAATCCGGTAAAGATAATTCTCGGGTTTCGCCTCCATATGAGACAATCTTCTTAAGCATACTTGTATAAGAGTAAAAATTTATTAATTTCCCGATTCTTGCGCTTATGTTGTGGTCGGGATATAAGTTATTATACCATATATAGTATTTGCCAACAATAGCGAAAACCCCAATAAAAAAGCCCAAAAATTCAATTTTGGACTTTTTTTATCACTAACTAATAGTAAAATTATTCTAGTTATCCACAGCTCATCCTCAGAAAAAATCTATTTTCCTCGTTTCTTATCAATCAATTTTTCCTTATATTTTTTAACAACCAGTTCCAAGTGATCTTTAACCTTATCAATCGCCTTATACAGATCACTTTCGGTCTTCTCTACCCTTAAAATTTCACTAGGTACTTCTAAATTAACCTCAGCGCGAAAAATATCACCCTTATGCTGGCCGCCAACTGTCTTAGCAACTTCAAAATCACAATTAATGACTTTCACTTTAGTGCCTAAATATTTCTCCACCGCGTCCATCTTGTTTTCAATATACTGCTTAATAGCGTCGGTCATTTCTAAGCGCGTAGCTTTAATTTTAATTTTCATATATTTAGTGAGTTAATTATTACATTTGTTTATACGCCTCTGGTTAGCAACTTCTTCACTTTTAAAACAGTTTAACAATGTCTTTATAGGTGATAAAAATAATCAGAACAATCAGTAACATGAAGCCGATATTATGGATAACAGCTTCCACGTCCCGGCGGACCGGCTTGCCCTTAATTCTTTCAATCAACAAGAAGAAAATACGACCGCCGTCTAAAGCCGGGAAAGGCAAGATATTAATTACAGCCAAATTAAGAGATAATAAAGCCGTTAACTGCAGAAGATAAATCAAGCCTAGACGCGCAGCTTGACCGGTAATATTGGCAATTCCGACCGGACCCGCAAAATCAGCCGCCACCGACTGGCCGTGGAATAAACTGCCAATTAAATTACCAAAGGCCACAAAAATTTCTTTCAAGGTCCAGATAGTAGTTTTTGCTCCCTCCCAAATGGCGTTAAAAAATGGATAGCGGACAGTCCCGGCGGCCATAATACTGACACCAATAGCCGCTCGACCTTCAGCGCCACTCAAATTGGCAGCCGGAGTAACCTTTAATATCTTATCTTCACCATTATTACTGACAATAATTTCTGTTTCTTGTCCGCCGCGAATGCCAATAATTTTTTGAACATCGATTTCAGTGGCGACCGCTTCCCCATTTATTCGAGAGATTAAATCTCCGGCCTTAAGACCGGCATTTTCCGCCGGTGAGCCAGGCAAAACATCAATCACTGCTACCCGCTGTTCAGAAATTATCGCTCTGGATCCTAATTCAGCGGTCGCTTGCGGCAAGCCCATCATATAACCGATAGAAAAAATTACCCAAGCCAAAAGAATATTCATAATCACACCGGCCGCTAAAATGATTACCCGCTTCCAAATCTTTTTGGCGGCAAAGCTATCGGGGTCATTTTCGCCATCTCCATTTTCGCCCTTAATTTTAACGAAGCCACCGATTGGCAACCAATTAAGCGAATAAATAGTTGAACCAAGCGCCGGAATTTTCTTGGCATCCGTACTTTGTTCTAAACTTTCATAAGTTTTACTGCCGACCACGCGCTGCCATTTACCGTTTTTATTCTTATAAAAACCGATGGCGCGCGGCGGGAATCCAAAACCGAATTCATCCGCCCTGACTCCCAGGCGTCGAGCGGTCATAAAATGACCAAGCTCGTGCACAAAAATCAAGACCGACAAAACTAAAATAAATATAATAATTGTTAAAAACATTTGTAGTGTTGGTTAATTCTTAAATTTCCATGATATCCTTTTCCTTGCGGTCACGGACATCCTTCAATTCTTCGTTCTTACGCGCCGAAAATTCATCCAATTCTTTAATGAAACGGAATTTATCGTCCTCGCTCATTTCTTTGTCATCATAAACCTTCTCAATCGTGCTCTTAATCGCCTCTCGGACTTGGCGTAAAATGATTCTGGTTTTTTCCATTTTTTCATTAAGTTTTTTCACCAAATCTTTACGATTTTCTTCGGTTAAAGCCGGAACGGTTAAGCGAATTTTATCGCCCTCATTAACTACTCCCAGACCTAAGCCGGCATCAACAATCGCCTTCTCAATGTTTTTCAAAATCCCCTTATCCCAAGCGGCGATTAAAATATTGCGCGCATCAGAAACGGCAATGTTCGCCACGGTATTAAGCGGATTCATAACCCCATAAGCTTCAACCTGGATGCCATCTAAAACCGCCGGATTAGCGCGGCCTGTTCGAAGAGTCGCAATTTCTTTTTTGAAGAAATCAATTGCGTTGGAAAAATCTCCTTGTTTGTCTGCTAAATATTGATTCATATATTTTTTATTTTAATTTTATGGTACCTAAGTAAATATTCTTTGGATTGCTAAAATCAATTAATAAATTGCGACCGGCGCGCGTGGTCGGCAACTTCTTGGTCGCCCAAGTAACGCCCCCGTCTGAAGAACTAAAGAAGGTCGTATTGGTTACATAATATAGTTCATCAGAATTCTTCGGATTGACGGCTAAAGCATTAACGGTCGCGGCTTTATCAGGCTGAATAAGTTTTATTTGCTCCCAAGTAATGCCATTGTCCGGAGAACGCAAAATAGTTTGATTAGTCGCGATAAACATCTTACCATCCGCCGCACAAACCACAAAATCCTTGAATGAAGAGCCGAGATTATAATCTTTTAGAACGGTGTTTAAATCATTCCAGTTAACTACCATAAAATTCTGGTCGATGTTGCCGGAATCAGCGGCATTAGTCGCGCTGTTGGAAGTAAAACTATAAATATTATTCTTGGCAGAAGCGACAAATATTAAGCGGCTGTCTAAAGGTGAAATAATCAAGCGAGATACGCCTTCTTCTAAGCGGCGAATCGTTCGCCACGAAGCTCCGCTATCAATACTTTTGATAATCTCGCCGCGCGAAGTGCCGATATAAATATTTTTAGTATTATAAAAATCAATCACAATCGCATTCACACTGACAGCTGGGTCGGTATCAAAATAAACCTGATCCCAAGTACGGGCGCAATCGCTGGAACGATATAGGCGATTAGAAATGGCAGCGTAAATTACACATTTACTCTTCGGGTCGACTTTAACATCGTTAACAGTTGCTTCCGGCAAATTCTTAACCTTAATCCAACCGGTGTTAAGAACATTATAAGTATAATATAAACCATGCTCATAAGTCGCCAAATAGACTGCTAAATTATCCGCCGGATCCATGGTCATCGTATTAACGTTCAAAGATTTGATGTCTTGAGCCTGCCCGGTAGTAGCTAAAGCCGCGGCCGTGCGCCAAGTGTTACCACCATCAGTTGAAAGAAAAACGCTGCTATCCTGAGTGGCGCTATTATTGGAAGAGTTGGTCGAAATTGAACAAGCCGATAAAGACAGCCCCAATATGGCCAAGCAAGCGCCAAGAATAACTTTTTTGTGCTTCATATATTTTTATAAATTAATTACTAATTGTTCCAAAACTAAGCGCGGATTAACATTGGCCAGCAGATACTCCCGCGCCATCGCCGTTAATTTGAATTTTAATAAGATAAAAGCGGAAAAATTATCATTGCTATTTTTAGAAGCTACCAGAATATCAATCGCTTGCAGGGCCTCTTTGAGTTCGGCGGCTAAAGCCGAATGTTGAATTTTTTCCGGCTGATTAAAGTGAAGCAAAAATAAATCGCGCAACAAGCCTTCAATCATTGTTAAAATATCTTCTGCGCCTGAAAGAGCCGCCACGCCGTAAGATTTATCACTAAACAATTTATCCAATACGCTTAAACGTTCATTAAGGCCGGTATTAAACAATTTTAAAAACAAACTCGCTTTCTCCAAATAAGCGGCGTAAGTCTCCGGATTCTCCAAAAATCTAGCCGCTTTAAGCGGTCGCCCCAGAGCTAAGTTGGCCAAATCTTTGGCTAGCGAACGCTTGGCCTGGTGCTCAGTTAATAAATAATCGTAAATAGTTTCTGCTTTTACCGGATTAAAATATAATTTTTGGCCGCGTGATAAAATCGTGGGCAATAAATTTTCCTCGCTCTTGGCGAGTAAAATGATAACCGTTTCCCCCTTAGGCTCTTCCAGGGTTTTTAAAATTGCACTCTGCGCTTCCGAACTTAAGCTGTCAGCCTCCTTAATTATACCTATCTTATAAGCATTAAGAAAAGGACTTAAGCTTAAATCTTTAATAAACTGGCGCACCTGTTCAATAGAGATTGATTTTTTACCGTCATCCGGCTTCAAAATATGGAGATCACTATTAAAACCTTCTTGGGGACCAAGCACTTTACTCATTAGATTATGAGCAAAAGCTAAAGCCACGGTTGATTTGCCTAAATCATCCGAACCAATAAAGACATAAGTCTGAGCAATCCGACCGCCAGAAACCGCGCGATTTAAAAATTCAATCGCCTGCTCGTTACCAATCTGTGGCCAATTAGAGTCGCTTTCCGCCATAAATGTTTGGCTTAGACTTAAACTATCTTAAGAAATTTTAATTTTCCTTTCTGTAAAATTGCGCCCGCAGGAATATCAAAATCTAATTCCTTAACGACTTGTTGGTCAATTTTAACGCCGCCCTGTTCAATGACGCGCTTGGCCTCAGATTTAGAAGAGGCTAGGCCGGACTCCAAAAGAACGGATACTAAATTATAACTGGTCGGTTTTAATTCAATAATTTCATCGGGCATCTCCTTTTTAGAAAAAACTTTAATAAAATTTTCCTCCTGCGCCTGAGCATCTGCCTCACTGTGATAAAATCGGACAATCTCTTTAGCTAATAAAATTTTATAGTCACGCGGATTAGCGCCTTTTTTAAGCGCTTCTTCATATTTTTTAATCTCCGTCTCATTAACTCTGGTTAATAAGGTAAAATATTTGATAATAAATTCATCCTGCAGAGACATAAGCTTACCGAACATTTCCGCGGGTGAATCAAAAAGATTAACGGTATTTCCCCAACTGGAGCTCATCTTGCGTCCGTCTAAACCCTCAATGAGCGGATTAGTAATAATGTTTTGCGGTGTTTGGCCATAAGCGCGTTGCATTTCCCGACCGGCGAGCAAATTAAAGCGCTGGTCTGTGCCGCCTAGTTCCACGTCCGCTTTAATCATCACGGAATCATAGCCCTGCATCATCGGATACATCACTTCGCGCAAAGAAACGCGGGAGCCGGCATCCAAGCGACGGCGAATATTATCACGCGAAATAAATTCATTAATCGAAAAAATATCGGCTTGGCGGCAAACTTCTTTATATTCCAACTTCGCCAACCATTCGCTATTATAATGAACCTCGCATTTAGTAACATCAATTACTTTTCCGGCTTGGGCAATATAATTTTTAATATTTTCCTTAATCACTGCCTCGTCTAACATCGGGCGTTCGCTGTTTTTGTCCGAAGTATCACCAATTGTCCCGGTAAAGTCGCCGATAATAAAAACTATTTGATGGCCCAAGTCTTGAAAATCACGCAATTTTAAAAGCGGGATGGAGCGACCTAGGTGAATATTGGGGCTGGTTGGGTCAATTCCGAGTTTAATTCTTAAAGGCTTACCGGACAAAAGTTTAGCCTCCAAATCTTTAAAGTCAATAACCTCCTCGACACCGCGGCTAAGTACTTCCTTTATTTTCTGATTGTTTACCATATTTTTATCTTATTTTAGCTAATTTTTATGGAAAGACTGGTTTAGGCGCCCAACAGGCTCCTTATTTATTTATAGTATATCATATTTCTATAAAGATAACATAAAAACGATTGATTTTTCAAGCGGAAACTGTTATATTGGCCTTATATGACCAGCGGTTTTAAAAAAATAATTCTCCTCAGTGGCGATTTAACTTCTCTGTTTTTAGCTTTGTCATTAGTACTGCTATTCAGATATCCTCAAGCTGCCTTTAACGAGCAGTTTCAAAAGCATATTTGGCCCTTTCTTCTGGTTTTTATTTTTTGGCTAATTGCTATTTATATTAGCGGACTTTATGATTTAAACTTAAGGACTCGAAGCCGCCGCTTTTTAAAGGCGGTGATGAGCGCCGCGGCCGTCGCCAGCTTAATTTCCATAACCTATTTCTATTTAAATGTCGCGTCTAACGTCGCCCCAAGAACTAATCTGGCATTATTTATTGCTTTTTTCTTGGGACTCTTTTTTATTTGGCGCTACTTATACCAAACGATCCAGCGCGCCGTCCCTGGGGTGGGTCTGGCAATTATGGGCAATAATGAGAAAAGCCACGCCCTGCAAAGCGAACTAAACAAAAATCCCGGCGCCGGCTATAGGCTAGAAATAATAATCCCCGACGAGAGCGAGCTAGAAAAATTAAAAAATCAAGTAGAAGGCGAGAAGGTAAAAATCGTGGTCGTTTGTGATGATTTTGGCTCCGCGAAAACGACCGATGCCCTGCTTAACCTTTTGCAAAACCGAATTAGCGTTTATAGCTATCCAGATTTTTATGAACTTTTGAGTGGTAAAATTCCGGTGGAAGAAATTAGCGCCAATTGGTTTTTAGAGAACTTGCGGGAAAACCAGCGCGGCTATTTCAATCTTTTAAAAAGAATTATGGACTTTATCGGCGCGCTAATTGTTTTAATAATTTCTTTAATTTTTTGGCCGCTGATTGCCCTGATTATTAAATTGGAAAGTCGGGGCCCGATTTTCTTCCGCCAAAAACGCCTCGGCCGCCAAGGAAAGCTATTTACCATCATTAAGTTTCGCACCATGCGCGAAACCGATAATGACCGCGCTCTAACAGTTGACGGCGATAAAAGAATTACCGCTTTTGGAAATTTTTTGCGCAAAACGCGATTGGATGAAATTCCACAGATGATAAATATCTTAAAAGGAGAAATGAGCTTTATCGGCCCGCGGCCCGAAAGGCCGGAGTTGGCAGAAGCCCTAGAACAAAAAATTTCTTTTTACAATACTAGACTAATAGTCAAACCCGGTCTTTCCGGCTGGGACCAAATTTCTGGTGAATACCATTCGCCTACAGAAGAGGATACTCTTAAAAAATTGCAGAATGATTTATTTTATATTAAAAACCGCTCCCTATTCTTAGACCTCGCCATTATTATGAAAACGGTAGCCACAATTATAAGCCGAGGAGGAAAATAAGAAATATGTCGAAAATTATTAATTATTTAAAAAAATACCCGCTTATTTATTTAGTATTAAGAATAATCTTTCGCTTTTTTGTTAAACTTGCAAGAGGTGTTGATTATCTGCGCTTAAAATATATTTTTGGCATCGGCCAAGTCGGTCGCAACGTCCGATTTGATAAGGGCTTCCGAGTTTTTCACGGCGCTAAAAATATAAATGTGGGCAACAATGTATATCTGACTGACGTTTTACTAAACGCCGGAGATAATGCTGGCTCCATTAAAATTGAAGACTTTGTATTTTTCAGCCATAAAGTAATGGTAATCGCTCGTGGACATGATTACCAAAAATTAGACAAGGAACGACAAGAAGCAATAACCGAAGCTCCAATTTTAATAAAAAGGGGCGCCTGGATAGGATCGGGGGTAACAATTCTAAAAGGGGTAACTATTGGACAGAACGCTGTCATTGCCGCCGGTAGTTTGGTAACTAAAAACGTAGACGATAATACAATTGTGGCCGGAGTACCTGCCAGATTAATAAAATCAATATAAATATGAAAAAAATTATAAAGGCAATTTTAAAAAAATTTCGAATTCGCATTATTAGAGAAACTAAGAAATCCGTTAAAACAACACGGCTATCATTTCATGAAACTTCTACTGGCAATTATTGGCTGCCTAAAGATGCATATAGCGACGATATTGCAAACACAATAAAAAAAAATAAGATATTTGAAGAACCTGTGTATGACGTGATAAAAAAGTACGCCAAGCCAAACACGGAAGTTATAGATATTGGATCAAATTTTGGACAAATGGCAGTTTTAATGTCTAAACTAGTTGGTGATAACGGACTAGTCCACGCTTTTGAGGCTAACAGTTTTGTATATTCCATATTAGAAAAAAATTGTAAAGAAAATGCAAAAAATATTATTACTTATTTTGGCGCCGTACACGACAAAAGCGGAGAGTCATTATTTTTTCAAGAACAAAATTTTGAAGAATATAATACTTACGGCGCATACGGAATAGATTATATCAATCAGAATGGTCATCAAGTAAAAACATTAACCATTGATGAAATTCAATTTAAAAAACCAGTTAGTTTTATAAAAATCGACATACAGGGCGGAGATTTATTAGCCATGAAAGGTGCAGTTGAGACAATTAAAAAAAATAGATGCCCTATAATTTTTGAGTATGAATATTTGCTTGAAGAAAAATTAAAATTATCTTTTCAGGAATATGTCGATTTTGTAAAAAGTATAGATTATCATTTTGAAAGAGTAATAATTGGTCAAAATTTTTTAATACTACCAAATGAAACAAAAAATAAATAATTAAAATCATCAAAAATAAAAGAGAAATAAATATGAAAAAAGCATTAATTACCGGCATCACCGGACAAGACGGATCTTATTTGGCCGAGTTCCTTTTGAATAAAGGATATGAAGTCCATGGCATCAGAAGAGCGGCTTCCGTTTTTAACACGGAAAGAATAGACCATTTGCTGAGTGACAAGAATTTAAATTTTCATCTTCATTACGGCGATTTAATAGACTCCAGCAACCTTAATCGTCTTTTAGAAGAAATAAAGCCAGATGAAATTTATAATCTAGGCGCCCAGTCCCATGTCCATATTTCTTTTCAGCTTCCAGAATATACGGCCGAGATAGATGGTATCGGAACTTTAAGATTGTTAGACGCCATTAAAGGAACGGGCATTAAAACAAAATTCTACCAAGCTTCTACTTCTGAATTATTCGGCAAAGTTCAAGAAATGCCCCAAACCGAAAAGACTCCTTTCTATCCGCGCTCGCCTTACGGAGTCGCTAAACTATTTTCTTTTTGGACAGTTAAAAATTATCGCGAAGCCTATGGTCTGTTCGCCTGCAACGGCATTCTATTTAATCATGAATCACCCCGCCGCGGACGCATTTTTGTCACCCGCAAAATAACTGAAGGAATCGCCGATATTAAAGCCGGCCGCAATACCAAAATAATGCTCGGCAACCTTGACGCTAAACGCGACTGGGGCTATGCGCCAGATTACGTCGAAGCCATGTGGTTAATGCTCCAGCAAGAAACTCCGGACGATTTTGTAATCGCGACCGGAGAAACTCATAGCATCAGAGAATTTTGCGAAGAAGCCTTCAAGCTGGCTGGCTATGAAATTGCCTGGCAAGGACAGGGGCTGGAAGAAAAGGGTGTGGATAAAAACACCGGCCAAGTTTTAATTGAAGTTGATCCTAAATACTTCCGCCCCGCTGAAGTTGATATTTTAATGGGCGACAGTTCTAAGGCGCTGACACAACTCGGTTGGAAACCGAAAGTAACTTTTAAGGAACTGGTTAAAATAATGTTGGAAAGCGATTTAAATCAAAAATAAAATTATGCTTTATCAAGAGATAGCCAAATGCCGGATTTGCGGCAATAAAAATTTAGTTTCCATTTTAGATTTAGGCCATCAGCATTTAACCGGTATTTTTCCAAAACCGGAAGATGAAGTGGAACGCGGCCCATTGGAAATAGTTAAATGCGTTAGTCTTAATGGCGAAGATGTTTGCGGCCTACTCCAATTAAAACATGATTACCAAATGGAAAAGCTCTACGGCGATAACTATGGCTATCGCTCCGGACTTAATAAATCCATGGTTGAACATCTGGGCGAGATTGTTAAAAAAATAGAAAACCGCGTCGCCTTGTCTGATGGCGATTTAATAATTGATATTGCCAGCAACGATGGCACTCTACTCTCTAAATATGAAAATAAAAACCTGGACCTCTTAGGCATAGACCCGACTTCTAAAAAATTTAAAGAATATTATCCGACTCATATTGATAGCGTGGCCGATTTCTTTTCCAAAAATATCGTGCAACAAAAAAGGGGAGATAAAAAAGCCAAAGCAATTACCTCTATCGCCATGTTTTATGATTTACCAGCACCCTTAGAAATAATGAAAGAAATTGAGAGCGTGATGGATAATGAAGGTATTTGGGTAGTAGAACAAAGCTATCTGCCGGAAATGATAAATAATACTTCATATGATACCATTTGCCATGAACATTTAGAATTTTATGCGCTTAAACAATTTAAGTGGATGGCTGATAGGGCGGGCTTAAAAATAATTGATATTGAAATGAACCGGATAAACGGGGCCAGCTTTGCTCTCACGCTGGCTAAAAAGTCCTCAGCTTATAAAGAGGCAACCGAGGAAATAAACAAAATTCTAGAATTGGAGGAAGCGGGTGGATTTAATGATTTGAATATTTACTTAACTTTTAAAGAAAAAACTGAAAAGCATAAACTGGAATTAATCGACTTAATTAAAAAATTAAAATCGGAAAATAAAAAAATATTAGGCTACGGCGCTTCCACCAAGGGAAATGTCATTTTGCAATATTGCGAATTTACAATTACTGACATCCCCGCAATCGCCGATGTCAATGAATATAAATTTGGACGCCAAACCCCGGGGACTAATATTCTAATTGTTTCCGAAGCGGAAGCCAAAAAATCCGGTGTCGACTATTTTCTGGTTCTCCCCTGGCACTTTAAAGATAATATTATAGAGAGAGAAAAAGAATTTTTAGCAAGTGGCGGCAAATTAATATTTCCGCTGCCTAATATAGAAATAATCGGCTTATGAAAACGGCCAACAAAAAAGCGATAATTGTCGGCGCGGGCGGCCAAGACGGAAAGCTGCTATTTAAATTGTTATCTGATTTTGATTACACGATTATCGGCTTGGATAAAAATGGCATAAGAACTAACAACGTAATTTGGAAAAATAAAATAAACATCAGCGACCAAAAACAAGTTTTTTCACTTATCAAAAAATTTAAACCTGATGAAATTTATTATTTAGCCGCTTATCATTTCTCTTCCCAAGATAAGCGTGGCGACATCTATCAGGAACTGCGCCAAAGCTACGAAATAAACGTTCTGGCATTTTTAAATTTTTTGGAAGGCATCCGATTATTTTCCGCAAAAACAAAAATATTTTACGCCGGCTCTTCTTTATTATTCGGCAATACTCCGACTAAAATTCAAACCGAAAAAACCCCCTTTAAACCAACTGGCGCTTATGGACTTAGTAAAGAAGGTGGTGCTAATTTGTGTCGTTTATACCGCGAAAAATATCAAGTTTTTGCCGCGGTCGGTATAATGTACAATCATGAATCTGAATATCGAACGGCCAACTTTCTATCGATGAAAATAATCCGCGGCGCCAAAAATATCGCCGACGAAAAAGAACAAAAACTAATCGTTGGCGATTTAAAGGCGCGCGTTGATTGGGGTTATGCGCCCGACTATGTTTTGGCAATGAAATTAATTTTAAACTTAAAAAAAGCCGATGATTTTATTATCGCCACCGGGCAAGCCCATTCGGTTTTAGATTTTATAAAAACCACCTTTAAAGCTTTTGGCTTAGACTGGAAAAAATATGTCCAGGAAGATAAAAAAATAATTGACGAGAAAAGAAGCATCTTAATCGGCGATGCCCGAAAATTAAAAATGGCTACTGGCTGGAAACCGAGTGTTTCTTTTCAAAAAATGATTGAAAAAATAATAAATAATTTGGATAAATAATATGGACAAACCGCTTCTTAGCATTTGCATACCGACTTTTAACCGCGCGCCCTTTTTAAAAGAATGCCTGAGAAGTTTGACTGATCAATTTTCCAATCCAATTATAAAAAACCAAGTTGATATTTTTATTCTAGACAATCAAAGTGCAGACAATACTGCTGAAATAGTAAAACCGTTCACCGCTGTTTATGATAACATAAAATATATTCGAGACTCGGAACCCAGAAAAATAATTCCCGGAATTATTAAAGTCGCTTCACTAGCCGATGGCGAATATATCTGGGTTTTTTCCGATGACGATTTACAATCGCCAGACTCATTAATTACCGTTATTAATTTTATTAATAAAAATCATTCCGATCTCATTTTAGGAAACTTGCTTGGTTTTAGCGACACCAGTACCACTCAATATAGGAATCTTCTCAAAGTAAATGAAGATATTATCATGAAAGATAAAAAAGAATTTTTTGCGCTCCTAAACACTAAATTCAACACCAGTATTGATTATTACACTACTCTTTGTTCCGATTGGATAATTAAAAAAGAAATCTACGACAAAAATTTTTACATTTTTGAAAAATTTAACGACAAATCAGACATGTTCCCTTTGCCATCGCTTTTCTTTTATACTAACATGGAATTTACTGCCGGTGTAATTGCTAAAGAAATAATTTTAAACCGCGGCGATAATGAAACTTGGGGCAGTAAAAACAAAATTAAGCATTTTTTTTATCGCGACCGACTCTGGCGGGGTTACTACCAAAAAATAATTGCCAATAACCAAGAATTTTTGCCAAAAAATTTCTCCAGAAATGTAAAAATAAAACATATTCTAAGTTATAAAAAATTACTAAAAATAATATGGCTCAAAAATTAATTAGTATCTGCATTCCAACTTATAACAGGGCAACATTTCTGCAAGAGTGCCTAGAAAGTATTACTGCTCAATTTTCAGATCAAAAAATAAGAGACGAGGTTAATGTTTTTATTCTTGACAATCAAAGCATTGATAACACCAAAGAAATATCGGATAAATTTATCAATCTTTTTGATAATGTAAAATACATAAGAGACAGTAAAAACAGAAAAATTGCTCCAGGAATTATAGAGGCGGCATCTTTGGCTGATGGAAAATATATTTGGGTTTTTTCAGATGACGACTTACAAACAAACAACACTTTAAAGTTTATTATTGATGCAATTAATATAAACCAACCGGATTTAATTATTAGTAATCTAAATAGTTTTTTTGGAAAGCTATCTGCCGGAAATGATAAATAATACTTCATATGATACCATTTGCCATGAAC